>MGYJ01000013.1:884-35616 GCA_001801685.1 Gammaproteobacteria bacterium RIFCSPHIGHO2_12_FULL_63_22 | reverse complement strand
GAACAATCGCATTTTTTTTGTGCGGAACCCCGAAAAAATTCAACTTCCTTCCTTCCCCCGGCCAGAAAATGCCCAAAAAACGTGCCAAAACCCGCCAAGATGACGCCAGCCAGGCCCCCCTTCCCTCTGCCGACGATCCGTCTGCGGCCGCAGTCGGATCGTCCCTGCCTTCATCGGTGATTTCCGGCGAAATCACCGACCTGCCCTACATCGACGAACGGCTGCGGCCGCTGGCCGTGCCGATCGCCGAGCTGGTGCTCGACCCGAAGAACGCCCGCACGCATGATGAACGGAATCTGGCGGCCATCGCCGCATCCCTGCGGGTTTACGGCATCCGAAAGAACGTCGTGGTGCAGCTCGCCGGCGACCGGAAGATCGTCCGGGCCGGCAATGGCACGGTACAGGCGGCGCTCGCCAACGGATGGACCCACGTCCCGGCGATCTTCGTCACGGAAGACGACCAGGTGGCGACCGGCTTCGCCATCGCCGACAATCGGACTGCCGAGCTGTCCGAATGGAACGAGGATATGCTCCGCGAGGCCCTGGCGGAACTTCCGCTGGACGGACTCGACGGCGAACTCTCGCGCATGTTCAGCGATCTCGACGCCGACATCAACGAGGCCCTGGCCGCCGCCGAGGAGACGCCGGCTCCGCGGAGCAAAGGCGGATCTGATCCCGCCGAGCAAAGCGGCAAGCCGACGACGTCGGCCCCGCCCGATTCGGCGTGGAAGATTCTCGTCACGTGCCAGAACGAGAATCAGCAGAAGGAATTGCTCGAACGGCTCCAGGCGGAAGACGGCCTGGAAGTCCGAGCGCTCATCGCCTGATTACTTGACAAGCCATGCTTGTCAAGTAATCCACGAAGGAGCCCCATGCACGCCGAGATCACCCGTTCGGTCCCTGTCGTCCGCTCGCCGCGGGTGATGCAGCTCGAAGGCATGTTCGACGTTCCGCCGGCGAAACGGTCGGAACAGTCCTGGACGGTCGACCTGCCCCTCGAAGCCCGCCCCTGGCAGATCGGCCTGATCGTCGGCCCGTCCGGCTGCGGGAAGTCGACGATCGCGCGCGAACTGTTCGGCGACGCCCTGGTGCACGGCTACGAATGGCCGGCCGATCGGTCCGTGATCGACGCCTTCCCGGCATCGCTCTCGATCACTGACATCACAGGGGCGCTCTCCTCGGTCGGCTTCAGTTCTCCCCCGAGCTGGTTGCGGCCGTTCGGCTGCCTCTCCAACGGCGAGCAGTTCCGCGTCACGCTCGCCCGCGCGCTGACCGAGAATCGGGATCTGGTCGCCATCGATGAGTTCACCTCCGTCGTGGATCGCACCGTCGCGCAGATCGGATCGGCGGCCGTCGCCAAAACGATCCGCCGCGGCCCCGGCAAATTCGTCGCGATCTCCTGCCATTTCGATATCGTCGACTGGCTAGATCCGGACTGGATCTACGAACCCGCCACGGGCCGGTTCGTCTGGAGGTTGGAAAGGCGCCGCCCGCCCATCCGCCTCACGATTGTCCGCGTCCACTCGTCGGCATGGCAGCTATTCAAGCGGCATCACTATCTAGCGTCCAACCTGATGAAATCCGCCTGTTGTTTCGTCGCTCTGTTTCAGGGCCAACCCGCGGCCTTTACGGCGATGATTCACTCGCCGCACGCCAACGGCGGATTCTGGCGCGAGCATCGTTCGGTATGCCTGCCCGACTTCCAGGGCATCGGCATCGGCAACGCGCTCAGCGAATTCGTGATGGGTCTGTTCGCCTCGCTCGGCAAGGGCGTGCACTCGACAACCAGCCACCCCAGCATGATCGCCCACCGGTCCCGCTCGCCTCTCTGGCGAATGATCCGGCTGCCGTCGCTGATGAGCCCTCAAGGCCATTCCTCGACAAAAACCGGCATGGCGAAGACGGCGGCCCTCGATCGACTCACGGCGAGTTTTCGTTATGTCGGCCCGGCTCGACCGGACGAGGCGCGCCGGTTCGGGATTACGCCACCAGTCCAGCCGGCGGCGTCCACAGGCACTGGCGTCCGCCGCAGGCGATCGGCGGATCAAGCAACCGGACGTTCTCGAGCATCCAGCACCACGGGCCAACCGCAAACGGATCGGAACGCGGCCCATCCAGCCCACTCAGTTCGATGATGTCGACCAAATCCACCACACAGAGCAACACGCTTTCGGGAAGGACCTCCGGCAATGCAATTCCCAGCCGTCCGCACAGCACACTGGCCGCAGGATCGGACCCCTTACCGGCATGAATCGCCAGCGGCCCCCGGTACCGCGTCGCCCAGGTGCGGTTCTCGATCTGCTTGTGACCCTGGGCCACCAGCCAGGCCCATTCTCGTTTTAGCGTTATTGCTCGCATGTGGTTTCCTTTCAAAAGGGGACGGGTTCGGCGTCGACGGCCCATTCCGCGACGCGCTCGAGGCACACATCAACAGCTTGCTTCCAGGTGTCTTCCGCTGTCGGCAGCGGTTCGTAGCGCCGGGCGATGAATTCAAAGAGACGTTCCGCCGGATCGCCGTCGACGGCCAGCTCGGGGAACTCCATCGCCAGTTCGTCGGCCGTTTCATCCCAGCGGGGGATCAGCGTCCGATCCCCTTCGCCGAAGGCGCGGGCATAACGGACGTGCATGCCATGCCGCCAGAACTCGTTCGATTCGGGGCTGTAGGAATACATTTCCCAGACCCGCCGGCGGATCGTCCATTCCCAATCGCGGGCTTGGCGTTCATAGGCCCGCAGTTCGCGATACGTGTCGGCGACAACATCCAGCGGGATGCCCAATTTTTTTGCTTGTTTTTTGATCTCGGCGCGCACGATGAGCGCAACCTTTCCGAACGGGGCTTAAGAAACGCCCCGCGCGGCGTTCGGGTTGCAGCCCATGATGAACGCCGCGCGAGACTGGAGAGTCAGCCGCCTGCAAGCGGGGATGGTTCAGATTGCGACGCCAGGGCCGCAGGATTCCATCGAACCGATGCCATCCGCAGCATCTTCGTCGAGCGACGTGACTTTGTACGGCCTCACCCAACAGGATCGTACTCGCTTCGCCTCGGCCGTGCTGAGCATGGCAAGGCGATTGGAGATTTCGTCGCGAGCGTCAGCTTCCGACAAATGGCCCGCACCGGAAAAAGAGATCGGCCGGCCGTCGATCCACTCGCCCTCTGCCTGGTAAACGACGTGCCCGACAGTCGGTTGAGTTGTCGCCATGATTTTCTCCAGTCTGTGGCCCCTGCAAGGGCCGGGTTAAGTTTCGCGGATCAATCGTCCGCGTCTGCAATCAATATCGAGCGCGGCGAGAAAAGGTTCAAGGCAAAAATACAAGGAATTCTGCTGGGAAACAGCGGTTTTAGGCTAAGTCCAAGGCAGGCTTGAGGGAAGAATTTTCGGACTTCCGGCGGCGTTCTCGCCCCGGTCCTGTACGGGTGTAGGGAACACGATGGATGGCGATCGTCGCGGAACAAAAGGAAGCGGCCGACAAGCTGGGCGTCACAGCGCGGACGCTCCGCGACTGGCGCGAACAGCATCCCGACTTTCCGGATTGTTCAGCCGGCTACGATCTCGATGCGATCACCGCCTGGCGAGATCGACTGGCGAAGAAGGGATCCGACCGCGGCACGCAGATGCAGACGCTCAAGGTGGCCCGCGCCGCCGAGGCCCTGAAGCGGGACAAAATCCGCACACGCAAGGAAGAGCTGCACCTGCAGGAGCAGGAGAAGGAACTCCTCCCGCGGCCGAGTTACGAACTCTTCCTCGCGAACATCCTCTCCGGCCTGGCCGATTGGTGCGAACAGTTGCCCGATCTGCTCGCCGGCGAGTGCTGCAAGAAATGCAAGAAGGCGATCGGCCCGCGGATCAAGGCGGAACTCGACCGCCGCCGCGAGCAGCTCGCCGAGGATCTCAAACGCTCGCCGCAGGAGTGATCGTCGTGGGTTTGTTCTTCGGGATCACCGCTCCGGTCTGCGACGTCATCCGCCCGACGCCGTTCGTGCGGACCGCGGACTTCGCCGAGCGCGAGATCACGCTCCCGCCCGGCTCCGAAATCCGCGGCAAGTTCCGCCTCGATCTGTTCCCGCACGCCCGCGAGCCGCTCGACTGTTTCGATGATCCCTACATCCGCACGATCTCCCTGCAATGGGCCTCCAGGCTCGGCAAGACGGTCTTCGCCCAGGCCTGCCTCGCGCGGATCGCGCGCTACAACCCGAACCCCTGCGCGTGGGGGGATGCCGATATCCGGTCGGTCAAGCGAGTTCTGAAACGTCTCTGGAGGATCCTGGAAAAGATCCCCGAGCTGGCGGACGTGTTGCCGCCGCCAGGCCGCCGCGGATCAGACAAAATCGAACTCGCGAACATGCTGATTCACGGAGCCTGGTCCGGCTCGCCGTCCGCCGCCGCCGACTATGCGGCGTTCGTCGTCGTCTTGAATGAAATCGATAAAATGTCCCGGCGGAAATCCGACGAGGCGGATTTCGCCGAACTGATGCGCGAGCGGGCGAAGGGTTTCTGTCGGCACAAAATCCTCAAGATGTCGACACCGGCGACGAAAAAGGATTCCCGCATCGAACCGGCCCGGCTCGCCGCGGACAACCGCCGGCGGGAAGTCCCCTGCCCGCGCTGCAACGGCTGGCAGGAGCTGGTCTTCGGCGAGCGCGACAAACCGGGCGGCCTTAAGTGGGAGAAACCCGCCAGCGGTCGCAGCGATCCAACCGTCGCCCTGGAAACCGCGTGGTACGAATGCAGCCACTGCCAAAAGAAGATTCTCGATGGTCACCGGTACGCCATGCTGAATTCCGGCGTGTGGGTTCCTGAGGGGATGACCGTCGCCGGTTCAGGCAAACTCAAAGGCAAGCCGCTGCGACCTGGTCCCGATGCATCCTTTGGTCCGTTGTCCACGCTCCATTCCCTGCTGCCCTCGATCACCTGGGGCTTGATCGCCAAGGAGTGGCTCGAATCCTGCCGGCACAATGAAAAGAGGAGAAATTTTGTGAACTCATGGCTTGGCCTCACGTGGGACGAAGCGCCGCCGCAACTTTCGGGTACGGAACTCGCTGCGAGACTCTGTACCGGCGATCCGCAGCGGATTTGCCCCGCCTGGTCAATCTTCACGACGCGCGGGGTCGACGTGCAGGGCGACCGGCTGAAATGGATTGTCTGCGTCTGGGGACCCCGCGGCCGCGGCCACGTCGTGGATTACGGTTTCTGCGCCACCTGGGATGAGCTCGCCGAAATCATAAATGGACCGAAGAGCTATTACTCTCATGCGGACGGCGGCAATCCGCTCCGGCCGGGCGTGACCTTGATCGATTCCGGCGACGGCAATCGGACGGAAGACGTCTACGCTTTCTGCCGCCGGATCCACGGCTGCTGGCCCTGCAAAGGCCACTCGACCAGCCGGTTCGACCAAGGCTTTCAGTTGACCCGCGGCGAAGCCGAATCAAATCTGAATCACAAGGCCAAGTTGGGCGGGCTAACCTTGGTCAACGTCAACACGGAGCGCACGCAGCGCTGGATTCAGCGCGTGCTCAACAATGATTTGATCACGCCTGAAGATCCCGGCTGGACTCTGGCCGCCGACATCGGTCTTGACGTGACCTTTCTGGCAGAACTCCAGAATGAATATCCGGCAGAAGAAAAGAACGACGACGGTTATGAAGTCCACACCTGGAAGAAGCGCGGACCAAACGACTTTCGCGATTGTTTGCGATACGCGCGCACGGCCGCACTCTGCGTTACCGAGGACGGCCGGACTTGGGATTCACTGCCGCCACGGCCAAGCGTATCTCAGGCCGTCGCCGCGAAACGTGCATCGAACTTTTCCGGCGACGACCGATCTGATGGGAGAGAGTGGTTATGAAACGACAGGATTCCAAGCGCCCGCCGGCTCCCGCGCCGCAGACCCGGCCGGCCATGCCGGAAACCGCGATCCCCACAGCTCCGAAACTTTCCGCGGACTGGAAGAAATGCCCGATCTGCGGCGAGGGCCGCGGCGGACAGGGCCGGCACAACGGCCAATACGAGGGTAAGAGTCGACATTATTTCAAATGCGACACGTGCGCCCACACTTGGTCTGTCGACCTGG
Organism: Gammaproteobacteria bacterium RIFCSPHIGHO2_12_FULL_63_22; assembly: GCA_001801685.1. Taxonomy (GTDB): domain Bacteria; phylum Pseudomonadota; class Gammaproteobacteria; order Xanthomonadales; family Xanthomonadaceae; genus Arenimonas. The sequence continues at coordinate 29,547 of MGYJ01000013.1, read as the reverse complement.
AAATTACAGTTACCGCAACAAACCTCCGCTTGCCGGCGGGAAAATTCCCGCCGGCGGAAAGGCCCTCTTCGCCGAAACCGGCTCTTGGTCTATCACCAGGGCATGCTGGAAATTCTGCAAAACGAACTGACTGAAGTTCTTGCCGCGCTCACACGTTGCCGGCTCGCCCAGGAATTCGACGTCGGCCCGACCGGCCATCGTCGGCAGCAGGCCCGTTATGCGGAACTGAGCGCAGATCGCGATCGCCTGATCCGACAGATCAACGACCTCGAGGACGGCGGCGGATCGATGGCATCGCTGGTCGAAACGGGGGGCGAACGATGATCGCCAGCCTCGTCGATCAACTCGTCGGCCTCTTCTCGCCCGGCCGGCAACTGGAACGCCTGGCGGCCCGCGCCACGCTGGACCAGATCGCCGCCGTCTCCAACGGCAAAGGCGGTTACGCCGCCGGAAAATACAACCGGCTGACCAATTCCTTTGAACGGTTGTTGCTGCCCGAAAACCAGATTCCCCGCGCGCAGCTCGATCAATGCGAGGCGGAATCCTGGAACCTCTATCGCAACAATCCCTACGCGCGCAAGATCGTCCGCACCATCGAGACGAAGGTCATCGGCCGCGGGATGCACCCGAACAGCCAGGCGAAGGGGATCGACGGCAAGCCACACGTCGAATTCCGCAAAGCCGCCCGCAAGCTCTGGTGGGCACTGCACAACTGCTGCGACGTCCGCGGCAAGCCCGGCCGCGGCGGTCTCGATTTGGTCGAGCAGCAGAAACTGGCCCTGCGGACCTGCATTCTCTCCGGCGAGGCCCTCGTCCGCCGCAAAACGCTGTCCCGCGCCAAGCAGCAGGCCCTCGGTTCACCGATTCGGCTCGCGTTGCAAATGATCGCCCCGCGGCGATTGAGCCAGTTCACCAAGGCCGACGGCTTTGAAGCGGGCCACGACTTTTACCGCGGCATCGAACTCAACCAAGACGGCGAGCGTGTGGCCTATCACATCACGTCGCAACGCCTCGACGAATTTAATCTCTTGGCCTATGACGACGTGGCCCGCGTCGACGCCGATCAGATTTACCATCTTTACGTGCAGGACGATGTCGATCAGCTCCGCGGCGTGCCGTGGCTCGCGCCGGCCATCCTGCAGACGCACTCCACCGGCGACTATCAATACAACGTCCTCAAGTCGGCGGCGATCGCCGCCTGCGTGGCCCTCGGCTACCGGCTCAGTCGCTCAAAAACGCAATTCGGCCTCAATGGCACCGACAACGACGCCGGAGAACTGATCGACGACGACGGCAACAAGATCACCCGCATGAAAGCGGGGATGATGATCAATCTCGGCCAGGACGGCGACCTCAAAGGCTTCACGCCGAACCAGCCGACAACGAACGCCGAGGCGTTCATTCAGCACATGCTGCGCGGCGTCGGGACGGCCATGCCCGGCGTCAAAGCCAGCACGATCACCGGCGACTATCGCAATTCATCCTTTTCTTCCGAGCGGTCCGCCGACAACGATTGCTGGCCCGAGATGGAAGGCGTGCAGGACTGGTTCGCCTCCGGCTTCCTGCAGCCGTTCTATGAGGAAGTGATCCGCCTGGGCGTCGCCGCCGGCTATTTTGCCGGCATCGTCACGCCGGAAGAATTCGCCGATCGCGAACCCGAGTTTCTTGACACGAATTGGAGCGGCCCGGTCCCTCGCTCCATCAATCCAAAAGACGACGACGAAGCGGCCTCGATGCGGATTGCCGGCGGACGCAGTTCCCCGCAGATCGAAAACGCGGCGATCGGCCGCGATTCAGGCGACGTGCAGCAGGACATCATCGAGTGGATCGCTGAATGTAAAGCGAACGGCCTGCCGGAATGGTACATCGCCGCATCGCTGGGTCAGAAACCAGCCGCCCCGGCTCAACCTCAACAGGGTCAAGCGAATGCCGAGCAAGCAAACAGCACGGCGTGAAGCCGCCAAAGAACTGAACGATCTCAGTTTCCGCGCGCTGCCGCTGACGGCGACAACCGCGGATGAAACGGCCCGCTCCGTGGCGGCGACGATCGCCACCGAAGCGCCCGTCGTCATGCCCGACCCCGAACGAAAACAGATGATCCCGGAAGTGCTCCGGATGGACGGCGCGCAATTTCCCGAGCAAGTCCCGCTGCTCGACAACCATCAGCGGAAAACGATGGCGAACCAGCTCGGATCGGTGCGCAATATCCGCCGCGAAGGTGACGGACTGACCGGCACGCTGCGATTCGCCAACGGCGCGGAAACCGCCTGGTCGATGGTCCGCGAGGGCCACTTCACCGACGTTTCCGCCGGCTACCTGCGGCTGGAAAAGCGCTTCGTGCCGCGCGGCCGGACCGAACTCATCAATGGCCGGTCTTACACCGGCCCCGTCAACGTTATTACGAAATGGAAGCTCCGCGAGGTCTCGTTGACCCCGATTGGAGCCGACGAACAAGCCAAGCTGCGGGGCTTCGATCCGACAGCGTTACCGGAAGAAAAGGACTTCTCCATGAACCCCGAGCTCCGCAGTCTGCTCGAAACCCGCGGCATGCCGAAGGAATTGAGCGATGAAGAGGCCCAGCGCTGGGCCGTCGAACACAAATTGGGCGAACGCAAAGAAGACGCCGATTCCAAGACGCTGCTGGCGGACTTTGAAGTCCGCATGCAGCGAATAGTCGAAGACGCGTCCAACAAAGCCGCCACGAAGGCGATCGAAGAAACCGCCAAGCGCTCCGAGGAGCTCCGCGGCATCGCCGACAACACGCTCCACCTGGCCTGCGTGACACGGACCCGCGCCCTCGACGACAAACTCGCCGGCTGCCGCTCGCGCGAGGACATCGAAAAGGCCGTCCTCGATCATCGCGAAGAGCAGGAGAAAACGTTCGGGACGCGGACGTTCATTTCCGCCGGCCCGGCCCAGGTCGACAAATTTGAAAAGCAGATGAAGACAGCCCTCGTCCTCCGCTCGCTGGACAGCATCGCCTCCCCCGTCGCGGAACACGAACAAGACAACGTCGCCAAGCGGCGGGAAGCGGCCCGCGAGCGGATTTTTCCCGTCGCGGAACAGGATAAGGATTCTGCCCACTTCCGGGCCGCCAGCCTGTTCGACATGGCTCGCGAATACGTCGAAAAAATCAACGGCGTCCGCACGTTCGAAATGACCCGCGAAGAGATCGCCCATTTCGCATTGCTCGGACCGCAGCGGGCCTGCGAAATCCTCGGCATCCGCGACGCGGGCGCCTATCACACCACGGGCAGCTTCGCGAACATCACGATGGACGCCATCAACAAGTCGATGGCCCTCGGCTATACCGAGGCCCCGTCGACCTGGGAACAGGTGATGCGGGTCGGCAGCGACTTCGTCGACTTCAAGGCGAAGAACGTGTTCTTGCTCGGCGCCGTCCCGAACCTGCCGGTCTGGAACGACAACAAGGATCCGGAAAAGGCCAGCTTCGCCGACGCGAAGGAATCGTATTCTGTCGAATGCCGGTCGTATGAAGTCGATTTCAGCTATCGGCTGCTGATCAACGACGACATGAGCGCCCTGTCCCGCATTCCGGCCCAGCTCGGCAATGCCGCCCGCCGGACGGTGAACGCGGTCGCCTGGTCGATCATCACCAGCAATCCGACGATGCGCGACGGCCAGGCCCTGTTCTCGACGGTGACCGGCAACCGCAAGCGGCTGAATCTCACCACGGGGGCCGGCGCCCCGTCGACGACGACGCTGCAGACGCTGACGAATCTCATGATGCAGATGCGCGGCGAGAACACGCCCGAACAGGCGGAAGGCGCCGACATCCTGAACCTGATTCCGCGGTACATCATCGGCCCCTCGGCATTGCGGACCACGATTCTGCAGCTCGTGATGTCGGTGTATGACAACGTGGCGACCGGCTCGCTGGCCTACAACATGGCCAGCCAGTTAATCCCCGTGATCGAACCGCTGCTCGATTCGGCCAGTACGACCGCCTGGTATCTGGCGGCGGACACCGCGCAGATCGACACCGTCGAGGTGAGTTTCCTGCAGGGTCAGCGGACGCCGGTCACCCGGCAGTTCATCGACCCGCGCAAGTTGTCGCAGTCCTACATCATTCTCCAATCGTTCGGCGCCAAGGCGCTCAACTGGCGCGGCCTGCAGAAGCACGCCGGAGCATAAGCCGCATCGCCCGCGGCGGCCGGATCGCCGGCCGCCGCTTTTCCCGTCCACGCACCACACCGCTCAGTTTCGAAAGGCTTATTTCCATGACTTCGTATTCGCTCTACTACTGGAAAAACCGCCGCACGATGCAATCGTGTGCCTCGCTGTTCAGTCTCGCGCTGGTCTGCGGTCTACTCGCCCTCGCCGGCGGTCTGCTGCAGCTCGCGCCGCTGGTGCCGGCAGTCGGCCTGGTCGTCCGCGGCACGCGCTGCTGGTCGGACAAGTTCGATCGCGCCCAATCGTTTACGACAACGCCCGGCATGAACGGCTGGACGATCAAAGATACGTCCTCGGCCGGCACGCCGACGTATCTCTGCATGACCGAGGACGGCGGCGCGGCGGCCCTGACGCTCGACGCTACGTCCGAGGCCCAGGTCGTCACGCTCTATCAAAACGACGTCCTGATGTTCGATGTGCGGATGATCCAACACTTTCGGGCGATCGTGCAGGTCTCCGGCATTGATGCCGTCACGACTCTGGTCGTCGGCCTGGGGGCCGCGCAGAACGATACCGCGGATTCCGTGGCGACGAATGCCTGGTTCCGGATGCAAGGGTCGGTATCGACCACGGCGCTCGTCGTCGAAACCGACGACGCCACCACGGACAACGACGACAAGGCGAGCGGTCAGACGCTGGCCGCGGTCTACAAGCTGCTGCACATCGACTTTACCCGCGGCCTGACCGACGTCCGTTTCTTCATCGACGGCGAACGCGTCGCCGAGGGGACCACGTTCGATATGTCGGCCCTGTCGGCCGGTCTCAACGTGCAGCCTTTCGTGCAGCTTCAAAAGGCGTCGGGCACCGGCACGCCCGCCGTGAAGATTGCGCTGATGGAAGTTGATTACAAGTATGCCCTCGGAGCGTAACGCGTGACGTTCCAGGACCTGATCGATTCCGGCGCCGATGACCTCCTGTTTGCCGCCGACGGATTTGCGATCTCCGTGACGCACTATCCGCCGAGCGGCGACAGCGAGGAGCTGGAAGGTCTCTTTGCGGAATTTGATAACGACGACACGGATCAACACGATGCCGCCGACGGCTTGAAGCGCGTCCGCACCGCCAAACTCGTCCTGCCGTCGAGCGTGACTGTCACGCTCGGCAAGGTGCCGTCGAATTTCAGCATTAACGCAGCGACCTGGCAGGCGACGGCCGTAATCTCCGGCCGCGGCGTGCAAACCGTCCGACTCACCCGCCGCGAACAGGCCACCCAGGCCCGCCTCTCGGCCCAACCCCGCCAATAACCCACCATGCCCGATGTCATCGCCAGCGGACCGCTGTCTCGACCGTTCGCGCTCGCCGCCGAGCTGCTCGCGGCGTCGGCGACGTTCCAGGCGTTGGTCAGCGCGGCCGATGCCACCGAGGCCCTGGACTCGATCGACTACCCCTATCGCGATTTGGAAGCCGGCGACTACCTGATCCCCGGCGGTTATCTGTTTGACGACGAATCGCTCGATCAGTTCCGCGACTGGTCCGGCAAAGAAGGGGGTCAGCTCGGCCTGGTCCTCTCCGCGGCGAAGTCGGTCACTCATGCGACCGACTCGAAAAACGATCTCAAGGAATGGCGCAACACACTCGGCGCGATCCTGGCCGAGATGCTCACATTGTCGAAGACGCCGGCCGCCGGCGGCGGGTTTCATTGGAACCTGACCGGTTGGCGAAAAGTCTCGATCGGCTGGCAGCAGAAATCCGAGGACGCCCTCGACGCGGATCCCACCGTGGAAAAAACGTTTCGGATCGGTCTCTTCATTCTGAACTGGGTGTGAGATGGCCGAAGATTTCTCCCCGCCAAAACTGATCGTCACGACGACGCTGCCGCGTGACCCGCGGCTGCTCGTCCGTAATCACGGCAAGCATCTCAACGACACGCTGCGGGCCGCGGCGAACTGGCATCACGAAACGCATATCCCGCGGCACTTTCAATCGTTCGCCCCCGCGAAATACGGTTACGCACGACGCGGCCGCAAGTACCAGAAACTTAAGGACCGCCTCGGCCTGGGGCCGCTTGTCTCGCCGTTTTCCCGCCGCCAGGGCCGGCTGCCGACGACGCTCGCCGTGATGCAGGGCTTTAACGTCACGGCCACGCAGAAACGGGCGACGCTGAAAATGCGGCTGCCGTTCCGCGGCGGTAGCGGCCGGCTGCGGGTTCGCGGCAGCGGGCTTTCCGTCCACCAGGAGACGCTGCTCCGCACAATCGCGGAGATCGAAGTTATCTCCGCCGACGAGCAGCGCTCGATCAACGAATTCGTCCACAAAGACTACGCCGACCGGGCGAACAAGCCCGGCCAGAAATACAAGGTCCGCACCGGCGGCTGACTTCCGGCCCTCAACCCTGAACCCTCAACCCTCAACGAGGATTTCCCATGGCCATCACCGACTTTGAACGTTTCTCGATCTATCCCGCGATCTTCGACGCGTTGACCATCCCCGACGTGGTCAACGTGACGCCCTCGGCCGCGATTCAAAAGATGGTCGTCACGCCCGGGGGTGCGCTCGATCCCGGCCTGATTGCGCTGGTCTCGCTCGATCCGGTGGCGACGCTCTCCGCCGTCGGGTTGGGAGCCGTGCTGACAGGCGTCTCGCCGACGGTCGGCCTGGCCGTCAGCACGCTGGCCAAGATCCAGTTCCAAGCCCGCGCCGACGGTGGCGCGTTTCAGAGCGGTTCCAACCACGTCACGATGAGCAGCACGAAAGGGATGCTCATCCCCGAATCGATCCAGGCGCAGCAGGACGACCAGAACCCCGCGCTGATCCAGCTCAAATACTACGGTCTGAAATCGGGGAGCAATCCCCCCATGCAGATCAACGTCGCCCAGGCGCTGAGCGGATCGCCGGCCGTCGCCGCCGCCTACAAGCTGGGCCCCGTGGTGATCGACGGCGTCATCCTCGGCGGCGTCCAGCGGAGCCAGCTCAACTTCGGATTGACCTATCAGACCAAGCGCGCCAACGGCGACACGGCCCCCTCGGTGGGCTCGATCACCAAGCGGGCGGCGACCGGCGAAATCACCGCCGACAATCTCAGCTTGGCGAACGCCGCCGACTTCGAGCTGACCGCCTGCGTGTCGGGCATCACGCTCTACTTCCTCCGATCGGACCAGTTGCCGGCCTCCAGCACGCATTTGGCGGTGACGTTCCCGGCCGGCTCCACGTATGAACTGGCCGAAGTGCCCGGGCAGGGCGATCAGGATGCCGAAACCCGGCTGATGATCACCGCCGCCGGCCCCCTGACGATCAACACGACCGCCGCCTACCCGTCGTAACTCCGAGGCCTGACCCTCAGCCCTCAGCCCTTAACACTTAGCCAGGATTTCAAAATGGCCTTCACACATCAGATCACGACGAACTGGCAACGGGGGAACGATCAGTTCTCCAAGGCGGTCTCTAAGTCCGCCGACGGCGAAATCAATAGATCGATTGCCGTCGCCGACGGTCAGACCGCGTTGCTCGTCAGCCTGGCTCTCGACGTCAGCGAGGTGAAAAGCCTGGTGATCGTCGCCGACAAGGCGATGACGCTGAAGACGAACAGCTCCAGCGTGCCGGACGACACGATCGCCCTGGTCGCGGGCGAACCGTACGTCTGGTGGGACGGGTCGCCCGCGACCTGCCTGCTCACGGTCGATGTCACAGCGCTGTACGTCGCGAACGCCTCCGGCGACGACGGCACGCTGGAGATTCGCGCCCTGCAGGATTCGACCCCGTAATTCCGATCGCCGCTCTTTGATGGATCAATTTCCATGCTGCATCTGTTTTTGCCGAAACAGGCGGGTGCGAACCCGCGTCACCTGCTCGACGCCGGGCTGGGCGAATTGCTCCGCCCGGACGACGAGCAGCCGGCGTGCGTCGACCTGGACGGACCGGGACCCGGCGGCCAGGGCGGACAGGTCTGGAGCTGGTTGTCACCGACCAGCGCTCCGGCCTACCGCCCCGAGTCGCAGACCTGGCACCAGGCCCGCGGCGCGCCGTACTGGTACGGCTTCGACGCCGGCCAGCCGCCGCCCGAGTCTCTGGCCCGCAAGTTTCAGTACGGCGGACGGACGCAGGTGCTGCGCGACGGCCAGCCCTGGGCCGTGCCGGCGGTCGACTACGTGCCGCACGTGATCGGCCTCGACCCACAGGGGCAGCTCTGCAAAATCCCGGACGCGGCCTACGCGCAGTTCGCGGCCGAGTCGGGCGAACTGCTCGCCGATTTCGCGCGAAATCAGTTGGACTCCGCCGGCTGGACCTGGCAGCGGCTGTTCGGGTTCGTCGTGTCCGCGCTGGCGCTCAATTACCGGATCAACGCCGAGATCGCCACCCGGCTCGGCCTGTTCCGGGACGACGATCTGTTCACGACCGCGTTCTACGTGGGGGCCGCGGACCAGGTGCGGCCGATCCTGGCCGATCTGGAGAAAAAAAAACAAGCGGAAAGCCCCTCTGGCTCCGCGCCGTCCGCCGGGTGAAAACCGGCCCGGTCGCCGGCGAGGTGTCGATTGCCGAAGTCTTCCTGATGCAGTTCGTGAGTTGAGTAAAAACTAAACCATGTCCGAAGCCAAGGTCGATCTGACCGTGCAGGGGGGCCAGGCGGAATCCGCCTGGCAGCGCTACGCGTCCGCCGTCGAGGCGGTGCTCGCGGTCGATCGCAAGCGCGCGGACGAGGACAAAAAAGCATCGCAGGCCGCGGCGGAATACGGACGCGTCAAGTCGCGCGTGCTCGGCGAGCTGGAGACGGCGACCGGGCGCTACGGCCGCAAGCTCGGGGAACTCGAGCGCCTGTCGGCGGCCGGCGACATTTCGGCGGAGCAGTTTTCGCAGGGTCTGAAGAAGATCCAGACGGAACTGGACGGCTCAAACCCCGCGCTGGCGGAGGCCGCTCAGAAACAGCGGGAACTGGCCCGCTCCGCGCAGCAGGTCCTGCAGGCGATCCAGACGCCGTTCGAGGGCTATCGCCAGCGCGTGGCCGGCCTGAAGGAGCAGCTGCAGGCCGGGCTGTTGACGCAGGAACAATACAGCCGCGCGATCCGCCAGTCCCGCGAGGAGCTGGTCAAAGGCTCGGCGAAAGTCGACGAGCGAAAACGCAAAGAGCAGGAGCTTGCCACGCAACAGAAACAGGTGATCGAATCCATCACCACGCCGCAGGAGCGCTACAACCGCCAGCTCGGGATGCTCAGCACGTTGCGGCAAAAAAATAAGCTTGATGAGAACCAGTACGCTCGGGCGGTGGCGCATTCCAAGACGCAATTAGAGCAGGCGACGCAACAGCAGCATTCCTCAGCGGCCATGGCGGCGCTGAATCTGGCGAAGTTCACCGCGGCCGCCGTCGGCGTCGGTAGCGTTCTGGGCGGAATTTCCCTGGCGGCTCGATTACTTCGGGCGGAATACGACAACCTCGTTCAGCGACAGAAGACCGCCGCCGACCGGCAGATCGACGTGGCCCAGGCGCAGCGCGCCGCGCTCCAGAATATCGGGGGCGATCCGGAACTCGCCAATGGCAAGGCGTCAGAACTGGTTGCGGGAATTTCGGCCAAGACGGGAGCAAGCCAGACGGATTTGTGGAAATCGTTTTCCGCGGCAGCGTCGTTCAAGGGCGATCTTTCCAATAAACAGGCGTTGGATGTGATCGGCTCCGCCGCAGAACTCGATCCAACCAACGGCGAGGCAATTCAGAAGAACACCGTCGCGGCGATGGCGCTGATCAAGCGAGACAAAACGGTCACCCCCGCTCAGGCGATGGGATTTATTCTGTCCGCGAAAGTCGCGTCGCCGGTGATTGAAAACGCGGTGTTCGCGGAACACGTCGTGCCGAACATCACGTCCGGTCAGGCGTGGGGCAACACCGCGCGCGAATCCGCTGCGTTGAATGCCGCCATCGGCCAGAGCATCAACGATACCGAGGGGCGCGTCACGGCGACGGCGACGACACAATTGTCTAAGCAACTCGCCGAAGTGCTGCCGAACGTCGCCGGCGGCACGACGGGGCGTCTGGCCGCGATGCAGCTTCCAGAGAATGAGAAAATTAAACGGCGGTTGCTGGGTGTGTTCGGAGAGAACTTCAAAAAAGCAAAAGGTGATGCCGGCGGAGAGATCACCGCGGAAGCGAAAGCCTTCACGACGATCATCGAACTGCTGAAGGGGGAAGGGCGCGCGGGAGAGCTCTATAAAAACGCTTACGCCAGCATCCCGGAGATTCATGCCGCAGCCCCAGCCTTCGGCGAGATGATTAACCGACTCAACAAAGAGCCGTTGCAAAAAAATCTGTTGTTGAAACGAACGCTGGAATCCGGCGTCACGGGCATGCAGCTTAGTGACATTCAAGGCGCGCAGGGGTCGATCGCGCGCGAAGGGCTGCAACAAGCGCTCGCCGCGGCCGGCGTCAGCAAGATCGGCCAGGACGTGGCGGGGATCGCGTTTGAGGCGTCCACAGTGGGCGGGCAAGACGCCCCTGTGAAGGAGCTGCAAAAGCAGTTGCGGCAGAAGTCTCATTCTCTCAGCCAGGATCAGATCGCCGTGAGTGGCGGACTGGCTTATGGCGAAGGCATGAGCGGGGATGCCCATGAGGCCGTTCCCACGACCGACCCTAATCGACGCCGCGCATCACAGGAATTGGCGACCTTGGCCGACGCCCTCAACCGCTTCGTCGATCACCAAGAAAAACAGGGCGACAAGGCAAACCGGCTCGCAGAAGAAGGCAACAACGAACTGAAAAAGATCGCCAATCCGGCCGCTCGCGCCAACACGAAACCCCCCGGCCCCCGGCCCGCCGCGGCCGGACAACGCCCCTGATTCGTTTTGTTTTTCCGGCTCTCAACCCTGAACCCTGAACCCTCGGCCCTCCTATGGCCTTCACTCACGCCGGCTTCAGTATCCCCGGCACGCATGAATCGCCCAAGTACGGCGAGTGGGAACGGGCTGCGCAATACAACTCCGTCTTCGGCCTCGACGGCGCGACAGTCCTGGACGGCGGCCGCAGCCGACGCCGGATCGACGTCTCGATGTGGATTCACGACAGCTACTCCTCGGCGGACGACTGCTTCACCGCGCTCGGCAACCTGGAGGGGCAGATCGGCACGGTCGGGACGCTCGTCGAACTCGGCAACGTCAGCCGCACGATCGCGAACGTCGAGTTCCTCGGTTTCACTTTGGATGAAGGGCCGATCCCGCCCTCGACGATCGGCTGGTTCGCCGTCGTGACGCTCCGCTTCCTCCAACTGGGGCCGGAGTGATGTCAGCCTTCCTCGGCGGATTCGCGATCACGTTCATCGGCTGGGCCGGACCCAACGCCGTCGACGTCCGGTTCACCACGGCCGAAACCGGCTGGCTTTACCAGCTCTACGCCGGGCGGACGCGGATCGCCTCGACGTCCCTGTCGACCGAACGCCGCCTGGTCGGGCAGCTCGTCCCGGATGACACGCCGACGCCGCTCACGATCGTCCGGGTCAGCGTCGCCGATCGCCTGACGGACTTCGGGCCCCAGCTGCCGAAGTGGCCCTGGAACCGGTTTTCACTGGATTGGACGGCGACCGGCTATCCCGCCGACACCCGCTACTGGGACATTCTGGCATCGCCCACGGCCGGCGCGGCGGTCGACGCCGACAACCTGGTCGGCCGCGTCCTGTTCGCCGGAGACGGCGACTATCAGTTTCACGCCCCCCCGGTCGGCTCCAGCGGAGTCTGGACGTATCGCGTCACGCCCCGGGATCAGACTTGGCCGGACGGCAACGCCGGTGACGCCGCAGAGGTCGCCGTCACGGCTCTCGTTCCCCCGAAGGACGTGACCGAAGACTCGGACGGAAACCGGTTTACGCTCGCGTCGACCGCCGGAAACCTGATCGCGGAGTTTGCCTACTGACTGTTGCCGGCCGGGCCGTGCTGCATCTATCACCACTCACCTGACCTCATTCGTTGATCGGAGACAATTATGGCCTTTCGACTTGGCACGGCGGCCCGCAACGCCGCCTGCAATGCGATTGTCGATCTGATCGACGCCGGCGGCGGCGCGGGGAAGATCCTGATTCGCACCGGCGCGCAGCCGACGAACGTCGGCGACGCCGACACCGGCACGCTCCTCGGCACGCTGGCATTTGCGGCGACCGCGTTCGGCAACGCCTCGGCCGGCGTGGCGACGGCGGCGGCGATCACGTCCGACACCAGCGCCGACAACTCCGGCACCGCCGGCCACGCGCGGATTAAAGACTTCGCCGATTCCGTGATCGCCGACGCGGACGCCGCGCAGGGATCGGGGACCTTCAACTTCGACAACACCACGATCGTCGCCGGCGGCACGATCGCCGTCACGTCAATGACCGTCACCGTTCCCATCAGCTAATCAGCCGCGGCTGAACCCAATTTTTTAAGGAACCGAATCATGGACGATAAACGCCTCATGTGTTTCGCGCCGCCGCTCACCGACGCGGCCCTCGCGCGGTATGAAGAGTTGACGCTGGCCCTGCCGGAATCGCGCCGCGAACTGCGCGACGCGCTGGCGACCTGCCTCCATTGCGTCAAGGCCTGGGACCGGCTCCCCGAATCGACGCTGCCGGCGGCGTCCCGAATGGACCTGGCCACGATCGGCAAGACGTGCGATGTCGTCCCGCTGCCGCCGGAGCAAATCGAAGCGCTCTGGGACGTGACGCCCTACCCGCGCGAATGCCAGCCGCTGGAAGATTTGTTCAACACGCTGCCGACTGGCCGGGCCAACGCCGACGGCTCGGGCGACATCGTCGATCCCGCGGCGAAGGAACTGCGCGACGCGGCGTTTCACTTGCTGTGGCACGTCAAGGAGATCGCCCACGACATCGAGCCGCGGACGGCGGATAAGCTCCGCTGATCCATTAGCTTCGGATGCGACCGCAAACCCAGGGGCGACAAGCCATGACACCCGCAGAACTCCGAGCCTTGATCGATGGTGATGTTGAGGCCGCGCAGCTCGCCTCCGCCGGGAAAGACGCCGCTTGTGCGGGCTGGCTGAGCGAGATCGCACCGCGCGAGAGACGTCCCTACCTGATCACCAAGCGCACGCTGCACCGGATGTTCGGCTTGATTCGCGGCGTGCAGATCATGGGGCAGCTCCGCGCCGTCGCCGAGAGCGGCGACAAAGAGCAGGCCCCGATTGCCGCGGAAGTCGTCGATCTGCTGCAACCCCGCGGCGGCGACGGCGACGGCCTGGATATCAGCCACCCGGACGCCAAGACGTTTCTCCAGCAGTGGGCCGCGGCGGGACTGGTGACCGCCGATGAAGCCAGCCAGTTGCTCGCGCTGGCCAAAGTGCGCGCGACGATCACCGCGGACCAAGTCTCCGCAGCGATGGCCGCTGATCGGACCACCGATCAGCACGACGAAGGAGCGAAGTAAGCATGGTTGCTGTCGTCGAAAAACTGCTGCTGGCCTCGTCCACGACCGTCCTATCCACCGGGTTGAATTCACTGGCGAACAACTCGCTGGCGATTTCGTCGGCATTTGACAACACGATTGGTCAGACCGGCGACGGCTACACGCTGTGCCAGATCGAGCTGGCGCTCGCCGCGCCGGGCGGCACGCTGACCGCGAACAAATCCGCAACCGGCTGGTTTCTCCAAGCCCCGGACGGAACCAATTACGAGGACGGCGGCACGTCGACCACGCCGGCCCGCGCGCCGGATTTCGTGATTCCGCTAGCGGCGTCTAGTAGCGCGCAGCGAGTCACGATCAAGGACATCCCGCTCCCGCCCGGCCTCTCGAAAGTGCTGTTGAAAAATGATGGCACCGGGCAAACCTGGAACGCATCTGGCAACACACTGATCCTCACTCCGTACACGAGGGAGCTGGTGTAATGCTGCCGGTTCGGCTCTCCCGTCCCGTCAATCGCCAACACCGGCTCGCGCAAGCGATGCAGGCGTGGTGGCGCTATGTGCCGGGCTTGGCGGGTGGGCCGCGCTGGTTCGATTTGTTGGGGCGCAACCACCTCTCGTTTGTCGGGATGCCGTCCACGCATGGATGGGGCCGTTCACTGATTCGGCCGGGCGGCGATGGCGATCTGAATTTTGACGGCTCGACGTGCGGCGCGCAAGCCACGCTCGATATGTCGGCCTTCAACAAAATGACCGTCGCCGGCTGGTTCCTGCTCAGGAACACGACCGAAAGCATCGTGTTGGAGACGACCGCGAACTACAACAGTTCCACCGGCGGAATCCTGTTTGATCACGGCTTCAACGCAGGGACTCAGGTTATCCTCGCCATCAAAGGCGGTGGCAACACGAATGCGATGGTCTTCACGCTGCCGTCGCGCGACGTGTGGCACCATTACCTTTTCACTGTGGACTTCACCGTCTCCGGGACCGGCATTCGGTTCCCGACCGTGCTACTGGACGGAGTCTCGCCGGCGGGACTGACTCAGAATTTCACCGGCGACGTCGGCACCGGCACATTTCCTAACAGCACAATCAATTTGGGGCAGCGGTACACGAATGTCGCCCCGGCCAACATGGCCTGCGACGATGTGGCCGTGTGGGGCCGGCACCTCTCCGCCGCCGAGATTCAGGAATGGTATCGATCCACTCGCGACGGCCATCCGGGCTTGCTGAATCGGATCGAGCGGCCGCGCAGTACGCTCCTCTTCGCTCCGGCCGTGACCGATTTCACGGCCTTAGTGAATGCGACGATCGCACCGGTCACCGCCGCCGCCGGCGCGGCGTTCACCTCGCCCGAATACACCGCGTCCGTGAATGCGACGATCGGCGGCGTGACGGCCGAAGCGACCGCCGAAAGCGTCAGCCCCAACAAACTCATCACGGTCGCCGCCACGATCGGCGCTGTCACCGCCGCTGCCGGCGGCGTGTCGATCGGCAGCAGCTTCACGGCCAGCGTCGCCGCGCTCGCCGGCGCCGTCACCGCCGCCGTCTCCGGCTCCTACGCCGCGGGGGGAACGAAAACCGCGAGCGTCGCGGCCGCGATCGCACCGGCGACGGCTGCCGCCGCGCTGGCTGTCACGCCGCCGGTCGTCACAGCCGCCGTCGCCGCCACGATCGGAGCCGTCACAGCCGAGGCGGCGGCGGAAGTTGCGGCGCCGGTGTCCTCCGCCACGGTCGCCGCCCAGATCGGTCCCGTCTATGCCGCGGCCTCGGCCGCCGCCGATGAGAGCCTCAACACGGCCACGGTCGCCGCCACGATCGCGCCGGTAGAGGCCGCGACCGCCGCCACCTACACGCCGGCGGATTACGCCGCCGCGGTCGCCGCCACAATCGCACCGGTCACCGCCCAGGCGATGGCGACCTTCACCGAAAACGCATTCAACGCCACGGTCAACGCGACGATCGGGGCCATCGTCGCCGCGGTCTCGGCGACCGACACCGATCCGGACAACGTCGCCGCGGTCGCCGCCACGATCGCACCGATCACGGCCGAGGTGCATCTCAAGTTCCGGCAGGCCGCCGGGCGACTACTGTCACTCCGCAGGAGATCCGTCCTATGGTGATCCGCCCCGGTTCCGCCGATCGCTCCTTTAAGGTGCAGATCGTCGACGATGTCGGCGTCCCGGTGACGGGCCTGGTCGCCGCGACGTTCCCCGCGCTCTACGCGCTGCGGACTTCGACCGCGCCGATTGCGTTCGGCGCGCTCAGCGACCTGGCGGCCATCGATTCGGCCCATGCCGACGGCGGCGTGAAGGAATACTCCTCCGGCGGCGGCTTCTACCGCGTCGACGCGCCCGATTCCCCCTGGGCGACGGAAGATTCGGACATACGGATCGCGGGCGAAGCCATCGACCTGCGCGTGATCGCCGCGCCGATCGACGTCACGAAAGGCGGAGTCATTCCGCGGGTCGTCGTCTGCTCGAAGACGACCGGCGGCACAGCGCTGCAGCTCCAGGCCTGGCTCGAAGACAACGGCCTCAAAGTGGATCTATCGACCCTCGATCCCGCGGCAACCTGCGCGGTCGACGTCTATCAGCACGGTTCCGGCGTCGCGCAGTTCGCCCTGAGCACCGGGGATTTCGGATCGGCCGTCACGCGCGACGTGTTCGAGGCGGAGGAGGCCGATCCGAATCTCACGGCGGACCGCGTCTACGACATGCACGTCACGATCACGTACCTCGGGATCGCGTACACGGCGATCAAATCATTCACCGCCATCCCGTGATGGCAGGCGGTACTATGCGGCTCATCTGCCAGGATCACAGCCTCCTTCCCTCCCAGCGGCCGTTCGCCGGCGGGATCGGAGCGTCGCTCTATCTCGGCGACGGCGATCCGTTGACCGATCCGGGCCCGGTGTCGATACTCTACCGCCGCAACACAATCCTCGACGGCTCCGATCAACCGGTCCTCTGTGGCGAGATTCACGACTTCGGCGCGGCGAGCTACCACAAGTCCCCGGCCGTCGATCAAGTGACATCGCCGACGGAGGAGATGGCCTACGCGATCCCCGCCGCCCTCTATGGCCGCGTGGTCTGGGCGCAGGTCCGCACGTTCAAAGACGACGTCGAAAACGAATCGCTCTACCGGCCGCGGCGGATCGTGCTCGACGGCTCAGGCGGCGACGCGGCGGAAATCCTCGGCACGGCCCGCGTGACGGAGCTGCTGGCGCTCGATGGCGGCGGCGTGCTGGTCCGGTTCATTTATGACGCCGTCCGCGACGGCGCGCAGCCGGAACAGTTCGCTCTCAGCCGCACGGCCGGGCCGACGTCGCCCTTGCCCGGCGTGACGTTGTTCGTCGCCGGCCAGCGGCGTTACGAGCTGACGATCGCCAGCCTGCAGGACGCCGGGGCCTATACGTTCACGATCCGCGGCGAGGCGGCAGCGACGTCGAAGGATCTGGTCATCGGCATCACGTTCACCGCGGACGGCGACGGCCCGCCGGCGGTCTCGGGTTTGTCCGCCGTGGAGTATTGAGATGCCCAGCAGCCCCCCGCGCCGGCGGAATGCGACCGTCACCCGGCCGATCAGCCAGTTCGTCGTGCTACTCGGCGATGCGGCCGGCGCCGCGCCCACCGTCGATGATGAGACCGACGATCTGACGGTCTTGGAAATCAGCCACACCGCCGGCGGCGGCCGCATCGATTCCGCCCGTCTTAGATACGATCTCGCGAAGGCGGAAGTCCGCCTGGTCGACACCACGGTTCCCGTCGGGCACAACCGCCAGGTGGAAATCCGCCGGCTGGATGACGACGGCGAACCGACGATCGTCGCGTTCTGGGGCGTGATCGCCGCCCAGCAGCAGGGGATCGGCAAAGATCACGAGACCGTCGAACTAGATGTCCGCGTCGACAAGTACTTGTTTGGCGGCCCGCTGGTGGACATCCCCTTCTGGGAACCGATCGCCGCCGACTTCATCAACGCTGAGCGCCCCTGCGTCTTCAACCCGGAGATCGACGACGAAACCCAGGCGAATCAATCGTCAAAGCTGCAGTACGGGGGCAACGGGGCCGACGACGAAAAATCATTCCACATCTTCCTCGACCCCGAGTCGATACGGACCGCTCCCGCGCGGGACCTCCAGGACGCGACCGCGGCCACCTGGACGCTCGCTGAAGCGATCATGACGCTGTGCTGGCATCTCAACCCCGACGAAACCGACATCAAGAATCCGCAGCGAACGGAGCTGCTCGACGAGCTGGCCGGCGTCGGGCCCGCCTTTCTCCGTAACCAGGCGTTGGAGTATGGCCGGCATCTCCCCGAGCTGCTCGACGATCTGCTCCGGCCGTGGGGCTGTAGCTGGTATCTGGCACACACGCTCAACGCCGCCGACGAGCGGGAAACCAAGATCCGCTTTTATCAGCGGGGCCAGGGCGATCTCGTCTCGCTCAAGCTGCAGCGGCCGGGGGAGCAGATCGACGCCACGAAAACCAACATCGCCGACCTGTCGGTCAACTACAACATCGTGGAATTAGCGAACAAGATCATCATCCTGGGCGATTTCATCGAACGGGAGTTCACGCAGGAGCTGGTCCGCGGCTGGCCGACCGCCGACGACAGTCTCGATCTGTTTGAACTGGAACGGGGACTGCCAACCGCCGCGGCCAAACCGTTCGCGTTTCGCAAATGGGTCTTGAACGAGGCGGGTGATTACAACGACACCCGCGCGGAGATCACTGAACACTTCGACCTGGAATCGATCCTTGAACCGCCGACGCTCATCCGCCGGCGGAAGTTTCTGAAATGCCTCTCAAAACATGCCGACACGGAGGAGGCGGAATCCAACGGCGTCCGGCTCGACTGGTGGGATCAAGATGTCGCAGGAGCCACGTCCGCGGCGGATCCCGCCGATCCCGGCTGGCAAAAAGTCAAATGGCCGTTCTCCGTGCTGGAAAAGGAATGCGGCATTCTGTTTGAGGGGCCGACGCCGCCCGAGCCACTGCACTCGCTCGGCGCGGCCGCCAGGCTGCGCGTGACGGCCACTGTTATCGGCGATCGCCGCGTGAAGGGCGAAGCGACCCGCCGCGACGAATCGCCCAACGGCCGCGATCTGACGCTGGTGCTGGACGTCAAGGATAAATTCCACAGTCGCGCCATCGACGGCACGTCGATCTTCGACGGCCAGGCGGAGGCCGACATTGCCGATGACTGGACCGCCGCCCAAACCTATGCCGAAAAAATCCGCGACCTGGAAGACTGCGCGACCGTCTCGACGCAGGTCACGCTTGATGCTTGTGATCACGCCGAATATACGATCGGTAAACTGATCGAAAAGGTGGACGGTCGCAATCTGATCCTCGATGCGAACAAGCCGCAGTCCGGCACGCCGCGGCGGCTGCAGATCATCGGCCTGGTGTTCAAGCTCGACGGCCAGCAGCGGACGGAACTCTTACTCGAAACCTACGAACCGGAATTGAGCAATGAGCGCCGGGGGTTGATCGCATGAGACGCGAGATCAGTCAGCCCGAATCGATCAGCGGACCGCTGACGCACGCGCTGTTCCGTTTGTCGCCGCCGCCGGACCCGAACAATCCCGGAGAGTTTCTCGACTATCCGGCAGATGACGGGACGACGACGGTTTACTGGGGAGTCCGGTTGCTCAGCCCGACGTTTCCGCTGGCAGTCGGGGCGCAAGTGATGACGTTCGACGAATCGGAGATCGGCAATTTCCTGTGGGCGGATGCGGCCGTGTTTTATGCGGACGATTCGCTTGTGCTGGCCGATCAACAGAACGGCCGGTGGTTCATTCGGGGGCTGATCCGTGCGCCGGAAGACGAGTGAATTCGAGCAGACGAGCGGACCGGTCGACCGCGTCACCGTCCGGCTGCCGCCGGCGGAAGAGGACGGCACAACCGTCGTGCTCGGACGTCGCGTCGCCGGCCCGACGTTCCCTCTGGAGGCCGGCGCGCAGGACTTCGTCGGGTCGAGCTCACGTTATGAATACATCTGGACCGGCCAGCCGATCCTCGCGGAACGAATCGCCGGAGCCGTCCTGATCAACGGCCGCTGGTGGTCGCCGCAGCCGGCGCCGCCGGCGCCGCTGCAACCGATCCTGATCGTCTGCCACGGCCGCTGCGAAACCGACGCCGGCTTCGGCAATGTGTCGCGCTTACACCCCGACTCCGCGGAAACGCTCTGGACCTATGACCTCGGCGAACGCGTGCTGACCAGATTCCACGCGACGGTCGGCGCTCCAGCGACCACAGTGACCCGATCACGGCGCGCGAGTCGCGCGATCATCGACGCCGAGGGCAACATTTTCGTCGGCTTCGATTACCAGTGGGATCACGGATATATTCCCGCCTTCTCCTCCCAAAGCCTCGGCGGCCCGGGCGCTACGTGGGACGAGATCCCGCCCAACGGAGGCATGGCCAAGATCGACAAGGATGGCAACCTGATTTGGCTGGTCGACTTCCCCGCCGCTCTGTACATGCCGACGAACCCGGAAGGCCCGATGTTCTGGTACAACATCATCGAGCCCTACTCGGTGCTGGCAACCGGTTGCTCGCTGCTGCTCGACGCGAACGAAACGCTCTGGTGCGGCACCGTCAGCGACAACGCCGGAAACTACCTCTACCAGATGGACCCTGCCACCGGCGACATGATCGCCCAGTACGGCGCGCCGAATACGTTTCAGTTTCCCCACGCGTTTCCGGACGCCTCGGGGCGTACAGCCATCGAATGCTACGGGACCGGGTTTAATTACGGTCGGGTCGCCGTCGGAAAGATCGCCTCGAAGGACGGTCAGGAGATTGTCTTCAGCGCCGGCCAGCATCCGGCCCAGTACAACTCCTACGGTTTGACTCCGTACAACACCTTGGCGAGGATGGATTTGGAGGGGAACGTCTCGTTCGCCAACCAGTGGCGGTATCCCGTGTACTTGCCGGAGTTCATCTCGCCGAGCAGCAGTTTTTCCGCCAGCAGGCGCTGCTGGCTCGGCCTCACGATCGATCCCGGCACGGGAGACGTGTTCGGCATTTCGCCAAAATCGCTCCAGTACAACGGACAGGTCATTCCCTCTCCCTATCAATTGGGCCAGCAGGTGTACCTGGGTTCGCCCGTCCTCGGATTTCCAGACTTCATCACCACGAACAGCGTGTACGGCCCACACGTCACCCGGCACCTCGCGAAGTTCACCAACGATCCCGACTCGGTCTATGCCATCGGCGCCGATCCTCTGTACGACGTGGGCTGGAAGAAGGCTCTGCCGGATTGGACGCCGAACTGGGCTCCCACGCCGCCGTACTATGGAAATTATGATTGGGCGAACGGCCTCACGCCCTACTATCCGAGCAGTTTGGCCGCGCACCACGACGGCGGCATTCTGGCCTGGGCGGCATCGGTCGCGGCCGATTGGGTGTCGCACACTTTTCAGACCTACTCCAGCAACCCTCCGAGCGGTCGCTGGCTGTCCTACGCGGATAATTCCAAATGGAACATCTTCGGCGCGACAACGCACAACGGCACGCCGACATTTGCGTACCAGTTCGCAATGTCGCGGGAGCTTTACCCTGGTCGGCATGTTCTCAGCGGAAATTCTGTCCAGAAATGGAGCGTCACCGGCAACCTCCCGAGCCCGCCGACCCAGACCGCCTCTGATTTTGTCATGCCCAGCGCCGGCGGTACGGTCGCAGTGACATTCACCGATACCAGTTGGATGGCCGCTGGGACCATGCTGCGCATCAACGTCACGAACGACTACGGACTCCTCACGTTCACCGTTATCGCAGTCGACGGGGCCGTCGCGACGCTTCAACACACGCCAACCCCTCTGAGCATAGGCTCCCTCCAGAACTTTTTTCTCTTCGCGAACGACATTTCCACGGCAGAAAACAGCTTCATCATCGCAGGGGGGTACGCAATCACACAGCAGGCCGCCGGCGGCTACTCCCTGGTGTGCGTCGAGCGCATCACGTTGGGCGGCGAGCGGATCTGGATCAAAGAGCTCGCGAAGGCCGGCGTTCATCGAAACTGCATGGCGTATTCCTCCGCGTTCCGGGACTTTTGAGAACCGCTCTCCATGCTCGTCCGCGATTCCCTCACCGCGTTTCTCCTCGCCCGGGGCGCCCGCCGCAAGGCGTCCACCGTCGCGCATTACCGCGGCCGGCTCGCCGAGTTCGCTCGCCAGTTCGGCGATCGCGAGACGGCGACGCTCACCGAACTGGAGATCCGCCAGCAGCTCGACCAGGCCTCCCGCTTCCCGGACGGCCGGCCCAAAGCCCCCGACACGATCCGCGCCAATTGCATCGCCTTCGACCAGTGGCAGAAGT
This sequence comes from Gammaproteobacteria bacterium RIFCSPHIGHO2_12_FULL_63_22, assembly GCA_001801685.1. Lineage (GTDB taxonomy): Bacteria > Pseudomonadota > Gammaproteobacteria > Xanthomonadales > Xanthomonadaceae > Arenimonas. Next base: position 7,724 of record MGYJ01000013.1, on the reverse strand, counting down.
TCGCGATCAAGGCCGGACATCTTGCGGCGGTCCTCGTGACCGAATTCGAGAAGCCCGGCAGCCGCGGACGCGATCGCATCCCCACGCCGGCCGAGACGGAGACGATTCTCCGTCTGTCGCCGCCGCCGTTCGCCGTGTTCTACCGCGCGCTCCGCTTGTGCGGCGCGCGGCCGGGCGAACTGGCGCGGACGACGATCGCCGATCTGAAATGGGATCAGCGCATCATCGAGCTGGCCGATCACAAGACGGCCGGCAAGACGGGCAAGCCGCGGCGGATCGCCATCGGCCAGGATTTCGGCGCACTGCTCCGCACGGCGATCGGCGACCGGACCGACGGCGTCGTGCTGCTCAACTCGCAGCGAAAGCCCTGGACGGTCCCCGCGTTGGGCCAGGTCTTCCGCCGCCTCCGCACCGCCGGCGGACTGCCGAAGGATCTGGTGATGTATCTGGCCCGCCACGAATTCGCCAGCCGCCTGGTGGACGCCGACGTCGACATCAACGCCGTCGCCGAGAGCCTCGGTCACTCCGGCCTGCAGACGGTCAGGCGGTACGTGAAGGTCAAGAACGCGAAGCTGGTCGAGTGGCAGGACAAAGTCGGCGAAGATCACCCGCCGAAGGCGGCGTAACAACGGCGGCGCGCAGGCGTCGATCCGACGGCGCGATTTCGCGCGAAATCAATCGCCGGATCGCAACACGCCTTGCCTGTGGGCGCGCATCGGACAGACCTTGAGCCAGAGTCGCGTCAGCCAGGGTTTCGCCGGCATCTCGACTTCCGCCATCTCGCCGTCGAGCTTTTCGTGTAGGTGCCGTTCGCTGAAGGCGATCTCCCATCGCTCACTACCGAGCCGGCGAAATCGGATGAGGGGGCGTCGCATGGTGAGGGCCCTTACTCGAGTACCGGACTATGAGTCCGGTACTCTCCTTACCCAGTTTCACGCGCAACTGTCAACTCTGCCGGCGGTTCGGCGTGAAGTCGGGCAGTCTGGGGATACGAGAGCAGACCGGACTGTCGATCCGGTGGTTGCGGGTTCGAGCCCCGGAGTCCTGGTGTCGCCCGCGTCTGAAAATCCTGGTGTCGGCGGTTCGATCCCGCCCCTGACCACTGGAAAACTACCGTTAGAACGCGAGGCCCGGAAGTGATGATCACCGTCCAACAGTTGTGCGAACGGCTTCAGCGGCTGCCTCCCGAAACAATCATCACGTTCGGGCAGCAGGAATTCGTCGACGAGTCGCACGACCCCGTGGCGGGCCGCGTGAACATTCAACTGGAGCCGCTGTTTTTTCGTGATCACAGAACCGGCAAGTGGCTTAAGGATGACTCGCCGGAAGCGCTCGGACCGAGACCGATCTCGGAGACGCGCTCTGAAACGAAGGATCGCAAGCGATGAATCACGTCCTCAAGATTCTGGAGCGTGATCTCCTCGAACGTCGCCCCCTCCATTGTCCGAAACTCCGCGACGTCGAATTGGTCGCCTGCCCGCCCATTGATGCGCACCAGAAATGTTCCTCGGTAGCCGGTCATCGGCGTCAACCGCTGCCCCTCGGTCGCCGAATGCAGCAGATAACAGGGGCGGCGTTCAATCCCAGACTCCGGTGCGATCGGCGCGGCCATAAGTTTTCCTCCTGAAATTCCGGACTGACAAATTCCCGCTGGTTGTTATACCACGGAGCATGAACGAAGTGATCCTCAGAGTAGCTCTTCCGCTCGCAATGCTTTCCGGCCTTTTGGCCGGCTGCGGACGGGCTGTCGAACAAGCTGAAGTGAATGCAGAGGGATTGCCGCCACGCATAGAGACCGATGTTCTCGCGGTCGAAAAGCCCGTCTGGGAGCGCCTGGAAAATGGCGAGCCAGGCGATGAGGAAGTCTATTTTGTCGCACGCCGGTTGATTCGGAGCACGGTCAATCGGCCGATTGATTTCGTCAACAGCAGCACAGATCGTACACGCAATTCATCCGGCGTGAGTTGGTGGGTGATGGGGCTGCTGGATCACGAAGACGGGAGCGGCACACGACGCAGCGAGAACTTCAGTTTGCTGGTCCGATGGGATCCTGAATCGGATGCGTTTTCAACGGATCAGATTCGTGTCGGGGACGAGTGGGTTTACAAATCGGCAGCTCAGCGCGAACGCGATGAGCGAATTCCATTAGAGATCGGCAACAGCCTTAACGCCCCGCCTGAGCACGTCGCCAAGGAAGTCCGCAACGTCCAGGCGGCGATCGACGATGCCATCAAGTCGAAAACACGCCAACCGTTCGAAGTGCAGTGGCCCGATGATCCCGCTCGTCCTGAGCTGCGCGTGCAACTGAATTCGGACGGCTTCTGGGCAGCAACCGGAAAGTTCGTGCGCTACGACGGTTCGCCACGCAGCGATTTGTTTGCGCTCGTCGTTCAGCACACTTACGAAGTCAAAGTCGTGCGCGTTGGCAAATCGTTTATGTACGGGAAAGCCTTCTTCGAGGAATTGGAACGAGAAAAATTCCCGCCCATTGATGATGAAATTGGTCAGGACCCGAACAAGTTTCCCCCGCCGATTAAGGATAAACCAGTCGAACAGACCATACCCGAAATAGTCGACCCGCCTTCCGCGGGAGTTCTTGCTTCGACCGAAAAGGAAAGTTCGTCATCACCAACAAGCCTGGACCCTGAAGAAGTCGCCGCGGCCGAACAGTTCGCGATCGCCGAGAAAATGATTCGGCAGAAGCGGCTGCCGTCGGCACGGGCGAAGTTGCAAACAATCGTCGCAGACTTCCCCAAGACGAAGGCGGCGAAAGAAGCCAAAAAACTGCTTGGAAAATCTGCGCAGAAAAAAAGAAGTTGATCGCTATACTTAGGGAATGACAAATATGACTGCTCAAGAACTTCGAGACTGTGTCGCGTCGAATCTCAAAGCTCGTCGTGCCGAGAGGAATTTAACGCAGCGCGAGTTGGCGAAACTTGTCGACGTCACCCAAGCGCAAATCGCGCAAATCGAATCAGGATCATCAGCTCCGTCAATTGATCTTCTGGCGAGGCTTGGAAAAGCACTTGGCACCGAGCCGCACGCATTTCTGTCTCCTGGGATTTTTTCCGAAATTGATGCTTGACACCATATAAGTTTAGTTTATCATGCTCCCCGGTGTCTGACTGGCCGGGTTGAGCTTCGCTGTTCCAGCGGGACGGTGAGAGGGGGTTCAAGCCGGTCGGCAGACACCGACCGGCTGCTTTTGTTCCCACCCGGAATACGACGGCCGTTCACGTCACGGTCTTCGCCTGTGCACTTTGTGCACTATGCTTTCGGGGGATGGAACCATGCGCAATTCGTCACGGAGGGCTCAGACACCCCCGCTCGGAGTGCTGTATGTTCGCTCGCCGATCCTCGTCAGATCGATGCAACCCGCTCAAGGAGCCTCGGATGTCGGCTCTGACTCTCGCGGATCAGGACCCGCCGGCGACGATTCCGTTCGCCATCTACCAGCCCCCCGCACCCAGGAGTATTACTCCTGGGTGCCCCCCCAACCCGAGACGCCGACACAAGCCGGCGAAGGATCAAGAAACGCTCTGGCCGACGACCGTCGATCCAGAAGTGCAGGCAGTCGCCGATGTTGTGGCCCGGCAGTTTCGCGATCCGGTCGTGCCGGAAGCGAACCGGACCTGGTTGCGAAAGTCGCTGAGCCTGCGGCAGTTCTACTGCGACTGGATGCTGCCGGAGCGGCTGCTGCGGGTCGAGCGGCGACAGTTGGCGAAAGGGACGCTGGACAAGGATCGCCAATCGCTGTCGCGATGGGAGCGATTTTCACGCCCGGCGGATTGGTCGCCGGAGAAAGCCTGGCCCGGCGTGCCGATCGGCGCGATCACGAGCCTCTATCTCGACGACGTGATCCAGCGCATGCGTCTGGAGCTGGGTGCAGCCACGACCAAGAGCACCATGAGCCATCTCCGCACGATCTTCAATCATGCGGTCAAGGTCCGGGCCTTGGAGTTCGCCCCGAAGCCGGAGCGACTGAAGACCGAGGCTCGCCGAGTGCAGATCTACCGGGCGGATCAGATCGAGGCGGCCTATGGGGCGCTGGCTTCCTGGCCCGATTTGCAGGTGGCGTTTGTGCTGGGGATCAATGCCGGCCCGCGACCCGTCGATCTGTTTCTGCTGCGCCGAGACCAGCTCGACTTGATCGGCGATCGGCCGACTCTGAGCTACCGCGCGAGGAAGACCGGCAAGGAGCAGGTAGTCCCGCTGGCGCCGGTCACGGTGCGGCAGTTGTTGCGACTGTCCAACACGGCAGACACCTATCTCTTTCCCGGGCGCTCATCGCCTGCCGCGCTCGAACCAGAGAAGAGCAAGCCTGCTCGACGTCGGCGGGACATCATCAAGGCGGCCTTCGCGAAGGTCGGGCTGCACTTTCCCAAGCCATTTCAGGCAGCGCGGGCCACTTGCAATACCAGGCTCAATTCTGTTCGCGACGGCACAGGATTGTTTGTCCTGGGGCACGGACTGACGCTCAACGCCAAGAGCTACATGGAGCCGAGCGAACTGATTTTCGAGGCCATGAACGCCGTAGCGCAACCCGCGTGTTTCGAGCGGTTCTAATCGCCGCCCCCGGAGCGGGCCTTCCGCAGTACCGCACGTCGAGCCTCCAGGGGCTGTTGTGCGGTCACTGGGAAGGGGCGGCCTCTGCTCCTTCCGTCGGTCTGCGCGGCCTCGCCTGGGCGGGTCCGCGGTCTGTGGCGGTTGGGGAAGGGTCGCCGTTTTTCTCTCGATCAATTCTGCGCCTGAATCAACGGCCGTCTGGCCCGTCGGCTGTTGAGGCCCGTCCCTGCGTCGTCGTCGCAGGGGCGGGTTTTCCCGATACAGATCGGAGGCCCGCATGATGGCGCGCCTCGGTCGTCGCTATGAGACGACGTTCCGCTCGGCCGGGAACGGACGCATCCGGCTGCAACAAAAACAGTACGGCGCGAAGCCGTGGGACACGCTCGTCCGCCGATCACATGAGGACTTCGTGGACGATCGTTAGGCGCAGCGCGCGTTGTACCTCGGACAAATCACCTGGTCCGGCTGGAGGAAGCCCCCACGATGATCGATCCCTTTTCGGACGGTCCGCCGTTTCAACGCCCTCCCGGCTGGCAGGTCTGGCTCACGGTGGTGTGGGTCTTCGTCGTGACCGTGTTCTGGTTGTGGTGGATTCAATGGGTGCTGGGAGAAGTGCTGCCATGAGACGACCGCAGGAAATCGCCGAGGCGTATGCGCTGCTGATCGACACGGCGACGGGCCGGCTGCCGTCGGCGCTCGAAGGGCCGGACCTCGCGCGGCTGCGGTTGATGTCGCTGGGCCTGGCCTGGGTGCTGGACCTGGATTCCGGCGGCGATCTGTTCGCCAGCACGCTGTCGCTGTTGCGGCGCGAATGCGAAAAGGCGGGGCTGCGGCCGGAGATTTCGCCAGATACCAACACGGCCGAACTGGCTCCAATCGGTTGATCGAAGGGCTAACCAGGGGGATCGCGACATGATTTTGCTGCTGGCTGATCAAAGTGGGATGGGATTCCCTGAGGCGATTGTGTGGGTCGCGGGGCTCGCCGTTTTGGGGATGTTCTGTTACCTGGCTTTCAAGTCGTTTGAGTCCAGGAGTTACTGAGTCATGGCGATCGAGATCCAGCCGCCGACACGTTCTCATATGGAGCAGCCGATCGGAACAATCCGCTTGCGCCGTAAGGGAAAAGCGCTGACGCCGTACATTAAGATTCGAGCGGACGGAAACGATCATCGCGACAACTGGATTCCCTGGGCGAGATGGTGGTGGCTCAACAATCGCGGGCCCGTTCCCGCCGGCCATCGCATCGTGCTTCTCGACGGAAATCCGTGGAACCTGACCGGCGTCAATGTCGGTGCCGTGAAACCCGGAGACGTTTTTTGCATCGCCGCGAAGAAAGATCCGACGATGTGGGATCGGAATCGAAAAGCGGCAAGCGAGGGCACCGCGCGTTTCAATCGTGAAACCGGAAAGCGCAATCGTGCGAAGATCTGGTTGCCAACTCAATGGTACGCCGTGTTTCCAGATCGGAGCGCCGTTCTCAATCTTCCGCGGAGATCTCGCCGCGGTACTTTGCTGCTCTTCGGACTGAGTATTTCGCGAAATGGACGCATTCCCATTGTCCTCCCATTCGAGTTGATGCGAGGCGGTGAAATCACTCGAAAGTTTCCAGATTTCCGGCGACTGTCACGGCCGCCGGCCGATGCCCGCGCGGACATCCTGCCGCCGAAGAGGCCTGCCGTCGTTCCGAACCCGGGCGGACTCTGTCAATGCGGGTGCGGCCAGGTGACGCCCGTTGCCAAATTTGATTCTCCGGACGTTTCCCTGGGACAATACCGCCGGTTCGTTCAAGGCCACTATTCCAATTGGATCCGAAAGAATGTCCGCGCGGACTGGGGGAGGGCCGGCCGGGATTTGTGCCTCAGAATCGCGCTAGAGGTCGCGTCGGCCGCTTCAGAGGCTCGCAAGGACGAGGTGCTCGGTCCGGCCTTCGAGGCGGCAATGAACTGTCATAGCCGACGTTCAAGGCGGATCGCTGATCTGCGCAATGCCGCGAAGCTCGCGGTGAAACGCTACTTCACTACTCAGATTTCTTACGGATTCACATCCGTCGATGCACTCTCGGCCGTCGGCTGGGAGCCGGCTCAAGTCGAATAACACGTTGTTACTGCGACAGGAGCTGATCACGCATGAAACTGCAACTCGAATCGACGGGCAAAACTTATCTGCTGAACGGCGTCGAGAGTCGCGTGTGGCGGGGAAAGACGAAGTCCGGCGTGAGGTTCTATTGCTTTCTCGAGATGCACAGGGTCATTCGGTTTCCGTGCCAGCGGCGAA
>MGYJ01000013.1:0-869 GCA_001801685.1 Gammaproteobacteria bacterium RIFCSPHIGHO2_12_FULL_63_22 | reverse complement strand
GGGGGGGGGGGGGGGGGGGTATAGCACGATGAAGCCGGCGTTTTCTGGAAGCGAACTGTCTTGCGATCGCATTGTCGACCAGGGCTTTGAGCGGCGGGTGAGCTCGGCGGGCATCGCGACTTTCGTGAAGAGCCTGGAGACCGGCGTAGACGGCTGTCATTGCGAGATTCATTTATTGCCGTGCTTCGACGGTTGGATCGTGGAGATCTGGAATTGGCTGGCCGAATGGCCGGAGTTGGTTGCGAGAGTGGCTCTGCCGCGACTCCTTCAGACCACGGCGGAACTTTCTACCCTGCTCCGGCTCGCGAGCCGGAGCTAACCCCGGGAAAGGGATTTCGATGGAATACGACTTTAAGACATTTACGTTCGGCTCCGGCGCGCACAGGCGCCGCGAGGATGGGATGTGCGTCATGGAGGCTGTCGCCTACATCGCCGGCGAGCCGCACACCGACCACCCGGAATGCGCGTGCCCAGTGATCTCCGCATTTATGCGGCGATGGAATGATGCGATTCGCGACGACGATCTGCGTCGAGCGCTCGTCGGTCAATTCGTGTTTCGACTGCCGGGCACCAAAGCCACGACCGAAATTGAAGATCGACGGCGATGGATGGCCGTGGATTGGTGCACACGTGAAGCGGCGCCGGAATTCCTTACGTTGACCCCCAAGCTACAGGTGCACGCGGCCGTCCTTCGCGAGCTTCCGCCAATCAACGCCGAGAACTGGCAGGCGTCGAGAAAGGTGCTTTCGGTCGTGCTGCGTGCCGCTCGTCGCGTTCGCGACGAGCGATGGGGAAAATATCCGGAGGCGGCGGCGGAGGCGGCGGAGGCGGCGGTGGAGGTGGTGGCGGAGGCGGCGGCGGAGGTGGTG
>MGYJ01000012.1 GCA_001801685.1 Gammaproteobacteria bacterium RIFCSPHIGHO2_12_FULL_63_22 | reverse complement strand
ATACTTCCGCGCGGTATGTGTCGCCTAGATCATAGCCGCCGAACGTATATGGACTCGAAACACCGCAAAACCAGCGAGCGTACTGGTCGCGTTCTTCGGACTTGGCCGCCTTGTAACACTTGAGCACACGCCATTCCCATTCGTCGCGCTTGTCAGCGAAAATCGCGTGAGGATTCTCGTAACTGGCTGTTTTCTTTAGTGACATGTGACTGACTCCTAAAAACCGTTCGCCCAAGCCCCAACGAACGCGAGTGCGCACACGCGCTCATACTCGGCCCGTGCCGCGGCTCTCACACGGTCGTACTCGGCCCGTGCCGGGGCGCACACGCGCTCGTACTCGGCCCCGCGCGCACGGTCGTACTCGGCCCGTGCCGCGGTGCACACGCGCTCATACTCGGCCCATGCCGCGGCGCGCGCCCGGTCGTACTCGGCCCCTGTCGGGGCGCACATGCGCTCGTACTCGACCAGTGCCGAGTCGGAAAGCAGATTAGCGGCGGCCCACCGCCAGTCAAAGGCACCAGCATACTCTAGTGCTAGCGCGGCGGTAGGGACTATGCCGCGCGGCCACAGGTCATGGAATCTCTGGACTTGCGAGGCACATGCGCCCGCGCTTATGAGGAAGCGCGCGGTGATACGTTTCGCTGCCATGATCGTTAAGCTCCTTCTGTGTAAAAACGCGGGATTTACGAAAACCACCGCAGTTCGCAAAGCAGTTCGCAAACTACCTCGTTTCCAGGGCATCGCTCGCGTTCAGCGGTCTCGCGTGAGGGCCATGTCCGCGCGGACTGTAGCGACCGGACATAGCTACTTGCCGAGCCAGCCGGCGCTACATATGCGCCGTCGGTGATACGCTTTATGACGTAGCTCATGAAAACCACCGCGCGGCCATGCGAGCGCCAAACAGCTTGCGGAAATGGGCGCGGAGCCAGTCGCCGGGCGTCTTGCCGTCGATATTGTCGTGTACGGCTTCGCTGCCAGGGTAGTTGCCTCGGAGTCTCGCTCCGCTATGTTTGGGCATCGCGTGCTCGCGCGTCCAGGCCCAAAGCGCCGAGGCTAGCACGGCGCACGCGGCTTTACGGTACTCGGTCGGGAAGTACTGGCCTGTGCAGTAATCAACGCGCCAAACCTTTGCGGGGCGAGTGTCGTATATACTCGCCTTGCCCGGCTCACTAAACTGTAGCCGCCCGCTGTACGCGGACTGCGACGCTTCAAGGATCATATCGGCCGTGATCGAGTCGCGCAGCTCGACTGTACGACGAATCACGCGGTAGTCGTGTAAGTCTTTCGTGATGCTGCGCGACTCTGAGCGATAGCTTGCGGCGTCGCTGTAGTTCCCCGGCTCCATGCCGGGGCGCTGACGTACGAATGTGTCGAGCGCGGTGAGAATTGCTTGCTTGCGTGGTTCCATTTTTCACTCTCCCGTGTTAACCCTAATACCATGCAAACCCCGTGCCAACGTAGAGTTACCCGCGCTGATGCTCGCATTTAACCGAGTGTATATGGACGCACAACGTCACAATGTGACCAAAACGTCACAATATGACAATTCTTGTCACGTCTAAGTGGCGTAGGTATGCGGTTTCGGTGTTGGCATGGCCATTGCATAGTGTTCTACGACCACACACACTGGAGCAAAACGAGATGACCATAGGCGAACAAATCGACGGCTTGCTAGACTCGCTGCGAGACTACACGATCGCGGGTCTACTGGAGCAAGAATGTCGGCGGCGCCACTCGCGCGGCCACACTGATCAGGACTGGCAAGCCCGCGCCGATTTCTGGCAACGCGCCGAACTGGGCGCGGCGCTCGAGACCCACAAGGTTTGACAAAACGGAGACGGCCCCCGCAAGGGGCCGAATTTACAGAATGAAGGACGCACTGCCTGTCATAATCTTGGTCGCGCGCTCAGCGCGGCGGGCTCTCGCGGCTCTCGCGCCGCGCGGGTTCAGCGGCCGATTGCGGAATTTTTCAGATACAAAGTTTTCGGCAATGCGGAATTTTTTGAATACAAAGTTTTGGGTAAAAAGAGGATCCATGAACACAACACGTCGCAATCAGTATCGACAGGCCCTTCGCCGCGTGCTTGAGGGCACGGGGGCGAAGTTCACGATCGTCCAGTTTATCAAGCAGGATGGGAGCCTGCGCACCATGCTCATTCAGCATGCCGCGGCAAAGTTTCGGGTGAAGGGGGAGGCCGCCCCAGAGCACAAGCGGCGCGCTGCGGAAACGCGCGCATACAATCATCCGGAGCTATTCAATACCTACGACGTCGACCGTAACGCCATCCGTTCGGTCAACCTCGACACGGTGATCACGATCCGGTCCTTCGGGCGCGACCTGTACAGCGCCCCACAGCTCTACATAGAGTCCATGCTGGAGGTCGCGTCATGAAAATCGAAGAACGCAACGAACTGGTCGTCCGATACATCCCCGTGGTGAAGCGCATCGTGCGCGGCCTACGGCTGGATTTCAACATTCAGGACGACTGCATTCAGGTCGGGAATCTCAGCGTAATCAAGCAGGTGGATGTGTGGGCAGCTGCCCACCCTGCCGAGGATTGGGACGACGGGGGGCACGCGATGCTCGAGAAATCCATCCGCCGCGATGTGCTACGCGAGAAGGCGCGGCTCGAGTCCTGTGGAGACGTCAACATCGAGTCTCTGGACGAAGTTGGGGAGTACGCCTCGGAGACGGAGGATCACGAGGATTGGAGCACTCGAGTCGGCGGGTCCAAGTGGACGGCGTTCGTTTTGCCGATCGTGAACGACAAAAACATCGACATCGACTCTGCGCTGACGCGTGACAGGCTGATGGCACGCATCAAACAGCTGCGCCACCTCGGGCGGCGCATGGCCCTCGGAGTGTTGGCCGGCCACACAGTTTCAGCCATGGCAGAGACCATGGGGCTGTCACAATCTACAGCGGATCGCGTTTACCAGAAGATGGTCACCGCCCTTCGCGAGGCGATGAGCTGAGCGGGTAACTTACCTCTGGCCGTGGCCTTCAAGCCGCGGAGACCTTTGGGGGATAAAGGGGGAACTAGTCTTCGCCGGCTACGGCCGGCAACAGCGAAGCGCGCTACGCTATGTCAATCAGTAGATTGACTTGAAGAGGGAGTAGGAACTTGAGTCAGTTCGACATGTTCGTCTCACAGCAAACCGAGCAGCTGCCTGCCGGCAGCACTCGCAGAGTCCAGTGCCCTGCATGCCAAGGCGGCGACAAAGGCGAGACGACATTCGTCGTCGGCCGAGAGCCGAATCACGTGTGGTTCAAGTGCTTCCGGGCCAAGTGTGGTGTCGCTGGCATCGTTGGCAGTGCCAACCTACCGCCGGCCATCGCCGCCGAGGTCAGCCGTGCCATGGCGCGTATCCGCCCATACCGAAATCCGATCCTCCCGCTGTGGTTTGTCGACCAGGAGTACTTTCGTCAGCGGTTCGAGCTGGACGTGACCGATAGCGTCATAGGGGGGACTGTCCACGACGAATACATACTGCCCGTCCGAGGCCCGAACTACGACCTGCGCGGGCATGTGGTGCGTCAGCCCGTGTGGAAGGGTGAGCCGCGCGCGCCGCGCGCTGGGCGCACCTGGGACTGGGACGCGAATGAGGGGCAGGGCGCACCGATGGTCAAGACCAGGGTCTACCCGTGCAGCCCATCGCCGCTCCTGGCGTGGTACAAGGGCGACGGTTGGGCGTTGGATGACTGGCCCTACCATGGGCACCTGGTCGTAGTCGAAGACCAAATCAGCGCCATCAAGGTGGCGCAGGCTGGAGTGCATGCGGTGGCCCTCCTGGGCAACGGCATGAATATCGAAATGGTGCGAGATATCGTACGGACGCAGCCAAGCTGCGTGACGATCGCTCTGGACCCGGGGGCCGAAGATCAGGCACAATCCCTGGCGAGGAAGTGGGGCCTCTACTGGAAGCGCACGCGCGTCGTGGCGCTCGAGGCCGACCCGAAGGACATCCTGGCACACTGCCTACTCGAAGAGCTGGGCCTATGAAGGTCATCATCGCGGGCGGCAGGGACTTTGGTAACCGCTTGACGCCTGCCGGCGCCATTGACGAGAAGTGGGCGCAGCAGTGCTGGTACGATCTGTGCCGCGAGCTTGCCCAGCTGGCGTATGACCGGGTAGGGACGAAGATCGTTTCCGGGATGGCGCCAGGCGCGGACACGCTTGGCGTCCAGTTCGCTGGGAGCCTCGATCTGCCGCTGCACAAGTTTCCAGCCGATTGGGATGGCTTGGGTAAAGGCGCAGGTCCCGCCCGCAATCAACAGATGGCCGAATTCGCAGATGTCCTGGTGGCGTTCTGGGACGGCTACTCGAACGGCACGCGCGACATGATCGAGCGAGCGCTGAAGCGCGGACTCGAGCTTCACGTCTACCCCTACGAGCCCGCAGAGGAACGCTTCTGATGTTCGATGCAAAAATTGTAGGGGCGTGTATAGCGTCCCGGGACGCATACAACAAGGTGGTGGCCCATGTCGACCCTCACGAGTTCACACCAACTGGGCAGTTCTGGTGGAAGCTCGTCCAGGCGTGGTACGAGAGCGACCCAAAGGCGACAGGCATCGATGCGGGTCTACTTCGCGATCGGGCCGAACGTGCCGCCGGACGCAATGCCGGGATGGCTCTTGATTGGTTCGAGTCTCTTCAACGTGAGACATGCCCTTCGCCTGACAACGTCGCGTGGGAAGTGCTGGAACTGAAGCGCACCGTCAAGTGGCGCGAGCTTGCTGCCGCCATGGAAGGGGAATGGGATCGCGATTCAATCAATCGGCTGGTGATCGAACACGCCGATCTCATGAAGGCGACGTCGCTGACGAAGCGTTCTACGGTCGATTGGGGTGCGGACTGGGACGAGCTGTCCGACGCGGTAAGCGCCGGTAAGCGTCTCCGGCTCTGGCCGGAGAAGCTGCAGGAGAAGACCGACGGTGCATTACCCGGGACCCACATCGTGGTCTTCGGCCGGCCGGAGTCAGGCAAGACCCTCATCACGATCAACATGGTGTGCGGCGCCCTGCGGGACGGGCACAAGGTGCTGTACATTGGCAACGAGGAAGGGGTCAACACCATCCGGGAGCGGATCCGGTGGAACCTCGCTGGGATGACGCGGGCCGAGGTCGAGAAGTTCAAGGACGAGGCCAATGCGCGCGTCCGCCGGAAGGGGGGGGACAACCTCAAGACCGCACACCTGTACCCAGGCTCCGCCGCGGAGATCGAGGAGTACGTCGACGAGTTCAAGCCAGCAATGCTGGTCGTCGACCAGCTGCGCAACCTGCACGCGCCAGGCTCTCGCGGAGGCACGAAGGCCCAGCGCCTGGATGACGTCGCTTGCGACATTCGGCAGATCAGCGCCAAGTACAGCTGTGTGGCCGTTTCAATCGGCCAGGCCAACGCAGGGGAGCATGGGCGCCACAAGGTGTGGCTCGATCTGGATGACTTCGACGAGAGCCGCACAGGCGTTCCTGGGCAGGCGGACCTGATGATTGGGGTTGGAGTGGACCCTACGCTTGACGCGCACAACCAGCGCGCACTCAGCCTGCCGAAGAATAAGCTGTCTGGTGACCACGCGGGATTCATCGTCAACATCGACCGATACCGGTCAAAGGTGCAGTAATGAACGCAGTAGAAGCAACGGCAATGGTGGAGACTGCGCTCGAGCAGCGCCGAAAGTTCGGGAAGCACTTCGGGGTGCGGGATATGCCGCCGGAGTTCCTGGATGCCCTGGTCATGGAGTTCGATCGCCTCACGGCGGCGGCCACGATCACGGCCGATGGGGAGATCGCGAAGGTCAATGAGCTGGCAGTAAAGCAGCATGACGAGATCGTCCTGCTGAAGCGCCAGCTTGGCGCCGCCAAGTCCCGGGAAACTGGGCTACGGAAGCAGCTGGCGAAGGCTGCGGATGCGGGGCTGTCGGTGGGTAACTCGGCCGAGTAGCCGGCCTTCAAGCCGCGGATGCGTACCAATACTCGAATGATCACTTCGTCGGCCCTCGACACGGATAACTACGTTGTCCTGGACTTCGAGACCGATACGAGTCACGGGGACTACGGCCACCCAGTGCATCCCGACAACGGGCTGCTCCTGGCGTGCTACAAGCACGGGCCTGGCCACCCCTGGACCAAAGCCTGGGGCGAGACGGGTACGCTGGAGTTGTGGGCGGACGAGTATGGGATGGGCTCCTTGGTGCAGGCCATCGAGGACTCGGACCTGCTCGTCTGCCACAACGCCAAATACGAGCTGGGCTGGCTGATCCGCCGCTGCGGGCTGGGCAACCGCCGTGTTCCGCCGATCTTCTGCACGAAGTTGGGCGAGTATGTGCTGATGGGGAACCTCGCGGCAGGGGATGACCTGAACGCCCCGCGCTCGACCTCGCTGGACGACTGCGCGCAGCGCCGCGGGATGCCGCCGAAGGATCCGGTCGTCGACATGATGATCAAGCACGGCATCAATCCTGTCCGAATTCCAAAGACCTGGTTAGAGGGGCGCTGCAGGCAGGACGTGGATACCACGGAGCGAGTGTTCCTCGAACAGCGGGAAGAGCTGCGCCGTACAAACCGTTTGGGTGTACTGCTGACGCGGACCATTCTGACGCCAGTGCTGGCCGAAATGGAGTGCGTCGGCATGAAGCTCGACGCGGGGCGTGTGCAGACAGCATATGACGAGCATGTTCAGCTGCTGGCACAGTACGAACAGGAAATGACCGGCATCACGGGAGGGATCAACTGGAAGAGCGGCACGCAGGTGGCGGAGTTCCTGTACAACCCGCCGAAGCCGCAGCCCAAGTTTGCGCCGGACGCCATCACGCCGATCTGGCTGGTGCCGAATCGGAACGGAAAGCTGGTCGAGGTCCCGGAGGGCAGCGTGCAGTACAACAAGCTGCTGGTCGCGCTTGAATCGAAGATCGCGAAGAACCAGGAAGACGGGAGCCCCGCGAGCGATCACCGCATACGTGCAATGACGTCACCCGGGCTGGGCTTCGCTGAGCTGCAGAAATGGAACGGCGAGCTGAAGCGCACGGCCGGCGGCAAGCCGATGACGGACCAGAAGACGCTCGACAAGCTCGTCGCGCGCACGGCGAAGCAGAGGACGTTCGTCGGCTGCCGCAAGCGGCTGGGCAAGGTCAGCGCAGCGCTTACGAAGTCGCTGTACTTCTATCAGGGGGTGTGCAAAGAGCACGACGGGGTGTTCCATGCCGAGATCAACCAGACGAAGACTGCCACGCATCGCACATCGAGCACGGGCATCCCGCTCATCTTCAAGATGTACGAGCGGGAAGGGGAAGACAACGGCCCCAAGAGTGCGCAATTCCAGAATCTACCCAATGCTTTCAAGCCACTCTTTTGCGCTCGTGACAAAGATCGCCTCGTGGCCGAGGCAGACGGTTCGCAGCTAGAGTTCCGCGTCGCCGGCCAGGTGTCCCGGGACACGCAGATGGTCGAGGACATCCTGAATCCGGAGTTCGACGCCCACTGCACCAGTGCGGCGGCGATGAAGGGCATCCCGTACGCAGACTTCATGGTGGAGTTCAAGGCGGGGAACCCGCAGTACGTCGGCTGGCGCAAGGCTGCCAAGCCTGACACGTTCGGCCCTCTGTACGGTAAGCAGTTCGGCTCGCCAGAGCAGCTGCGCTGGATCGAGGAATTCCGTCGCCGTTACGCAGGTTTCTACGCGTACTCCGAGAGCAACGTCCACAAGGTGCTCGCGGACGGCGTGTTGGCTCTTCCATGGGGCATGCGGTACTACTGGCCGCACGCAAAGATCTCGAGCAGTGGGTACATCAACTGCTCGACGGCAGTCTACAACTACCCTATCCAGGGTTTCGCGACGGCAGAGATCATCCCAATTGCGGTAGCAAGTTTCAAACAGCGTATTGCGGAGGCTGAGGATTCCGGAGCGATCAAACCTGGTGCCGTCGTGATCCTCAATACGGTCCACGACTCCGTGGTCTGTGACATCGCGGCCAGTGCGCTGGACGTCTGGAAGGACATCGCCCGCAACTCTTTCACGCTCGACGTGTACACCTACTTGCGGAACGTCTACAAGTATGACTTCGATTTGGTCCCACTCGGAGTCGGGATGAATTATGGGACACACTGGGCGGACGATGCCAACGCCGAGGAAGAGTGGGACGTGTATCCAACGGGCCAATTGGTCAAACGAAAGTAGGAGATTGTGATGGGAGATCGAATCAAGGTCGAGGGTTTCGTCGAGAAGATTTTCGTGAAGGAAGGGACCAACGCACGGGGTGCGTGGCAGGCGTTTAGCATCAAGCTACAGCGCGCCAGTGGCGAAGTCGATCCTCGGTTCTTCCAGTTCGGGTTCGAGCGCCCGAAGTTCAAGGAAGGGGATTACGTCGCGTTCGAGGCCGAGGTCAAGGATGACAAGGCAGCGAAGTTCATCGAGGGCAGTGGCAGCAAGCCGAAGAATCCCCCGACGAAGCCCGCGGCTCCGCAGCGTCCGGGTGGTACGGGCGGGAAGCCGGGCGGTGGGGGTGGTTACAAGCCTCGTCCGCCGGTCGAGTCGAAGCTCTTCGGTCAGATCGGGCAGAACAGCACCGAAGATGACGTGCGCCGGATCTCGTACGCTTCGGCGCGTACCGCGGCACTCGGCGCGGTCGACATTCTGCTGAAGAATGATGCGCTGCCGATGTCGGCTGCGAAGACCAAGGCCGGGCAGGCTTCGCGGTTCGACGAGGTCACGGCAGCAATCGACAAGCTGACGATCGAGTACTTCTTCGACAGCGCCACGGGGCGCAAGCTCTCGACGGTCGCGGATGCGGGCTCTAAGGAGTCGCGCGTGACGGGATTGCCGACGGCGGAACCGGGCAAGGCCGCAGCGCCTGCTGCGTCCGAGACCGAGGCCGGCGACGAGCCTCCGCAGGACGACGGCGACGACGCGCCGCCGGAGGACGAAGACAAGTTCTAGCAGGCCGACCTGGCCTGCGGTCAGGTCTAGTGGGGTGGTTGGGAGTGAGGCGCTGGGTAGCGCGCTGTGCAACGACGGCTGTCTGGGTGAGCCACGGGGCCTAGTACAGAGGGGAGGAGTCGAAGCCCTCCCACTCCCTCTTTTTCGGAGAGCGAGGATATGGGCTTTTTAAATGCTCTGGCCTGGACTGTGATCGTGTTGTGGTTGCTTCGCACCATGTATTTCAGCGTCTTACAGCTGACAGATAGGAATCCGATGCGTATCGCAGCGCGTCAGGTGATGGCACAGCGTACGGGCGGGTGGTGGTTCCTTGGTTCAATAGTCGCGGCTCTATGGTTGGTGTTCGGATGAGTGTCGTCATCATACGACCGATTGTCCCATCGCTGCCGAGAGTGTAGTAGGGCTCACGCGAAGCAATACCCTAGTCGGTGGACTGAGCGCCGGGCT
>MGYJ01000011.1 GCA_001801685.1 Gammaproteobacteria bacterium RIFCSPHIGHO2_12_FULL_63_22 | reverse complement strand
GGCGTTTCGCCCAACCGAGCCGCACATTATAGGGCAATAACCAAGACCGTCAATAGCGAAGTTCGAGGTTTCTTGCGTCCCGCCCACCGGCCGTTTCCGTGAAGAAAAACGAATCGGGTTGCGGGTCGGCTAGTTTACACAAAAACTTCTGCAATGCGGCAAAGATTTTTCAGGCCGCGACCAAACGCACGCGGGCAAAGCCTCGCTTGCCCAGCTGCAGCAGGTGCTCCGACCCGGCGGACAGGATCAGGTCGCGGTCTTCGGTGACCACGCCATCCACGCGGACGGCCCGTTCGGCGATCTTCCGGCCCGCTTCCGCGCCGGAAGCGGCCAGGCCAGCAGCCCGCAGCAGGGCTCCCAGGCGAATGCCTTCGGCCGGCACCGGAATGTCGAGCAGCGGCAGGTCGGTCGGCACGGCGCCACCCCGGACCACCTCGTTCCAGTGGGCGATGGCGGCCTCGCCAGCCCCGGCGCCGTGGAAGCGGTCCACCAACTCGCGGCCCAGCTGCACCTTGAAGTCGCGCGGATTGGCGCCGCCGGCAACCGCAGCCTTCATCGCCTCGATGTCTGCCAGGGACTTTTCGAAGGACAACAGGGTGAACCAGCGCCACATCAGGTCGTCCGAAATGGACATGGTCTTGCCGAAGATATCCTTCGCGGGCTCGTTGATTCCTATGTAGTTTCCGAGCGACTTGCCCATCTTGTTGACGCCATCCAGGCCCTCGAGCAGCGGCATGGTCAGCACGATCTGGGGCGGCTGGCCGTAGTGCGCCTGCAGGGCGCGGCCCATCAGCAGGTTGAATTTCTGGTCGGTGCCACCGAGCTCCACGTCCGCCTTCAGGGCGACCGAGTCGTAGCCCTGGACCAGCGGGTACAGGAATTCGTGGATGGCAATCGGTTGCTGGCCGGCGAAGCGCTTGGCGAAGTCGTCGCGCTCGAGCATGCGGGCGACCGTGTGCTGGCCGGCCAGCTTGATCATGCCGGCGGCGTCCATCTTGTCGAACCACTCCGAATTGAAGCGCAGCTCGGTCTTTTCCCGGTCGAGCACCTTGAACACCTGCTCGGCGTAGGTTTCGGCATTGGCCAGCACGTCTTCGCGGGTCAGGGGCTTGCGGGTGACGTTCTTGCCGGTCGGGTCGCCGATCATCCCAGTGAAGTCGCCTATCAGGAAGATGACCTGATGGCCGAGGTCCTGGAACTGCCGCATCTTGTTGAGCAAGACGGTGTGCCCGATGTGCAGGTCGGGCGCGGTCGGGTCGAATCCGGCCTTGATCCGCAGCGGACGACCCAGCTTGAGCCTGGCCTCCAGTTCTTCGGTCTTGAGGATCTCTTCGGCGCCGCGGCCGATGATTTGTAGCGCATGGGTCAGGTCGGTCATGGTCACGTTCAGCAGAAAATCCGGCAAAAAGGGCAAGGAATGTGCATTCAGCGTTAACTCCAGGTTAAACCCGGGGCACGAAAAAGCCAGGTTTCACAAGGGTTTGACGCACGTATTTAACTCTGGTTATGGTAGCCCGTCCCAACTGGCCGGGCTGGCCCGCGGAGTGCGTTTTGTCCAATCCCCCCAATCAATCCGCGCCGCGTAAATGGTCGCACGAACGCTGGCTGGTCGCAGGCCTGTTCGGTTTTGTCGGCATTTCGCTGGTGGCAATCGTTCCCGGCCTGGCCATGGCCACCCGTGCGCCCGCCGCCGCGGCTTCCAACCTCATTTCGCTCGAACTGCCCTTGCCCAAGTCGAAACAGCTGGGCGCGGCCACGCGTTCGGGCTGGCAGTTCGTCCGGGTTCGCAGCGGCGAGACCCTCGGTATCGTTTTCGAGCAACTGAAACTGCCGGCCACGCTGATGCACCGGCTGCTGGATGAAACCTCGTCCCGGCGGGCATTGACCCACCTGCGTGAAGGCCAGGAACTGGCATTTGAAATCGATGCCGCCGGCCAACTGAAGACGCTGCGCTTCGATCGTGACGCGGGCAGCCGCATCGACCTGAAGGTCGCGGGCGATGCCATCGTCGAAAAGGTGCAGCTGCGCCCGATCGAACGTCGCGTCGAGATCGCGGCAGGCACGATCACCCGTTCGCTGTACGCCGACGGCGCCCGTGCCGGCCTGTCGAGCGGCGCCATCAACGAGATGGCCAATATCTTCAAGTACGACATCGACTTCGTCGAAGACGTGCGTGGCGGCGACACCTTCCAGGTGGTGTACGAAGAACTCTGGCGCGACGGCCAGCGCATCGGCACCGGCGATGTCATCGGCGCGACCTTCACCAATCGTGGCAAGCGCTACACCGCTTTCAGCTATGCGCCCGAAGGCAAGACCGAATACTTCGACGAAACCGGCCGGCCGCTCAAGAAAGTCCTGATGCGCATTCCGATCGAGTTCGCGCGCCTGTCGTCCACCTTCGGCATGCGCAAGCATCCCGTGCTCGGCCGCATGCGCGCGCACAAGGGCGTGGACTACGCAGCACGCAGCGGTACGCCGATCATGGCGGCCGGCGATGCCAAGGTTTCCTTCGTCGGCTGGAAGGCAGGTTACGGCCGCGCCGTCATCCTCGACCACGGCCAGGGCCGCAGCACCTTGTACGGGCACATGTCCTCGTGGGGCAAGTTCAAGTCCGGCCAGCGCGTCAGCCAGGGCAGCACGATCGGTTACGTCGGCATGACCGGCCTGGCCACTGGCCCGCACCTGCATTACGAATTCCGCATCAACGGCAAGCAGGTCAATCCGCTCACCGTCACCATGCCCAAGCCGCAACCCTTGTCTGGCGCAGCGCTGGTGAAGTTCCGCGCCGCCACCGCCCCGGCAGTCGCGAAGTTGCTGATGGTCGAGAAGAACACGCGCCTGGCCTCGCGCTAGGCCGATGCCGGATCCGACCGTGGCGTCCGCTGGCACGGGTGATTCCGGCCTTTTCCTCGGGCTGATTTCAGGCACCAGCGTCGATGGCATCGATGCCGCGCTGGTGCGATTTTCGCCGGCGCCCGAACTGATTGCCGCCCGTACCTATCCGCTCGACGATTCACTCGTCGAACAGGTCTTGCGCCTGTCCCAGGCTCGGTCGGACGTGTTGCTAGATGATGTCGGGCGCCTGGATACCGCGCTGGGCGAGGCGCTTGCCTCCGCCGCAACACGATTGCTTTCCGACGGTGGCGTCGCTGCTGCCGACGTGACGGCGATCGGTTCGCACGGACAGACCTTGCGGCACCAGCCCGAGGGCGCGTTTCCCTTCACGATGCAACTCGGGGATGCGAGCGTGATCGCCGAACGTTGCGGCATTACCACCGTGGCTGACTTCCGTCGTCGTGATGTCGCCGCAGGCGGCCATGGCGCGCCGCTGGTGCCGGCCTTCCATGCCGCCACCCTGTCGGATCCGCGGGAAAATCGCGCCATCCTCAACATCGGCGGCATCGCCAACCTGACCTTGTTGCCTGCCGTCGGCACGGTGCGCGGGTTCGATACCGGACCGGGCAACGGATTGATGGATGCGTGGATCCTGCGCCATCAGGGCCAACGCTACGATCCAGGCGGCAGCCTCGCCGCGCAGGGCCGCGCGGATCAGGGCTTGCTGCAATCCCTCTTGGCGGATCCGTGGTTGTCGCTGCCGCCACCCAAGAGCACCGGGCGCGACCAATTCCACATCGAATGGCTGGATGCGCGGCTCGCCGGGAGCGCGCTGTCGCCCGCCGACGTGCAGGCAACCTTGAATCTTTTTACCGCGCGCACGATCGCCGACGCCCTGCGCTCGAACCAAGCCGATTGCACGCGGGTGCTGGTCTGCGGCGGTGGCGTGCACAACCCGGTGCTGCTGCGGAACCTGGCGGAACAATTGCCTGGCGTGTCGGTGGAATCCACGGCCGCGCATGGGCTCGATCCCGACTTTGTCGAAGCCATGGCGTTTGCGTGGCTGGCTCGCGAAACCCTGGGTGGGCGACCGGGCAACCTGCCGGCGGTTACCGGGGCGCGCGGCCTGCGCGTGCTGGGCTGCATCCATCACGCCGGCAACTGAAATTCCGCGCGGACGTCGCGGCTGGAAAGCGCCGCCTAGTCGGGCTTGAGTTTCTTGTGCTCTTCGATGGCATAACTTGGCGCATCGTCGGGCAAGGTGGTGAACGCCGACATCGCTTCATTGAAGGCGCGGGTTTCCGCGTCGTCCCACGAGCCCAACAGGCGCGCAATATCGCCGGGCACCGGCGCGGGTTCGGGATCGCTGAGGCCCAGCGCCTGCTTGATCAGGTGCAGGATGACGTCGTTCAAGGGCCAGCCGCGTTGACGCGCCATCTCCTTGATGCGTTCGGCCACTCGCTCGTCGATGTCGCGTAGCAGGAAATCAGCCATCGCCTCAATCCTAACTGGGAATCCGCCCCGGGGCCAAGGCGGGCGACCGATGCCGCCGTTCGTTCATGTTCAGGCAGCAGGCGCGTATCGCAAATCCGCCGCCTGTCCGGTCAGTCGTCCGCCGCGCCGGGCGGCTGGGCAAAGCCGGCATCGCCCAGGGATTGTTCGATCAGCCCGGCCCGCAGCATGAACAGATAGAGCAGCACGCCGGGCAGCGCGACCAGGGTGGTGAGCAGGTAGAACTGCACGTAGCCCAGCGATTCGATCAGGCCGCCGGCGGTCGTGCCCGTGACGAGGCGACCGACGATGCTGGCTGCCGCGGACAGCAGCGCGTATTGGGTGGCGGTGTAGGCCAGGTTGCACAAAGCCGACAGGTAGGCGACGACCACCACGCCGCCGATGCCGCTGGCGATGTTCTCGAAGCCAATCGTGAAGGCAAGCAGCCAGTTGGAATGGCCGGCCCCGGCCAACCACGCAAAGCTGAGGTTGGACACGGCCATCAGCACCAGCGCGATCAGCACGGATCGCTTCATGCCCAGGCTGGCGTACATGACGCCGCCGATGAAGATGCCGATCAGGTAGGCGAAGAAGCCGACCCCGACATCGAAAGTGGCGATTTCTTCGTTGCTGAAACCCAGGTCATTCAGCAGGAGGCGGACGGTGAGGTTGGCCAGCGTGTCGCCAATCTTGTGCAGCAGCACGAACAGCAGCACCAGGAAGGCGCCGCGGCGGCGCATGAACTCGAGCAAGGGACCCGACACCGCAACCCAGGCCTGCCGCAGCCCGCGATGCGCCGAAACGGCCACGTGCCGCGCGGGTTCGCCAAGGACCAGGCCGGTAACCATCGCCGGCAGGGCGAACGCGGCGCACAACAGGTAAGCGGTGGACCAGTTGCCAAGGGTCGCCACGTACAAGGCGAGCGAACCGGCGGCGACCGACCCGATGCGCCAACCGTATTGCGACATGCCCGAGCCGACACCCAGTTGTTCCGGGCGCAGGGTTTCGATGCGATAGGCATCGATGACGATGTCGTAGGTGGCGCCGGCCGCACCGACCGCCACGGCCGCCATCGCCACGCGCGCCAGGTCCGCACTGGGGTCGAGCATGCCCAGCCAGGCGACCGCCGCCATCACCAGCGTTCCGGCGAACAACAGCCAGGACACGCGCTGGCCGAGGCGGCCAAGCAAGGGCAAGCGCACGCCATCCACCAGCGGCGCCCACAGGAACTTGAAGTTATAGACCAGGAAGGCCAGCGAAAAAGCGGTGACGCTTTTCTTGTCGATGCCGTCCTGCGCCAGGCGCGTGGTCAGCGTCGCGCCAATCATCGCGTACGGAAATCCG
Organism: Gammaproteobacteria bacterium RIFCSPHIGHO2_12_FULL_63_22; assembly: GCA_001801685.1. Classification (GTDB taxonomy): domain Bacteria; phylum Pseudomonadota; class Gammaproteobacteria; order Xanthomonadales; family Xanthomonadaceae; genus Arenimonas. The sequence continues at coordinate 29,815 of MGYJ01000011.1, read as the reverse complement.
GAAGAGATGCCCAGCATCAACGCCGCCAGCGGCTCGCGCTCGACGTAGGGGCGCAAGCCCGAGGGCAGGCGCTGGCGCCAGGACAGGGCGGTGCTCATGTGTACTCCACCACGTAAGGCGCGTGATCGGAAAATCGGGGTTCGGGATGGATTGTGCAGGACTTCAGTCGTTCGCGCAGGTTCGGGCTCGCCACTTGGTAATCAATGCGCCAGCCGACGTTCTTGGCGCGGGCTGCGCCGCGCTGGCTCCACCAGGTGTAGTCCTGGCCGTCGGGATTGAGGTGGCGATAGCTGTCGAGCCAGCCGTGTTCGGCGAAAAGTTTCGTCAGCCAGTTGCGTTCTTCGGGCAGGTAGCCGGAATTCTTTTCGTTGCCCTTGGCATTGCGGATGTCTTTCGGTGTGTGCGCGATGTTCCAGTCGCCGCAGATCACATAGTTGCGGCCGGACTCGCGCCACTGGCTGAAGATCGGTTCGATCCAGTCCATCACCTTGAACTTGAATTGCTGCCGCTCTTCCTTCGACGAACCCGAGGGCAGGTACAGCGACACCACGCTGAGGTCGCCGAATCGCGCCTCGATGTAGCGGCCTTCCTCGTCGAATTCGGGCCAGCCCAGGCCCGTCAGCACGGCGTCGGGCGTTTGGCGACTGTAGATCGCCACACCCGAATAACCCTTCTTGGTGCTGGCGTCGCGGAAAACGACCTGGTATCCGGCGGGCCGGAAACAGGCGTCGGCGAGCTGGTGTTCCTGCGCCTTGGTTTCCTGGATGCACAGGATGTCGGCGTCCTGGGTGGCGAACCAGTCGAAGAAGCCCTTGCTGGTGGCCGAACGAAGTCCGTTGGCGTTGAAGGTGATTATTTTCACGCAGGACCAGATTGATGGGCAGGCGGCAAGCCTATCCCACCGCGACCCCACCTGCGAAGCCGGTGCCGGCGGGGCTGTCGCGGCGACGGCATTGCGGCACAATCGGGTTTCGGCCCCGGGCCCGGAATCCTGAACACATGCAGCCTTACCAACAACAGTTCCTCGAGCTCGCCATCGCCCGGAATGTCCTGCGCTTCGGCGAGTTCACGCTCAAGTCCGGGCGCGTCAGTCCGTATTTCTTCAACGCCGGCCTGTTTGATTCGGGCGCCGCCCTGGCGCAACTGGGTGACTGCTACGCGCAGGCGCTGGCCGCCTCGGGCATTCGCTACGACATGTTGTTCGGTCCCGCCTACAAGGGCATCCCGCTGGCGACGACGCTGGCCGTGGCGCTGGCTGCGCAAGGTCGCGACGTACCGGTCGCCTTCAATCGCAAGGAGGCCAAGTCGCACGGCGAGGGCGGCAGCCTGATCGGCGCGAAACTCAGCGGGCGCGTCCTGATCGTGGACGATGTGATCACGGCGGGCACGGCCATCCGCGAGTCGCTGGAAATCATCCAGGCGGCGGGCGCCGAGCCTTGCGGCGTGGTGATCGCGCTGGACCGGCAGGAGCGTGGGCAGGAGGGCGATCGATCGGCCGCGCAGGAAGTCGCGGCGCAGTTCGGCCTGCCGGTGATCGCCATTGCCGGGCTGGACGAACTGCTGGAATTCGCCGACGACCGGCCAGACCTTGCCGCGCACAAATCGGCACTGATGGCGTATCGTTCGCGCTATGGCAGTCGTTCCGAAACCAGGTGATCCGATGAGTCGCAAACCGTTGTTCCTGGCCCTGGCGGCCGCAATGCTGGTGGCGGGCATCGCCTCGGCGCAGGACAAGGGCGCCAAGCTCTATCGCTGGGTCGACAAGCAGGGCAAGGTCCACTACGACCAGGCCTTGCCGCCCGAAGCCGTGGACCAGGCCCGTCGCGAGTTCAGCGCCAAGACCGGAACTGCGGTCGGCAGCGTGGATCGCGCACTGACGCCCGAAGAACGCGCGCAACTCGAGGCGGAAGCCAAGGCCGCGGCCGAGGCGGTTATCGCGGCCAACGAACAAAAGCGCCTCGAAGGCATCATGATGGCCAGCTACCTCACCGAGCAGGACCTGCGTCGCGCCTATGGCGAGCGGATCAGCCTGTTGACGATGACCATCGAGTCCACCGACATCAGCATCAAGAGCCTGCGCGAAAATCTCGCCACGCTCTTGCAGCAGGCATCGGACACCGAACTCGACAACCGCCGCGTGCTCGACGACCGGGTCCAGACCCTGCGTGAACTGCATTCGGAAAAGGTGAAACAGCAAAACCTGCAGGCCACGCGACGCGCCGACCTGGCGGCACTGAATGCAGAGTTCGCGCGGATGCTCGCGCGCTATCGCGAATTGCGCGGCGCCGCGACGGCGCCTGCCGCTGCCGCTACGCCACCGCCGGCACCCGGCGCCTGATCCCCGCAGCCGCCGTCTCGTGACGGCAGCGCACGGGCCTCAGAAGGGAAGCGACATCGTTGGACTGATCGCGAGGATCTGCTCGCGGAACAATGCCTGCACGCGGTGCAGGGATTCATTGTCCTTGGCGTCGAAACGAAGCACCAGGCAAGGCGTGGTGTTTGAGGCGCGCACCAGTCCCCAGCCGTCGGGCCAGTCGGCGCGCAGGCCGTCAATGGTCGCGATGCGCGCGCCGTCGAACTTGGCCTTGGCCACGAATTCCTCGATGAAGCGGTACTGCTCGCCTTCGGCCACGTCGATCTTGAGCTCGGGCGTGGAAACGCCCTTCGGCAATTCGGCAAACAGGGTTTCGGCATCGTCCGGCGATGCCGCGAGAATTTCCAACAAGCGCGCGGCCGCGTACAGGCCGTCATCGAACCCATACCAGCGTTCGCGGAAGAAGAAGTGGCCGCTCATTTCGCCGGCGAGCTCGGCCTCGGTTTCCTTCATCTTCGCCTTGATCAGCGAATGCCCGGTCTTCCACATCAGCGGGCTGCCGCCGTGGCGCAGGATGTGCGTGGCCAGGTGTCCGGTGCACTTCACGTCATAGATGACGCAGGCGCCCGGATTGCGTTCGAGCACGTCGGCCGCGAACAACATCAGCAAGCGGTCGGGATAGATGATCTCGCCCGACTTGGTGACCACGCCCAGGCGATCGCCGTCGCCATCCAGGGCCAGGCCGATGTCGGCATTGGTCCGCTGCACGACGCGGATCAGGTCCTGCAGGTTGGCCGGGTCGCTCGGATCGGGATGGTGGTGCGGGAAGGTGCCATCCACCTCGCAGTAGAGCGGTTCGACGTCGGCGCCGATGGCGGTAAGCAGGTCGGGCGCGATGCCGCCGGCCACGCCACTGCCGCAATCGATGACGACCTTGAGCTTGCGCTCGATCTGGATGTCGCCCGAGATGCGGTCGATGTAGTCGTTCTTGAGGTCGCGGATGCTCAGCAGGCCCAGCGCATCGGCGCGGAACAGGCGGTTTTCGGCGATGCGCACGTAGATGTTCTGGATGGCGTCGCCGGACAGGGTTTCGCCGTCGATCACGATCTTGAAGCCGTTGTAGTCGGGCGGATTGTGGCTGCCCGTCACCGACACGCAGCAACCGGTGCGCAAGTGGAAACTGCCGAAGTACGCCATGGGCGTTGGAACTTCGCCGATGTCGATCACCTCGCGGCCGGCCTTGCGCAGGCCTTCGATCAGGGCGCCGGCCATGGTCGGTGACGACAAGCGACCGTCGCGACCGATCACGATGCTGCGCTGGTTGCGCTCGTGCATCACCGAGCCGATGGCCTGGCCGATCAGCCGCGCGATATTCGCGTCGAGTGTCTGCCCGACCACGCCGCGGATGTCGTAGGCACGGAACACGCTTCTGTCGAGCGCGATGCCGGGCGCGGCCGCCGTTTCGGAGGTGCTGCGCACGGCCTTGGAGGCTTCGGGCGCGACGATGTGTCCCGCGCTCTGCATTTCCGACAAAGTCATGTCCACGGGCTTGGCTGCCAGGACCGGACCGTCGGCACGTTGCGCTTCGCGGCGCCTGGACAACAACAATGCGGCAGCGGCCAGCCCGCCGAGCAATAGCGCGATGCCGAATTCAGCCAGGCCGTGCAGGCCGAACATGCCCGGTTCGATCGGCGGCGCGGCGGCCACAACCCGAAGATCAGTCCGTTCGACAGGCAGGGCGCCCTCCTCGGCGCGGAACTTCAGCTCGGCAGCCGCACCCGATTCGACCACGTTGTAGCCGCCCTGGCGCAAGGCCAGGTAAGCACCTGACGGTGCCGCGTCCTTGGCCACGGCCAGCACCGGGGCAAGCGGCAGGCGCAGGTAGGCGACGCGCAGGACCTGACCTTCGAAGATCACCGGCACGGCGATGCCCAGGCGCGGCGAGCCGCTGTCCTTCACCACCGCCAGTACGGCCTTGTCTTCCTGCAAGGCGCGTTCCAGCAAACCAAGCTTGCCGTAGCCGAACGTCCCTGGATCGGCATAACCACGGTTGAAATCAGGGCTGTAGAACTCGACCGCCTCGGTTCCGGGCACCGTTTCCTTGACCACCTCGGTGGCGACTGCCGTATCCGCCGCGCGCAGCGCGTTGATCAGGGCAACGCGTCCCCGCAGGGTGCCTGCGCGGTCGAGCAGCCCGCCGACGATCGGCTTCACTGCTTCGGCCACCTGGGTGCGTGCTTCGCCCGACGCTGTCTCCAGGCGACTGGAGGCAAATAGCTGCCAGCCACTCCAGGCCATCCACAGGGCGACCAACACCAACAGGCCCGCGACGATCGGAACGATCGACCCGGACTTCAGAGATTTGAGATTGAATCCAACTTCCATGTGTCCCCCTGGATGGGCGCGGGATTATCCCGTGCCCGTCAACGCACGCCGGTGTGGCCGAAACCGCCAACACCGCGTTCACTTTGTTCGAATTGTTCCACGACCCGGAAGCTGGCGCGAACCACCGGCATCAGGACCAACTGCGCGATGCGATCGCCCGGCTGCACGGTCTGGCGATTCTGCCCCCGATTCCACAGGCTGACCATCAGCGGCCCCTGGTAGTCGGCGTCGATCAATCCAACCAGGTTGCCAAGCACCAGCCCTTGTTTGTGGCCCAGTCCCGAGCGCGGCAAGATCATCGCGCACAGGCCCGGGTCGCCAATGTGAATGGCCATGCCAGTGGGCACGAGTTGGGCTTCGCCCGGCGCCAACTCCAGCGGGCCGTCGCACATCGCGCGCAGGTCCATGCCTGCGGAGTGGGCGGTGGCATAGTCGGGAATCGGGAACTCGCGGCCGAGTCGGGCATCAAGCACCTTCAGCTCAACGACCCCTTTCAAGCGCCCGACTCCAGCCGCGCAGCTATCAACTCCAACAGCCGCCGCGCAACTTCGCTCTTCGACCCCCGCTCGATCGCATGTCGATCGCTCGTGGAATAAACCGTCAGCGCATTGTCATCACTCTCGAACCCGATGCCTTCCGCCGCCACGTCATTGGCCGCGATCAGGTCGAGCCCCTTGGATTTCAGCTTGCCGAGCGCGTGTTGCTCGACGTCGTTGGTTTCCGCGGCAAATCCGACCACCAGCGTCGGCCGCTGTGCATGCCGGGCCACTTCGGAAACGATGTCAGGGGTGCGCACGAGCTCGAGTGAAAGGGATGCCGCGGTCTTCTTGATCTTGCGCGATTCGGTTTGCGCCGGCATGTAGTCGGCCACGGCGGCGGCGCTGATGAAGACATCCTGGCCGGGCAGCGCGGCGATGACGGCATCGCGCATCTGCACCGCGCGGCGGACATCGATGCGTTGCACGCGATCAGGCGTGCACAGCGATACCGGGCCGGCGACCAGCGTAACTTGCGCGCCCATGCGCGAGGCTTCCGCCGCCAGTGCGAAGCCCATCTTCCCGGAACTGCGGTTGCCCAGGAAACGTACCGGGTCGAGGTCTTCGAACGTCGGGCCGGCGCTGATAAGCAAGCGGCGTCCAGCCAGCAGCGCCGGCGCGGCGCTGGTATCGAGCGCGTTGACGATCTGCATCGGTTCGAGCATTCGGCCGGCGCCGACTTCGCCGCAGGCCTGGTCGCCGTCCCCGGGGCCAAGCACCTGCATGCCGCGGGCGCGCAACGTAGCAACGTTGGCCTGGGTTGCGGCGTTGGCCCACATCACGCGATTCATTGCCGGCGCGAGCGCGATCGGCGCCTCGCTGGCCAGGCAGATGGTGCTGAGCAGATCGCTGCCCATGCCTTGCGCGAGTCGCGCGATGAGATCGGCGCTGGCGGGTGCGATGACGATGCGGTCGGCCCACCGGGCCAGTTCGATATGGCCCATCGCGGCTTCCGCGGCGGCATCCCACAGGGAGCTGCGCACGGGCCGGCCAGTGAGTGCCTGGAAGGTCATCGGCGTGACGAACTGCGTGGCGGCATCGGTCATCACGACCTGCACCTGCGCGCCCGCGTCCTGCAAACGGCGCGCGAGGTCGGCAGCCTTGTAGGCAGCGATTCCACCGGTCACGCCCAACAGGATCCGCTGTCCAGCCAAGCCACTCATCGTCGAGACAACTCCGCTTCGATTGCGGCTTAGCTTACCCGATGACGCGGCGATTCCCGACCCCGCCGCCCGCCGGGCCCATGCACGATAGTCACATGCACATTCGTGATTGGCCTGAAGACGAGAGACCGAGGGAGAAGCTCCTGTCGCGCGGCGCACCGGCCCTGTCGGATGCCGAGCTGCTGGCCATCTTCATAGGCTGCGGTCCACGCGGCCAGAGTGCGGTGGACCTGGGCCGGCAGTTGCTGTCGGAGTGCGGCGGCCTGCGCGGCTTGCTCGACCGACCCAGCGGCGAGCTCGCCAAGCTGCGCGGCCTGGGCCCGGCCCGGGCTTGCGCCCTGGTGGCGGCGCTGGAGCTCGGCACCCGGCACCTGGGGCAGCAATTGCAGCGTGGTGAAGCACTGGCCGACCCGGACCAGGCCGGCGCCTACTTCGCCCGCAAGCTTCGACCGCTTCCCCACGAAGTCTTCGCCTGCCTGTTCCTGGACACGCGGCACCGGGTGCTGGCCTACGAGGAGTTGTTCCGCGGCACGCTGGATGGCTCCGAGGTCCATCCGCGCGAGGTCGCGCGGCGCTGCCTGGCGCACAACGCGGCCGCCGTCATCTTCGGGCACAACCACCCCAGCGGGAATCCCGAGGCAAGCGCGGCCGACCGGGCGGTAACAGCCCGGCTCAAGCAGGCCCTGGCCCTGGTCGAGGTCCGGGTGCTGGACCACTTCATCGTCGGCGATGGCGATCCAACGTCCATGGCCCGGCGCGGTTGGCTTTAGTCCCGGGGCCTCCCCTGGACTGGTCAACGCGGCGCATTGCGTCATACTGCCGCCGTCACCCTGTCGCCAGGCGGCTAGCTTGCTTCTCGGTTACTCCACTCTGTATCCCGCGGACGCCATCGAGCTCGCCTTGCCCGACGCGGCTGCCGCGCGCGCGTTGCTGGCATCGAAGCGGCCCGACCTGGTCGAAAGCCTGTCTGACGTAGCTACGCGCTTCGCCGGCGATCCTCGCGCGCTGGACGCGGCGGTGCTGGGCGCGGCGCGCCTGGGCTTGCGCCACGGCAGCTTCGGTAACGACCAGCACGCCTACCACAACGAAACCCATGTCCTTGAAGTCGGCCAACGGCGCCTGCTGCGCATGGTCGAGGGCATGGGCGAGGCAGCGCCGGGACCCGGCGACGTGGACATGCTTCTCGTGTTCGCCGCCTGCCACGACCTGCGCCAGCGCGAAACCGTGGACGTACCCGGCCCGGTCGGCGGCAATGAAGCGGCCAGCATCGCCGAGACGCTTCGCATCCTCACCGCCTGCGGCTTCGACCGGGTCGCCGATCGCGCCCAGTTCGTCGCGATCGAACTGATGATTGCCGGCAGCACCTTCGACGCGCGGCCCGTGGTGGTGGAAGACCCGGCTACCGACGAACTGCCGAATATTGCAGGCGGCGCCCTGGCCCGGGGCCTGGCCCTGTGGCTAGACAGCGCATTGCCGCGCTGGCGCGCCGATGCCGACGCCCGTCGCGGCGAGCGCTTGGCACGGGTTGCCGCCGATCTCGATACCGCCAACGTGGGCGAGGATTTCGTGCAGCTTTGCGAAACCGCGATCCGGCTCTGCCGCGAACGGGAGATGCGATTCGGTCGCGCCCTGGACAGGCCCGAGTCGGCGCAACCCTGCCTCGATTTCCTCGGCGTGGGCCAGGAACGCTACTTCCACGAATTGCATCGCTTCAATTCGCGCGAGGGCGAACGGGTGTTCGGCCCCGGCAAGCTGCGCAACGGGCAGCGGGTGCGCGAGACCACGGCCGCGATGCTGGCGAAGTTCGAGGCGCAAGGGCCGGCAAACGGCGACCAGGTCATTTCGGCATTCAGCGAGTTGACCGGCGCCCGCTAGGTGGTCGGATGATCCGGGGCAAAAAAAACCGGCCCCGGTTTCCCGGTGCCGGCGCTTGCCCGAGCGGTGTGACCCGCCGGAATCCAACTCTCTCTTCCGGCTCCCAGTCTGCACGCGGGCGATGAATACCACGTGACAGCCCGGCCGGGCGGCCGGAACCGAGCCGTGGCCGCGTTACAATATCCGGCTCGCCCCTATGAAAAACGCCCCGTGAAAGAGCATTTGCGCGAACTGGTTGCCCAGGCCCTGCTGGATCTGCGTCGCCAGGAACGCATTCCCCAGGACCTGGCTACCCCCGATTACGTGATCGAGCGGACCAAATCGCGCGAGCACGGCGACTACGCGACCAACATCGCCCTGCTGCTGGCCAAGCCCGCCGGCATGAAGCCGCGCGAATTGGCCGAAGCACTGGTCGCCAATTTTGGCGAGACGCAGCACGTGTCCAGGATCGAAATCGCCGGGCCGGGCTTCATCAACTTCAAGATTTCGCAGCCCTGTCGCCTGGCGACGGTGCGCCGCGTGTTCGAACAAGGCGCGGAATACGGACGACAGACGCCCGGGTCGCGCGATTCGGTGACCGTGGAATTCGTCTCGGCCAATCCGAACGGCCCCCTGCATGTGGGCCACGGTCGCGGCGCGGCGTACGGCGCATCGGTCGCCAACCTGCTGGAAGCGGCCGGCCACAAGGTGCAGCGCGAGTACTACGTGAACGACGCCGGCCGGCAGATGGACATCCTGGCGGTAAGCGTGTGGCTGCGTTACCACGAACTTAGCGGCGTGAACGTGCGCTTCCCGGACAACGGCTACAAGGGCGAGTACGTATCGGAAATCGCACGCAGCCTGCGCGCGAAGGAAGGCGACCGGCTGCGCTTCAGCGCGCTGGACATCACCGACGGCCTGCCCGCCGACGAAACCGAGGGCGGCGACAAGGAACTGCACGTGGACGCGCTGATCGCGCGCGCGCGCAAGCTGCTCGGCGCCCCCGACTACCGGATCGTGTTCGATGCCGGCCTGCACTGGTGCCTGGCCGACATCCGCAGCGACCTGCTCGGCTTCGGCGTGGTGCACGACAACTTCTTCTCGGAGCGCTCGCTGACCACCGATGGCTACGTGCAACACGCCATCGAACGATTGCGCGAGCAGGGCCACCTGTTCGAGCTGGACGGCGCGCTGTGGTTCCGCGCCACCAGCTTCGGCGATGACAAGGACCGCGTGCTGATCCGCGAGAACGGCGCGACCACCTATTTCGCCTCCGACATCGGTTACCTGCTGTCCAAGTTCGAACGCGGCTTCGATCGCGCGCTGTATGTGCTGGGCGCCGACCACCACGGCTACATCGCCCGCCTGAAGGCAGCGGCGCAGGGCATGGGCCTGGACCCGGCCAAGATCGAGATCCAGCTGGTGCAGTTCGCCATCCTGTATCGCGGCCACGAGCGCGTGCAGATGTCCACGCGCGCCGGCAGCTTCGTGACCCTGCGCGAATTGCGCGAGGAAGTGGGCACCGACGCGGCACGTTTCTTCTACGTGATGCGCAGCAACGACCAGCACCTGGACTTCGACCTGGAACTGGCCAAGAGCCACTCCAACGACAACCCGGTCTATTACATCCAGTATGCGCACGCGCGCATCGCCAGCCTGTTCCGCCAGCTGAAGGAAAAGCAGCTGGCCTACAACGACAGCGCCGCCGTCTCGGCGCGCAAGTTGTTGACCAGCGAGGCCGAGGACGTGTTGCTGGTGGAGCTGATGCGCTTCCCGGAAATGGTCGAATCGGCCGCCGCTGGCCGCGCGCCGCAGGTAATGGCGCATTACCTGCGCGATACGGCAGCGGCGTTCCACGCGTTCTACAACGCGCTGCCGATCCTGACCGCCGAGGAAGAAACGCGACACGCGCGCCTTGGCTTGTGCAAGGCCACGCAGCAAGTATTGGCCAACGGCCTCGCCCTGCTGGGCGTGTCGGCTCCGGAGACGATGTAAATGGCACGTGCCAAGAACCAGGCGCGGCGCAGTGGCCGCAGCTCAGGGACACCGGGATGGGTCTGGCTGATCGCCGGATTGCTGATGGGCGCCGTGGTGTTCGGCTACCTGCAGTTCAAGGACAAGTGGGGCAAGCCGGCGAGCACGCTGCCGCAGCCCGATCCGCAGGCGCAGGCGCGTGCAACGCGCGGCGAAGAGGTCGCGCCCGACAAGCCGAAGCCCAAGTACGATTTCTACACGCTGCTGCCCGAGAAGGAAGTAGTGATTCCGGACGCCGAGCTCGATGCGCAGGCGCGCGCGGAAGCGGCCAAGCCACCGACGCCGGTGGATGCGACGACGCCGACGGCTACGACCGGCGATGCGGCCGCCTCGACAGTGGCCAGCACCGTTGATCCGGCGCCCACCGCGCCGACCGCAGCAACCACCAGCAGCGAGGGACCGCGCTACCTGATCCAGGCCGGCGCGTTCCGCGGCAGCACGGAGGCCGAAGCACTGAAGGCGAAGATCGCACTCACCGGCGAAATCGCACGGGTCGAAGTGGCGCAGATCAACGGCAACACCGTGCATCGCGTGCGCATGGGGCCGTACCCGAATGCGAGCGCATTGGCCGCCGCCAAGCAGGCGCTGGCCAACCACGGCATCACCGCGCAGGCCATCAAGGTCAAGTAAGGAGCGCGCGCGGAGCGGCGCGGCTAGCCGCGCTTGAGGCGGATCAGCGCGGAGGTGTCTTCGTCGCCGAACCCGCGCTGCATCAATTCGCCGTAGTCGGCAATCGATTGGTCTATGACTGTGCTGCGGATTCCCGCGGCGCGCGCCATCTCGCGCACGATCAGCAGGTCCTTGTGCAATAGCCCCGACTTGAAGCCTGGCGTGAAGTTGTCGGCCAGCATCGTCGCGCCGCGCTTGTCCAGGAACCAGTTGCCGGCCGCGCCGGCCGCCAGCGTGGGCACCAGGAGATCCGGCGCCAGGCCGAGCTTTTCGCCCAGCGCCAGGCCTTCGCAAACTGCTTGCGCGATGCCCGCCACCAACACCTGGTTCACGGCCTTGGTGGCCTGTCCGCTACCCGGGCCACCCATGTGCGTGATGCGCAATGCATAGGCCTCGAGCACCGGTCGTGCTTTTTCAAGATCGGCAGCATCGCCACCCACCATGATGGACAGCTTGCCGTTGCGCGCGCCCTCGACACCGCCCGATACCGGCGCGTCAAGGAAGCCGATGCCCGATTGCGCGAGCAGGGCATGCGCTTTTTTTGCCGTTTCGGAGGCAACCGTGGAGTGGTCGATCACCACGCTTCCCGGCGCCAGCACCGTGGCCAGGGCTTGCACGTTGGCGAGCACATCGGCATCGGCCGATACGCAGAGCACGACCACGTCGCAGTCGGAAAAATCATCCACGCCGGCCGCGGCGCGCACCAGCAAGTCGGTGGCTATCCGTTCTGCCTTGCCCGCGCTGCGATTGCCGACCACGCTGAGCAGGCCGCGCGACTGCAAGTGGCCGGCCAGCGGCTGGCCCATCGCGCCCAGCCCGATGAATCCCGTTCGCATTCTCCGCCCCTTATTCGTGCACGGTTTCGTGAAGGTAGGTGTAGCCGGTCAGTCCGGCTTCCAGCGCATCAAGCATGTGCCCAGACTCGGCATCACCCAGCCCTGCCGCCTTCACCTTGTCGCGATAGGCGTCGCGCAGGTCGTCCAGCGCGTAACCCACGTAGTCGAGCATGACATCGGTAGTGTCGCCACGACGTTGCCGCACCAGCGTGTAGCCGCCGTCGTCGGACAGGCGCACGTTGGCCGTGTCGGTGTCGCCGAACAGGTTGTGGATGTCGCCCAGGGTTTCCTGGTACGCGCCGACGAGGAAGATGCCCAGGCGGTAGCTCTCGCCCACCCTCGGGCTATGCAGCGGCAAGGAGCTGTCGAGCGTTTCGGATTCGACATAGGTGTCGATGCGTCCATCCGAGTCGCAGGTCAGGTCGGCGATCACGCCACGACGATCGGGTTGCTCGTCCAGGCGGCGGATCGGCACGATCGGGAATACCTGGTCGATCGCCCAGACATCGGGGATGGATTCGAACACCGAGAAATTGACGAAGTACTTGTCCACCAGCCGTTCGTCGAGTTCGTCGAGCACGTCGCGATGGCTCTTTTCCTCACCGGTCAGCCGTTTGCGCACGTGGTGGGCGATGGCGTAGAACAGGTCGTCCAGTTGGGCACGCTGCGGGAGTGAAAGTTGTCCCAGCGTGTAAAGCGACTGGCCTTCGGACAGCGCCTGCTGTGCTTCCAGGTATAGCTCCAGCACCGGGCGGGTGCCGAGCGCGGCATGCGTTTCGCGCAGGTGGCGAAGCACGGCCGGCTCCGCGGGTTGCAAGGGCGGCACGGAACCTTCCGGCGCACGCTCGACTTCCGACACGTTCACCACCATCACCGCGTGGTGCGCGGTCATCGCGCGGCCCGCTTCGGTGATCATCATCGGCGGTGCCAGTGAAAATTCGACGCAGGCTTCGGCCAGCGGTTGCACCAGCGTGTGCGCGAACTGGTCGAGGCCGTAGTTGATCGAGCAATAGCCGCGCGAGCGCGTACCTTCGTAGTCCACGCCCAGGCCGCCGCCGGAGTCCATGTAGCGGATGCCGCAGCCCATGCGCGAGAGCTCGACGAAGTAGCGCACGGCTTCGCGCATGCCACTGGCGATGTCGCGCACGTTGGAAATCTGCGAGCCCATGTGGAAATGCAGCAACTGCAGGGCGTCGAGCATGTCGGCGGCCTTGAGTTTTTCCACCAGGTCGAGCACCTGTCGCGGCGAGAGGCCGAACTTGGCCTTGTCGCCGCCGCTGTTCTGCCACTTGCCCGCACCCAGCGACGCCAGGCGCATGCGCACGCCCAGGCCAGGCGTCACGCCCAGTGCCTGTGCTTCCTCGATGATGATGGCGAGCTCGGACGGCTTTTCCACGACCAGGAAAGTCTGCAGGCCCAGCTTGCGGCCGATCAGCGCGAGGCGAATGAACTCGCGGTCCTTGTAGCCGTTGCAGATGACGATGCTGCCGGGGCGCGCCAGGCCGAGCACGGCCATCAGCTCGGGTTTCGAACCCGCTTCCAGGCCGAAGCCCTGGTCCCCCTGCGCGGCCAGTTCGCCGGCCACGTTGAAATGCTGGTTGACCTTGATCGGATAGACGGCCGTGTAGCCGCCGCTGTAATCGAGCTCGTCCATGGCTTTCTTGAACGCGGCCTGCATCTTGCGCAGGCGATCGCCCAGGATGTCCGAGAAGCGCAACAGCAAGGGCAGCTTCAGGCCGGTCGCGGTGGCTTGTTCGAGGATTTCAGGCAGCGCCAGCACCGGGCCGCCGGCGCCGCGCGGCAACGCGCACATGCGGCCCTGGTCGTCCACGTCGAAATAACCATCCGACCAGTAGGGGATGGAATAAGTGTGGCGGGCGCGGTCGAGGGACCAGGCGGACATGGGCAACTCCGGATTCGTCAAGTCGCTAGTTTAGCCCCCCGCGAATGAGCGGGCAGCAAACGGGGGCTAGCTGCGCTTGTAGACAGGCGCGCCTGCGGCTGCGCGAAAGGCCTTTGCATGGCTGGCGAGCCCCTCATCCGTCACGACCAGCCAGCTTCCGTCCAGGGGTAGCCGGTCGGCGAGTTGGCGCAACGCGTAATCATTGCTGCGGCTGAAAGCCCGCCATTTGACCAGCACGATGAAGTGCGGCACGCCGGGGCGGTGTTGCATCTGCTTGCGTGCGAACCACAAGGATCCAACGCCACGCAGGTCGGCAACTGCTCGATGGATGTCGGCAACTTTTCGGTCGTCCAGCCCGTGGGCAAGGAAGGTGTCGCCCGCCGCCAGCACCGAGCGCTCACGTTCGCCTTCGCGCTGGGCTTCGAACAATGCCCTGAGGCGCTCCGCGATCGGCGCGGCAGCATCGCGGCCGATGCTCGTCCAGCGCCATTGGTGCATGCGCTGCAAGGCCGCCTCCGAAAAGTCGGGGTCGAGCACGATGGCGCGCTCCAACGCGGCCTCACCGGAACCATCGGCACCATCGAGCAGCAGGCAACCATGGCGGTAGTGCGCCTCGGCGTGGTCGGCGTCCACCTCCACCGCGCGCGCAAGCAGGTGCTTCGCTTCTTCGCCCGGGCGAAGGTCGGCGACCAGGCACGCGTGCTCGGCGGTTTCGCCAGGGCCAGGCGCACGCGTGGTCCACGCGTCTTCCAGGGCCTGGAGCCGTTCGCGCTTCTGGCCGGCCACGCGGAACAACTGTTCCCATTCGGGCGACACGCGCGCACGCCATTCCTGCGAAAACCGGTCCGACATGACGGCGTGGAAATCGCCCAGCAATTCATCCGCCGCACTCAGCACGGGCGGCGCGGGTAATGCCGCCGGCTGGCCGAGCGCGGCGAGTCGCTGGGTAAGCACAGGATGGGTGTCGTCGAGGTCGCTCTCGCGGCGAAGCGCTTCTGCCAGGCGCGTCTGGTCATCGGCGCCGGGCATCCGCAGCGTTTGCCCGAGGTTGGAATACAGCGCCATCGGCGGTTCGGGCTCGGCGCGCGTGGCGCGGTCGACGGACGGCCAGAAATCACGATCCAGTCGCATCGATGCCAGTTCGATCGAGACCAGGGCTTGGGCGGCGGGCCCCGCGCCGACGATGCGCGCTGCCGTCGCATCGGCCTCGTACTCGTTCTGTCGCGCCAGCACGAAGCTGTAGGCATTGAAGTAGGGCGCGTACCAGTTGAAGAACCGGATCATCGGCCCGGCAAACCACGACGAGGATTGCTGCAAGCCCTCGCAGACCCGATACCAGCTGGCGCGCACGCGATAGATCCAGCCGGCGAAATGGCTGTGACCGCCGCCGAAGTGGCCGAACTCGTGGGCGAGCACGGCCGCGAATTGATCGCGGTCCAGGCGTTGCATCAACGGCAGGCCGATCACCAGGAAATGACGGCTGCCCAACAGCCCGAGCAGGCGAGGCACGCTGGCGGCAGCGGCATTGAGTTCAGGCGTGAATACCACCGCTTCCAGCGGCGGCGCACCGGCGGCCAGGCGCAAGCGTTCGATCTCGGCGCTGAGCGCCGGCGCATCGGTGAACTCGATGCGCTCGCCCGCCGGTTCTTCGAGGCGGATCCACATCGACTTCAACAGCACCCACGCGAACACCAGCGCCAGCAACCCGATCTTCAGGAGCAGTATCGACTTGCCGGCAATCATCAACGCGATCGTGCCTGCGGCAAGGGACAACGCCAGGGCGAGCGCACCGCCAAGCACGGCAAATCCCGCGATCGCCAGCAGCGCGAGCTGGAGCTTGTAGCGCCTCGGATTGGTGGCGGCCAGCGTGGTCAGGCGGCTGACCAGGTCTTGATAGGCTTGGGCGGAATGCATGGGGGCTCCGGTGTCGGTGGGCCATGCTAGCGCGAGGGGTGGGTTCAGGTGGAGGGGGTCTTGACGTAAAGCTGGGCGGGTAGAATGGGGGCCTTGCTAGCCACTTTCACGGAGCCGCAAATGGATAATAGTTCACAGAATTGGCTCCACGAGAATTTCACCCACACCGGGTCGGCGTTCGGCCTGCGCATCAAGCGCAAGCTCGAGGAAGTGCAGTCGCCGTTCCAGAAGATCGAGATGTACGAGAGCACCGACTGGGGCAACGTCATGTTGATCGACGGGGCCATGATGGTGACCACGCGCGACAATTTCTTCTATCACGAGATGATGGCGCATGCGCCGTTGTTCACCCATCCCAACCCGAAGAACGTGGTGATCATCGGCGGCGGTGATTGCGGCACGCTGCGCGAAGTCTTGCGCCATCCGGGCGTGGTGACCGCCGTGCAATGCGACATCGACGAACAAGTCACGCGCATGGCCGAAAAGTATTTCCCGGAACTTTGCGAGAGCAACAACGACCCGCGCGCGACCGTGATGTTCGATGACGGCATCGCCTACATGCAGAACGCGCCAGCCGGTTCGATCGACGTGATCATCGTGGATTCGACCGACCCGGTCGGCCCGGCCGAAGGCCTGTTCAACCAGGCCTTCTACGAAAACTGCCTGAAGGCGCTGCGCCCGGACGGGCTGCTGGTGCAGCAAAGCGAATCACCGCTGGCGCTGATGCATTTGATCCTGGAAATGCGCAACGCGATGCGCGATGCGGGCTTCAAGGATTTCCGCGTGTTGCCGTTCCCGCAGCCCTGTTATCCAACCGGCTGGTGGAGCTGCCTGATCGCGTCGAAGCAATCGCGCGACCTGGCGTCCTTCCGCAAGGCGGATGCGGCGGCGAAGTCGTTCGAGACGAACTACTACACCGCCGACGTGCACCAGGGCGCGCTGGCGATGCCGCCGCTGATCGAGCGCGCGCTCAAGGACTAGAGCGCGTCGCCGTCGAGTTCGCCAGTGCGGATGCGCATCACCCGCTCCAGCTCGTAGACGAAGATCTTGCCGTCGCCGATCTTGCCGCTGTTGGCGGCGGTCTGGATGGCTTCGACCACGCGATCCACCTGGTCGGTGGTTACCGCGACTTCCAGCTTGATCTTGGGCAGGAAGTCGACGACGTATTCGGCGCCACGGTAGAGCTCGGTGTGGCCTTTCTGCCGACCGAAGCCTTTTACCTCGGTGACGGTGACGCCGGTGACGCCGACTTCCGACAAGGCCTCGCGGACATCGTCGAGCTTGAACGGTTTGATGATGGCCATGACCATTTTCATTGGAAGTTTCCTTGTCGGTGCACTGATAGATTACAGGGTGTAACCGCGCTCATCGTGCAGGGCGAGGTCGAGGCCATCGGTTTCGCCTTCGGCATCCACGCGCAACGAGGTGAAGCGGCTGATCAGGAACAGGGAGGCGGCGGTGACGGCGCCCGTCCAGGCGACGGTGACCAGCACGGCCAGGGCCTGCTTGCCGACCTGCGCGCCGATGCTGACGCCCTCGGCCAGGCCGACACCGCCGAACTGCGTCGCGGCGAACACGCCAGTGAGCAGCGCGCCGACGATGCCGCCCACGCCATGCACGCCAAACACGTCCAGCGCGTCGTCATAACCGAGCTTGCGCTTGAGCCGCGACGAGGCCAGGAAACAGAGCACGCCGGCCGCCGCGCCGATGGCGAGCGCGCCGAGCGGACCGCAGCTGCCGGAAGCAGGAGTAATCGCAACCAGTCCCGCGATGGCGCCGGATACGACGCCGAGCAGCGATGGTTTGCCGTGCAGCTTCCATTCCACCAGCATCCAGGCCAACGCGGCCGTGGCAGTGGCGACCTGTGTCACCAGCATGGCCATGCCCGCGCTGCCATTGGCGGCGACGGCGGAGCCGGCGTTGAAGCCGAACCAGCCAACCCACAGCAGGCTGGCGCCGATCAGGGTGAGGGTGAGGTTGTGCGGCGGCATCATGGTGGTGGGCCAGCCTTTGCGGCGGCCGACCATCAAGGCGGCGACCAGTCCAGCGATGCCGGCGTTGATGTGCACCACGGTGCCGCCGGCGAAGTCGAGCACGCCCCAGTCCCAGAACAGGCCGCCGACGCCGGCCCAGGTCATGTGCGCGATCGGCAGGTAGGCGAAGGTCAGCCAAAGCACGGTAAAGGCGATCATCGGCCCGAACCGCATGCGCTCGGCGAAGGCGCCGACGATCAGCGCCGGCGTGATCGCGGCGAAGGTCAGCTGGAACATCACGAACACCGATTCGGGAACGGTCAGGAACAAGCCGTCGCGAGTCAGGCCGGACAGGAAGGCCCGGTCGAGCCCGCCAAAGAAGGAGTTGAGGTTGATCTGCCCTTCGACCATGCCCTGGGTGCTGAAGGCGAGGCTGTAGCCGTACGCCACCCACAGCACGGTTACCAGCGAGACGATGGCGAAGCACTGCATCAGCACCGAGAGCACGTTCTTCGAGCGGACCAGGCCGCCGTAGAACAGGGCAAGGCCGGGCAGCGTCATCAGCAGGACGAGCAGGCTGGAGGTGAGCATCCAGGCGGTGTCGCCGCTGTCCAGGGTCGGGGCCGGGGCGGCCGCCGTGGCAAGGGCCGGCAGGGGAAGCGCCATCAGGGCGAGTGGCAGGAGTCGATACAAGGCAGGTCGTGGCGCGTGGACGGCGGGCATGGCGGCGGCTCCGAAGTGGACGCCTCCGACTCTGTACAGGTTTGCCCGATTGATTGCTCGTGAAAAAAATGTTCCGATAATGGCCCCTGCTCCCAGCCGGGCCTCGCGTCCGACCCCGTCGGAATCCCCCTACGCCCGTTGTCGATCACGCCTGATTGCGCCGTTTGCCGCGCCGCGGCGACACTGCCGGCAACCCACGGAGAATCCGCATGATCGACCTGAAATCCATCGATGATCTCGCCCGTCGCCTGAGCGAACTCGTGCCGCCCGGCCTGAAAGACGCGCGCGCCGACATCGAACAAAACATGAAGGCAACGTTGCAGGCAGGCCTGGCGAAACTCGACCTGGTCACGCGCGAAGAATTCGAAGTACAACGGGCCGTGTTGCTGCGCACGCGCGAAAAAATCGACGCGCTCGAACGCGCCGTGCAGATCCTGGAAGCTCGACAAGCTACGCCCGGCGACAGCCGCAACTAGGCTTCAATCCAATGACTCTGGCGCTGGCGCACAGTCGCGCCCGCACGGGCGTGCTTGCGCCCGCAGTGCGGGTCGAGGTCTATCTCGCACCGGGCTTGCCGGCCTTGAATATCGTCGGCTTGCCTGAAGCCGCCGTGCGCGAAAGTCGCGATCGCGTGCGCGCGGCCATCCATTGCGCGCAGTTTGAATTTCCCAATCGCCGCATCACCGTCAACCTCGCGCCAGCGGATTTGCCCAAGCACGGCGGACGCTTCGACTTGCCGATCGCCATCGGCATCCTGGCTGCGAATGGCGTGGTCGACGTGCAATCCCTGGCGCGAGTGGAATTGTTGGGCGAGCTGTCGCTGACCGGCGAGTTGCGCCCCATCGATGCGGTACTGCCTGCCGCACTCGCAGCGACCCATGCCGGCCATGCCCTGATCGTACCCGCAGGAAATGGCGATGAAGCTGCACTCGCCTGCGCCGGCGAAATCTTCGTCGCCCGCACCCTGCTCGAGGTCGTCGCGCACCTCAATGGCGAGAAGACACTGCCGCGCGCCGTGCGCAATTTCGATTCCATCCTGCCCGCGCTGTACGCCGACCTCGCCGACGTGCGCGGCCAGCTGCAGGCGCGGCGCGCACTGGAAGTCGCCGCCGCCGGCGCGCACCACCTCATCTTCATCGGCCCACCAGGCTGCGGGAAAACCTTGCTGGCCTCGCGCTTGCCTGGCTTGTTGCCGGAAGCCGATGAGGCAGAAGCGCTGGAATGCGCGGTGCTCGCTTCCGTCAGCGGCCAGGGTTTCGATGTGTCGCGATGGCGCGTGCGTCCGTTCCGGTCGCCGCATCACACCGCCAGCGCCATCGCACTGGTCGGCGGCGGCACCGGCCCGCGGCCGGGTGAGGTGTCGCTGGCGCACCATGGCGTGCTGTTCCTCGACGAACTCGCCGAGTGGGGTCGCCATGCGCTGGAAGTGCTGCGACAACCGCTGGAGTCAGGCATCGTCACGATTTCGCGCGCAGCCGGCACCTGCGAGTTTCCGGCGCGATTCCAGTTGGTGGCCGCGATGAATCCCTGCCCCTGCGGCTGGGCCGGCGACCCGTCGGGTCGTTGCCGGTGCACGATGGAAGTGGTGCTTCGTTATCGCGCCAGGCTTTCCGGCCCCTTGCTCGACCGCATCGACCTGCAGGTAAACGTGCCGCGCCTGGCGCCGCACGAGATGCGCGGAGATGCGCCGCGCGGTGAATCCACGCTGGCCGTGCGCGCGCGCGTGCTGGCGGCGCGCGAACGCCAGCATGCGCGCTGCGGCAAGAGCAACTCTTTCATGCGCCAGGACGAGACCGAACAGTTCTGCCGCTTGCGCGATCGGGACCAGGCCATGCTGGAACGGGCGATGGCGGCGCTGCAGCTTTCCGCGCGCGCGACCCAGCGAATCCTGCGTGTGGCGCGCACCATCGCCGACCTGGAAGGCAGCGATGGCATCGGCACCACGCACCTGACGGAGGCGATCGGCTATCGCCAGCTCGACCGCGACGAGTTGCGCCCCGCCGCCTGAGTCATGCGCTTGCGTCGCGCCCGGCAAGCGCATAATTTGCCGGTCCGTCGGCCAGGAGCCGTGCCATGAATCCCGCCACCGGCCGCTGCCTGTGCGGCGACATCCAGTTCACCGCGCAACTCCCGAGCAAGTGGGTGGCGCATTGCCATTGCACGATGTGCCAGCGCAGCAGCGGCTCGGCCTTCGTCACCTGGGTGGGACTGGATGCCGACCAGTGCCGGATTGAAGACCCTCGCCATCATCTCGCCTGGTACCGGTCATCCGACCAGGGCGAACGCGGCTTCTGTTCGCGCTGCGGATCCACCTTGTTCTTCCGCTCGGAACGCTGGGCGGGCGAACTGCACGTGACGCTGGCCAATTTCGTCGGCCCGGTGGATCGATCGCCGCAGGCGCATGTGTTCTGGGACACGCACGTGGATTGGGTGACGTTTGATGATGGCGACGGATTGCCGCGCAAGACGGCTCAGGACGTCGAATGATCCAGGGTGTGCCTAGCGCACGGCCTTGCCCAAGGGATCAAATTCGACAGCCACCGGCGGACCAATACGCCGGCCAAAACCACATACGGCGATGGCCCCCGTGGACAGTCCATCCAGTTCGAACAGGCGCTCGGCGCATTCGTCGTTGATGGCACCCGTAATGAAGGCGCCGTAGCCCATTTCGGTCGCGGTGAGGTACAGGTTCTGCGACAGATGGCCGGCATCGAGCTGGATCACCCGCCAGGCCTTGGCGTGGTTGCGATACTTCCAGAAGTTGCGCTTGAAGCGCGCTGCCATCAGCACCAGCACCGGTGCGTTGGCGAACCACGCCTGGCCGGCGACCAGTTCCTTGGCCATGGCTGCGATCTGGTCGGCGTCCGGAAGGCCCAGCACCTGCAGTGCGTGGCCGGTGCTGTGGTAGTGGTACAGGCCGGGCGGTACGCCTTCCACTCGCTGTACCAGAAGATAGGCCTCGATCGGATGCAGGCCGCCGCCGGACGGACTGTTCTTCTTTAGCGCAACGGCACCGGGCGCCAGTTCCTGCGTGGCCTGCGCCGCGAAAACCCGATGCATCAGGCTGGCCAGGTCGGCCGCGGGAAGTCGATGCTCCGGATCGAAATTTCGGCAGGTGGTGCGCTGGACGAGCAGCTTGTCCAGGGCGGTCTTGCGCGCTGCGGGCAGCACCAGCCAGTCCTGCCTGGCGCGCAACTCCAATGCCTCGGGAGGCGGCGGGCCATGCTGCCTTATCAGGCTGCCAAGCGTGCGCTTGCCCACGCGTTTCTGGTCGGCGTCCACGTCGATGCCCTGCCAACGACCGAAGCTGTGCGCCACGGCGGCAGGTGTCCACCAGCCTGTGTCCTTCAGCAGCCGGTCGCGCAGGCGCAATGGTTCGTGGTCCGCGTGGTCGCCAATCAGCAGTCCGCTGTCCACCAGGTAGTCAATGCGCTCGGTGCCGAAGCGCAGCGACAAGTCTGCGCGCGAGGCGGCTTCATCCTCGGCCAATGCATCGAACACGGCCAGGTCAGCCAACTGCAGGGGGACTTCGTGACCCAGGTGGGGTGCGAGTGCGCGCCAGCCGCTGGCCGAATCGTCCTTCGACAACAGTTGCTGCATCGACAGCGGGCGCGGAGGGGCGCGCTCGATCAGCAACAGGGTGGGCCGCTTCAAGATCATGGCCGGGATTGTGCCGGAGAAATTCTTGCGCTGCCGTGATGCAGCCGCTAGCCTGAGCACGCTCCAATCAGGGGTAGCAGGGGAATCCGGATGACCAGCATCATTTCCAGGGAAGTAGCACGCGTGCTACTGACGAAACTCGCAACCGAGCCCAAGTTTCGCGAACGCTTTGATCACAGCGTCCGGGGGGCGTTGCAGAGCATCGGCCACGAAACACCCGACGCCGATCGCGGCATACCGGGGCGCGATCCGGTATTGCCGTTGGAAAATTTGCGCGGCGGTCTCGCCAGCCCGGAAAAGATTGCCGAACAGACCGAAGCGATGCTCGCCACCTACGACGAATACGAACGGACCGGCGATGCGTCCGTGCTGATCTTCCACCAGTTCGACATCTGCGCCGAGTAGTCCATCTGCGGCGGCCGCCGGGCAGCATGCCCGGCCAGGCGTTTCAGGTCTTGCGCGGCGCCGGGTTTTCGAGCGCCGCGTCCAGCTTGCGCATGCGATCGCGCAGGAAGGGCAGGGTTCGCGCGTTCGGCCAGTTGCGGAGGAAGACGCCTAGCCGGACACGCGCGGGCTCGAGTTTTCCGGCCGCGGCGAGGTATTCGGCGCCCGACAACAGGGCAAGATTACTGTGCGCAACATTGGACGCGTTCAAGACCTGGTCGATATTGAACTCGGCGTAGGCCCGACCGCGATGGCTTGACAGCCACTCGGCTTCCTTCGCCGCCTCCAGGTTGCGGCCGCTGGCCGCCAGCGCCCGCATCATCACTTCATGGCTCAGGTATAGCTCGTTGCCGTCGTGCAATGGTTGCAGTCTTTCAACGGCACGGTCGGGCTTGCCTTGGTTGATGAGCAGTTCGGTTTCAAGCATGGCGACTGCATTGAGCAAGGCCGGATAGCCGCTTTCCAATGCCCGCGACTGCACCATTGCAAGCGCGCGACGCCCGAGCGCCGGATCACCATTTCCGGCGGCAAGCACGCCTGCCATCAGTACGGAAAACGTATCGCCGATCTGGGTCAACGCGCTGCCGCTGTCCAGCCATTTGGATTGACTGGTGACAAAATCGGAAAGTTCGCGGCGCAACTCTGGGTCGCCCGCTATCCCACTGAGCGACAACTGCATCATTCGCATCCTGCGTCCGCTATCGGAGGAGGCAAGGTGCGACTCAGCCGCCAGCTGCTTCATGGCCGCGACACCTTCGTCCCAACGGCCGCGGTCCAGGGGAAAGATGGCTTCGTCGACCCGTTGCGGGAAGTCGGCATTGGCGACATTGGTGCGCTTTCGCAAGGCCTGCTGTTTTTCCGCCTCGTCGAAGCGACGCATCGTCGCAAATGCCTCGGCATGGTGACGGTTGAAATCCGCGCCACCCAGCGACTGGTAAGTCTGGAATGAGGCCAGCGCATCGCCGGGTTGCTCAAGGATCGTCTGCAGCACGCCCTGCAGGTAGTAGGCAGAGCGCAGCCTCGGGTTTCGCGCCACCATCGCGGGGCGCAAGTACTCGAGCGCCTCCTTGTAACGATAGCTGTGGAACCACGACGTCAGGCTGTAGTTGTAGTAGCCCTGGTATTCATCGGGATAGAGACCGGCAAGCAGGCGCCATTTGGCGAGCGCTTCAGGCGCCGGACCGTAGGTTGCCAGGTTGGCATCGAGGAACAACATTTCCCGATGGGTCAGGCGCGAGCGAAGGGCCTTGGCTTTCCCGAGCAACCGGAAGTATTCCGCGTCGTCGCCCGAAGCCAGGCGCAATTTCCCCAGTCCGATGAAGGCCATGGCGAAATTCGGGTCCAGCTTGATCGCTTCCTCGTGCAGCGCAATGGCTTCTTCGAGGCGACCCTCGCTACGCAATTTTTGCCCCAGGCTGTAGGCGCGCAAGGCGTTGAGATCTCGCGTGGTTGCCTCGGGCAAGGGCTTGCTGCCGGCCTCGATGTCCTTCACAGACTCGCCGAACTTTTCGCGCATGCCGACCGCCACGGTGTCCAGCGACGCCAGCAGCGAGTTGACGCCGCGCCCTTCCGCCGTCTGCGCGTAAACCGTGGCCTGCGTGTTCGGGTCCACCACCTCGACGCTGACGCGGAGCTTGCCACCCACTTCCGCCACCGTCGGCAGCAAGAGCACCCGCGCCCCTTCGCGGATGGCGATCTCGCTGCCGATGGCGCGATCGATGGACGTCTGGCTGTCGCGCCCCATGCGTTCGAGTGCGCTCTGCACTTTCAGTTCCGGCACGATGTTCACGAAGCGCGATTGTTCCAGGCCGATGCGGAACGCCGTTTCCAGCGAGTCCTCCAGGCGCGGGTCGGCAGTGAAGTTGCTCATGTCGCCGATCACCACCCAGTCGCGTTCGCCGAAGGCTACGGCGGGCGGGCTGCGCAGGACGCTGTACGCGTAGAAGCCGCCGACCAGCAGGAACAGTAGGATTTCGGCCACCACCACCGGCGGCCGACGCCACACCGGCAACTCGCGCCAGACCTTCTGGCCCGACGGCGGCTCGACCAGGGGCGCAAATCCGACCTCGCCCACCTCGTGCACCAGCAAGGGCGCGGGCACGCCCTTGAAGCGGTAGCGGCCATGCACCATCCAGCGCAGGCGCTGGCTGCGTTCGCCCAGTTCGGCCTGGGCGCGCTGGGCGAGACTCTGCGCCATGCTTGAAATGAGGATCTGGCCGGGCAGCGCCAGCGACATCAGGCGAGCCGCGATTGGCTTGGCCAGGCCTTCCACTTCGAGAGGCTTGGCACCCGCCGCGATGGCCTGGTCGGGATTGCTCCAGGTCATCACTTCGCCAACATGGATGCCGACCCGTGCGGTGAGGGTGGAGCCTTCGCTGCTGCTGAAGTGACGCAGGGCTTGCTGGTAGCGCAGCGCGAAATCAACGGCCTGGATGGGGCGTTCGAAGATCGCCAGCAGGCCGTCGGCCTTGTCGATCAGTCGGCCCCCGGTGAACTCCAGCAAGTCGCGGATCTGCAAGTCGAGGCGCTGAAGTGCCACCGCCGCCCGGGCATCGCCGAACCGCTCGATGAAGGCCGTCGAGTCCACCAGATCGGCCAGCAGCACGGCACGCAACATGGGCGTGACGGTGCTGCCGACGGACGCCCGGGGCGAACTGCTTGGCTTGGGGATCATGACCTGCGCTGACGTCTATGTAGTACGGGGAACGCCAAATTCGCCCCGGTGAGGACAGCGGCTCTCCCTATAGTGCAAGTCGCCAGCGGTCGCCTCCGCGGCTCTTGGCCTCGTAAAGGGCCAGGTCGCCCTGGCTGTACCAGGCCGACCAGCCGCCCGGATCGGCGCAGAACACGCCGCCCACGCTGATGGTGAGGGTCTGTTCGCGCAGGCTGGGCAGGCGCAGGGCGCGGATGGCGGCGATCAGGCCCAACGCGCGGTTGGCGAGGTCACCCTCGTCGGCGACGCGCAGCACCAGGGCGAATTCATCGCCGCCGAGCCTGCACGGCAATTCCAGCGGCCCGGCGATGCGTCGCACTTCGTCGGCAACGGCACGCAGGGCCGAGTCACCTGCCAGGTGGCCGCTCATGTCGTTGAGCCGCTTGAAGTGGTCGATGTCGATCAGCAGCAGCGCAAGGCGCTTGCCCACCATTGGATAACGCGAGCTTTCGTCCAGGAAGCGATACAGGCCGCGACGGTTGGACAGCCCGGTCAGGTCGTCCGACCGCACCAGCTGCTGGGCAACGGACAACTCGCTGCGGGTCTGGCGCAGGGTGTCGAGCGTCTGCATCAGGTCTTCATTGCGCCGCCGCAAGCTTTGCATCAGCTGCTGTTCGCCGGTAACCAGGTAGGTGAAGCTGCGCTGCATGAAGCGGGCGATGGCGGACGGGGCGCGATCGATCAGTCGCGAGAATGCATCGGACGAGACTTCAAACAGCACGCCTTCCGATTCGACCACCGCGGTGGCGAAACGCTGGTGCTGCCCGACGAAGACCGACAGCTCGCCGAAGTACTGCCCGGCACCCAGGATCTTGTCGGCCAGGCCGTCTTCGAAACGCAGTCGCACCTCGCCCGACTCGATCAGGAACATGGATTGCGCATCGTCGCCGCGACGAAACAGTTGTTCACCCGGCAGCACCGCGCGCGCGTTTCCCGCGCTGGTCAACAGCGCGCGCTCCTCAGGATTGAGCACGCTGGGCAGCAATCCGGCCTCGGCACGGAGCGCGGGGCTGGAGGAATGGGTATCAACTTGGTTCACGGGCACTCGGGACCGGGGGCAATATCCCGAGTGTAGCGAAACTCGGCGGGCCGAGAACGGGCCCGCCGTGCTTTGAGTCAAGGATTCAGCGAATTAGTAGATTTCGCTCAGGGAAATTTACTGGACTGGCTAGTTTGGCCCAGCCCTCCCGTAGTGCATCCGTTCATGCCGCCTTGTCGGGGGCATCCTGGAACTGCTCTTCTTCGGTAGAACCCTTGAGCGCCGTGGTCGAGCTGGTGCCGCCCTGGATGGCCTGGGTGACCGAGTCGAAGTAGCCCGTACCCACTTCGCGCTGGTGCTTGACCGCGGTAAAGCCGCGCTCGGCTGCCGCGAATTCGGCTTCCTGCAATTCGACGAAAGCGCTCATCTGGTTGCGGGCATAGCCGTAGGCGAGGTTGAACATCGAGTAGTTCAGCGAGTGGAAACCGGCCAGGGTGATGAACTGGAACCTGTAGCCGAGCTTGGCCAGCTCATGCTGGAACGACGCGATGGTCGCATCGTCGAGATTCTTCTTCCAGTTGAACGAAGGCGAGCAGTTGTAGGCCAGCATCTTGCCCGGATACCTGGCATGGATGGCGGCGGCGAACTTGCGCGCGAATTCCAGATCCGGCTTGCCGGTCTCGCACCAGACGAGGTCGGCGTACGGCGCGTAGGCGATGCCGCGGCTGATGGCCTGGTCGAGTCCCGGCCTGGTCTTGTAGAAACCTTCCACCGTGCGCTCGCCAGTGATGAAGGCGTGGTCGTTGGGATCGATGTCGGAGGTGATCAGGTCGGCCGCTTCGGCATCGGTGCGCGCGACGATCAACGTCGGCACGCCCATCACGTCGGCGGCCAGGCGCGCGGCGATGAGTTTCTGCACGGCTTCCTGCGTCGGCACCAGCACCTTGCCGCCCATGTGGCCGCACTTCTTCACGCTCGCCAATTGATCTTCGAAGTGGACGCCAGCAGCGCCCGCCTCGATCATGGATTTCATCAGCTCGAACGCATTCAGCACGCCACCAAAACCGGCTTCGGCATCGGCGACGATCGGCTGCAGCCAATCGGTGTCGTGGTTGCCTTCGGCGTGGTTGAGCTGGTCGGCGCGCAACAGCGTGTTGTTGATGCGCTTGACCACCAGCGGCACCGAATTGGCCGGATACAGCGACTGGTCGGGATACATTTCACCGGCGACATTCGCATCCGCGGCGACCTGCCAGCCCGACAGATAGATGGCGTTGAGGCCGGCCTTCACCTGCTGCATGGCCTGGTTGCCGGTGAGCGCGCCGAGCGCATTCACGAACGGCTTTTCGCCGAGGTATTTCCAGAGCTTGTCCGCGCCCAAGCGCGCCAGCGAATGTTCGATGGCGACGGTGCCGCGAAGGCGCACCACTTCCTCAGCCGGATAGCCGCGTTCAATGCCGGCCCAGCGTGGATTGGTGGCCCAGTCGGCTTTCAACTGGTCGGCGGTGGGAAGCGTGGTGCTCATGGCGATGTCCTTGGTGAGTTAATCAATGCGTTCGTAGGCGGCGAGCGTGAGGAAGTCGGCGAGTTCGTCGGCGTGGGTGAGTTCGTCCAGCAATGCGATCGCGTCATTGATGCGTTCGCCGCCGGGCAGGCGCATGCGATCGGCCAGGCGCGAGGGCAGCGACAGCAACGCGCGATCGAACAGGGTGAAGTCCACCGGCGTTCCGTCGTCCAGATGCAGGTCGCCGTGGTGCAGCCATTGCCACAATTGCGCGCGGGAAATTTCGGCGGTGGCGGCGTCTTCCATCAACCAGTGGATCGGTACGCAGCCCTGGCCGTCGAGCCAGGCGGCGAGGTAGCGCACGCAGACTTCCACGTTGTTGTCGAAGCCGGCGCGGGTGATGGTGCCGACGCTGGGGCGGATCAGGTCGTCGCGGCTTGTCTTGACGTCGTCGCGCATCACCTGGCGCTGGTTGGGCGTGGGCATCTGCGCGTCGAAGATTTCCTGCGCCAGTGGAATCAGCGCCGGATGGGCGACCCAGGTGCCGTCGTGGCCGGCGCCGACTTCGCGCAGCTTGTTGGCGCGGACGCGAGCCAGTGCTTTTTCATTCGCTTCCGGATCGCCGCTGATCGGAATCTGCGCGGCCATGCCGCCGATCGCCAGCGCGCCACGACGGTGGCAGGTCTGGATCAGTTGCTCGGCATAGGCCTTCAGGAAACCCTGGCCCATGGTCAGCTGTGCACGCTCGGGCAGGATGCGGTCGCGATGGCGGCGGAAGGTCTTGAGGTAGGAAAAAATGTAGTCCCAGCGACCGCAGTTCAGGCCAGCGATGCGGCCGCGCAGGGCGTGCAGGATTTCGTCCATCTCGAACGCAGCAGGCAGCGTCTCGATCAGCACGGTCACTTTCATCTGGCCGATCGGCAGGCCGAGGCGCACTTCGATGAAGGCCAGCACTTCGTCCCACAGCTGCGCTTCTTCCATGCACTGCAGCTTGGGCAGGTAGAAGTAGGGGCCGAGGTCCTTGGCTGCCAGTGCCGCGGCGTTGTGGAAGGCGAACAGGCCCAGGTCGAACAGGGAGCCGGACAGGCGCGCGCCGTCCACGCGGATGTGTTTTTCATCCAGGTGCCAGCCACGCGGACGCACCATCAGCACGGCCAGGCCTTCTTGCTTCAGCACGTAGTGCTTGCTGCCATCGGGCGCCATCCAGTCCAGCGTGCCGGCCACCGCCTTGCGCAGCGCGCGCTGGCCGGTCAGCAGGTTGGCCCAGGTGGGCGCGGTGGAATCCTCGAAATCGGCCATGTAGACCTTCGCGCCGGAGTTCAGCGCGTTGATCACCATCTTGGGTTCGACCGGACCGGTGATTTCGACGCGGCGGTCCAGCAGCGCGGTCGGCAGCTCGGCGACCTGCCAGTCGGCCTCGCGCAGTGCGCGGGTGTCCTCGCGGAAATCGGGCAGCTCGCCGGCGTCGAAGCGTGCGGCGCGGACCCGACGGGCGATCAGCCGGGCCTGGCGGGTTGCCTCGAAACGTCGATGCAGATCGGCCAAGAAGTCGAGGGCGGCCGGCGTCAGCAGCTCGGCCTGGCCGGCAAACGCGGAGGCGGCCAGCTCGATGCCCGGAACGGGATCGGCGTGGGGGGCTTTGCCTGGGGAAGTCAGGGAGTTGTCCATGACCCGACTGTGAAACGACTGCTTGAATTTGACAAAGCAAATGTTTCAATAGAATGTATTAACAAATTGAATATATAGACCGGGAACACCCTATGGCTGGCGCCAAGCCCCGCTTCTACTACAAGGGTGACCGGCTCAAACCCCTGCGCGCCTTCTGCCAGGTGGCCCGGCTGGGCTCCGTGTCACGCGCGGCCGAGGCCCTGTTCCTGAGCCAGCCGGCCGTCACCCTGCAGCTGCAGGCCCTGGAGCGGGACATGGGCTCGCCCTTGTTCGAGCGCCTCGGCCGGCGCCTGACCCTTACCCGGGGCGGCACCGCCCTGTACGAGCTGGCCAGGCCGCTGGTGGAGGGCCTGGACGGCATCGAGGGCGAGTTCCGCAACCGGCTGAAGGGTCTGGAAGGCGGCGACCTGCACGTGGCGGCCGGCAGTTCCACCATCCTGTACCTGCTACCGCCCCTGGTGCAGGCCTTCCGCGCCGCACATCCGGCAGTGCAGCTGGTGCTGCACAACGTGACCGGCAAGGACGGCCTGAGCCTGTTGCGCT
>MGYJ01000010.1 GCA_001801685.1 Gammaproteobacteria bacterium RIFCSPHIGHO2_12_FULL_63_22 | reverse complement strand
GGATCGTTGACCTGGTACTGGGCGTTGAAGCGGATCACGACGATGTTCTCGTCCTTGGTCAGCACGCGCACTTCGTCATCGAGCGTTTCGATCTTGGTCGCATCGATGATGGTGGCGGTCTCGACCGGCCAGGGCCATTTGAAGTTGGCGCCGGGCGTCATGATGCGATCGAACTTGCCGAAGCGAAGCACGACGCCACGCTGCCGTTCGTCCACCAGCTTGAAGCTGTTGAACACCATGAACAGCACGAGCAAGGGCAGTATCCAGGCGAGTGGGTTACCACCGCCGCCCGCACCGCCGAACAGATCGCGAAGACGCTGGACGATGCCGTCTATGCCGCCACCGGACCCCTTGCCGCCCCGCGGGGTCTGCTTGCCCTTTCCGGGCTGATTCCAGGCCATGCTTGCTCCGAAACGGGGCGGATGTCCGCCCACGTGTTTATTGAGTGTCAGGATTGTAGGTAGGGGCGACAGGGGCCACAAGCAAGAGGGCCTGCAACAAATGTCCACCCGGTTCGTTCACGGCCCGCTCGGCGGTGGCCAGCGGCATCTCCAGTTGCAGGCGCCAGCCGTGCTCGTCGCTGGTTTCACCCCGGACCACGCCCAGGCTGTGCAGGCGCGCCCTCAGTCGGCCCTGGTCGGGCCCCAGAACCAACTCGCCCGAGACCAGGCGGTCGCTGAAGCGCTGTGCCAGCGAAGCCCGCAGCAGGTCCAGGCCGGCGCCGGACACCGCAGACAGCCATATCCGCTCACGCCGGTAGGCGCCGGCATCGGTGCTCGGGTCCACGGGTGGATCCCGATGGGCCTCGGTGCCGTCCAGGCGGTCGATCTTGTTGAAAACGAGGACCTGCGGGATGTCGGAAGCGCCAATGTCGGCCAGCACCGCATCCACCTGACCGATTCGCTCGTCGCGCGATTCGTCCGCTGCGTCCACGATATGCAGCAGCAGGTCCGCGTCGCGTGCTTCCGACAACGTGGACCGGAACGCGGCCACCAGTTCGTGCGGCAGGTCGCGCACGAAGCCCACCGTGTCCGACAGCGCGATCGGGCCGGCTGCGGAATTCATCCGTCGCACGGTCGGATCGAGCGTGGCGAACAATTTGTCGACGGCCAGCACGTCGGAACCGGTAAGCGTGTTGAACAAGGTTGATTTTCCGGCATTCGTGTAGCCGACCAGCGCCACGCGCGGGATGGCATTGCGAACGCGCGAACGGCGCATCTGGGTGCGCTGCACTTCGACCTTGTCGAGCCGTTGTTCCAGTTGCAGGCGACGCTTCTGGATCAGGCGACGATCGGTTTCGAGCCGGGTCTCGCCGGGGCCGCGCAGGCCGATCGAACCGCCGCGCTGGCTGTCTAGCCCGCTGTGTGCGCGCACCAGTCGTGCGGCCAGGTGCTTGAGTTGCGCCAGCTCGACCTGCAGCTTGCCTTCGTGCGAAACCGCACGTTGCGCAAAAATATCGAGGATCAGACCGGTCCGATCAACCACGCGGCGTTCGAGCGCCTTGGAAAGATTGCGTTCCTGCACCGGACTGAGCGTCTGGTTGAACAACACCAGGTCGGCGCCCACGGCGTCGCAGGCCGCCTTCACTTCTTCCACCTTGCCGGTGCCGATGTACAAGGCCGCGGTCGGTCGTTCGACGCGCGCGTTGATCGTGCCGACCACGGTGGCACCCGCGGACTTTGCGAGTTCGCTGAATTCATCGAGCAGGTCGCTGTCCTGTCGCCCCGGTGCGTGGGGCTGGACCAACAATGCGTTTTCGGCCTTGCGCGCTGGCGCGGGGATGTTCGCCGTCAAGGATTACTCGTCGCGCTCGTCGTCGCCTTCGTCGCCGTTTTCACTGGCGCCCGCAGGCTGGACTTCACCACCGCCCGGGCCCATGCGCACGTTGCGCGCCGGAACCACGGTGGAAATGGCGTGCTTGTAAACCATCTGGCTGACGGTATTGCGCAGCAGCACCACGAACTGGTCGAAGCTTTCGATGGTGCCTTGCAGCTTGATGCCGTTGACCAGGTACACGGCCACGGGGACGCGCTCGCGGCGCAGGGCATTCAGGAAGGGGTCTTGCAGGGATTGGCCTTTGGTCATCTTGGACTCCGAATTATTATTATTGCGCGCCATGCGGCGCGATCCGCGGCCAAAGGGTCCAGGCCGCCAAATGAAGCAGCCACACTTTACACCGGCCGGCGGTTAGCGGCGAGTGATGAACAGCTGGAACGAGGCTTCCAGTTCAGCCTTGTCCACGGCGGGATCAATCCAGCGCGCGTCGAGTTCGCCGCGCAGCCAGGTGAATTGGCGCTTGGCCAGTTGCCGGGTGGCGGCGAGGGCCTGGTCCCGGAATTGGCCCGCGTCGATGGCGCCGTCGAGATGCGCCCACGCCTGGCGGTAGCCGACCGCGCGCATGGCGGGCAGGTCCGGGTGCAGGCGCGTGTCGCGCCGCAGCATCCGCACTTCATCCAGGAATCCTGCGGCCAGCATCGCGTCGAAGCGGGCCTCGATGCGCGCATGCAGGACGGCGCGGTCGGTCGGCGCCAGGGCCAGCTTGAGTACCCGGAACGGGAATTTCCTGGCCTGCCGCGCCGATTGCCACTCGCTGATCGGCACGCCGGTCAGCCGCCAGACTTCAAGCGCGCGCACGATGCGTTGCGGGTCGTTGCGATGGATTCGATCCGCAGCCGCCGGATCGTGGTCGGCCAATTCCCGGTGCAACGCCTCCCATCCGCGGGACTGGGCTTCTTCGATCAATCGCGCGCGAATCTCCGGATCCGCCTCGGGCATGGTCGACAAGCCGTGCAGCAGTGCGTGGAAATAAAGGCCCGTGCCCCCGGCGAGTATTGGCACCTTGCCTGCGGCCGCCAGTGCGGTCATGGCCGACAGTGCGTCGGTCGCGAAGTCGGCGGCCGAATACACCTGGTGCGGGTCGCGGATGTCCACCAGGTGGTGGCGCACGCGCCGAAGTGTTTCGCGATCGGGCTTGGCCGCGCCGATGTCCAGGCCGCGATACACCAGCGCGGAATCCACGCTGATCACTTCGGTGCCAAGTCGCGCTGCCCACTCCAGCGCCAGCGCGGTCTTGCCCGACGCGGTCGGGCCCATCAGCGCGATGGCGAGGGGACGCGCGTCCGCCTTTGCGCCGTGGCCCGTCGCTTCAGGCACCGGCGCGGCGCAGTTCGTCGTGGACGTCATCGAAGGTGCGTTCCATGGCCGGCGTCGGCGGCGCGCCGAGCAAGCTGGCGACGATGATCGCGATGCTTGCGAACAACACGCCTGGCACGATTTCATACAGACCGAACCAGGCGCCCTGCTTCCAGATGATGACCGTGGCGGCGCCGACCACCATGCCGGCGAGCGCGCCGTTTCGGGTCATGCGTTTCCAGCCCAGCGAGAACAACACGACCGGCCCGAACGCCGCGCCGAATCCGGCCCAGGCATAACTGACCAAGCCGAGCACGCGACTGTCCGGGTCCGATGCCAGCCAGATCGCGAGCAATGAAACGAGCAGCACGGTGAGTCGCCCAATCCAGACCAGTTCGGACTGGCCTGCATTCTTCCGGAAGAAGCCCTTGTAGAAATCCTCGGTGAGCGCGCTGGAACAGACCAGCAACTGGCAGCTGAGCGTGCTCATGATGGCGGCGAGGATAGCCGACAGCAGCACGCCGGCGATCCACGGATTGAACAACAACTGCGACAGTGAAATGAAAACTCGCTCGTGGTTCTCGGTCACCATCGCCGCCTTGTCGGGATGCGCCTGGAACCAGGCAATGCCAAAGAAGCCGACCGACATCGCGCCCAACAGGCAAAGCACCATCCAGGTCATGCCGATGCGGCGCGCGGCCGGAATCGATTCGACGGAATCAGCCGCCATGAAGCGGGCGAGGATATGCGGCTGGCCGAAATAGCCCAGGCCCCAGGCCATCAGCGAGATGATGCCGATGGCGCTGGCGCCGCGGAAGAAATTCAGGTTTTCCGGATTCGCCTGCTCGATCAGCGCCAGGCTGGCAGTGGGCCCGCCCATGGACAACACGACCACGATCGGCGTCAGCACCAGCGCGAAGATCATCAACGTAGCCTGCACCGTGTCGGTCCAGCTGACTGCGAGGAAGCCACCGACCAGGGTGTAGATGATGGTGGCCGCTGCGCCCACCCACAGGGCCTGCGCGTACGGCACTTCGAATACGGACTCGAACAAACGCGCGCCGGCGACGATGCCCGAGGCCGCATAGACGGCGAAGAAGACGAGGATCACCAGCGCGGACAACACGCGAAGGATGCGGCTGGAATCCTCGAAGCGATGGGTGAAGTAATCGGGCAACGTCAGCGCATTGCGGGTCCGTTCGGTGTACACGCGCAAGGGCGCGGCGACATATTTCCAGTTGCACCAGGCGCCGATGACCAGGCCGACGGCGATCCAGCCCTCGGAAACGCCACTCAGGAAAAGGGCGCCGGGCAGGCCCAGCAACAGCCAGCCGCTCATGTCCGAGGCGCCCGCCGACATGGCGGTGACGAAACTGCCGAGCGATCGGCCACCGAGGATGAAGTCGTCCAGGCTTCGGGTTCGGCGCCAGGCGACGAAGCCGATGCCGATCATGACCAGGATGTACAGGGCGAAGGTGATGTACAGCGGCGAACTGGGCGACATGCGCGCGGCTCCGGACGAGGTGCCCGGAGCTTAACCCGGTAACGGCGTTATAGTCGCGGCCATGGATCGATTGAAGGCCTTCGGATTCCTGATGGTGTTCCTGGTGCCGGCGCAAATGCCGCTGGCGGCCTGGCTTGCGTCCACGACTGGCTGGCCGAACGCGTCGGCCTGGTTTCCGCTGTTCTTCCTGTTCGTGATGTTGCCTGCGGTGGACTGGCTGCTGGGCCACGACCCGCGCAACGTGCCGCAGGACCAGGAACGGCAGGTGGCGCTGCAACCCTGGTTCCGCGCCCTGACCTTGCTCGCCCTGCCCGTGCACTGCGCGGTGCTGGTTTGGTCGGCGGCCTGGTTCATGCAGGCACCGCTCGACCTGTTCGGCCAGGCGGGATGGTTGCTGTCGCAGGGACTGGTCGGCGGCATCCTGGCCATCAATACGGCACACGAACTGATCCACAAGGACGGCCGCCTCGAGCCACTGGTCGGCGGACTGCTGCTGAGCACGGTCGGCTACCACGGCTTCAAGATCGAGCATGTCCGCGGCCACCACGTGCACGTCGCCACCGACGCCGACGCGTCCAGCGCGCGATTCGGGCAATCCTTGTGGAGTTTCCTGCCGCGAGCGATCTGGCTCAATACCCGCAATGCCTGGGCGCTGGAAGCGACTCGCATGCGCGGCATCGGGCGCTCGTCGCTGTCGCCGCGTAACGAGATGCTTCGCTGGACCTTCGTGTGGCTGCTTTTCGCCGCCGCCTTCGGTGCGACCTGGGGAATGAAGGGGCTCGCCTTCTTCCTGCTGCAGGGATTGTTCGCCGCCGGATCGCTCGAGATCATCAACTACATCGAACACTACGGGCTGGAGCGTCGTCGCCTGGCAGATGGTCGCTTCGAGCGCACGACGCACCTGCACTCGTGGAATTCCGATTTCGCGCTGTCCAACCTGATGTTGTTCCAGTTGCAGCGCCACTCGGACCATCACGCGTTTCCGAAACGACGTTATTCGATCCTGCGCCACCATCCCGATTCCCCGCAGCTGCCCGGAGGTTATTCGGCGATGTTCGTGCTGGCGATGTTCCCGCCCCTATGGCGGCGCGTGATAGATCCACGCGTGCTTGATTTTCGTGGACGCCTGTCGAGGTCGAGCCAGATTTCAGCGGGCTAGTCTTCGTCGCCCCAGCGCGGCATCGCCGGCGCGGCCGGTCGCCTGGCCAGGTCCGGTTGCGCAGCCACTGCTTCCCATATCTTCAGAGCGTCGCGGGTAGCGGCCACGTCATGCACACGCACGATGGCAGCGCCGTTCTGCACTGCAATCAGGGCTGCGACCGCCGAGCCAATCACACGCTCGCCCGACTCGCGTCCCGTAATCGCGCCGATCATGCCCTTGCGCGACAGGCCAGCCAGCACCGGCACGCCCAACTCGACCAGTCGCGGCAATTGCCGCAGCAGTCGCAGGTTATGTTCGAGCGTTTTGCCGAAACCGAAACCGGGATCGACGATGATCTTCTTGCGATCGATGCCGGCCATCTGGCAGGCAAACAATCGCTGCGTGAAAAACGAATGCACCTCGGCAACCACGTCGTCGTAGCGCGGATCGTCCTGCATGGTCGCTGGCTCGCCCTGCATGTGCATCAGGCAGACCGGCACGCCGAGCGCCGCAACGGCGTCCATGGCGCCCTCGCGACCCAGTGCATGAATGTCGTTGACCATGCCGGCGCCTGCGGCTACTGCCGCGCGCATCACTTCGGGCTTGGACGTGTCGATCGAGATCGGCAGCGCAGTGCGCTCGCGCAGCCCTTCGATGACGGGAATGACCCGGCGCAATTCCTCTTCAACGCTGACGGGCGTGGCGCCCGGCCGTGTCGATTCGCCGCCGATATCAAGGATGTCCGCACCTTGCGCGGCCAGCGCCAGCGCATGGCTGATCGCGGCTTCCGTATTGGCCAACGCGCCGCCGTCCGAAAAGGAATCCGGCGTCACGTTGACGATGCCCATGATGCGTGGGCGGTCGAGCGCCAGTGGGCGACCGCCGCAATCCAGGGTCTGGAACGTGTCGAACATTATCCCTTGTCTCCAGAGGCGTTGGCGAAAACAGTATCGAACATGTGTCGGGTCGCGGACAACAAAAAGCCAGGCGGCCGCCTGGCTTTTTGTTGGTTCGACGGCTTCGCGATTCCCTAGGTCTGCGGCGCCGCTCCGCCCAGCGTGCCGGCCGCAGGACCGATGTCGTCCTTTGACGTGCGACCGGACTTGGTCCAGTCGGCAGGCGGACCGGGGCGGCGACCTTCCATCACGGCATCGATCTGCGTGGCATCGATGGTTTCATAGGCCAGCAAGGCCTCGGCCATGATGTGCAGCTTCTCGATGTTGTCCTGCAGGATGGTGCGGGTGCGCGAGTAGGCCTTGTCGAGGATGGTGCGCACGACCTCGTCGATCTTGCGCGCGGTATCGTCGGACACGCTCTTGGTCTGGCTGACCGAACGGCCGAGGAATACTTCCTCTTCTTCGTCGCCGTAGGAGATCGGGCCCATTTCTTCCGACAGTCCCCACTTGGTGACCATGTTGCGCGCCATCTTGGTAGCGCGTTCGATGTCGTTCGATGCGCCCGTGGTGACGTGCTCGGTGCCGAAGATCAATTCTTCGGCCACGCGCCCGCCATAAAGCGAGCACAAGCGGCTTTCGATATTGGTCTTGTCGTAGCTGTAGCGATCGCCCTCGGGCAAGTACATGGTGACGCCCAGCGCGCGGCCGCGCGGGATGATCGTGACCTTGTAGACCGGGTCGTGGTCGGGCACCAGGCGGCCGACGATGGCGTGGCCTGCCTCGTGGTAGGCGGTGTTGCGCTTTTCTTCCTCGCTCATCGCCATCGAGCGTCGTTCGGCGCCCATCATGATCTTGTCGCGCGCCTTGTCGAAATGTTCCATGCGCACTTCTTTCGCGCTTTCGCGCGCGGCAAACAGCGCCGCTTCATTGACCAGGTTGGCCAGGTCCGCGCCGGAGAAGCCGGGCGTGCCGCGGGCGATGGTCATCGCATCCACGTCCATGTCCAGCGGCACCTTGCGCATGTGCACTTTGAGGATCTGCTCGCGGCCCTTCACGTCGGGCAGGTTGACCACGACCTGGCGGTCGAAGCGACCCGGGCGCAGCAACGCGGGATCGAGCACGTCGGGACGGTTGGTCGCGGCGATCACGATCACGCCCTCGCCACCCTCGAAGCCGTCCATCTCGACCAGCAACTGGTTGAGGGTCTGCTCGCGCTCGTCGTGGCCGCCACCCAGGCCGGCGCCGCGATGGCGGCCGACGGCATCGATTTCATCGATGAAGATGATGCAGGGCGCGTGCTTCTTGGCTTGTTCGAACATGTCGCGTACGCGGCTCGCGCCGACGCCTACGAACATCTCGACGAAGTCGGAACCGGAAATGGAGAAGAACGGCACCTTGGCCTCGCCGGCGATGGCGCGTGCCAGCAGGGTCTTGCCGGTACCCGGCGAGCCCACCATCAGCACGCCGCGCGGAATGCGGCCGCCCAGCTTTTGGAACTTGCCCGGGTCGCGCAGGAATTCGACCAGCTCGCCGACTTCTTCCTTGGCCTCGTCACAGCCGGCGACATCGGCGAAGGTCACCTTCACTTCATTCTCGCCCTGCAACTTGGCGCGCGACTTGCCGAAGGTCATGGCGCCGCGGCTGCCACCCTGCTGCATCTGCCGGATGAAGTAGATGAATATGCCGATGAACAGCACGTAGGGCAGGAAGGTAGCCACGATCGCCCACAGCGATGGCGTGTTGTCAGGCTTGGCCTGCACGATTTCCACGTCGTGGTTGACCAGCACATTGACCAGGTCGCGGTCGTAGGGACCGAAGGAGACGCCCTTGCTGCCGTCCTTGCGCTCGAAGCTGAGCACCGTGGTGCCCGTGCCCGGCGTCGCATCGGTGAATTCGACCTTCTGCACCTTGTCCGAATCCACTTCACTGAGGAAGGTGGAATAGGTGACTTCGGTCGGGGTGCCGGCGGCCGGGGCCGAAAAAGTCTGGAACACCGTCATCAGGACCAGCGCCACGGCCAGGGTAACCAGCAGGTTTTTCACAAGGTCATTCATTCACTGCTTCCTCGCGCCGGCGGTGGCCGATGCATTGATCATTTCATCAGCGCTTGCCGGTGGCCAGCGCATAAACTTCATTGGAACGACGACGGGACGCCGCCGGCTTGCGAATCACCAGCTTGGTATAGCGACGGCGCAGGTCCGCGATGTAGGCATCGGACCCTTCGCCCTGGAACAATTTGATCAGGAAATCGCCACCCTTCTTGAGATGCGCATCGGCAAAATCCCTCGCAAGTTCAGACAGGTACATGGCTCGAGCCTGATCAACAGTGTCCACTCCGGTCATATTGGGGGCCATGTCGGAAAGCACAAGGTCAACCGGCTTTTCGCCAATCAGCGCTTCCAGCCGGGACAGTGCCTCAGCCTCTCTGAAATCGCCGTGAATGAATTCCACCCCGGCAATCGGCGGCATGTCCAGGATATCGAGCGCCACCACCCTGCCCTGGTCGTCGCCGCGCTTGTTGCGCAGGGCATTGCGCAGGACCTGCGACCAGCCGCCCGGCGCGGCGCCGAGATCGACCACCACCATGCCCGGCTTGAGCAGCTTGCCGCGCTCGAGCAGTTCTTCGAGCTTGTATGCCGCCCGCGACCGCATCCCGTCCGCCTGCGCTTTCTTCACGTAGGGGTCGGAGAAATGTTCCTTGAGCCAGAGCTGGCTGCTCTTGCTGCGGGTGGCCATGAGTGCGGAAGCCGTCGGTCGGGGCTGTCATGATACCCTTTACGACCTACGCTTCCCCGGTCCAAACGTCATGTCGACTGCACTTTCCAACCCCCAGAAGCGCTACCTGCGCGGCCTTGCCCACGACCTCAAGCCGGTCGTGATG
This sequence comes from Gammaproteobacteria bacterium RIFCSPHIGHO2_12_FULL_63_22, assembly GCA_001801685.1. Taxonomy (GTDB): domain Bacteria; phylum Pseudomonadota; class Gammaproteobacteria; order Xanthomonadales; family Xanthomonadaceae; genus Arenimonas. Next base: position 26,154 of record MGYJ01000010.1, on the reverse strand, counting down.
GTCGGCGCGAAGGGCATCACCGCCAACCTGGTGGCTGAACTGGACAGCGCGCTCGAGCAGCACGAACTGGTGAAAGTGAAGGTGGCTGCCGAGGATCGCGAATCCCGCGATGCCTTCATCGCCGACCTCGCCGCCCAGGCCACGGCCGAACTGGTCAGCCGGATCGGCCATACGGCCGTGCTTTACCGGCGTAGCAAGGACAAGCCGCTGGTGATCCTGCCCAAGGGTTGAGCGGATGCAGCTGACGCTGGAAAACCCTGATTTTCGCTACACCCTGCGCGGGGCGGACGGCCGCGGCGCCCTGGTCAACGACCGGCGGCTGGAATCGAGCTTCATCCTGGCCCCGAACCAGCTGATCGAAGACTGGCGACCCCGCGCCATTGCCGACCTGAAACCCGAGGACCTGGCCGCCGTGCTGGAGCTGTCACCGAGCGTCGTCCTGCTGGGTAGCGGTGCGTCGCTGGTGTTTCCGCCGGCCGCCGTCATGGCCGCCTGCCTGACCCGCGGCATCGGCATGGAAGTGATGGACAACGCAGCGGCAGCACGCACCTTCAACGTGCTGGCGACCGAAGGCCGCAAAGTCGTGGCGGCCTTCCTGCTTTAGGCCGGAGGCTGCTCCCGCAAATCGGCTAAACTCCCGCTGTTTGCCACGCACGGAGCCGCCATGACCGACACGCCCCTGAAGTATCGCCGCGTCCTGCTCAAGCTGTCCGGCGAAGCCCTGATGGGACGCGAGGACTACGGCATCGATCCGGAAGTGATCCGTGGCCTGGCCCGCGAGATCATCGAAGCCCAGAAAGCAGGCGCCCAGATCGGCCTGGTGATTGGCGGCGGCAACATCTTCCGCGGCGCCGGGCTGGCAGCGGCCGGCATGGACCGCGTCACCGGCGACCACATGGGCATGCTGGCCACGGTGATCAATTCGCTGGCGATGCAGGATGCACTCGAAAAGTTGGGCACCTACGCGCGGGTAATGAGCGCAATCAAGATCAATGAGGTTTGCGAGGACTACATCCGGCGTCGCGCGGTACGCCACCTCGAGAAGGGACGCATCGCCATATTCGCTGCAGGAACGGGCAATCCATTCTTCACTACCGACTCCGCCGCCGCACTGCGCGCCACTGAAATCGGCGCGGAACTCTTGCTCAAGGCCACCAAGGTCGATGGCATCTATGATGCCGACCCGAAAAAATTCCCGAACGCCAAGCGCTATACCGAACTCAATTACGACGATGTCATCGCCCGCAACCTGCAGGTGATGGACACGGCCGCGTTCGCACTGTGCCGCGACAACCGCATTCCGCTGCGTATCTACGACATGATGCAGCCGGGCGCGCTGATGCGGATCCTGCGCGGCGAGCCGCTGGGCACGCTCGTCCACGGCGCCGGCTGAGGACGCTGCCCTGCACGGGCACGAACACGAAGCGGGACCCGGGCATGGCGGGCACGTGCATCCACCGGAACCGGGCCAGGCCACGCGCCCTTTCGCCATCGCCATGGCGATCAACCTGGCCTACACCGCCGTTGAAGCCGGCTACGGTTTCTACGCGCACTCCCTGGCGCTGCTGTCGGATGCCTTGCACAACCTGGGCGACTCGCTGGGGTTGGCCCTGGCCTGGGGCGCGGCCATGCTTGCGCTGCGCAGGCCGACAGCCCGCCATACCTATGGCTGGCGCCGGGCCACGCAACTCTCGCCATTGGCGAATGCGTTGCTGCTGGTGGGATTTTCCGGCGCGCTGCTGGGCGAGGCGCTAAGACGGCTTGCGGATCCGCCGGACGTTCCCGGCGGCATCGTGATGGTGGTGGCGGCCTTGGGAATCGTGGTCAACCTCGGCACGGCCTCCATGTTCCATCGCGGCCAGTCCACCGACCTCAACCGGCGCGGCGCCTACCTGCACCTGCTGGCAGACGCGGGTGTGTCGCTGGCGGCCGTGCTGGCCGGGCTGGGAATGTGGAAACTGGGCTGGCGCTGGCTGGATCCAGCCTTGGCGGTACTGGTGGGCGTACTGATCGCCCTGTCCGCCTGGGGCCTGCTGCGTGCCAGCTTCCGCCAGGCCATGGACGCGGTGCCGGCGCACCTGGATGGCGACAAGGTGCAGGATTTCCTGCTGGCCATGCCCGGCGTGATGGCCGTGCACCACCTGCATATCTGGCCGATCGGCTCGGCCGAAATTGCGCTCACCGCGCACGTGGTCCGTTCCCGCGTGGACGATCACGACGCCTTCCTCGACCAGGTCGCGGCGTCGCTCGAAAAGAAATTCGGCATCAATCATTCCACCGTGCAAGTGGAACTGGGCCCGGGCTGCGCGCACGACAGCGACGACCACGCACCGCACCACTGAATCAGCCCGGAAACCGCCCCCGGCGACGGCTTGGGCCCCGGATGACTATAATCGGCCGATTGCACACCTTGCGGAGCTTCCATGCTGAACGACATCAAGAAAGAAACCCAGACGCGCATGACCAAGTGCGTGGACGCGTTCAAGCATGACCTGACCCTGCTTCGCACCGGCCGTGCCACCACTGCCATCGTCGACCACCTGAAGGTCAACTACTACGGTTCGGACATGCCCCTGTCGCAGGTGGCCACGGTCACCGTCGCCGACGCACGCACGCTGACCATCACCCCTTGGGAAAAACCCATGGTGGCCGCAGTCGAAAAAGCCATCATGAGTTCCGACCTGGGGCTGACGCCGAACACCGCCGGCCAGGTCATCCGCATCAACCTGCCGCCGCTTACCGAAGAACGCCGCAAGGCGCTTTCCAAGCACGTGCACAACGAAGGCGAGACGGCGAAGGTCGCCGTCCGCGGCGTGCGCCGCGACGGCATCCACATGGTCAAGGAACTGCTGAAGGAAAAGAACGCGACCGAGGACGAAGCCCGTCGCGCCGAGGACGACATCCAGAAGCTGACCGACAAGTTCGTCAAGGACATCGACGATGCGGTGAAGGCCAAGGAGCAGGAACTGATGGCGGTCTGAGCCGATCGCCCATGTCCGACTCGAAGCGAATTCCGCGCCACCTTGCCATCATCATGGATGGCAACGGCCGTTGGGCCGAACGCCGGCACCGGCCGCGCACGCTCGGCCATCGCGCCGGTGCGCGGGCCGTGCAGGTCTGCCTCGACTTCTGCCTGGCCGAAGGCATCGGCACGCTGACGCTTTTTGCGTTTTCGAGCGAGAACTGGAACCGCCCCGCCGAAGAAGTCGGCGCGCTGATGAAGTTGTTCCTGCGCATGCTCGACAATGAAGTGGACGAGCTGCACCGGCGCGGTGCGCGCATCCTGTTCGTGGGCGAGCGTGGCGAATTTCCCGCTGTGATCCAGGAAAAGATGCGCAGGGCCGAACTGGTGACGGCCGGCAACACCGCCATCAACATATGCATCGCGGCCGGCTACGGCGGTCGCTGGGACATCGTGCAGGCCGCGAGGAAACTCGCCCGCGAAGTCCGCGACGGCAGCCTGGCGCCCGAAGCGATAGACGAAACCCTTTTCTCGAGCCGCCTGTGCATGGCGGGGCTGCCGGATCCGGACCTCTTCATCCGCACCGGCGGCGACCTTCGCATCAGCAACTTCCTGCTCTGGCAACTGGCGTATACCGAAATGTGGTTCACCGAAACCCTGTGGCCGGACCTGGATGCGGTGACGCTGCGCCAGGCAATGGATGATTTCGCAAGTCGCGAGCGGCGCTTCGGCCTGACCAGCGCGCAAGTGTCCGGAACCGCGCAGGGGAATGCAGCATGAGCCGTCGAGCACGGGTCGTAACGGCCCTGGTGATGGCGCCGGTCGCCATCGGCGCCGTGTTGTTCCTGCCGACGCCGCTACTGGCGGCATTGATTGCCGGCCTGATGATGCTGGGACTGTGGGAATGGACGCTGCTGTCCGCCACCCCCGCGCCGACGGCGCGCGCCGCCTACCTGGCTGCAAACGTATCGATGATGACGGCGCTGGCCTGGGCCGCAGGCAGCGGCATGCAGGTCTTGCAGTTGGCAGCCTATGTCGGCGTGGCCTGGTGGTTGCTGGTGCTGGTCTGGCTATCGCGTTTCGATTTCGCCAGCGTCGACAGCTTCGGCTCGCGCGTGCTCAAGCTGGTCGCCGGCAGTCTCAGCGTGATTCCTGCCTGGGCGGCCTTGTGCTGGTTGCACATGACCACGCCGAACGGACATGCCTGGGCCCTGTATGCCCTGCTGATCGTCTGGCTCGCTGACACTGGCGCGTACTTCGTCGGCGTACGCTTCGGCAAGCACAAGCTCGCGCCGCGCATCAGCCCCGGAAAGAGCTGGGAAGGTTTTGCCGGCGGCCTCGCGGCAACCCTGCTGCTGGCCGTCGCCGGCCTGCCCGCGCTGGGGCTTGGATGGGACGTGCTGCCGACCCTGTTGCTGCTTACTGCCGTAACTGCGCTGTTCTCGGTGGCAGGCGACCTGTTCGAGAGCCTGCTCAAACGACATGCGGGCGCCAAGGATTCCAGCCACCTGATTCCCGGCCACGGCGGCGTGCTCGACCGCCTCGACAGCCTGCTGGCTGCGTTGCCGATCTTCGCGGTAGGCAAACATTGGCTGGGGCTCTGAACACGCCGCGACGCGTCGCGCTGCTCGGGGCTACCGGATCGATCGGGACCTCGACGCTCGATGTCATCGCCCGGCACCCGGACCGGTTCCAGGTACAGGCGCTGTCGGCGCACAGCGATGTCGAAAAGCTGGTCGAACTCTGCCGGCAATTCCGACCAGCCTGCGCCGTCATCGCCGATGCCGCGCGCCACGCCCAGCTTCGCGATGGCCTGCGGGCTGCCGGCTTGGCGACGGCGGCACTGGCGGGCGCGCAAGCGCTGGTGGATATCGCCTCCGACCCCGAGTCGGACACCGTGGTCGCCGCCATCGTCGGCGCCGCCGGCATGGCCTCCACCCTCGCCGCGGCACGCAAGGGCAAGCGACTGCTGCTGGCCAACAAGGAATCGGTGGTCCTGGCCGGCCAGGTGCTGGTGCAGGCAGCGCGGGAAAGTGGTGCGCAGATCCTGCCGATCGACAGCGAGCACAACGCCATCTTCCAGTGCCTGCCCGCCGATGGCGGCCGTGGCGGCGTGCGACGGCTGTTGCTGACGGCGTCGGGTGGACCGTTCCGGGGACGCAGCCGGCAGTCGCTGGAAAAGGTCACGCCCGACCAGGCATGCGCCCACCCCAAATGGGTCATGGGCCGCAAGATTTCGGTGGATTCAGCGACCTTGATGAACAAGGGACTCGAAGTCATCGAGGCCCACCACCTGTTCGGCCTGCCGGCCGCCGCCATCGAGGTGCTGGTGCATCCGCAAAGCATCGTGCATTCGCTGGTGGACTACGTGGACGGTTCCGTCCTCGCCCAACTGGGAAATCCCGACATGCGCACCGCCCTGGCGCACGGCCTGGCCTGGCCCGAGCGAATCGATTCCGGGGTTGCCCCGCTGGACTTGCCCGCACTGGCCCGGCTCGATTTTGAAGCGCCGGATCTCGGGGCCTTTCCCTGTCTTGCCCTTGCCTACGCGGCGTTGGCGACGGGCGGCACTGCGCCTGCCATACTCAACGCCGCCAATGAAGTGGCTGTTGCTTCCTTCCTCGAGGGTCGATTGCCCTTCCTGGGAATCCCGGCCCTGCTGGAAGCGACCCTCGCGGCCATCCCGGCGGAACCTGCCGGCGATCTGGATGTCCTAATGGACTGTGACCAACGCGCACGCCGCCAAGCCAGGGAATTATTGAACGAGATGGAGCGGGCATGAGCGGTTTCTTCGGCGCACTGTGGTGGTTCATCGTCACGCTGGGCGTGCTGGTGACCTTCCACGAGTTCGGCCACTACTGGGTCGCGCGCCGCTGCGGCGTGAGGGTACTCAAGTTTTCGGTCGGCTTTGGTCGGCCGCTCTGGTCCCGCGTCGCGGCCGATGGCACCCGCTACCAGGTCGCGATGATCCCGCTCGGCGGCTATGTCCAGTTCCTGGATGAACGCGAGCACGAAGTCGCTCCCGCAGATCGCGAACAAAGCTTCAACCGACAGCCGGTGATGAAGCGCATCGCCATCGTGGCCGCCGGCCCGATCGCCAACCTGTTGCTATGCGTCGGCCTGTTCTGGGCCGCTTACATGATTGGCTGGCCGGGCGCGGCGCCCATCCTCGGCCCGACATCGGGCATCGCCGCCGAGTCGGGCTTGCTCGAGGGAGACCGGATCCTGAAGGTGGGCGGTGAGCTGACGCCCAGCTGGAACCATGCCGTGACTCCCCTCGCCTTTGCCGCTATCGACCAGCGCGCCGTGACGCTTACGGTCGAGGATGCGGAGGGCCGGAAATCCGAGAAGGTCTTGCGCCTGGACCGCTTGTCCGCCGATTTCGACCAGACCGACCCGCTGGGCGAGGCCGGCATTCACTTCGGCACTCGCTCCGATGGCCGCATCGCCACCGTCATGCCCGACTCCGTAGCCGCGGGAAAGCTGTTGCCCGGCGACCTGGTGACCAGCATCAATGGCAAGCCGGTGACCTACTGGACGGACATCCCGACGCTTGTCAGGGCTGCGGCCCCGGGCGAGGCCGTGAACATCCAGGTTGACCGAAACGGCGCGCGGCTCGAATTTTCGCTGGTGCCTGCACAGACCGAGATCGAGGGCAAGACCGTCCGCATCCTGGGCATCGGGACCCGGCCGAAGGTCGAGCTGATCAAGTTCGGGCCGATCGAAGCGGCCGGCGCCGCGCTGGCCGAGACGCGCAAACAGGGTCGCGAAATGCTCGGATTCCTTGCCAGGCTGGTCACCGGCAAGGCCTCCTCGAAAAATCTTTCAGGCGCCATCGGCATCGCCCAGGTCGCTCAGGCGGAGGCTAACCAAGGCCTTTCCAGGCTGATTGGACTGATGGCAACCCTGTCGCTGACCCTGTGCATCATGAACCTGCTGCCCATCCCGGTCTTGGATGGGGGGCACCTGCTGTATTACCTTATCGAACTGGTCTCGGGTCGTCCGGTTGGTGAGCGCGTGCTGATCGCGGGACAATACGCCGGGTTGCTGGTACTGGCCGGGTTGATTTGCCTGGCCTTTTACAATGACCTTGTTCGAATATTTTCCTGAGCCCTACCTACCGGCGCCACGCGCCACCAATCTGGATTGATGATGACGCGCCCCACCGCACGCCGCCGACTGTTGAGCCTCGCCCTAGCCGCCGCCCTTACCGGTCCGGTCCTCGCCCAGAACTACGAGCCGTTCACCGTCCAGGACATCCGCGTCGACGGCCTGCAGCGCATCTCGGCCGGTACGGTTTTCACCTACCTGCCGGTTGAGCGCGGCGACCTGCTCGACCGCAGCAAGTCCAGCGCGGCCATCCGCGCGCTGTTCAAGACCGGCTTCTTCAGCGACATCAAGCTCGAGCGCCAGGGCGACATCCTGGTGGTGGCCGTGGTCGAGCGCCCCGCCATCAACACGATCACGCTGGAAGGCAACAAGGAACTGAAGACCGAAGAGTTGATGAAGGGTCTCAAGAGCATCGGCCTTTCCGAAGGCGAGACCTACAACCCGCTCAACCTCGATCGCGTTACCCAGGAACTGACCCGCCAGTACAACAACCGCGGCAAGTACGGCGTCACCGTCGCGCCGACCATCACCCCGCTCGACCGCAACCGCGTCGACGTGAAGATCGTGATCGCCGAAGGCAAGCCGGCCAAGATCCGCGACATCAACATCGTCGGCAACCTGCTCTATCCCGATGCCGCCATCCGCCGGGGCTGGGAATCGAGCACGAGCAACTGGCTGTCGTGGTATCGCCGTGACGACCAGTACTCGCGCGAAAAGATTTCCGGCGACCTCGAAAAACTTTCCAATTTCTATCTCGACCGCGGACACGTCGACTTCAACATCGAGTCCACGCAGATCGCGATCAGCCCGTCCAAGCAGGACATGTTCGTCACCGCGAACGTGACCGAAGGCGAGAAGTACAAGATCTCCGACGTGAAGGTAACCGGCGAGACCGTGTTGCCGCAGGAAACCGTCGAGAGCATGGTGCTGGTCAAGAAGGACCAGTTCTTCTCGCGCGCGCTGGTCGAGCTGAGCACCGATTCGATTTCCACCGTGCTCGGCAATATCGGATATGCCTTCGCGGAAGTGACGCCGATTCCCGAAATCGATCGCACCGCGCATACGGTCGGGCTGAATTTCGTGGTGAAACCCGGTCCGCGCGTGACCGTGCGCCGCATCGTCTTCAAGGGCAATGCCAATACCGCCGACGAAGTGCTTCGTCGCGAGATGCGCCAGTTCGAAAGCGGCTGGTACTCGCAGGCCATGATCGACCGTTCCAAGATCCGCCTGCAGCGCACCGGATTCTTCGAGACGGTGGAGGTCGAAACGCCTGAAGTCGAAGGCCACAAGGACCAGGTGGACCTCGTCATCACCGTGAAGGAACGCAACGCCGGCAGCTTCATCTTCGGCCTGGGTTACTCGCAGAATGCCGGCGTCGTCACCAGCATCTCGCTGTCGCAGAACAACTTCCTGGGCACCGGCAACAAGTTCTCGATCGCGTTGCAGAACAACAGCTATTCCAAGAGCATCAGCTTCTCCTACCTCGACCCGTACTTCACCGACGCCGGCGTGACGGTCGGATACAACCTCAGCTACAGCGACTACAACCGATCGACCACGACCACCGCGCGATACGGCTCGGGCAATGCCGCGGGCGAAGTGACGTTCGGAATCCCGCTGTCGGAAAACACCGGCGTGTCGGCTGCCTTCGGCATCTTCCGCAACCAGGTCACCACCTACGACGGTTCCACCCCGCCGGAAGTCATCAACTACCTGGTCAGCACGCTTGGCGACCGCTTCCGCGATGGGGGCGGCACCTTCCCCAGCGGCGACGACGATTTCGATCCGTCCACGCCTTCGACCGACGACGATGGCGACCCGGGTCTGGATCCGGACATCTTCGTTCCTGGCTTCAGCCGGGTCTGGGTGATCAACGCCTGGACCGCGCGCTTCGGCTGGTCGCTCGACACCCGCAACGACTACCTGCTGCCCTCGCGCGGCATGCTCAACCGCGTGACGGCGGAAATCGCCTTGCCTGGCAGCGACCTCGAGTACTACCGTCTCAGCTACGACTTCGAATACTACCGTCCGCTCGCCGACTGGCTGATCGGCAAGGCATCGCTCAGCCTTGGCTATGGCGATGCCTACGGCGACTCCTCGAAGGCGACCTGCTTCGCCGAGTTCGACCCGCTGCGCGGCTACGAGCCGATCCAGAGCAGCGCATTCAGCTGCGGCCTGCCGTTCTTCAAGAACTTCTACGCCGGCGGTCCGGGTTCGGTGCGCGGCTTCGCGCAGAACACCCTGGGCCCGAACACGACCTTCGGTGGTTTCTCGCGCGTGCAGCCCCTGGGTGGCCCGATCAAGGCGACCGGCTCGTTCGAGTTCTACTTCCCGAAACTGCTGGGCGGCCCCGGTACGCGCATCTCGGCCTTCGTCGATTACGGAAACGTGTTCGCACGCACCGGCGATTTCTCGCTGAGCAGCTTCCGCGTCACCACCGGCCTCGCGCTGCAGTGGCAGTCGCCGGTCGGCCCGATCTCGATCAGCTACGCGTTGCCGCTACGCAAGGAAGACGGCGACGAGATCGAGCGCCTGCAGTTCACCTTCGGCAACCAGTAAGCGCTCACCGTCGGGCATGACCGACCGGGGCGTCACGCTGGAAACCCTGGCAGGCCGCTTCGGCCTGGAGCTTCGCGGTGACGGCGCGATCACCGTCAACGGCGTCGGCACGCTCGAGCGTGCCGGCCCCGGACAGGTCAGCTTCCTGTCCAACGCCACCTATCGGCGCCATCTCGCCGGCACGCACGCGGGCGCGGTCGTGTTGCGCCAGGATGATGCCGACGCTTGTCCTGTGCCCTGCCTCGTGGCGGCCGATCCCTACGTTGCCTTCGCCAGGATCGCCGGCCTGTTTGAATTGCCGGCGCCGGTGGCGCCTGGCGTGCATGCAAGCGCCGTGGTCGATCCCGGCGCACGCATCGCGGCAACGGCAAGCGTCGGCCCGCTCGCCTGCATCGGACCACGCAGCGTTATCGGCGAAAACGTGGTGGTGGGTGCTGGTTGCGTGATCGGCCCGGACTGCGACGTAGGCGATGGCTGCGAGCTTCTGGCTCGCGTGACGCTGGTGACGCGGGTGAGACTGGGGAAACGCGTGCGCATCCATCCGGGCGCAGTACTGGGCGCCGAGGGCTTCGGGCTGGCCATGGATGCCGGCCGCTGGATCAAGGTGCCGCAACTGGGTGGCGTTCTCATCGGCGACGACTGCGAAATCGGCGCCAACACCACCATCGACCGCGGCGCCATCGAAGACACCGTGCTGGAAGAGGACGTCCGACTGGACAACCAGATCCAGGTTGGCCACAACGTCCGCATCGGCGCCCATACGGCCATGGCGGGCTGCGTGGCCATTGCCGGTTCCGCGCGCATCGGCCGCTATTGCCTGATCGGCGGCGGCGTCGGAATCGTCGGCCACATCCAGATCTGCGACCGGGTGATGGTCACCGCGCGCAGCCTCGTTACCCACTCCATCACCCAGCCAGGCGAATATTCGTCCGGCACCCCGCTGCAGCCAAGCCGCGAATGGCGGCGCAATGCGGCCCGTTTCAAGCAACTTGACGAACTGGCGCGTAAAATCGCGACCTTGCCCAAGGCCAAGGACTGACATGACCGTTGCCACCGTAGCGCTGCCCGTGGACGTGAACCGCATCCAGGCGCTGCTTCCGCACCGCTATCCCTTCCTGCTGGTCGACCGGGTGCTGGAGCTCGAGCCGAACAAGCGCATCCTCGCGTCGAAATGCGTCAGCATCAACGAGCCGTTTTTCCAGGGCCACTTCCCGGGCCATCCGGTGATGCCGGGCGTGCTGGTGCTGGAGGCGCTGGCCCAGGCCGGCGGCTTGCTGACCCAGCTGTCGGCCGAGGCCCTGGCCATGGCGAAGCAGGAAAAACTCTTCTACCTGGTGAAGATCGACAACGCGCGCTTCTCCAACATGGTGGTGCCGGGCGACGTGCTGATGCTGGAGGTCAAGCTCAAGCGCATGATCCGCAACATGGCCATGTACGAATGCAGCGCGTCGGTGGACGGCAAGCAAGTCGCGAGTGCCGACATCCTGTGCGCCGAGGGCAGGAACTGAGCATGATCCACCCGACCGCGCAGATCGACCCGGGCGCGCGATTGGGCGCGCGAGTCAGCGTGGGCGCGTTCACCATCATCGGGCCGGACGTGGACATCGGCGAGGGCACCAGCATCGGGCCCCATTGCGTAATCACCGGCCCCACCCGCATAGGCAACGACAACCGCATCTACTCGCACGCCGCACTGGGCAGCGATCCGCAGGACAAGAAGTTCGCCGACGAGCACGCTGAACTGGTCATCGGCGACCGCAACACGATCCGCGAGTTCACCACCTTCAGCCGCGGCACGTCCGACGGCGGAGGCGTCACCAGCATCGGCGACGACAACTGGATCATGGCCTATGTGCACATCGCGCACGATTGCCAGGTCGGGTCGCACACCATCTTCGCCAACAACGCGACGCTAGCCGGGCATGCCGTGATCGGCGACTGGGTGATCCTGGGCGGCTTTGTCGGCGTGCATCAGTTCTGTCGCATCGGCGACCATGCCTTCATCGGCATGGGCAGCCTGGTCAACGCCGACGTGGCGCCGTTCGTGCTGGTGGCCGACAAGTACGCCGAACCGCGCGGCATCAACAGCGAAGGCCTGAAGCGCCGTGGCTTCGATGCCGACCGCATCGCCGCCATCAAGCGCGCCTATCGCGCGCTGTTCGTGTCCGGAAAACCCATGGCCGAGGTCCGCGAGGAACTCGCCCGTGGCGCTGAAGACTCCGCCGACGTACGCCTGATGCTCGACTTCATCGAGCGCAGCGAACGCGGCCTGTTGCGCTAGGGCATGCGCATCGCGCTGGTGGCGGGCGAGGCTTCGGGCGACCTGCTCGGCGCTGGGCTGGTGGCCTCGCTTCGCAAACGGTTTCCGGATGCACAGTTCGCCGGCGTCTGCGGCCCGAACATGCGCGCGGCCGGCGTGGATGCCTGGCACGACAGCCATCAGTTGTCCGTGATGGGGCTGGCTGAAGTGTTGCGCCACCTGCCACGACTACTGCGCCTTCGCCGCGACCTGCGCGACCGACTGCTGGAATGGAAGCCTGATGTCTTCATCGGCATCGATGCCCCGGATTTCAACCTGGGCCTGGAACGCGCACTGAAGCAGGCCGGCATTCGCACCGTGCACTACGTGAGCCCGTCTGTGTGGGCCTGGCGCGAGGGCCGCGCTGCGAAACTCGGGCGCAGCGCCGATCTCGTGCTGTGCCTGTTCCCGATGGAGCCGCCGATCTACGAGCGGCACGGCATTCCGGCGAAATTCGTCGGCCATCCGCTGGCCGAGGCCTTCGACGACCATCCGGACATGGCTGCCGCGCGCCGCGCGCTCGGTCTTGATGCCGATGCGCCGATCCTGGCGATGTTGCCGGGCAGTCGCCTGGGCGAAATCCGTCGCCTGTTGCCCACCTTCATTTCCGCCGCCCACCTGCTTGCAGCGAGCCTGCCCGGCCTTCGAGTGGTCCTGCCGGCGGCAAACAGCGAGTGTCGTCGACTCATCGAAAGCCTGCTCGAGGCCCATCCCCTGGCAAACCTGCGCGTGGTCGACGGCCGCGCGCACGAAGTGATGGCTGCCGCCAACGTGGTCCTGCTGGCGTCGGGCACCGCGGCGCTGGAAACGATGCTGGCCAAGCGGCCAATGGTGGTCGCTTACCGTATTTCGGCGCTGACCTACCACCTGGTGATGTCGCTCGGGATGATGAAAGTCAATCGCTACAGCCTGCCCAACGTGCTGGCAAACGAGCCCATCGTGACCGAACTGATGCAGCATGACTGCACGCCGGAAAAACTTTCCGACGCGTTGCTGCCCTTGTTTGGCGAAAGCGAAGAAGTCGCGTCGCTGGTCCCGCGCTACCTTGCCATCCACCATCGCTTGCGCGGCGGTGGGTCGGAAAGCGCTGCAGCTGCGGTGGCCGAACTGCTCGCATCGCGATGAATGCGCGATCGCAGCGACTGGCGGGCGTGGACGAAGCCGGTCGCGGGCCGCTGGCAGGGCCGGTGGTCTGCGCCTCGGTCATCCTGCATCCGCGTCGTCCCATCGAGGGGCTCGGTGATTCGAAGGCGCTGAACGAATCCACCCGCGAACGCCTGTTCCCGATCATCCAGGAACGCTGCCTCGCGTGGCAGGTGATTTTCGTGCCGCGCGACGAGATCGATGAACTGAATATCCTGTGGGCGACGATGGCCGGCATGCGTCGCGTCCTCGCCGCACTCGACCCTGCGCCTACGCACGCGATCATCGATGGCGATCGCGTGCCGCCTGGCCTGTGCTGCCCTGCGACCTGCCTGGTGAAAGGCGATTCCCTGGAGCCGGCGATCATGGCCGCCTCGATCCTTGCCAAGGTCAGTCGCGACCGGCACATGATCGAATTGAACCAGCGCTACCCGGGCTACGGATTCGATCGCCACAAGGGCTATCCGACCGCCGAACACCTGCTCGCGCTCGATCGCCTGGGACCCTGCCCGGAGCATCGCCTCAGCTTCGCGCCAGTGCGCGCATCGCAGTTGTCCTTGTTCGAGCCGACGACGCGATAAACGCGTGTCCGCCTTCGGTCATAGCCCGAAGGTCATGACCACCAACGGCCCGCGAAGAAAAATGTGCAACCTTTCACAATGCTCGCGCATCCATCGTAATGCGCGGGCATCGGGCCCGTCCTGAGAGGAAGACATGAACTTTTTATATTCCCATTCCGAGCCGCTGCCGCTGGCACTGCCGGCGGTGAATGCGGGATCGCGCAAGCACGACATCGCCGGGCTGAAGCTTGCCGATGCCGCACTGCTCGCCTTCAACTACCAACTGCACGCCGTGCGCGAGGATGCACCGTCCGTGGACGCGGAGCAGATCGCCGACCTGGCAACCTGGTTGCGCGCGCTGCCACCGGAAACCGCGGAGGCCACCATCAATCTTCGCCTGGCGCGCGCCGAATCGCTGCGCCGCATGCTCGACGATCCGGATTGGTCGTTGCCAAGCGAAACCCGCGAACGCGGACGCGCGTTGCTCGCCTATCTGTGCGTGTTCGACGACCTCATTCCCGACGACCAGCCGCTGATCGGCCACCTCGACGACGCCCTGCTGATCGAACTGAGCTGGTCGGAGTTCGCCGGCGAAGTGCAGGACTACCTCGACTACTGCCGCTTCTGCAGCGAGTTCCGCGTCCGTGGCACCGCCGACGAGCGCCGCACCGAATGGGAACGCGAATGCCTGGCCCAGGCCAGCGCCATGCTGCATCGCCAGACCGTGCGTGAACGCGGCTATGCGCGTCCCCTGCCCTACAGCCGACCCTTCCGCGTCTGCTGAACCCAGCGTCTAGGCGTCTGGCCGGTCAGGATTCAGGGCCTGGCCGGCCGGCCTTTCCCGGGCCGGTGATGTCAAGCCTTGTCGCCCCCGGCCCCCCGGCCTAAGCTGGGGACTTGCCTCCGAAAACCCTGGCATGTCCCCGACGTTCGTCCACCTGCACCTGCACAGCGAGTACTCGCTGACCGATTCCACGCTGCGCATCGCGCCGCTGGTGCAACGCTGCGCCGAACTTGGCCTGCCTGCCGTCGCCATCACCGACACCAGCAACCTGTTTGCGCTGGTGAAGTTCTACAAGGCGGCCGAGGGTGCGGGACTCAAGCCCATCTGCGGGGCAGACTTGTTCGTCGCGCAGGACAACCAGGCGGCGGCCCGGGTTACTGTGCTCTGCCAAAACCGGAGCGGCTTCCTCAGCCTGTCCCGATTGATCTCGCGCGCCTTCCTGGAAGGCCACCGGGGTGACTACGTGGCCGTGCAGCCCGAGTGGCTGCTCGCCGACAACGAAGGATTGATCGTTATCGTCGGGCGCGAAAGCCCGGTCGGGCTCGCACTCGCCGCGGGGCGCCGCGAACTGGCCGGCGCATGGCTGCAGCAGTGGCAGCAGGCCTTGCCTGATCGCCTGTACCTGGAACTGACGCGCACGCAGCGTGCCGGCGAAGAGGCTTTCAACGGTGCGGCGCTGGAGCTTGCCAGCGAGTCCAGCTTGCCGGTGATCGCCAGCAATGATGTCCGCTTCCTCGACCGTTCCGATTTCGATGCGCACGAAGCTCGCGTCTGCATTGCCACCGGCCGCGTCCTCGACGACCCGAAGCGCCCGCGCGAGCATTCGCCCGAGCAATACCTGAAGTCGCCGGCGGAAATGGCGGAATTGTTCGCCGATGTTCCCGAAGCGCTGGCCAATACCGTGGAACTGGCCAAGCGCTGCAATTTCGAATTGTCGCTGGGCACCTACTACCTTCCGGATTTTCCGGTGCCCGATGGCTACACGCTGGAATCGTGGATGCAGGCCAGTGCGCAACGTGGACTGGAAGCACGCCTGGAAAAGCATGCGATGGCGACCGGCTTCGACCGTGCCGACTATGACGCGCGGCTGGCGACGGAACTGAAAGTCATCGAGTCGATGGGTTTCCCCGGTTACTTCCTGATCGTTGCCGACTTCATCAACTGGGCGAAGGAAAACGATATTCCGGTCGGTCCGGGCCGCGGCTCGGGCGCGGGATCGCTGGTGGCGTGGGCGCTGGGAATCACCGACCTCGACCCGATGCGCTACGACTTGCTGTTCGAGCGCTTCCTGAACCCCGAACGCGTATCGATGCCCGACTTCGACATCGACTTCTGCATGGACCGCCGCGACGAAGTGATCGACTACGTCGCGCGCAAGTACGGGCGCGACAAGGTCAGCCAGATCATCACCTACGGCACCATGGCGGCCAAGGCCGTGGTGCGCGACTCGGGGCGCGTGCTGGGTTATCCGTATGGTTTCGTGGACTCGATCGCCAAGCTGATTCCGCTGACGCTGGGCGTCAGCCTCGATGACGCACTGGGCGAATCCGATGCCGCGAAAAAAGACAGCAATCTCGCTTCCGCTGAACTGATCGCGCGCTATCGCAGCGAAGACGACGTGCGCGACCTGCTGGACCTGGCGCGCAAGCTCGAAGACCTGACCCGCAATGCCGGCAAACATGCTGGTGGTGTGGTG
Organism: Gammaproteobacteria bacterium RIFCSPHIGHO2_12_FULL_63_22; assembly: GCA_001801685.1. Classification (GTDB taxonomy): domain Bacteria; phylum Pseudomonadota; class Gammaproteobacteria; order Xanthomonadales; family Xanthomonadaceae; genus Arenimonas. The sequence goes on along the minus strand of MGYJ01000010.1, from coordinate 10,041 downwards.
ATCGCGCCGACGCCGCTGACCAATTTTTCGCCGCTGTTCGCCGAACACGTCGGGAAGGGCGAGACGGCCAAGAGCATCGTCACCCAGTTCGACAAGGACGACGTCGAGGCGATCGGCCTGGTCAAGTTCGACTTCCTCGGCCTGCGCACGCTGACCATCATCGACTGGGCGGTGAAGGCGATCAATGCAAGGCACGTCGCAGCGGGCGAGCCGTTACTTGAAATCCTCGCCCTGCCGCTCGACGACAAGCCGACCTACAAGCTGCTCTCGCGCGGATTGACCACGGCGGTCTTCCAGTTTGAATCGCGCGGCATGAAGGACTACATCCGCAAGCTCGAGCCCGATTGCTTCGAGGACCTGATCGCACTGGCGGCCCTGTTCCGCCCCGGCCCGCTGGGCGCGGGCATGGTGGACGACTTCATCAACCGACGCCACGGCCGCGCCGAAGTGAGCTACCCGCATCCACTGGTGGAACCGATCCTGAAGCCGACCTACGGCGTCATCGTCTACCAGGAACAGGTGATGCAGATCGCCCAGGTAATGGCCGGTTATTCGCTGGGCGGCGCCGACCTGCTGCGTCGCGCCATGGGCAAGAAAAAGCCCGAGGAAATGGCGAAGGAGCGCTTCAAGTTCGAGGATGGCGCCGAGAAGAACGGCATCGCGGCGCGCGTGGCTTCGCCGATCTTCGACCTGATGGAAAAATTTGCCGACTACGGCTTCAACAAGTCGCACTCGGCCGCTTATGCCTTGATCGCCTATCAGACGGCATGGCTGAAGACCCATCATCCGGCCGACTTCATGGCTGCCACGCTGTCATCGGACATGGACAACACCGACAAGGTCGTCAATTTCCTGGACGATGCGCGCGCGCTGGGCTTGAAAGTGCAGGCGCCCGACGTCAATGCGTCCGACTACATGTTCAAGGCACTGGACGCGCGCAGCATCCGCTACGGGCTGGGCGCGGTGAAGGGCGTCGGTCGAGGCGCCTGCGAGGCAATAACGGACGCGCGGATGCGCGACGGGGCGTTCCGGGACTTCCTTGATTTCTGCAAGCGGGTCGATTCCAGCAAGTTGAATCGCCGCGTGCTGGAAGCGCTGGTCCACGCCGGCGCGCTCGACAGCCTGGGCGCGAACCGCGCTTCGCTGATGCTGCAATTGCCCGAGGTGATGAAAGCCACCGAACAACTCGCGCGCGAACGCGAAGCCGGCCAGGCGTCACTGTTCGGCGGCGCTGGCGACTTGCCGGAAATCCACATCGAGCTGCCCGTGGCGCCGGACTGGACACTGGACCAGAAGCTGGTGGGCGAACGCGAGACGCTCGGCCATTTCCTCAGCGGCCACCCGCTGGATCCGTGGAAGGATGAACTGGCCAACCTGGTCGGCAATACGTTGGGCGACCTCGACCGGGTCTTCAGCGAGAAGCGCAACAACCGCGGCGAAGCGCAGGTCGTGCTGGCCGGGCTCGTGACGGCGGTGCGTCGTCGTGGCGACAACCAGGCCTTCGTGCAGATCGAAGACACCCACGGCCGGCTGGAATGCGCGTTCTTCAGCGATGCCTTCAGCGAGTTCGCACCGCTGCTGTCGCGCGATCGCATCATCATCGTCGAGGGCGGCCTGCGCGAGGACAGCTTCAACGGCGGTTACTCGCTGCGTGCCCGTCAGTGCTGGGACTTCCGCAGCCTGTGCGCGCAATACGGCCGTCGCCTGGCGCTGACCGTGGACCTGCGCGAGGACGGCGCCTGGGAGAGCCTGCAGCAGGCCATGGCCGCCTACCGCCCGGGTGGCACGCCGCTGCGCCTGGATCTCGTCACCGCCGGCTCCAGGGGCGTGGTGGACCTCAACGGACCCGCCTCGGTTCGCACCGACGCCGAGCTCATCAACCAGCTGCGCGCCCTGCGCGGCGTCAGCCAGGTCAGCCTGGCCCTGCACCGGCCCTGGGCGAGTTCCTCGCCCTAGCCCCGTTCGCGGCCGGGGGCCGGCCCCCGATGCCCTCCCTGCTAGTATTTGCCCCGTATCTACCCTGAAGCCGCTGCCCATGAATCCCAACTTCCTCGATTTCGAACAACCCATCGCCGACCTGGAGGCCAAGATCCAGGAGCTGCGCCGGGCCAGCACCGGGCAATCGGTGAACATCGATGTCGAAGTGGAGGGGCTGCAGGAAAAACTGCGCGTGCGTACGGCGGAAATCTTCGGCGCACTGACGCCCTGGCAGATCTCGCAGTTGGCCCGGCATCCGCAACGTCCCTACACGCTCGACTACATCAACCTGATCTGCGACGAGTTCCATGAACTGGCGGGCGACCGCGCCTTTGCCGACGACGCCGCCATCGTCGGCGGCCTGGCGCGCATCGATGGCCGGTCCTGCGTGGTCATCGGCCAGCAGAAGGGTCGCGACACCAAGAGCAAGATCAAGCGCAACTTCGGCATGCCGCGGCCCGAGGGCTATCGCAAGGCGCTGCGCCTGATGAAGCTGGCCGAACGATTCGGCTTGCCCCTGTTTACCTTCATCGACACGCCTGGCGCCTATCCGGGCGTCGGTGCGGAAGAACGCGGCCAGTCCGAGGCCATCGCGCGCAACCTGCTGGAGATGGCGGAGTTGAAAATCCCGGTCATCTGCTCGGTGATCGGCGAAGGCGGTTCGGGCGGCGCGTTGGCGATCGGCGTTGGCGATCGCACGCTGATGCTCCAGTACAGCACGTACTCGGTGATCTCGCCGGAAGGCTGCGCGTCGATCCTGTGGAAGAGTTCCGACAAGGCGCGCGATGCTGCGGACGCCTTGGGACTGACCGCCGTGCGCCTGCTGGAACACGGCCTGATCGACCGCGTCATCCCCGAGCCCCTGGGCGGCGCGCATCGCGACCCGGGCGCAATGGCGGCCACCCTGCGCAGCGCCTTGCTGGAGGAACTGGCCGAACTGGAAAAACTCGACACCGGGTCGCTGCTCGAGAAGCGCTACCAGCGCTTGCGCGGCTACGGAGCCTACCAGGCTGCCTGAGCCGCCCCAATGCCCGGCAAAGCCGTCCACGACGCACTGAGCGACCTTGGCGGGCGATCCTTGCTGGTGGGGCTGAGTGGTGGCGTGGACTCCACGGTGTTGCTGCATGCCCTGGCGACTGCGCGGACCGAACCGAACGCGGGACTGCGCGCCCTGCACGTGCACCACGGATTGCATGCCGATGCCGACCAGTGGAGCGAGCACTGCCTGCGCCTGTGCGCTTCGCTCGGCGTGCCCTGCATCATCGAACGCGTGCGCGTGCGTCGCGACAGCGGGCATGGCATGGAAGGCGCCGCCCGCGACGCGCGCTATGCCGCGTTTGCCCAGCACCTGCGTGCGGGAGAATCGCTGGTACTCGCGCACCACCAGGACGACCAGGCCGAAACCGTTCTGCTGCGATTGCTGCGGGGCTCGGGCAGCGAGGGCCTGGCGGCCATGCGCCGACAACGCAGTTTTGCCGACGGCGTGCTGTTGCGCCCCTTGCTCGGCCTGGCGCGCCCGCAGTTGCTTGCCTATGCAAACTCGCACGGGCTCACCTGGTGCGATGATCCGTCCAATGAAGACGACGGCCCGGACCGCAATTTCCTGCGCCGACAGGTACTGCCGCTGCTGCGGCAACGCTGGCCGCAGGCGACGGGCGCGCTGGCACAGAGCGCCGCCCTGCTCGCGGACGATTCGCGCCTGCTGGGCGAGGAAGCCGATCGACGACTTGAAGACGTCGTCGATCGAGATGACCCGACGGTGTTGCGCATTCCTGCGCTGTTGCAGCTCGATCCCGCCTGGCGTTCCCGGGTTCTTCGCCACTGGCTCGACAAGCAGCACCTGCCGCCGCTGCGACGACGCGCCTACGCGTTGATCGCGGAACAACTGCTTTCGGGTTCGGCCGATAGTGCAGGCGAATACCGCTGGTCGGGGGCGGTGTTGCGCCGCTGGCGCGACGGCCTGCATGCGAGCTGGAAGCCGGACGCCCTGCCCGGACGCTGGCAACGTCCGTGGGATGGTGTCGGCAGCCTGGAACTGCCGGTCGGCGGCACGCTTCAATTCAGGCCGCTGGACGCATCCGCCGCCACGGGCGAAAACGCGATTTCACTGACCGGCGAATTCGGCGCCTGCCGCGTAGCGTCGCGCGAAGGCGGCGAACGGATCCGGCTGCCCGGACGCGCGCACTCGCATTCGCTCAAGCACCAGTTGCAGCAACGACACGTGGTGCCGTGGCGACGCGAACGCATGCCCCTGCTGTTTGCCGGCGACGGCGAATTGCTCAGTGCCGGCGACCTGATCGTTTCAGCGCGGCTCGATGCCTGGTGCGCCGCGCACCGGTTGGCCCTGGACTGGAAGGCCGGCCTGGACGCCGGCGGCAATTGACCGACCCCTGCCCGCGGCCCACACTTTGCGCATGAGCAAACAATCCGCGACCCCGGCGACTGCCGCCGCCAGTTTTGAACGCGCGCTGGACGAACTCGAACAGCTCGTCCAGAAGATGGAGAAAGGCGAGCAAAGCCTCGACGAATCCCTGGCCGCCTACGAGCGCGGCATCGCGCTGTATCGCGAATGCCAGAAAGCGCTGGAACAAGCCGAACAGCGCGTGCGCCTGCTGGCCGACCCGACCAACCCGGCCGCGGCGGAAGACTTCAAGCCCCATGGCGGCTGAAGCGCTGATCCCGGCCTGGCGTGATCGGGTCGAGGTCGCACTGCAGGAGGCGCTGTCGCGGCAGCCTTCGTTTCCGATGCTCCAGGAAGCGATGCGCCACGCCGTGCTGGGCGGTGGCAAGCGCTTGCGGCCGTTGCTGGTCTATGCGGCCGGACGTGCCTGCAACGCTGACGAAGTCGTGCTCGATGGGCCGGCGGTGGCAGTGGAATTGATCCACGCGTTCTCGCTGGTGCACGACGACCTGCCAGCCATGGACGACGATTCACTTCGGCGCGGCCAGCCGACCGTGCATGTCGCCTTCGACGAAGCCACGGCCATCCTTGCCGGCGACGCGTTGCAGTCGCTCGCGTTCTCGATATTGGCCGACGCGCCGTCCAGCGCTGCGATCCGCGTGCTGCTGGTGCGCGAACTTGCCCAGGCGACGGGCGCCCAGGGCATGTGCGGCGGCCAGGCGATGGACATGGCCGCGACCGGCGCCACCCTGCGGCTGGCGCAACTGGAACAACTGCACTCGATGAAGACCGGCGCGCTGATTCGCGCCGCGGTTCGGATGGGCGCGCTTTCGGGCGGCGCTTCGAATGAAGTGCTGGCGCAACTCGACACCTATGCCGATGCGCTCGGCCTGGCATTCCAGATTCGCGACGACATCCTCGATGTGGAAGGCGATGCCGGCCAACTCGGAAAGACCGCAGGCAAGGACGCAGCGCAAGGGAAATCGACCTATCCGGGCCTGCTTGGACTGGCTGCAGCGCGGGAACGACTGGCGGCGTTGGACGAAGCCATGCAACTGGCGCTGGCGCCGCTCGGCGCCAACGCCGATGCGCTGAGGATGCTGGCGCAATATGCCATCGCGCGGGCCAATTGACCCGCGCGACCTGCTCGTCCGGTTATTGCTCGCGTTGCGACGTGCCTACTTGATCAGGCGGATCGCGAAAGGATAGCGATAGGCCACGCCCTCGTTCGACTTGATCGCCGCGATGACGATGAAGACCAGCGCAGCGATACCGATGATCGCCATCAGCGGGAACGTCAGCAACGCACCGATGAACAAGGTGACCACGGTCAGGATCCAGAGCGCGAGGAAGATCGCGGAAACGGTGATGTTGAAATTCAGCGCCTCCTTGGCCTGGTCGTTGACGAAGGGCATGGTGTCCTTCTTGACCAGCCAGATGATCAGCGGCCCGATGAAGGAACCCCAGCCGCCGACGGCGCCCGTCAACAATCCGCCCAACAGCGCGGACAGGTGCGCGAACATCGCCCATTGCCTTTCCTCGGCGCTTGGCGTGCCGGAGGGTGGTGGTGGCGGCGTCGTGTAATCGTTCGGTACGGACATTTCCAGGCCCCTTCAAGAGCGCACCCCGCGTGCGTGTGCTGAATTTCCGCTGCGTTCATCCCCGTGTCAAGTCATGTGCCGGCCGGCCGCGAGGCGATTGTGCAATCATGGCTCGTCATCCGCGCCAGGAACGTTTCGTCGTGCCAAGGAAATCCTTCCCCGGTGGCATCTGCCTTGCTTTTTTCCTGTTGGCAGGCGCGCAGGTAGTGCACGCGCAATCAACGGACGGTTACCACACGACCCAGGTGTTTCCGGTGGTGGTGGACACCGCGGCCTTCGCGCAGCGATTCAATTTCCGGAAGCTGCACCCGGGCATCACGCTGGTCTCCCCAACGTTCTATCCCGCTACGGGCGTCACGCCGACCACGCCGCTGGCCTGTCCCGAGTTCTCCATTCCCGACCCCGGGATAGGCTTCGCCAGCTTGCGCGCGCTCTGCCCGGGCTTGCCTGCCGGGTCGCAGTTCGGCTTCCTCCAGCTTGTGGAGACTTCTGAGGAAAACCAGCCTTTCGCCGGATTTTCCCGCGTGAGCAACCCGGCCGGAGCAGGATTCACCGTCGAGGCATTCCCCGCGCACACCTTCACTTCGGCGTCGAGCGCGGTGAATGGATTGCGCCGACTCGCTGCCACGCCGTCCAGCCCCTCGTTCCAGACCAATTGTTTTGTCGGTCGCATCAACGACAGCACGCCCGGATCGCCTACAACCGCCATGAGTGTATTTTTCGGCATATCCGATGCTTCCAACAATCCGGTTGGCAGCACGGGCTTCCTCAGCCTTGCACCCGGTGAGATCGTGCGCATGCTCGACGTATTCGCAGCCGTCGGCGCGCCCGCGGGAAACTACGAAGATGCTGTGATCCGATTCGCCCCCGCCACGGCTGGCGGCGTGGGACTGGTCAGTTTCTGCACGGTGCAGGACAACACCAGCTTCGGTGCCGACTTCAGGATTTCAAAGCAGGAATGGGGTGGCTGCATCGAGGTATGCACCGGCGACGGCGCGCAGGACGGACACGTCAATCGCAGGACCCTGGTGCAATCAGATCTTCGCGTACCTGGCGAAGCCCTGCCGCGCGCGTTCGCGATTCCGGCCGGATCGAACCACCAGAACACGCACCTGCTGTTCTTCCGCCATCCCGATCGCGTGCAGTGCGAGATCCAGGACCCTGGCACCGGCCAGCGCGCAGGCGGCAATTACGGCCTGGAGATGCGACTGCTCGACGGCGCGACGCTGGCTGTCATTGCCGGTGGCAACAACCAGACTGGATTTGGCGAGGTTTATCTCGGCGACAAGGATGACCGCGGCGACGGCGCCAACCAGCGCTACCTGGTGCAGGTTGAAAGCGACGAACTCAATACCGGATCGGTCCGCCCTTACATCCTGCATTGCCAGAGCGGCAGCGGGCACACGCCGGGCGACAGCATCCGCTTCAACGTGCCGGTCGACCAGTTCTAGCGCACATCCCCGGGCTCAGGATTCGCCAGCCACCATCATCTTGCCGACCAGCACCGAGCCGATGCTGATGTGCGAACGACGATCGATGTCGGCGCCCACTGCCTCGATTGCCTGGTACATGTCGCGCAGGTTGCCTGCGATGGTGATTTCGTCCACGGCGTGCTGGATTTCCCCGCCTTCGATCCAGAAACCGGCAGCGCCCCGCGAGTAGTCGCCGGTGATCGTGTTGACGCCCTGCCCCATCAGTTCGGTCACCAGCAAACCGGTGCCCATCTGCCGCATCATCGAGTCCGCATCCACGGCGTTGCTCGTGACCTTCAGGTTATGCACGCCGCCAGCGTTGGCGGTCGTGGCAAGACCTAGCTTGCGCGCCGAATAGCTGCCCAGCACGTAACGCGAAAGCACGCCGTCGCGCACCAGGTCCTGGTGCCGGGTTGCCACGCCCTCCGCATCGAAGGACGCCGATCGGAAACCGCGGGGAACAAACGGGTCTTCGACGATCGAGAACCAATCGGGAAACAATCGCGTGCCTGCCGAGTCGAGCAGGAAACTGGCGCGGCGATAGAGCGCGCCACCCGACACTGCACCCAACAGGTGGCCGACCAGGCTGCGCGACATTTCAGGAGAGAACAGCACCGGAAAATCGCCGGTGCGGATCGGTCGCGGGTCGAGCCGCGCAACCGTGCGTTCTGCGGCGCGTCGTCCCACCTGCGCCGGTGTCTCGAGGTCATCGGCAGACAGCCCGGCGGTGTACCAATAGTCGCGCTGCATGCCGTCGTCGCGACCGGCGATCAGCGAACAACTGATGGAATGGCTGGTGCTGCGCTCGAAGCCGATGAATCCGTGGCTGTTCGCGTAGGTAGCAATGCTGGTGCTGGTGTTGACCGCCGAGCCATCCGAATTGCTGATGCGCGGATCGGTGTCGCGGCCGCGCGCTTCGGCGGCAATGGCCAGCGCGATGGCGCGCTCCGCATCGATGTCCCAGGGATGCCACTGGTCGAAGTCGGCGATTTCGCGCGCCATCAGCCCGGCATCGGCCAATCCGGCCGCGCTGTCGGCTTCCGTGAATTTTGCAATCGCGCAGGCCTGCTCGACCGTCGCCAGCAGGCTTGAGGGCTGCAGGTCGGCGGTGCTGGCGCTGGCCTTGCGCTGGCCGAAATAGACAGTCAGGGACACGCCCCGGTCACGCGTACGCTCGACGGTTTCCACTTCGCCCATGCGCACGTTGACAGCCAGTCCGCTGTCCTCGCTGATCGAAACTTCAGCCTGGCTGGCGCCGCGCGCAGCGGCCAGTTCGAGCACCTGGGCCGCCAGGCCGGCCAGCCGATCGGCGTCGCTGGCGCCTTCGGACGGCGGCCTTGATTTGGTGATGTCGGTGGTCATGCCCATACTATGCGTGTTTCCCGGGGATTGATGAACGATGGCGCGTGGTGTTGACGAAGATTCAGGCGATTATCTCGGCCCGAGCAAAGGCGACATGCGTCGCGAGGCCTTGGCCGTGCTCGAGCTTGCGCATAGGCTGGTGGACCAACCGGCGGCGCGGCTCGCGCAGATCCCGATGGGCGACGACCTGCTCGCGATAGCGATCGCTGCGCAGCGCATCACCGCGCAGATCGCGCGCAAGCGGCAGGTTGGATTCCTGGCCAAGAAGCTTCGCCGTGAAAGCGATGAAACGCTTGACGCAATTCGCGCCGCGATGGAACACGACAAGGCCGATTCGCGCCGCGAAACCGCCGCCCTGCATCGCATCGAAGCGCTTCGCGACCAGATCGTTGCCGAAGGCGATACCGTACTTGCCGACCTGCTCGCCGGATACCCGCACGCCGACCGGCAGCATCTTCGCCAGCTGGCGCGCAATGCGCGCGAAGAAAAACTGCACAACAAACCGCCGCATGCCTATCGCGAATTGTTCCGCGAGCTGCGCGAATTGATGCAAGGCGAAGCCGACCCGCAGGACTGAGCGCACGGCCGTCGCTCAGGCACGCGTGCCGCCGACCGTCATCGCATCGATCTTCAAGGAAGGCTGGCCCACGCCAACCGGCACGCTCTGTCCATCCTTGCCGCAGATGCCGACACCGGCATCGAGCGCAAGGTCATTACCGATCATGCTGACGCGGTTCATCGTCTCCGGTCCGTTGCCGATCAGGGTCGCGCCCTTCACCGGGCGGGTGATGCGGCCGTTTTCGATCAGGTAGGCCTCGCTGGCCGAGAACACGAACTTGCCGCTGGTGATATCCACCTGGCCGCCACCGAAATTCGGCGCATAAAGCCCACGCTCCACCGATGCGATCATCTCGGCGGGATCGTGGTTGCCTGCCAGCATGTAGGTATTGGTCATGCGTGGCATTGGCAGGTGGGCAAAACTCTCGCGACGGCCATTGCCGGTCGGCGCCATGCCCATCAGCCGCGCGTTCAATGTGTCCTGCAGGTAGCCGCGCAGGATGCCGTCCTCGATCAGCGTGGTGCACTGGGTCACCGTGCCTTCGTCGTCCACGTTGAGAGACCCGCGCCGGCCCGCCAGGGTGCCGTCGTCAACGATCGTCACGCCCGGCGCGGCGACGCGCTGGCCGATGCGATTGGAATAGACCGACGTGCCCTTGCGATTGAAATC
>MGYJ01000009.1 GCA_001801685.1 Gammaproteobacteria bacterium RIFCSPHIGHO2_12_FULL_63_22 | reverse complement strand
GTGTCCGCCGTCGGCCACTTGGTCAACGAGAGCTTCGTCCGGATCGAGAAGCTCTCGAACGGCTACGTCGTCCACTACTCGAAGGCCGTGCTCCTGGAGAAGAAGATACCGATGGACACGGTGCGAAACGCGCTTCGCGGCGGGATCGGTGAGGCGTTTCCGCCGGAGCTGCAGAAGCTTTTCAAGCAGTTGAGCGCACATTTCTCCGAGGGCGAGGAGTGGCGTGAGGACGAGACGGAAAAGGCCTCGCCGCCGAAGCCCGTCCCGCAGGTCTACAAGCAGTGGGTCATCGAGCATCGGGCGATGGTGTGCATGACGCTCGCCGACGTCGCCAATGTCGTGGCAGATGCCGACGCGGCCTTCACGGAGATCGCCCAGCATCGCGCCGCGGGCGATTTCGAGAGGGCGTTCTAGTGTCCTGCAAATGCGTCCTGGTCAAGGGAGCGTGTCCCGCCTGCCTCGACAAGCTGGTCTCGATCACCGACCTCTACCTGAAAGCCGTGCTGGAGTTCATGGCGAAGATGGAGTGGATCGCGGAGGCGCACAAGGTCTGCCAGCCTTGCGTTCACCGTCACGCCGATGATCTCGGCGCGGCATTCGTGACGCGGGCCTTTGGGCACCTTTCGGATGATCTGAGAAATACCCTGTACGCGCGTCTCGTGGAGACGTTGATCTCCGTCGGTGTCACGGACGTCACGAAAACACACGGGCCGCCTACGACGGTCTTCGGTGGCCTGGCGACGGCAAGCTCACGTCGCTCGTCGAGCTTCTTAAGGTGCTCTTCGGGGATTCGCGATGATCGTCGTTGCGCCAAAGTCCTTTCACGCCGAGCAGCCCGTCTATCTCGTGCGCGGCCCGCTTCAGCTTGTCCAGATCTCGCTCGACGTCCGGACGTCGTACCCGTGGTGCTACTACGTTTGTGGACCCGACCGACAGGTACAGTTGTGGCGGGTTCAAGCTCTCGGAGAACGTGTGGGCATTGCCGACTCTTTGTCCAGAGAGCGAGGAAGAGCGTCTGCTCGTCGAGGGCGTCGGACCGCCGCACGAAGGGGGGTGGGTGATCCCGTTCCCGGGCGGCGTCGTCCGGAGGAAAATGCTTCGCTCGTGGTGTACGCTTGGAATAACGCAGGCAAGGGTTTGAGGCTGCTGGGGATCGACTGGAAGTGACGACTGCCGTTCCGGCCCGTCCGCCGGAGCGGACGTTCTTTACAAGTTGGGCTGGGGGCACGAACCTTCAACCCGTTGTGCCCTCTCTCCATGATGGCGGGACGACCGGACTGTCCACCAATCCCCCGGGCATCTGGTCGTCCCGTCGTTACTTCGCAGGGGAGACGAACAATGAACTACTGCATCTGCTGCCGACAGGGCCACAAGAACGTCGTAGCCAAGCCCGGCGGGCGCTGGTGCCGCCAGTGCCAGATTGACGGTTGCCCCATGCCGAAGCTTGAAGAGCCGATCACGGGCTTTGAAGCCGCGGCCAAGGCCGGAAACGCCGTGGCGGCGGATCTGTGCACGACCCTGCTTCAGAAGACCGGCCCCCATAGTCTCGACTACACCTGCGCCATCGGCGCGGCGGCGACGACACTCCTCTTTCACGCTTGGCAGATCGGCCTGCACGCAGATCGCAAGCAGGCGATCATGATACTCAAGTCGATCCTAGACGACGTCACCACGAACGCGAAGTCGAGCACTGGCGCCGTCCCGCCGCCGGAGTTCACGATCCGATAGACCAATGTCTCCGACAAGACGCCCGCGCGAGTTCTTCGAAGCCGTCAACCAGTCGATCGCCGACCGCGCACGCGAGTTCTTCGAAACGATCGACTGGTCGCTCTCGAACCGCGAGATCGCACGGCTTCAAAACTGCCAAGCGTGTCTCGTCAGCGCTTGGCGGAGGCGCGCCCGCGCGCTCGGTTTGTCCGTCCCGCGATCAGCCTATCCCGTAACGACTCGTACCGTTGACGCAGGCGGGTTCCCTACTGCCGGGGTCGCGGCCCGGAAGATACCGGTCACCAACAAGCGTGCCGCCGAGGCTGGAATCGGCGTGAAGACGGACACCGAAGTGGCGCGGATCCTTGGCATCTCGCGAGAGCGCGTGCGTCAGATCCGGAACCGGCTCGGCGTGCCGCTCAACGCGGCGGCGAGAGCCGAAGCCCTCTCACGGAGCACTTCAGCCAGGTACGCCGAAGAAAGACGGAAGCTGGCCGACGTAATCCGGTGGCTCGCCGGCGAAGGCCGCACGAAGATGGATATCTCCAGGGCCACGGGCGTGAGCTACGGTAGGATCGCGAAGACGGGGGCCCAACATGGGATCGAATTCCGGTGGAAGCTCCGCCCCCAGTCCTTCTGGGAATCGCTCGACTGGTCGAAATCGAACATCGAGATCGCCAAGCTCATCGGGACCAACGTGCAGGCAATCGCCAACTGGCGTTCGCGGCTCCGGAAGCGCGGTCTCGCCATTCCGCGGTCGCCATACGGCGACGGGCTCTCCAGGGTCCGCCCTTGGGTGGTCTGGGCGAACGTGGATTGGACAAAGTCGAACATCGAGATCGCCAAGCTCATCGGAGTCAACGCAAACACGATCTCCAACAAACGTTCAAAACTCCGGAAGCGCGGTCACACTATTCCACGGTCTCCATACGGCGACGGATCCACGCACCGGGTGTCCTATGGTTTCTGGCTCGCCGTCGATTGGCATCGCTCCAACGCTGCGATTGCGCAGGAACTGGGGATGCCACGAAACCGCGTCAGCGCCATGCGGTGTCTGCTCCATCACCGCCACACCGAAATCCCGTTGGCCCGCTCCCTGAAAGCGGCGTCACGGTTGCGTCCGGATCACGACCGGTAGTCGCTTCGGCGCCAGCCGGGGATCGAGTGTTCCAACCCACCGGCCGCCAGGGGCCAGACTCACCGTCTGCGCGAAAACACCAACCCCCACGGTGAAGAAGAGCGGGACGGCCGAGGCGTTCACGACCTCGAACTCGACCTGCCGGAGGGGGCCGCAGGCGGCCAAGAAGAGAGCGGACAACAGGACGAAAAACCGCATGACTGGATTGTACCCCAAGGCGGAGATCGGCATCGTGGTCAGCTTTGATGTCGCCCAGCCCATGAGCCGTTAGAGAGCCGCCATCAGTCCCGATGGATCCACGGGAAACCTCTTTGTGTAGCGGCCCTCCAGAGGGAGGCTCTATGGCGGCTCTGACGGTCGCTTCTCGGTCGGAATCGTGGCCGTTCAACGGCGGCTCCCATTCAGTTCGTGGAGACTCCGGCTCTGATCGCGAAGTGGCTCCGATGGTCGCTCGGGCTCGGGTGCGGTTTCAGCGTGGGGCAGTTCACAAAAGCCGAGTGGGAGCGGAATTTTAGTTGCGACGCGATTAAATCATTGAAAACCAAGGATTTACGTCTAGCTGATTTTCAACGATAATGGCTCGTAGAAGAGAGCACGTTCGCGTAAAACGCTCCGTTTGGCATTTTGAGAGCATTTTAAGGGGTTTCTACCATCAAAGCGGAGGAGGCAGTTTATGGTCGTTTGGAGGCCATTTTGTGGGCGTCACTCGCCGTACGTGGCCAAGATGAGGTTGTCGCACGAAGTGCTGACGAGATTCTTGCGGTCTCGCTGGATGCGCTTCAGGTAGCGCCACGTGACCTCGGTCGATTCGTGGCCGACCATCTCTGCGATCTCGTCGATGGGCACGCCTTCCTTGTATTTCAGGTAGATGCAGGTCGCGCGTAGAGTGTGGGCGCCGACCTTCCAGCGTCCGCTCTTCCTACGCTCGCTGCCGGATTTGATGTGGCTCTGGATTCCGGCCCGTTTCGCGAGCGCCCCGATCGTGGCGCTCAAGATGGAAGTGTCGATCGCCCTGTCCAGGTACGTCCGGCCGCACGGGAAGAGCGGGCCGTCGTAGTCGCCGCGGACGGCGATCCAGCGGCGGAGCACCCACTCCACGGCGGCCGAGAGGTTGCAGGTACGCGGCTTGCCCCCCTTCGTCGCGACGGTGAATTGCAGGAGGCCCGTGGCGGCGTCGCGCCGGAAGTGGTCCGTGCGGAGGCGCGCAAGTTCGCTCCGGCGCAGGCCGAAGGCCAGACCGAAGGTGCAGATCGTGTAGACGCGCCGCCCGTGCCACGAATGGGTGGCCTGCCGGAGGAGCTTCGCCGCCTCCTCCTCGGTGAGCGGGGTTACGATGATCTCGTCCTCTTTCGCCTTCGGGAGCTGGACGGTGTCGATCGGGTTGAAGGGGATGGTGCCGCGCTGGTGCAGGAACCGGTAGAACTTCCGAAGGAAGGCCAGCCGGCGTCGGATCGAGGCGTTGGCATAACCTTCCGCCATCATCTTGTCGCGATGCTCGGCCACTTGGGACGAGGTTACGGAGAGCACCTGTCCGATCGTGATGGTGGCCGGATCGGCGACGTCGAAGAACGCCCGCAGATCCTCCTTGTATGCCCGGACCGTGTTCGGGTTGTAGTTGACCGTGAGGGCTTCCTTGATCGTCGCGACGAGCACGAGCTTCTCGCGCTCCGTCAGGTCGCCGGGGTCGCCGAGCAGCCAGATCTTCGGCTCGGCCATCGAAAGCGCGGCCGTCTTGGCCGTCTGTATCAGGCTTCCTTTTGCTTCCACGCTTGGATTATAGCCTCAAGCGCAAGGCACGTTGGGAGTCGTCACTTTACGAACTTCACCCGTTCGATGAGCTTCGACTCCTCGGCGCCAAGGTAGGGTCGGAGGAAGCACGTGCGCCGGAAGCGCGCCATCTTTCGGAGATCCTCCAAGTCCGCGGGGGTCCGCACTTCGCGGGCGCGGATCATGATCCCCGTGTGCCGAAGGGCGTGCATCGTGTACTCGTAGACGTTCCCGAGCTTGATGGCCTTCCGGAATGCCTTCCGAACCGTGTAGTAGCCGGGGAAGAGCCTGCCTGTCCTTGCGCCGCGCCAGCGTTCGATTTCCTGGAGCGTATCGCAGTCGAGCCGCACTTCGACGCCATCGACGGCGAGGATCCCATCCGCATGGCGGGCGATGTCCCTCTCCGTGAGGCGGGTGAGTTCACGGGCGCGGAGCATGGCGTTCATGTAGAGCCGAAAGGCAAGGTACCAGCGTTCCCCGATCTTCTTTGCGGCGCGCAGGAACTGCTTCACCTCGATTGGGCTCATGAGTTCTGGCAGGCCGCGGCTTCGCCGTTTCCGGCGCAGGAGGCAGGCGCAGCAACCGTCGTCGGGTCCAAGGTGGATGGGGGTGCAGCTCTCCGCCCGCGCGGCGTGGTTTGGCCGGACTTCGAACGTGTTTCCGCAGACGCTACAAGTGGCGGTCAGCGCTTTTGCGCGGACGATTTCTCCAACCCGCAAGTCTCCTCTGCTCTCTCCCTCCCCGATGCTATAAGGTGCGGGCCCGCGACGATCCATCCTGGGTCGGCCCCGTAGGCGCTAATGATCTCGTAGACTAGTTGTTTCTTCGATTCGACCGCGATGGATTGCGGGTCCACGCGATAGACCCGGTGGTCCCGCGTGACGAAGATCGGCCATTGAGGCAACCGGACCACTTCGTCCGCGCCCGTGAGGACGAATTCCACGGCACGCAATGATTGGGTCTCGGTCTCGCCGATGGTCGTGCTCCGGATGGGAAGTTCGATCCCATGTTTTGTCTGGAGCGCCGCGAGTTGGCCGACGGTCTTGAGTGTCGGGCGACCATCGACCTTGGCGACGAGGAGCGTCTGCTCGCCTACGCAGCCGCCGCATTTCTTCCCTTTACAGATTGTTCTTCTCCTTCGCGTTCACAGGAGCCCAAGTCTCTTGAGCTGCTGGGCCGCAAGTTCCGCGAGCGGCCCCGTGAACGCCAGCGGTTTCAGGCCCTGGACTTCGAGGACGATGGAGCTGGCGCCTTCTTTCCGGTAGTGCCCGAGACTGAAGACCCTGCCCAGGTCCGGTAGGTCGATGGCGGTTTCGCACTCGGGTTTCACGCCTTGGAGACCCAGCGGGTCGCGCTTCTCCAAGGCGAACATCTCCTCGGGGTGCGAGGAACACAATGGCTGGTCGGTCTCGACGTCCTTGATCTGGCCGCAGCACTCCGCCAGCGTGATCGAGTCGACCTTGCCGAGCCCCTCGGCCTCCACGGTCTGCGTGGAGATGACGGTGAAGCGGTTCGGGAAGCCGAAGTGGACGAGCTGGGCGGGCCCGAAAGCCTTCTGCGTGAGCGCTTCCGGCTTCACCCGTACGAGATCGCCGATCGAGAATCGCATCTGCTGGATTCTATGTCGGAAAGATGGCCGAAGCAAGCGGTTGCAATCCGGCCGCGCGTGGTGGATGCTCTCACCGTCCGAACGCACTACGCGCCGCGCAGGCGAGACCCGCCCCCGGACGCGACTACCTTGGACGAGGAGCCGAACGATGGCCGAACCCGCAGTCGAAGCCAAGGCCAAGACGGCGCTCGTCCTTTTTTGCGCGGCCTGCGGCAAATTCTTCCTGAAGGATCGTTCGTACGTGACCGATCCGAACCGGACGGCCGCCGACGGTGCGCCTGCGGTCTTCGACACCCTCTGTTACGACGGGCCCGAGACGGCCTTCTTTGCCCAGTTCCCGGACGGCGCGGTCCGGTTCGTCGAGACGACGAAAGACGAGCGGATCCGGGTCTACAGGGTCGCGCTCGACAAGAAGAACCAGATACCCGATGTCATCCGGCACGCGCGGCCGGGAAAGAATGAGGAGTTGCTGGCGTGAGCAGCCAAATCTGGGCGAGCCGCCAGCGTACGGACGCCTTCACGCTTTCCCAGGCGCTTCTCGCCGCGGGCGCTTCGGTCAACTCCGACGTCGTGCTCTCCCAGGGCCATGGCACGGTCCTCGTGATCGCACGCTCGAACCTGGCGGGGACGGTCCGGATCTTCCATCGGATCACGGCCGGCGGTGCCGAGATCCAGACGGACATCGAAGCCTCGGGCGCCGATCCGATCTCGGGCGAGCAGGTCGTCTACATGGTCGCGAACGTGATCGGGCCCTTCATGCGGGTCCGGTTCACGAACGACGGAGTCGCGACCCAGACGGACTTCCAGATCTCCGCGTACTTGCTCCCCAGTGGTGGAGGCGGCGCGGGCGGAGGCGGCGGAGGCGGCGGTGGCGCGGCCGATGTGCGGAACGCGGATGCGGACGCAGACTTCGCGGCGGCCCTCTTCGGCATGCTGACGAACTCGCGCCTCGCCTATCTCGACAACGGGTCGGGCGACTGGGCGCGCTGGCGCGGGGACATCCTCAGTAACTACTCGGCGGCGGGTAGGGCCGCCGCGAGCGTCAGTGGCGCGTGGGTCAACGCCGTCACGAATGGGATCGACACGACGGGTGCGAACGTCTCGCGGCCGGTCGAGGCGAGGGCTACGTCTGGTGAACCAGCCACTACGTTGACTTCGCTTTCTTCGATGGCGCTCGTGCACGGCATGAACGCGGCCAGCACTGCCTGGAACAGGATCTATGCTTTCGCCGCCTCGGGCTCGGCTGACGAATCCGGTGCGCGATGGCTTGCGGTGCGTTCTGCCGTAACCGGTCTCGATTCTAGTGCGGCCTTGGGTTCTCGGAATACTCCGGTCGAGGCTCGCAACTTCGATGTGGCGCAGGCAGATGTCGACGCTTCGCTGATCGGTCTCACGACGAACACGAGAGTTGCGTCCTACAACACGGTCGCAGGCGCATGGGAGCGGACTCACGGCGCGTTCTGGAGCGCGGCCGGTGGCGGTACCGTGAGCCCGGCGTCCGTTCATGCGATGTCGGTCAATGCCATGACGCTTGGCGTTGACAACACGGGCGCGGCGGTCGTACGGGCGGTCGAGGCGCGCGCTGCGTCGGCAACCTACACAGACGCACTCATTGGTCTTCTCGTACAGAATCGCCCCTATTACAGAGATCCGAACGCAGGCACGTGGGGTCTTGGTCTTGGAGTGCCGATTAACACGGCGCGAACTATATTCGCGGCGGCGACTGCCGACGCTCGCGAGAGCGGTTACTTTGCGGTGGATCTTGGCCGCCGCTTCTTCATCACGCACCAGACGGTCGGCACCGAGATCACGGCGCAGGCGACATTCGTCGCGACGACTCCTACGATCTTGATCTACAACAGTGCGGGGAACACCTCCACTTTGATTCTCCGTACGATTCGATTGACGATCGCTTCCGTAACGGCCAATGCCGTCAAAGTAGCGGTCATGATCGATCCGGACGATCGCTTCAGCGCTGGCGGTACGGCGGTCGTGCCGCAGAACTCGAACGAAGCGTCTGCGACGGCTTATCCGGGAACCGCGGCGCGCTTCAATCCGACCGCCACGGCTGCGGACGCCGACGAGCGTGTGCTCTGGAATGATCGCATTCCCGCCGGAATCGACCAGGGAATCACGCTTCAGTGGCGCGACGGCGTCCAGATTTCAGGCGTTGGGTCGATTCTCGTTTACATTTACGACGACGCGGGCCTTGTGGCTCCGTCGCTCGAATTCGATATTGAGCTTGAGGCGTTCCCGCCATAGAAGCACGCGAAGCCAGTGAAGCCGTGGCGTAGGTAAACCGGTACACTTAAAGGCGGTCTGGAAATGAGATCCATGCTCCTTGTCGACCATCGCGGGCGCGAACTGGTGAAGCTCACGCTCTTCGACCGTCTCGCGATCCGGATCGTGACGGCGCGGGCGGCGG
The DNA here is from genome assembly GCA_001801685.1 of Gammaproteobacteria bacterium RIFCSPHIGHO2_12_FULL_63_22. Taxonomy (GTDB): domain Bacteria; phylum Pseudomonadota; class Gammaproteobacteria; order Xanthomonadales; family Xanthomonadaceae; genus Arenimonas. The sequence goes on along the minus strand of MGYJ01000009.1, from coordinate 903 downwards.
CCCAGCGCGCGTTCGCGAGGAATCGTGAGCGCGGCTTCGGCAGTCCGCTTGCGTTCACGGAAGTGAGCGTCTCCAGTCCGATGGCCGTCCCGCCGACGCCGATCGCCAAGGTGGAGACCACCGTCGACTTCACGCTCGCGGCATGGAATACGGTCGCGACCCATGAGGTCTTTACGGTCACGGGCATGGTGAGCGCGATGGAAGTCTATCGCGTGACGGAGAGCCTCGTCTCCGGCGGTGCACCCACGATCAGCTTCGGTCGTGAGGGCAGTACCGCCCAGTTCGCGGCGGCGCAGGTGCACACGAACCTCGTGGCCCCGAACTTCGTGAACCCGGGTGGAACGGTCGCGACGCAGGCGAGTTTCGACACGTACCAGGCCCGCGCGGGCGCGTACGACTTCCTCGACGGGCTTGATCTTGGATACGAGATCCTGACCGCGGCCATGACCGACGGAACGATCGTCGCGGCCTGCTACTGGACGCCGATCTCGCCTGGCGCGTCCGTGGTCTCCGGCGCGGGAGGTGTCCTGTGAGAGCGAGCTACGAGTTGGTCCGGGTCATTCCCATCGAGGGCGGTTGCGTCGTGCGGATGCGCGCCATCGCGCTCGACGATTCGGGCCGTCCGATCACGAAGCGCGTCCGGACCGGCACCGATCCCAAGACGAAGAAGGGCATCTACGAGGAGATTCCCGTGGACGCCGAACATGAGGCCGTGCACAATGGCAGTTGGAAGGGCGACCCGGTGAAGGCCGCCGCCGAGTGGACCAGGCGCGAGAAGTGGGATGCGCTCTTGAGGGCGAAGCTCGTGAAGCGGGTGAGGTTCGCGACGGCGGCGGCCTTCACCGGGTCGCCCTTCCAACTGCCATTGTGCACGGCCTCATGTTCGGCGTCCACGGGAATCTC
>MGYJ01000008.1 GCA_001801685.1 Gammaproteobacteria bacterium RIFCSPHIGHO2_12_FULL_63_22 | reverse complement strand
TTCCGGATGAGCCTTGACGAAAGCCAGGAACTCGCCATTCGTCACGGGCTTGCGCATGAGTGAAAAAGGCGGGACCTTCTGCGGCCCCTTCAAGTCTTCGTACTGCAAGGTCGATTTGAAATTGCCGCCCGGCAGGTCCACGTAAACCTTGTCGCTGGCGAGTACGCCAGCGACAGGCATGATCAGCAGGGCAAGCAGGACGCTTCGCTTCATCAAGTCGATCTCAGTGCTCCGCGGCGGCAGCGGTCGGCGCGGCCTTGCGGCGAGTTGCGACTTCGGCCTTGTCGATTCGGCCACCCGGGTTGCCCCAGCTATTGAGCACGTAGGTGCTGATGTTGGCGATCTCGTCGTCGGTCAACTGCGTCATCGGCGGCATCACTGAGTTGTAGTCCTTGCCATTGACGGTGACCGGTCCACTCAGGCCGTGCAACACCACGTCGATGACTTTCTTCGGGTCAGCCGCGATGTAGCTGGATTTGGCCAACGGCGGGAACACGCCCTCGAGGCCCTCGCCATTGGGCTGGTGGCAGGTCGAACACGTACCGGCGAACAGCGCCTGGCCGGCCTTGATCTGGTCGTCCACCGTCAGGGCGCCCGACTTCGCAGCAGTGGCTGCAGTCGCGACGGCCGCCAGGTTGGGCTGTGCACGCTCGCCGATGTACATGGCGTCGACTTCCTTGCCCGAATAGATTTCCTTGTTCTCGGGACCATCCGCTTTCAGGATTGCCAACGCACCCTTGTTGAAGGCGCGGAAGATGGAGTGGTCAACCAGCACATAGCTCCCGGGGACCTCCATGTGGAATTCCATGATCGCCGCGCCGCCCGAGGGAATGAGCGTGGTCTGCACGTTTTCCTGGTAGCGCGTACCGCCTTCGAACCAGACCTTGTCAAAGATTTCGCCGATCACGTGGAAGCTCGACACGAGGTTCGGACCGCCATTGCCAACGAACAGGCGCACGTTCTCGCCGGTCTTCGCGGTCAGGGCCTTGTCGCCGGTCATCGAACCTTCTGCGCCGTTGAAGAGCACATAGGTCGGGTTCTCGTCGATGCCCTTCTGCATGTCGAATGCCTGGTGGCCCTTCTCACGATACTTGCCAGCCGTGTAGAAGTCGCCCTGCATCACGTAGTACTCCTTGTCCACTGGCGGCAGGCCTTCCGGTGGCTCGACCAGGATCAGGCCGTACATTCCATTGGCAATATGCATGCCGACCGGCGCAGTCGCGCAATGGTAGACATACAGGCCGGCGTTCAGCGCCTTGAAGGTGAATCGGCTGACATGGCCGGGCGCAGTGAAGCTGGATGCGGCGCCGCCGCCCGGACCGGTCACGCCATGCAAGTCGATGTTATGGGGCATCTTCGAGTCAGGCATGTTGCGCAGGTGGAAGACCACCGTGTCGCCCTGCCGGATGCGGATGAAACTTCCGGGGACCGTGCCGCCGAAAGTCCAGAAGGTGTAGGTGACGCCCTCGGAAATTTCCATTTCCTTCTCGACCACGTTCAACTCCACGATGACCTTGGCAGGAGTCTTGCGACCCGTCGCCGGCGGGACCATCGGCGGACTGGTCAGGATCGCCTTGATCTCGGGACCTTGCGGCGGACCGAAATCACCCTTCAGCGAACCTCCCGTGTCTTTCTGGTTGTCGGCGCTGGCGACGGTGTCGGCCTTGTCGGCGCTTCGATCGCAGCCAGAGAGCAGAAGTGCTCCGGCAGCGAGTGTTGCGGCGAGAAGTTTGGTCAGGTGTTTCATTGGCGTTCCCCTACGTGGACCTGTTTGCGATGGCATCAGTGTCGACACTTGGCGGCAGAACCGCCCTGACGTGGATCAAGTTGCTCCAAGACGCGGTCGGGACATCCTACCTCTTGACCCCGATCAATGCTTGGGCCCGGGTCCAGGTGAAAACTGGCGGCATCTCCCAACGAGGAATAGTCCATGTCACGTATTGCGATGGTATTGCCGCTGGCATGGGCACTGTCCGCTGCATCGCCGGCTGCAGCAAGCCCGATCAGTGTCGAATGGAACCTGCGGTTCAGGCATGAGCAGGTAAGCGATGAAGCTTTCGCCCATGACGCAAACGCGGAAACCGCACGACTGCGACTTGCCCTGCGGGCAGCCCTTGGCAAGGGCGTCTTCCTGCTTCTGGAAGGGGAGGGCATCGCCAGTGCAGGCAATGACCACAACAGTGGCGCGAACGGTCGCACGGCATGGCCGGGCATCGTCGATCCGAAGGGCGCCGAGATCAACCAGGCATTGATCGGTTGGCGCGGCGAAAAATTTGCCACCAGCCTGGGTCGGCAACGCATCAACTGGGACAACCAGCGTTGGATTGGCAGCGTCGGTTGGCGACAGAACGAACAGACCTTCGATGCTGCCTCGTTCGAGTTCAATGCGTCACCCGAATTGACGCTTCGCTACGCCTGGCTGGATCGGGTGCACCGCGTGTCCGGCGACGACGCCATCGACCCGCTCGCGCGGGAGAGGCAGCTCGACTCGCATTTGTTCAACGCGGGCTTCAAGCATGGCCCACAGCAGTGGACGGCCTATGCTTACCTTCACGACGACCGCGACGTTGCAACGGCATCCAGCGCAACCTACGGATTACGCTGGACGGGAACCGCGCACAAGCGCTGGGGTTGGACCGCCGAGTTCGCAAGGCAGGTCGACCATGCCGACAATCCACTGGGCTTCGCGCATTCCTACTGGCTGATCGAGCCGTCGCTGCAAGCGCACGGGATCACCTGGAAGCTTGGATGGGAGCACCTCGGCGGGGATGGTCGCCACGCACTGCAGACGCCGCTGGCGACCCTGCACGCATTCAACGGCTGGGCCGACAAGTTCACCACGACACCCGTGGCCGGCCTGGAAGACGGCTATCTTTCAGCCACCGGCAAGGCTGGCAAGTTTGCCTGGACCGTGGCCGCTCACGACTATCGTGCCGACCGGGGCGGGCAGCGTTATGGTCGCGAATTCGACCTTTCCATCGGGCGGCCGATGGGCGCGCACTGGAATGGCCTGGTCAAGATTGCTGATTACCGCGCCGACGATCTTGCGCGCGACACCCGCAAGATCTGGCTGCAGGTCGAATACACCGGCAAGCTTCCGCGTTGATATTCCGGCAGCGCTGGCCGGTCAGCCGGCCAGCATCGCGAAAATCCCCGTGGGCTGGTGGCTGCGGGCCACGCTCGCCATGAAGCAGAACACCAGCAACGCCAGCACATAGAACGTGCGGCGTTGCGCAGGCGTGCTGCCGCGCTTCAGTGCGAAGCTGCCGAGCACGACGTACACGGGCAGCAAGAGCAGCTTCACCGTCAGCCAGCCGTTGGCGAACATGGCTCCCGGCAGGATGGTCAGCAACATCAGCGCAGCAGTCAGCAGGATGACGTCCACCGTGTAGCTGAGGAAGCGCAAGGGCGCCGCCATGGCGAATGCCTGCCTGCCCAGTTGAACCAGCAATCCTCGAAGCAGGAACAAACTGCCGCTGCCGATTACGCTCGCAACATGCACCCATTTGATTTGTGCGTAGAACTCGATCATGTCAGCCGGGTTTTCCGTCGATGCGTGCGGCCAGGAAGGTGCGCGCGAGGCTGAATGCCCAAGGTCCGAGGGCGACGATCCAGCCCAGCGCGGCCAGCATGTGCCAGGGCAGGGGATCGCTGCTGAATTCCGCAGCGACGCGTGTCACCGCGACGACCTGTATTGCAACGAAGGCGAACCATGCGATCGCCGGCATCTCCAGGGGACGGCCAGAGTGACCACGAGTGACGCGCGTCACCATCGCCACGAGGATGCTTCCGAAGAATCCGATGAACAGCGCGTGCGCAGGTGCGCGGCCCAGTTCGAAGGTGCCCGTCAGCAGGTAGGTGACGCTCTGCACGGAATACAGCGCGAACGTGATCGGAAGCCACGCCAGCCCCAGGAACAGGGCCCGCAGCAAGCCAGGCATCGGCCCACGCGGCCACCAGCGCCAACATAGGGTGGCCGCCAGCGCGAGCAGCCCGAGATCCGGCGCCCAGAGCCAGCGATAGCCGTGCACCAGTTCCAGCGCCAGGTGCATCAGGGCCAGCACCCAGAAGGTGAGCAGCAGGCTGTTCGGTCGCCACGCGACATAACCACGCACGACGTTGCTGGCAAAAAAGGGAAACATCCGATGCGCGACCGTCATGTAGACCGGCAACAACAAACCGAACGTGCCGATCTTGATGCTGGCGAATTCCCACAAGGGTGATTGGCCGAATTGATATGCCGCGTGCGCCATAAGTCCGACCATGCCCAGCACGAGCGCCGCAAAGCACGAACGCGCGTGCCAATTCTTTCCACGGTCCCTGAAGACCAGCGGACCGAGCGTTGCCAGCAGTGCAGCCCATCCCGCGAGGGTCATGAACAATCCGACCAGCAGACCCGAAGGCCAACCCATGGCGCCCGCCAACGTGGCCAACTGGCCGCCGAATATCCCGAGCCCTACCGGGGCGTAGCGCCACAAGGGCACGTCGGGCTGCGCCATCCACCGCGGGAAGACCGTAAGCAGGAAGCCCGCCATGAAGGAGGGCAACACCTGGTACTGCATGACGAAGGCATGCACCCATCCGGCCACGACCTGGGGTTGCGTTGCCGCCACCGAGAATGCCGGCACTCGCTGCGATATCAGCCAGGCTGCCCACCACGCCATGCCGAGCAAGAGGTTGGTCGAGCCGATGAAGAACAAGAGGCGATGCGGCGCCCATCCAAGTCGCCGCATCGACAGTTCCCCACCCTGGGTGTTCGTGACCGGATCAGGCATCCACGGGTTCCGCGATTTCCGGCAGGGCAGGCTCGCGGGTCGGAACGACCCACAGGCGGAACACGAACCAGGCCAGGGCGACTGCCCCGACGCTGAAGATCGTATCGCCAGGAACGCGCATCCAGATCAGCATCTCGACGATGGGCTGCTGCATGAATTCCGCCGACCGCGCGTAGGAATAGCCGTGCTCGATCGCCGCCAGCAGCTGCATGATGCCCAGCGGAAGCAGGGTCAGCAGCGCCATCAGCACCAGCCCGATGTTCAAGGCCCAGAACGACAGCTGCAGCGCCTTGGTATTCCACACCACCATGCCGCGCAATCCGCGCATGCAGAACAGCATCAGCGCGATGCCGAGCATGCCGTACACGCCGAACAGGGCAGTGTGGCCGTGCAGCGGCGTCAGGTTGAGGCCTTGCATGAAGTACAGCGACACCGGCGGATTGATCAGGAAACCGAACAGGCCTGCGCCCACCAGGTTCCAGAACGATACCGCGAGGAAGAACATGATCGGCCAGTGGTAGCGAGCCATCCACGGCGTGGACTTGCCCAGCTTCCACGTGTGGTAGACCTCGAAGCCGATGTAGGCCAGCGGCACCACTTCCAGCGCGCTGAAGCTCGCGCCCAGCGCCACCACTGCCGTCGGCGTGCCGACGAAGTACAGGTGGTGCAGCGTGCCCAGCACGCCACCCGACAGGAAGATGATCGTGGCGAACAACACGGCGACGGCGGCTACCGACGTCTTGATCAGGCCCAGGCGGGTGAATATCAGCGCCATCACTGCCGTGGCGAACACTTCGAAGAAGCCTTCGACCCACAGGTGCACCAGCCACCAGCGCCAGTACTCGACCTCGGAAATATGCGTGTGTTCGTTCCACATCAGGGCAGCGCCGTAGAACAGGCCGATGGCGACGGTGGACAGGAACAACAAGGTCACCATGGTCCGCGATGCCGTCGACGGTCCACGCAGGATCGGCCACAGCGCGCGACCTACCAGCGTCAACCAAAGCAGCAGGCCAACGAACAGGAACCACTGCCAGAACCGGCCCATGTCGGCGTATTCCCACCCCTGGTGGCCGAACCAGAAATTGTTCTCGAGTCCCAGCTTTTGCATGATCGCCAGGTATTGCCCGGCGAAGGATCCGACCACGATCACCAACAGGCAGACGAACAGGAAATTGACGCCGAGCCGTTGGTATTTTGGCTCGTGCCCCGATAGCGCCGGCCCGATATACAGGCCCGTCGCCAGCCACGCGGTTGCAATCCACAGGACCGCCAGCTGGGTGTGCCAGGTGCGCGCGAGGGAGTAGGGCAGGATGCTCGAAAGTTCGAAGCCGTAGGCCGTCTGGCCCTCGACCTGGTAATGCGCAGTGATGGCGCCAAGCAGGATCTGGCTCAGGAACAAGGCAAGCACGACCCAGAAATACTTGGCCGTTGCACGCATCGAAGGCGTGGGTTCGAGTTTCGCGAACGGGTCGGTCGCCGGCAACGCTTCGACGGCATCGTCGCGACCATGGTTGACCGCGTGATACCAGCCGAGCAGCGCGATACCCGCAATCAGGAACAGGACGCTGAAGACAGACCAGCCCCAGAGCGCCGGCGGCGGCTTGTTGCCCACCAGAGGCTCGCTAGGCCAGTTGTTGGTATAGGTGACCTTCTTGCTGGCCAGGACGCCCTCGGGACTGATGGCGTCCACGACATCTCCCGCGCGTTCGGTCGTCGCGGCCCAGGCGGTCCACCAGAAGAAGGCAGTCAGCGCGCGGCGATGTTCTGCGGTGTCCACGGTGTCCTGCTTCATCGCGTAGGCTTCGCGCAGCGTGGCCGTGGTGGGGTCATTCCCGAACAGGCTTTCGTAGTGGGCGGCGACATTCGACAGCGCCGCTGCCCGGTCACGGGTCAGGGTGATCGTGCCCGTGGTGGCATCGTAGGTGTTGGCGCGCATCATCGCCTCGAGGCGACCGCGAAGCGCCGCCTGTTGCTCAACTGGCAGTTGCGCATAGGTGGCGGCGCTGCCGTCACTGCGGGCCCAGAGGTTGAGCACCTCTATGGATTCGCGGTGAAGCCAGTCGGCGCTCCAGTCCGGAGCGACATAACCGCCGTGGCCCCAGATCGAGCCCAGTTGCATGCCGCCCATCGATTGCCAGACCTGTCGGCCGGTCTCGATATCCGCCCGGGTGTAGATCACCGAGCCATCTTCAACGAGCACTTTTTCGGGCACGGGTGGGGCTGCCCGGAATATTTCGCCACCGGCCCATAACAGGACCGAGAAGGAAACGACTAGCAGTACGCCCAGGGCGATCCAGAGTTTTCGGGTGGTGCTCATGACATTCTCCGATGTGAACACGTGCATGTTCGGCGTGGCGACGGCGCGTCGCCATGACATGGATCAAGTCATCCGAAGTGCCTACTGTCGAAGGACCGGGCCGGCCAGTTCTTCGAGATGCTCGCGTCCGACGAGTTCGACCTCGCGACGGTCAACGACCAGGAATCCGTCCTGCTGGAAGCGACGCAGCACGCGGCTCACCGTTTCCGGTGCAAGCCGCAGGTAGTTGGCGATATCGGTGCGGGCCATGGTCAGCTGGAATCGGTTCGGGGAAAACCCGCGTGCGGCAAGGCGTTGCGAAAACGCGATGAGGAAGGCGGCCATGCGCCGGTCCGCCGACCAGTCGCCGGCGAGCAGCGCGGCGCGGCCGATATCTCGGCTGAGCAGCCGGAAAAGGTGCTTCTGCAGTCCCGGTAATTTTGCTGCCAGCACGGCCATCTTCGGAAACGAGAAGCGGCAGAGCATGACGGTGTCGAGCGCCACGGCGTTGCACGGATAGTGCTCGCCATCGATCGCACTCAGTCCGATCACCTCTCCAGGCAGGTGGAATCCCAGGACGTGCTCGCGGCCGTCCGGGTCGATCACGTAGGTCTTGACGGTGCCTGCGCGAACCGCGGCGATCGCTTCGAACCGATCGCCTTCACGGAACACATGGTCGCCGGCGTGCAGGGGACCGACGTGTTCAACCAGCACATGCAGGTCATTCAGGGCGCGCTTGTCCATTCCCTCGGACAGGCAAGCCTGGGAGAAAGCGCAGGTTGAACAGAAGTGAAGCTGGTCGCCATCGTCGGCGATGATGTGTCCGTCGGCCCTGGGAAAGGCAGGCTGGTTCATCCCGCGTCCCCAGCTGCGATCAGATCGCGCGGGAGAAGCGGGGGGCAATGGTTGCTGCCGGATTTTCCAGGTAACGGTCGAAGCACATCGCAATGTTACGCAACAGCAGGCGTCCCTGCGAGGTCACAGTGATCCGGCCGGGCTCGATCCGGACCAGTCCGTCGCTTTCCAGGGGCTTCAGGCGCTCGATCGAGTCGGCGAAATAGTCGTTGAACCGGATGTCGTACCTGCGCTCCAGCGCCGCGATGGGCACCTCGCCCTGGCACATCAGCTGCTGGATCAGGTCTGCGCGCAACTGGTCGTCCTCGCTCAGGTGCATGCCCCTGAAGACGGGAAGGCGGCCCTCGTCAATGGCAATCTGCCAGCTGGGCAGGTCGCGCGGATTCTGGCTGAAGCTGTCGCCGATATGGCTGATGGCGCTGACGCCCAGGCCGATCAGATCGCTGTCGGAATGGGTCGTGTAGCCCATGAAATTGCGATGCAGGCCGCCCCGTGCCTGTGCCTGCGCGAGGTCGTCGTCGGGCAGGGCGAAGTGGTCCATGCCGATATATTCATAACCGGCATCGGACAGCTTCTGGATGGCCAATTGCAGCAGGGCGAGCTTGGCTTCGGGGCTGGGCAGGTCGCTCGCCTCGATCTGGCGCTGTGCCTTGAACAGTTCCGGCAAGTGCGCATAGCTGTATACGGCGATGCGGTCCGGTCGCGCTTCAATCACCGTGTCCAGGGTCTTGGCGAAACCGGCCGGGTTCTGTTTCGGCAGGCCGTAAATCAGGTCCACGTTGACGGAACGGAAGCCGTTGCTGCGGCAGGCGTCGATCACGGCCAGGGTCTGTTCGACGCTCTGGATCCGGTTCACGGCTTCCTGGACGGCGGGATCGAAATCCTGGACACCCAGGCTGGCCCGGTTGAAGCCGATGGCGGCCAGCTCGGCGATGTCGGCCGGGGAAATGAACCTGGGATCGAGCTCGATGGAAATGTCGCGGCCGTCGCTTTCGGAGAAGTGGAACTGGCGACGCAGGCAATCAACGACTTCGCGCAGTTGCGCGGGCGTCAGGAAATTGGGAGTGCCGCCGCCAAAATGCAACTGGATGACTTCACGGTCGCGGTCGAACAAGGCGGCAGTCAGGTCGATCTCGCGGTACAGCCGCGCTAGATAGGATTCCGAGCGGGACGTGTCGCGGGTGATGATCCGGTTGCAGCCGCAGTAGAAGCACGGGCTCAGGCAGAACGGCACGTGCACGTAAATGGACAGCCGACGAGGAATCGGGTCGCCGTTGCTGTTGACGGCGGCTTCGCGGAGCTGCGTCTCGCCGAACGCGCTGCTGAATTGCGGGGCTGTCGGATACGAGGTGTACCGAGGACCGGGCGTGTCGTAGCGGCGAAGAAGCTCGGGGTCGATGACGGAGGCGTGGGTCATGGCGCCAAGGTATCGGGCAGGAACCACCAGCGCCTTGATGCGGATCAAACCCTCTGACGTTTTACATAATATACATTATGCGA
>MGYJ01000007.1 GCA_001801685.1 Gammaproteobacteria bacterium RIFCSPHIGHO2_12_FULL_63_22 | reverse complement strand
GGCGTTCGAGTTCGCGGTGCAGGGGCCAGCCCGGGCGCAGCAGTTCGACCGGGTCGAACAGGCCGGCCAGCAAGGCCAGGTCCAGGCCGGCCGCCTCGGGCGCCAGCTTTGCCAGGTCGCGGGAGACCAGCGCGGCCAGTGCGCCCGCGGCGTCCGCGCCCAGCAAATCGCGGGCCACGCCGGTGCCGGGGGACAGCTCCAGGGCGAACGCGCCGTGGCAGGAAAAGGTCGGGGTCATGGTCTCCATACGCCCGCGTTTGGAATCTCGGGCCAAGGCCACTAAGCTATGGCGGCGCCATTATGCCAGCGCCCCGCAGCGATCTTTCCAAGGACCTTCCATGAGCACCGCACGTCGTGTCGCCATTCTTGGCGGCGTTCGCATCCCCTTCTGCAAGAACAACACCGCCTATTTCGATGTCGGCAACCTGGGCATGTCGATCAAGACGCTCGGCGCACTGGTCGAAAAATTCGGCCTGCAGGGCGAGGTGCTGGGTGAAGTGGCGATGGGCGCGGTGCTCAAGCATTCCTCGGACTGGAACCTCGGTCGCGAAGCCGCACTGTCGTCGGGCCTGTCGCCGCTGACGCCGGGCATCACCCTGCAACGCGCTTGCGGCACGGGCCTGGATACGGTGATTACCGTCGCCAACAAGATTGCGCTAGGCCAGATCGAGGTCGGCATCGGCGGCGGATCGGATACGACGTCCGACGTGCCGATCGCGGTGAACAAGAAACTGCGTCGTCGCCTGTTGAACCTCAACATGGCGCGCAGCTTCGGCCAGCGCCTCAGCGCGGCCGTGAAGGGTTTTTCGTTTTCCGAATTCAAGCCCGAATTCCCGGGAGTAAGCGAACCACGCACCGGCAAGAGCATGGGCGACCACTGCGAGATGATGGCGAAGGAATGGAAGATCGCTCGCGAGGACCAGGACGAGCTCGCCTACCAGTCGCACAAGAACGCCGCCGCGGCCTACGAGCGCGGTTTCTTCAAGGACCTGGTGGTGCCGTTCCGCGGCCTGGAGCGGGACAACATCCTGCGCGCCGACACTTCGCTGGAAAAACTTGCCACGCTCAAGCCTGCCTTCGACAAACACTCGGGCCACGGCACGCTGACGGCGGGCAACTCGACCAATCTTTCCGACGGTGCATCGGCTGCCTTGCTGGCATCGGAAGACTGGGCGCGTGCGCATGGCAAGGACATCCAGGCCTGGCTGGTGGACGCGCAAGTTGCAGCGGTTGATTTCGAACACGGCGAAGGCCTGCTGATGGCGCCGACCGTGGCGGTGGCGCAGATACTCAAGCGCAACAACCTGACCCTGCAGGATTTCGACCTCTATGAAATCCACGAAGCGTTCGCGGCGCAGGTGCTGTGCACGCTGAAGGCCTGGGAGTCGGAGGATTACTGCAAGAACCGGCTCGGGCTCGATGGCGCGCTGGGTTCGATCGATCGCAGCAAGTTGAACGTGGTCGGCTCGTCGCTGGCCGTGGGCCATCCGTTCGCCGCCACCGGTGCGCGCATCGTGGCGACGGCGGCGAAGTTGTTGGCCGAACGCGGTAGTGGCCGCGTGCTGGTTTCCATCTGCACCGCGGGTGGCATGGGCGTAGTCGCGATCATCGAGCGCTGATCCCCGCGATTCGCGGTCGATAGTCCCGCGACGGATGAACTCGCGCCGCTAAATCAGTGCCGCAGCCGCGGTAGTCCGTGCTCGTCGCGTTGTTCGGCTACCGCTTCATCGGCGATGATTTCGCGCAGGCTGCGGTCGCCCATCGCGCGCGCAGGTTCACCGCGTTGCAGGCGCAGCGCATTCGCGTAGCTCGATTGCGCGCGCGGCGCATCGTTGTCGGCGGTGTACACGTGGCCGAGTTCTTCCCAGGCGTCGGCGCCCGCACCTTGTGCGATGGCGCGGTTGATCACTTCCGCGGCGCTGCCGAATTGCTGGCGGGCGCGCAGCAGGCGGCCGAGTGCCAATGCGAGCGCGGGACTGGCGGGATGCGCGGCGAGCCAGGCTTGCGCGCGATCGAGGCGGAGATCGTTGCGGGCGGCGGGCAGCAGGCCGAATTCACGCACCAGAATTTCGTTCCATTCGCGGTCGATGGCGGTGGCGAGCGTGTCTGCGCCTTCGGCTTCCAGGCCGAGTTGACCGGCGCGCTGCGCATACGCGAGCAACAATTCCTCGCTATCACGCAGGCGCGCAGGCAGGCCGAGCCAGCGTTGGTGCAGGTCGTCGGCATGCACCGACTGGCGCAGTGCAGCTGCGTGCCAACGCAATGCCAGCGCAGCCAACGGCTCCGGGGCCAGGTCGAGCTCGTTGCCGGGTTGCGACAACAGTGCCAGTGCCTCCGACGCGCGGCCCATCGAGACCAGTGCCTCGCCACGCAGGATTTGACCGCGTGGCGGAAGCTGCTTCTTCTCCTGCCAGGGCTGCAGCACTTCGATCACCGCCTCGGGCCTGGATTGCCCGAGCAGCGCGTGCGCCGATTCCAGCGCGGCGGCCAGCGGGTCGAGCTTGGCGAGCGCCGCCTGCTGCATGGCGGCACCCAGCAGGTCGCCGCGGCGCAAGGCCGCCTGCCGCGCGGCGAGCCGCGAGACCGTGGCTGACTCATCATCTTCCGCGGCTTTCGCGAGCAAGGCTTCGGCTCGCGTGTAGCGGCCTTCATTCAAGGCCAGCAAGCCATTGACCAGGCGCTTGCGCGCCTGCGTTTGCGCGAGCCGATGCCAGGCGGTGAAGGGCAGGCGCAACAAGGTCCACAAGGCCCACAGACCGAACCAGAGCAAACCCCAGCAGGCCAAGAAGACCGCCAGCGACTGGAATACCAGGGTCGAGCCGTGCCAGCGGATCACTACTTGCCCGGGGTCGATCGAAAATTGTTCCCAGGCCAGCGCGCCCAGGGCCGCGAGCAACAACCACCACAGCAGCGTGCGGAAGAAACTCATCGGCTGGCCCGGCGGCTGCGTTGCAGGTCCTGGAGTTGCTGCAGGGTGGAACCGGCGACCGGCAGGTCGTAGCTGAGTGCCAGCGTGCCGAGGCGCTTGAGGCGCGCGCGGCGTTCGCGAAGCAGCGCGCTGTCCGGGTACAGGCGCTGCAGCCAGTTGTCGATATGCACCAGGCTGCGGCGAAAGGCGGCTTCATCCGTTTGCGCAAGCGCGCTGCGCGCCAGGGCGAGTTCGAGCCCAAGCGCTGCCTTTCCGGTTTCGCGGTCGGCCGGCGACAGCAGGTCCTGGTCGCCACTGCGGCGCACCTGCACCAGTGAATCGATCAGCCGCTTGATGTTGCCGTCTTCGCCAGGCGTCGCCGCGCTGACCACGGCGCCCGCGTCGAGCTTGGGCAATACGGCTTCCAGCGCATCGAGTTCGCCCGCGGCCTGCGCAGCCGGATTGGCCGGAAGAGCGCGTAGCGCACTGAGTTCCTGGGCGATGGTCTGGCGCAAGTCGAGCAGGGCCGGATCGCTTTGCGAAGTCAGCACGCCCTCGGCGAGTTCTGTTGCGCGGATGGCGCCGGGCAGGTCGCCGGCCAGGCCGAGCCGTTGTTGCGCAAGCGTCAGCAGCAATTCCACTTCATCGAGCCGCAAGACCGCCACGCCGTCGCGGCGCACGCTGGACAGGTCGCGCACGCTGTCTTCCAGCAGGGACGAGCGCTGCGTGGTCGCCAGCACTTCATCGCGAAGCAGGCCGGTGCGGGCGCGGGTGTCGGTGAGTTTCTGGTTGAGCGATTCCTGGCTGCGACGCAGGCGGGTGATTTCTGCCTCGACCTGCAGCAAGCGGGCATCGAGCGCTTCCGGACGCAGGTCCACGACCTCGTCGCCCACGGCGACCTTGGAATTCCAGGTGCGCCAACCGAGCAAGGCCGCGATCAGCGCGGCGATGGCGAGCAATACCCACAGGGCAGCGGGCAGCCGGCGGGGCGGAATCGGGGGGGAAGGATCGGGCACGGGCTGGCTCATGTGACGGGTAAACGCAGAAACACGGTAAATGCTACCGGATGCGACCCACTCCCACATGACTGGCGAGTGTCGAGACGAGGTTGGAAGGCCGGGCGTCGCTGGCCCGCAGCACATTCTTGAAGCCCAGGGTCCGGGCCAAGGCCGCCAGCCGATCGCTTGCGACGACGCAGGGGCGACCGAGCAGTTGCTTGCGCAACGCAGCCGACAACGCTTGCCACAAGGGATCAAACGCCTCGCGACTGGTCAGGAACAGGGCGACATTGCCGCGCAAGGCGGCCAGCGCGTGCAGGCGTGCCGGCGCGACGGCCAAGGCCTCGCGCTGGTAAACCTCGGCGATGTGCACCTGCGCGCCGCGTGTTCGCAGCCGATCGGCCAATAGGCCGCGTCCGCCGGGCGCGGTCAACAATCCGATGGCCTGGCCGCGAACGTCCTGCAAATCAGGGTGCGCCAGCAAGGCTTCCGAATCCGATCCCGCCGCGGGAATGCGCACGCCATCGATGCCGCGTCGTTTCAGGGCCGCCGCGGAACCGGCGCCCAGCGCGAACCAGAGTTGGCCGCGTCGCTTCGATAACGGCAGTTGCGCATCGGCGAGTCGAACCGCTGCCGGGCTGGACACGATGACCCGCGGACACGCCAGTGCGGCACGCAACGCCGGTTTTGCATCCAGAGGCCGCAGCCGCAACGTAGACAGCGCGAAAGTGCGCGCGCCAACACGCGTTGCGGCGCGCCGTACGCCAGCGTGCTGATTCAAGGGCCGCAGGGAGATGACGTACCATCCCGCCAATCGAATTTCATTGTTGCTTGCGCGCGGCATTTCGCGAGCTTCGCACAAAGACCAAGGACAAGGCCACGCAATGATTGAACTGGCAACGCTCGACCGGCATTTCGACGGCATGCCGCCAGTGGCCGCGATGCATATCCGCGCCATCGCCTTCGATGGCAACGGCCTGATGCTGCACGCGCCGCTGAGTGCGAACGTCAACGACAAGCAGTGCGCCTTCGGCGGCAGCCTGGCCAGCGTGATGACATTGGCGGGCTGGGGCTGGCTGATGCTGGCCGCCGACCGCGCCGGCCTGACGTCCGAGGTGTACGTGGCCGACAGCAAGATCGGCTACCTGGCGCCCTTGTACGAGGACCTGCAGGCCCGCGCCTGGCTGCGCCCGGGCCAGGACTGGGCGGCCATCATCCGCACCCTGGGCGAGCGCAAGCGCGCCAGTGCGACGATGCAGGCCGAGGTGCGCAACAGCGCCGGCATGGTGGCGGCGACGCTGGAAGCACGCTTCGCGTTGAAGCGGGTGGAAGCGACCCCCTAGCCAGCCGAGGCCGCCAGCGCCTAAAGTGGGGCATGGACATCATCAAGCGTTGCCTGATTTCTGCCTGCCTGCTGATGCTCGTGGCCTGCGGCGGAATGCCGACCACGGGCGCCGCGCGGGACAACATGCTCACCGATTATGGTGCGGCCATCCGCTGGAATGAATTCGAAAAGGCGCAGGACTACATCGACCCTGTCGTTCGCCAGCAACAGCCGATGTCGGACCTCGAGACCGAACGCCTGAAGCAGATTCAAGTGACCGGCTATGAAGTGAAGCTTCGTGAAGTCGCCGCCGATGGCAGCATCCAGCAGACGGTCGAGATCCGCGTGGTCAATCGCAATACGCAGATCGAACGCATCGTCACCGACCGGCAGACATGGCGCCGCGATGCCACCGGCAAGCGTTACTGGCTGGTAAGCGGCCTGCCCGACTTCAGCGCCCGCTGATCATGTCGATTGTCCGGCGAAACACGGCGCCGGCACCCTGGCTGCAATACGTACCAAAGTTGTTCACGGTGCTCCGCGAAGGCTATGGCCTGCGCGACCTGCGCCAGGACCTGATTGCCGGATTGACGGTGGCCGTCGTTGCACTGCCCCTGGCCATGGCGCTGGCCATTGCCAGCGGCGCCGCGCCGGAAAAGGGATTGCATACCGCGATCGTGGCGGGCTTCCTGATTTCCTTCATGGGTGGCTCGCGCGTGCAGATCGGCGGGCCGACGGCGGCCTTCATCCCGGTGGTGTTCGTGGTGATAGAGCGCTTCGGCTATGGCGGCATGATCCTGTGCACGCTGCTGGCCGGACTGATCCTGATTGCGGCCGGGCTGCTGCGGCTGGGCGTGTTGATGCGCTACATGCCGCAGCCGGTGATTACCGGCTTCACCGCGGGTATCGCCGTGAGCATCTTCACCAGCCAGGTGAAGGATCTTTTTGGATTGTCGATAGATAAGCTGCCCGGCGCGTTCGTGCCGAAGTGGCAGGCCTATGCCGCGCACATGGACAGCATCAATCCCGCCAGCGTGGCGATGGCGCTGGGTTGCCTGGCGGTGATCATCGGCGTGCGCCGCTGGCGACCCCTGTGGCCGGGCTTCCTGATTGCGGTGGTACTCGGATCGTTGGCGAGCGTGCTATTGGCCGATTTTTCATTCGCGCATTCGGCGCCGACGATCGGTTCTGTGTTCGGCGCCATTCCCGCCGCCTTGCCGACATTCGAATTCCCGCATATTCCGTTCGAGCGCACCGGCGAAATGTTGCCCGCAGCGCTGACGATTGCCTTCCTCGGCGGCGTCGAGTCGCTGTTGTCGGCGGTGGTCGCCGACGGCATGACCGGCGGCCGGCACCGGTCCAACGGCGAACTGGTGGCGCAGGGCGTGGCCAATTGCGCATCGGCGCTGTTTGGCGGATTGCCCGCCACCGGCGCCATCGCGCGCACCGCGACCAATATCCGCGCGGGCGCGCGCAGTCCGGTCGCCGGCATCGCGCATGCGCTGTTCCTGTTGTTGTTCATGCTGGTGGCCGCGCCACTGATGGCCTATGTGCCGCTGGCGGCGCTGGCCGCGGTGCTGGTGGTCGTGGCCTGGAACATGAGCGAGATTGAACAGTTCAAGCACCTGCTGCGCGGACACTGGGGCGATCGCCTGGTATTGCTGGTCACTTTCGCACTGACGGTTGCCTTCGACCTGACGGTGGCCATTGAAGTGGGCGTGGTGCTCGCGGCATTCCTGTTCATGCATCGCATGAGTGAAGTGGTGTCGGTAAGCAATGTCAGCGACGGGCAGGGCGAACTGAGCGACGTCGATGACAGCGAGGAGCCCGACCAGCGCGACCGGCTGCCGGCGGGCGTGGCAGCCTTCCGGATTTCGGGGCCGCTGTTTTTCGCGGTGGCCAACCGGCTCGATGAAGTGCTCGACCAGTTTCCGGTGCCGCCCAAGGTTTTCATCCTGCGCCTGCGCTTGGTGCCGATGATCGATGCGTCCGGCGCCTACGCGCTGCGCCAGTTCCTCACACGCTGCGCGCGGCATGGCACGCAGGTCATCCTGTCGGGCGTGCAGCCCCAGCCGCACGCGCTGCTGATCGGCCAGGGCCTCGGGGATGAACCCAATTTGTTGGGCATGGCCGACAGCTTCGACACGGCCCTGGAATGGGCCGCGCAGGCCGTGGCCGCGGTGGACATCGCCCGGGCCTGAACCGCTGGTGCTTGGCTCAGCGGTCCGGGCCGCCGATAATGCCCGCCCGCAAGACCTTCCGAGATACCCATGACCCTCGATTCACTGCTCGCCTTTGCCGGCGAACACGCGCTGCTGTCCCTGGCCCTGCTGGGCCTGACCCTGGCGCTGGTCTATACCGAGGTCGCCCGCCTGTTCAGCGGCTTCAAGTCGGTCAATCCGGCCGGCCTGACCGCGCTGATCAACCGCGAGGACGCGCTGCTGGTGGACCTGAGCGCCAGCGCCGACTTCGAAAAAGGCCATATCCCGGGTGCCAAGAACGTGGCTCCCAGCCAGTTCGACCCCGAGAGCAAGCTGCTGGCCAAGGTCCGCGAACTGCCGGTGGTGGTGACCTGCCGCAGCGGCACCGCCTCCAGCGACGCCGCCAGGAAGCTGGTGAAGGCCGGCTTCAAGAAGGTCTATTGGCTCGACGGCGGCATCGGCGCCTGGCAGCAGGCCAACCTGCCGCTGACCAAGGGCCGCTGAGCCCCTGCAGGGCCCGAAAACCCGGCCACAGGCCGTGTCCCGGGCCCTATGACATAATCTCCCGTTTCCGCATTCACCGGAGTATCCGCAATGACCGACCAGACCAACCCCGTCGTCGCCGACGGCAACGCCCAGGCCCAGGCCCAGTTCACCGTCGAAAAGATTTATGTGAAGGACGTTTCCTTCGAAGCGCCGAATGCGCCCGCCGTGTTCAATGAGCAGGGCCAGCCGCAGCTCAACATGAACCTCAACCAGAAAGTCGGCCGCCTCGAAGGCGACCTGTTTGAAGTGATCCTCGGCGTCACGCTGACCTGCACCTTGAACGACAAGACCGTGTACCTGGCTGAAGTCGAACAAGCCGGCATCTTCGGCCTGACCGGTTTCGACGACCGCACCCTGGACATGATGCTCGGCACCTACTGCCCGAACGTGTTGTTCCCGTACGTGCGCCAGTCGATCAGCGACCTGATCACCAACGGCGGCTTCCCGCCCTTCTACATGCAGCCGATCAATTTCGAAGCGCTGTATGCCGAAGGCCTGCGTCGTCGCGCCGAAGGCCAGCAGGGCGGCTCGGTTACGGTTGCCGAGGGCGGCAACGCCTGAAGCGGCCCGCATCGGTAGCCTTGGTGGCTGCATGAGCGAACACAAGAAGCTGAACATCACCGTGCTCGGGGCAGGCTCCTGGGGCACGGCGTTGGCTGCGCTATTGGCGCGGCACGATTACCCCACCACGCTGTGGGGGCGCAATGCTGCGCAAATCGAAGCGATCGACAAACATCACGAGAACACGCGTTACCTGCCGGGCATTCCCTTGCCCGAATCGTTGCGCGCGACGACTGATCTTGCGGCTGCGGTTTCATCCGCCGATTTGTTACTGGTGGTCACGCCCAGCCACGCGTTCAACCAGACACTGCATGCGATTGCGCCCTTGCGCAAAGCGGGTGCAGGCGTCGCCTGGGCGACCAAGGGTTTTGAACCGGGCTCGGGCCGGTTCCTGCACGAAGTGGCGGGCGAGATCCTCGGCCCCGACGTGCCGCTGGCCGTCGTCACCGGGCCGTCGTTCGCGCGTGAGGTGGCAATCGGCTTGCCCACCGCCGTCACTGTGCATTCCGATGATGAAGATTTCGCCTTGCTGGTCGCCGAAGCCCTGCACGGCCCCGCCTTCCGCGCCTACACCGGCAGCGACATGCTGGGTGCCGAGTTGGGTGGCGCGATGAAGAACGTGCTCGCCGTCGCCACCGGCGTCGCCGATGGCATGAACCTCGGTTTGAATGCGCGCGCCGGACTCATTACGCGTGGCTTGAATGAAATGCTGCGACTCAATGTCGCGCTGGGCGGCCGCGCGGAAACGCTGATGGGCCTCGCTGGCCTCGGCGACCTGGTGTTGACCAGTACCGGCGACCTGTCGCGCAATCGTCGACTCGGCCTGGCCCTGGGCCGCGGCCAGTCCATCAGCGATGCGGTGAAGGAAATCGGCCAGGTGGTGGAGTCGGTGGACACGGTGGATGAAGTGATGCGCCTGGCCAATCGCCATGGCATCGAGCTGCCGATCTCGGAGCTGGTGCAGCGCGTATTGCACGAGGAGATCACGCCGGTGGAAGGCCTGAAGATCGTCCTGGCGCGCGAACAGAAACCGGAATATCCGGAAGGCTTGTTCGAAGCGCACTGAATCCGCCGGCGTCGCGTGTGCACCTTGCAGATGAAAAAAAGCCCGGCCGAAGCCGGGCTTTTCATTTCAAGCGTGATGCGCGGGATCAGAAGCTCGCGCGCACGCCCAACAGATACGCCTGGTCGCCGTTGCCGACTTCGGCTTCAGCGGTGACGCCCCAGTTGGGGTTGAACTTGTACTGCGCGCCGACGGTGCCGGACACATCACCGCTGTAGTCGCTCAGGTCGTAGTAGTTGGCCTTGACGAAGCCTTCGAAGTTCTTGGTCA
>MGYJ01000006.1:6255-165484 GCA_001801685.1 Gammaproteobacteria bacterium RIFCSPHIGHO2_12_FULL_63_22 | reverse complement strand
CGTTCGCGCGGGCGCCATGATTTGCGAAAACGGTCTAGCGCGTTGCTAGAAGGGATTCGACGGCGTCTATTTCGCGGGGTACGTCGTCGGTCAGCACGCGGTGGCCGTCTTTCGTGATGAGCACGTCGTCCTCGATGCGGATGCCGATGCCCTGGTATTTCGCGGGGACGCCTTTCGTGCCTGGCGCGATGTAGATGCCTGGCTCGATGGTGAAGACCATGCCCGGCTCGAGTTCGCGGAAGTCGCCGGCGACTTTGTATTCGCCGACGTCGTGCACGTCCAGGCCGAGCCAGTGGCCGGTCTTGTGCATGTAGAAACGCTTGTAGTCGCCGGACGCGAGGTTTTTCTTCAGCGTGCCCTTCAACAATCCCAGGGACAGCAAGCCGTCGGTGAGTGTTTCCACGGCGGCTTCGTGGCCGGCGATCCAGTGTTGGCCGGGGCGGGCTTTCTCGAGCGCGGCTGATTGCGCGTCGAGCACGATCTGGTACAGCGCGCGTTGTTCGGTCGAGTACTCACCGCTGACCGGCCAGGTGCGGGTGATGTCGGAGGCGTAGTTGGCGTACTCGGCGCCGGCGTCCACCAGCAGCAGGTCGCCATCGGCCATCGGCGCATTGTTGGCGCGGTAATGCAGCACGCAGCCATTGGCGCCGGCGCCGACGATGGGTTCGTAGGCGGCGACGCAATCATTCTTCCGGTACACGTACTGCAACGCGGCCTCGACTTCAAACTCGTGCGCGCCGTGGCGCGTGGCGAGCATGGCCGCCACTTGCGCCTGGCAGGCGACGTCGGCGGCGCGCTGCATCAGGCGCATTTCTTCCTTGCTCTTGAACAGGCGAAGCTCGTGCAGCAAGTGGCCGAGTTCCAGGAATTCATGCGGCGACTGCGCGCCCTGGCGCGACATGGAGCGCACGCGGTTCACCCAGCCAATCAGAGTGAGGTCGAAGTCCTTGTCGCGGCCGAAGTGGTAATAGACGCGGCTCCGCCCTTCCAGCAGGCCGGGCAGGATGTCGTCCAGGTCGGTGATGGGGAAGGCATCGTCCATGCCGAAATGTTCGATCGCGCCTTCGGGGCCGGCGCGCGGGCCGTCCCAGGCTTCCTTCGAAGCATCGCGTTCGCGGCAGAACATCAGCGCCTCGCCGTGCTTGCGCCCGGGCACCAGCACCAGCACCGCTTCGGGCTCGGCGAAACCGCTCAGGTACCAGAAGTCGCTGTCCTGGCGGTACGGAAACGTCGTGTCCTTGCTGCGGATGCGTTCCGGCGCGGCCGGGAGGATCAGGATGGAATCGTCGTCCGCCATGCGCATCAGCTGCTTGCGGCGCCTGGCGAATTCTGCGGCCTTGATCATCGTGCCATCGTCCTCAGTTCAAAGACCGTCGGTGGCGCGGCGCCAGCACGCAGTCGCTGTGCAGCAACAAGGCGGCGACGCGTACGAATTCGGCTACTTCTTCCAGGGCCTGCTCGTCCGCTTCTTCATCATCGTAGGCCAGGTCGCTGGCGGCCATGCGCGCCAGGTCGCCGAGTGCATCCTGCGATTCTTCCGACAGGGGCGGCGAGGCGCCCGCCGACATCCCGAAGCCGCCCAGGAATCCGCGGCACCAGCTCATCAGCGCGTCGCCACGCTCGATCACGGGCGTATCGATATTGGGCAGCAGCAGGTCGAAGCCGAAATCCGGTGATTCGATCAGCTGCTCGGTGGCGACGAACATGCGATCCAGCGCACTGTCTGGCTCGACAGAGATGGATTCAGGCTCGGCCATCACCGTGCCCAGCCAGTCACTGCGTTCGGGTGGCGGCGCGCCGCCGGACAGGTAGCCGCACAGGGAGCCATGCAGCTCCGACGCATCCACGGCCAGTTGCATGCGGTTGATCTGTTCGCTGATGTCGGCGTAATCGGGCAGTTCGATGGAGTTCATGGGGCGCCGGCCAGGGGGTTGGCCCATTCTAGCAAGCCACCGCGTTCGGCTTGTCGCCGGTCTTTCACAAACCTACACTGCTCCTCACCCTTACAGGATGCCCCGCGTGGCGGAAGGTCCCCTGCCCTACCTGCAAATCGTGGCGCTGATCGCGGCTATCGGGCTTTCGTGGCTGTTCTGGCGGCTGGTGAGCCGCCGCCGCGAGCAGGAAGACCTGCTGATGGGCCAGATCCGCGAACGCGAGGCCCGGCTGAACCTGGCGCTGTGGGGTTCCGGCGACGAGTTCTGGGACTGGAACATCCGAGACAACAGCCTGTACCGGCTGGGCGCGAACCAGCTGTTCGGCCAGGGCTCGCTGGAAACCATGAGCACTGACGAATGGCGCAACAACTCCGTGCACCCCGACGACTTGCCGCGGGTGCAGAAGCTGCTGCAGGAACACATCGTCGGCCATGCCGAGATCTACGACTCCGAACACCGGATCCGCGGCGCCAGTGGCGACTGGGTGTGGGTGCGGTCGCGCGGCAAGGTGGTGGAACGCGATGAGTCGGGCAGCCCGCTGCGCATGGCCGGCACCGCGCGCGACATCACCGCCATCCGGCGCGCCGAACGCGAGCGCCGCGTGGCCCTGGAAGTCTTGCGCAGCATGAGTGAAGCGGTGGCGGTGATCGATCTGGATTTCTGCTTCATCTCGGTCAACCCGTCCTTCTCGCGCATCACCGGTTACAGCGAAGAAGAGGTGACCGGCCAGAACTCGAACATGCTCGATTCCAGCCAACACAGCCCTGATTTCTATCGGCGCGTGCGCGACATCCTGGAACGCACCGGGCACTGGGCCGGCGAGATGTGGCAGCGGCGCAAGGACGACGAGGAGTTCCTCGGCTGGATCGAGATGTCGGAAGTGCGCGATTCGCTGGGCATGCGCAGCCATTTCGTGGCGGTGGTCAACGACATCACCGACAAGAAGCGCGCCGAGCAGGAGCTGCGCTACCTGGCCAACTACGACACCCTGACCGGCCTGCCCAATCGCGCGCTGCTGTCGGAACGACTTGGCCGCGCCATCATCCGCGCGCGTCGCCAGGAAACGCGGGTGGCGGTGCTGTTCCTCGACCTCGACCGGTTCAAGGACATCAACGATTCGCTCGGCCATGCGGCCGGCGATCGTTTGCTGAAGGCCGCTGCGGCGCGCCTGCAGTCCACCGTCAGCGCCTCGGACACGGTGGCGCGACTGGGCGGCGACGAGTTCACCGTGGTGCTGGAAGACGTGGAGAGCCTGGTGGCGGTCGAGCGCATGGCGCGCGACATCCTGACCGCCTTCAGCACACCGCTGGAAGTGGACGAGCGGCACGACGTGAGCATCACGCCATCGCTCGGCATCAGCCTTTACCCTGACCACGCGCTGGTTCCGACCGACTTGCTGAAATACGCCGACACCGCGATGTACCAGGCCAAGGCGGAAGGCCGCAACACCTACCAGATCTACAACGAGACGATGGATGCCGAGGCGCGGCAGCGCGCGGCCATCATCTCGGCGTTGCGCAAGGCGCTGGAGCGCGGCGAATTCCGCCTGGTGTACCAGCCGCGCATGTCGCTGGCCGATGGCAGCATCACCGGCGTCGAGGCCCTGCTGCGCTGGAACAGCGCCGACCTGGGCGAGATTACGCCGACCGTCTTCATTCCGCTGGCCGAAGAAAGCGGGCTGATCGTTTCGATCGGCGAATGGGTGCTGGGCGAAGCCTGTCGCCAGCTGAAAGCCTGGCGCCTGCAGGGCCTGACCGAAATTTGCGTGGGCGTGAACGTGTCGGTGCTGCAGCTGCTGCGCGGCAACCTGGTCGGTTACCTGAAGCGCCTGCTGGAAGCCACCGAGTTGCCGGCCGACCGCATCGAGCTGGAGCTCACCGAAAGCATGGTGATGCAGAACGCAGAACAGACCACCGCCGTGCTGAACGAGCTCCGCCGGCTGGGCGTCAGCCTGGCGATCGATGATTTCGGCACGGGTTATTCCTCGCTGGTCTACCTCAAGCGCCTGCCGATCGACACGCTGAAGATCGACAAGGAATTCATCGACGACCTGACCCGCGACGCGGACGACGAGGCGATCACCTCGACCATCGTCACGATGGGGCATTCGCTGGGCCTGACGGTGATTGCCGAAGGCGTGGAAAACGAGGACCAGCTGAACTTCCTGCGCCAGCAAGGCTGCGACGAGATCCAGGGCCATTGGCTGTCCCGGCCGATCGATGGCGACCGCTGCCTGGCGTTCATCCGCGCCTGGCGTCCCGACTTGCTGCTGCCGGCGGTAAAGGTCGCGAGCTAGTGCATTCGTCCTGTTGACCCGGCCAGACCCGCGGCCTATCTTGCAGCGATGGATTCCAACGACACCCTGGCCGCCGTCCAGCAACTGGCTGCCCGAATCGAAAAGCTGCTTGACCTGACCCGCAGGTTGGCGGAGGAAAACCGCAGCCTGCGCCAGGGCCAGGAACAACTGGTGAACGAGCGCGCGCAACTTTTGAACAAGAACGAACTGGCGCGATCGCGGGTCGAGGCGATGATCAACCGATTGAAATCGCTGGAGAACAACGCGTGAGCGAACCCGTCAACGTGAGGGTGCTCGATCGCGAGTTCACCGTCGGCTGCGAACCGGGCGAGCAGGAAAAACTGCACGCTGCCGCACAGTTCCTGGATGCGCGCATGCGCGAAGTGCGTGGCAGCAACCGCACGGCCGCATTGGACCGCGTGGCGGTATTGACGGCGCTAAACCTGGCGGCGGAATTGCTGCAGGGCAAGCAACAGGGCGGCGCGCAGGACCAGTCCATTGCGCGCACCTTGAACGAATTGAACCGCAAGCTGGACGGGCTGTTCGATTCGATCGCGATGCGTTGATTCAAAATATTCACGCAATCCGAAAAACACGGCGCTATACTGATTTTGTATCCTCTGCCGTGTTCGACAGCGTGCGCTAACATACGCCTTGTCCCATAAACACGACCTGGGAATCGCGCGCGATCGCGGTGTGCATGTCCGCCCTGTTGCGGAAAGCCTGATGTGATTGCGCAGGTGCCCACTTGATCCTAGGGATCAAGGTCGTTTCGCAAGCATCGACATGGCGGAGGATGCAATCTTGACTGGATCGCGGTCACGCGCGCGCGAAAAACGCGAACTGCGCGCCACGCTCGGCGCCAGGCGCCAAGGTATTTCCGCCAGCGAACGAATGCAGGCCGCGGAAGCGGTCAGCAACCATCTGCTCTCCCATCCCCTGTTCAATGTCGCAGGCTATGTCGCCGGCTATTGGGCCATGGGCGGCGAACTGCCCCTGCACGTGCTGCAGATGCGGCTGCGTCCAGGCCAGGTGTGGTGCCTGCCCTGCATCCAGCCCGACAAGAGCCTTCGATTCGCGCCGTGGCGCCCGGGCGACTTGCTCGAGAGCAATCGATTCGGCATTCCCGAGCCGGCGCTGACCGCCGACGCGCAACTGCTTCCCGCCGACATGGCGGTGATCCTGGTGCCGCTGCTGGCTTTCACGCGCGAGGGCGCGCGTCTGGGCATGGGCGGCGGCTTCTACGACCGCAGCCTCGGCTTCCCCCGCTCGCCCGGCACGCCGCCACACCTGATCGGCGTCGGCTATGCCGCGCAGGAAGTCCCGGCATTGCCCGGCGACCCCTGGGATGTCGCGCTGGATGCGGTGGTGACCGAGCGGGAGCTTCTGCTTTGCCGGCCGGCCGGGTGACAATGGCGGCATGAAATATTGGCTGATGAAATCCGAACCCGAGGCATTCTCGATCGACGACCTGGAGCGCGTGGGCCGCGAGCCCTGGAGCGGCGTGCGCAATTACCTGGCGCGCAATTTCATGCGGCAGATGGCGGTGGGCGACGGCGTCTTGTTCTACCACTCCAACACCAAGGTGCCGGGCGTGGTGGGCGTGGCCGAAGTCGCCAGCGACGCTTATCCGGACCCGACCCAATTCCAGAAGAAGTCCGATTACTACGACCCCAAGGCCACGCGTGAAGAGCCGCGTTGGCAACTGGTGGACGTTATCTTCAAGCGCAAGTTGTCGCGGATCATCTCGCTGGAAGAGTTGCGCGCGGCCGGCGAACAGCTCGACGGCCTGGAACTGCTGCGCCGCGGAAGCCGGTTGTCGGTGATGCCGGTGAACGCCGCGCACTGGAAAACCATTCTTTCACTCGAATAAACGGACCCTGATCCCATGTCACAGAATGAAGGCAAGCGACTGTCCGGCGAGAAGGCCGCGGAATATGTAACCGATGGCAGCATCGTCGGCGTGGGCACGGGATCGACCGTCGCCTTTTTCATCCAGGCGCTGGGGCGGATGAAGCATCGCATCGAAGGCGCGGTTTCAAGTTCGGAACAAAGCACGCGCCTGCTGACCGAGCTTGGCATCCCGGTGCTCGACCTCAATGCATCCGGACCGCTGGCGCTTTACGTGGACGGCGCCGATGAATGCGATCCGCAGGGCCGCCTGATCAAGGGCGGCGGCGCGGCATTGACGCGTGAAAAAATCATCGCCGAGGCCAGCAAGCAATTCGTCTGCATCATCGACGCGAGCAAGCAAGTGAAGTTGCTCGGCAAGTTCCCGGTGCCGGTGGAAGTGATCCCGATGGCGCGCAGCCTGGTAGCGCGCGAGCTGCTGAAGCTCGGCGGCCAGCCGATCTGGCGCGAAGGCGTGGTGACCGACAACGGCAACTGGATCCTGGACGTGCACAACTGGCAGTTGACCGATCCCGTTGCCATGGAGCGCGACGTCAACCAGATACCGGGCGTGGTCTGCGTGGGCCTGTTCGCGCGGCGCGGCGCCGACGTCGTCGTGGTGGACGGCGTGCTCCGCGCCTAGGGCGCAATTGCGAAAGCGCGGGCGCTTACTTCTTGGCCGGCGCGAGTCGCTTCAGCATCGCCGGCACCAGGTCCAGGTATTCCTTGAAGTCGAGCCTCTGGTCCTTGTTGGCGTCGAAGGCCGACATCGGCGGCGCGCCGGAACCTGCGCGCTTGATCAGCGGCAGGTTGGCAAACTCAGCCGCTTCGATCAGGCCGCTCTTGTCCTTGTCTGCGGCGCGAAACTGAGTCTCGAGCCGGCCCATGATGTTCTGCTCGCGCGCCGACTCCCAACCATTCTTGAACTCGAGCAGCGTCAGCGTCTTGTTCTTGTCCGTGTCCCAGGCAGTGAAGAGTTGATCGGGCGTGGCCGCCTGGCCGTCGGCCGGTGTTGGCGCCGGACGCGCGGCAGCAGGACGCGCAGCAGCTGGAGCTGCAGCGGTGGGCGCAGCGGTCGCGGGAAAGGTGCTGGTGGTGGTCGGAGTGGGCGTCGTGGTCTGGGCGAGTGCCGTGGCCGAAACCAGGCAGCTGCCGACGAGGGCGAGCGAGGCCAGCAATGCGGCCGGGCGTGGGAATGCTCGAAGGGTCATTGTTCGTGAAACTCCAGGATCGTGTTGGCAAAGGCCGGTTGGCGAATGTGAATTGGACCGTGCCGGGAACGCGATGTTCCCATGATCGATGGCCGCGTGCATCGCCGTTCCAGACTGGCAGGTGAATGCGTGCCCCACAAACACGAAGCCCCGCTTTCGCGGGGCTTGGTGTTTTGGCTGGGGAACTAGGGTTCGAACCTAGATTAGCGGTGTCAGAGACCGCTGTCCTACCGTTAGACGATTCCCCAATTCGGGACTCGCTCCAGGCCCTGGGGCCTGGACGCCTGACAATATTAGCGCTTGGAGAACTGCGTAGCGCGGCGAGCCTTGTGCAGGCCGACCTTCTTGCGCTCGACTTCGCGTGCGTCACGGGTCATGAAGCCCGCCTTGCGCAGTTCCGGCTTCAGCGTGTCGTTGTACTCGACAAGACCACGGGCGATGCCGAGGCGGATGGCGCCGGCCTGGCCGGTGATGCCGCCACCTTCAACCGTGACCGAGATGTCGAACTGATCGGTCGTCTTGGTCAGCACGAGCGGCTGGCGGACGATCATGCGCGAAGTTTCGCGACCGAAGAATTCGTCGAGCGGACGACCGTTGACAGTGATCTTGCCTTCACCCTTGCGCAGGAACACGCGGGCGGTGGAGGACTTGCGACGGCCGGTGCCGTAATTGTGCTGCGAAGCCATGGTTTTCTGCCTGTGCCTTAAATGTCCAGAGCCTGGGGCTGCTGGGCGGAGTGCGGATGGTTCGGGCCTTTGTAGACCTTCAGCTTGCTGTACATCGCGCGGCCGAGCGGATTCTTGGGCAGCATGCCCTTGACGGCCGTTTCGATGACGCGTTCCGGGTGGGCGTTGAGCGCCTGGCCCAGGGACTCGGACTTCAGGTTGCCGACGTAACCGGTGAAACGGTAGTACATCTTGTCGGTCAGCTTGTTGCCGGTGACGGCAATCTTTTCGGCGTTGACGACGATGAGATAGTCGCCCGCGTCCATGTGCGGGGTGAATTCGGGCTTGTGCTTGCCGCGCAGGCGGCGTGCAAGCTCCGAGCTCAAGCGACCAAGGGTCTTGCCGGCGGCATCGACGACATACCAGTCCTGCTTAACCGTGGCCGGCTTGGTGCTGACGGTCATGGCTTTCATGACGGGCTCCAAAGAGAATCGTGGGAAATAAGAAGCGGAATGATAAACGCTGGGCCGAACCGGCGCAAGGCCGAAGCACATGGATGTGCGAGTGCCCTGGGAGGCAGGACGCCGAAAGGGCCTTAGTTATCCGCGTGTTAGCATCCGCGCATGCCCGAAACGGCCCCATTGCAAGCCCTGACGACCGCCAATCTGCTGGCGTTGGCCGACCAATGCGTGCAATGCGGACTGTGCCTGCCGCACTGCCCTACCTACCGCCTGGACCAGCTCGAAAGCGAGTCTCCGCGGGGCCGCATAGCTTATATGAAGGCCTTGGCAGGCGGGAATTTCGAACCCACGTCCGCAGGCGATACCTATCTCGACCACTGCCTGGCCTGCCGCCGATGCGAGGCCGCCTGCCCGGCCGGCGTCGAATACGGCGCCCTGCTGGTCGGCTCGCGGGCCCGCCAGGCTGAACGCCGCCCACCCGGCCTGCGGCGACGCGCGGTGCTCGCCCTCCTGGCCCGGCCCAGATTATTGGCGGGGCTGCTCGGCGCCTATCGCCATGCCTGGCGGATCGTGCCGGACGGCCTGCGCAGGCTGCCCGAGCCCCCGGTCGCGGGCCCCGGGGCGGGCCTCGAGCCCAGCCCGGCCGCGCCAGGGCGACCTTCCATCTTCGTCGGCTGCATCGCATCGAGCTATGAGGCCCCTACCCGCCTCGCCCTGCTGAAACTGCTTGGGGCGGCAGGGGTGGACGCGTCGATCGCGCCGGACCAGGGCTGCTGCGGCGCCGCTGCACGACACTCGGGCGAATCGGCCATGGCGGACTCGCTGGCCTCGGCGAATCGCGCGGCCTTCAGCGATGCGGGTGACGTGCTCTGCCTCGCCAGTGGCTGCCAGGAGACGCTGGCGCAATCGCTGGAAGGCACTGCGCCGGTGGTGGATGCCGTCGCGTTCCTCGAGGCACATGCGGCGCGCCTGCGTTTCCGCCACGCCGGCGGGCGCCGGGTCGCGCTTCATATTCCGTGCACGCAATCGGCGGTGACCGGCACCGCGCCTGCCCTGCGCCGATTGCTGGCACACGTGCCGGGGGTGGATCTTCTTGAATTGCCCGATGCCGGATG
The DNA here is from genome assembly GCA_001801685.1 of Gammaproteobacteria bacterium RIFCSPHIGHO2_12_FULL_63_22. Taxonomy (GTDB): domain Bacteria; phylum Pseudomonadota; class Gammaproteobacteria; order Xanthomonadales; family Xanthomonadaceae; genus Arenimonas. Next base: position 155,912 of record MGYJ01000006.1, on the reverse strand, counting down.
TTGCGGCGCGGCCGGCCTGCACCAGGTGGAATATCCCTCGCGCGCAGCAGCCCTTCGCGCGCCGATGCTGGACTTGCTGGCAAACTGCGGGGCACTGGAACTGCTGTCGTCCAACATCGGCTGCCGGCTGCATATCGCGCAGGCGGCAGGCATTCCGGTCCGACATCCCATCGACTTCCTCGCCGAGCACCTGGCATGACCGACAAGCGTCGCTACTCCCCGATTGACCGATTGATCATGCGTGCGCAGCACGGGCTCGACACCAGCATCGGCGCCTCCGTGGCGACGCGCGAAAACCCCGGCAAGCCGCAGCCCGACGTGGAAATGGATCCGGTCGCGCGCAAGCATGCGGCGGGCCTGATGCGCATCAACCACACCGGCGAAGTCTGCGCACAGGCGCTGTACGTCGGACAGGCCGCCGTTGCGCGAGATGAATCCACGCGATCACATTTGCTGGCCGCGGCGCAGGAAGAAACCGACCACCTGGCCTGGTGCAACGACCGCCTGGTCGAACTCGACAGCAAGCCCAGCCTGTTCAACCCGCTGTGGTATGCGGGCAGCTACGCGATCGGCGTGGCCGCGGGCCTGCGCGGCGACGGCTGGAACCTGGGTTTCGTCGTGGAAACGGAACGGCAGGTCGAGGCGCACCTGGAAGAACACTTGCGCACGTTGCCGGCCGAAGACCTGCGCAGTCGGGCGATTCTCGAGACGATGAAAGCTGATGAGGCGCGGCATGCGGATCAGGCGGAAGCCGCGGGTGCGCGCAAGTTGCCTCAGCCGTTGCCTCGGTTGATGGCTTTGTCTTCTTCGATCATGAAAGCGATTGCCTATCGGCTTTGAAGTTTCTTGGTGCGATGCTGAACGACCGCGAGGGTGGGGTCCGCCCTGGTCGACTCGGCGTAGCCGCTCCTGCGGACTCAGAGTCGACCGGTTGGCCATCCATGGCCAACCTCCTGTGCGAACCCCACCCTCGCCGCCGCCCAGCATCGCGCGGGACTTCAACACTATTGGGGGTGGAGCGATTCAAGACGGAGATGGCTTCTCCAACGCGACAAATCGGTTGAGTCGAATTGCGACTCGTCAGCTGGATGCGCGCACGAATTCGAAAGCCGCGATCATCTGGCGGCTTTTCAATCCGGTTGATGGGGTCTATCCCGACGCTTGTCGGTGACGGGGGATGGGTTCGCACAGGAGGTTGGCCATGGATGGCCAACCGCTCGACCCTGAGTCCGCATGGAGCGGCTACGCCGGGGCGACCAGGGCGGACCCGTCCCCCGGCGCCGGCAAGTGTCGGCTATGGAGCGATCGCGACTGAAATCGCTCCCACAGTGAAGATCAGTCGATGAGGTTCCGACCGTGGAAGAGTTCTTCGATCTCGCGGCGCAGTTGCATTTCGACTCGCGAGCGGTCCTTGAAGGACAGGTTCTTGGCCTTTTCTTCGAACAGGTACGTGTCCAGGTCGAATTCCTTCACGTGCATCTTGGTGTGGAAGATATTTTCCTGGTAGACGTTCACGTCCAGCATCTCGTAATGGGTCTTGATGCCCTTGGCGAGGTAGTCCTGGATCGAGTTGATCTTGTGGTCGATGTAGTGCTTCTTGCCCTTCACGTCGCGGGTGAAGCCGCGGACGCGGTAGTCCATCACCACGATGTCGGAGTCGAAGCTCTCGATCAGGTAGTTCAGGGCCTTCAGCGGCGAAATCACGCCGCAGGTGGCGACGTCGATGTCCGCGCGGAAGGTCGCGATGCCGTTGTGCGGGTGCGTTTCGGGATAGGTGTGCACGGTGATGTGCGACTTGTCGAGGTGCGCGACCACGGCGTCGGAAATCAATTCCTTGCCGGCGGCCTTCTTGTCGATCACCGGTTCCTCGGAAATGAGGATGGTGACGGACGCGCCCTGCGGGTCGTAGTCCTGGCGGGCCACGTTGAGGATGTTCGCGCCGATGATGTGCGCGACCTCGGTGAGGATCTGGGTCAGGCGCTCGGCGTTGTACACCTCGTCGATGTACTCGATGTAGCGCTGGCGCTGCTCTTCCGACACGGCGTAGCACATGTCGTAGATGTTGAAGCTCAGGGCTTTGGTGAGGTTGTTGAAACCCTGCAGCCGCAGGCGCGGCAGTGGCTTGACCACGGTATTGATCCAATCAGGTGGAGCGGGCGCGCATTATCGGACAAAGCGCCCCCGGGGGGAACCTTTCGGCCATCCGGGGCCCTCCGGCGATTCAGGGGTGATTGCTGTGCGCCACGTCACAGCCTAAGCTGTCGGTAACCTGGCAAATCCCAAGAGTGACCCATGGCACCACAACGGACCTCCCTCAGCGAATTCAGCCACCTGCGCCCCGTAGCCAGCCCGCTGGCCCTCGACGACGCTTCCCTCAGCCACTTCCTGGACCAGTGCCACCGGCGCAGGCACCCGGCCCGCAGCGATATCTTCCGCCCGGGCGATACCGCCAACACGCTGTACTACGTGGTCAGCGGCTCGCTGAGCATCATCAGCGTTGAAGGCGACGGGCGCGAACTGGTGCTGGGCTACGTGAACGCCGGCGAGTTCGTCGGCGAGATGGGCCTGTTCGTGGCCGCCAACATCCGCCAGGTGCTCTTGCGCACGCGCACGCCTTGCGAGCTGGCCGAACTCAGCTACGAACGACTGCACCAGTTGTTCGCCACGTCGCTGTCCAACGAATGCCCGCGCATCCTGTACGCCATCGGCGCTCAGCTGTCGAAGCGGCTCCTTGATACCAGTCGTAAAGCCAGCCGCCTCGCCTTCCTGGACGTGACCGGCCGCATCATCCGCACGCTGAACGACCTGTGCCTCGAGCCCGACGCGCTGAGCCACCCGCAAGGCATGCAGATTCGCGTGTCGCGCCAGGAGCTCGCGCGCATCGTCGGCTGCTCCCGCGAAATGGCCGGCCGTGTGCTGAAGCAACTGCAGATCGACGGCAAGCTGCACGCGCGCGGCAAGACCGTCGTGGTCTTCGGTACTCGCTAAGCGATGGGCCGGGCTGCGAAAGCCGGTCCCGACGCGGTGCTGGTGCGACCGGCGCGCGTGGAAGACGGCGTCGGCCTGTCGCACTTGCTGGACGTGCTGGGCTATCCCTGCCCGGCCGAAGAAGCGGCGCAGCGCCTCCTGGATGTCCGGGACGACCCCAACCAGACGGTGCTGGTGGCCGAACAGGGCGGCCAGCTGGCCGGCCTGGTCTGCTGCGACCTGAGCTACTACCTGCCCCTGGGCGCGTTCACCTGCCGCATCACCGCGTTGTCCGTGGCCGAAAACGCCCAGCGCCGCGGGATCGGCCGGCTGTTGCTGAAGGAAGCCGAGTCGCTGGCCCGCAGCGCCGGCGCCGTGCGCATCGAACTGACCTCGGCCGCGCACCGGGAAGACGCGCACGCGTTCTATCGCGCCTGTGGCTATGGCGAGGGCGCGGTGCGGTTCGTGAAGCGGCTCGGCGACGCCTGATCAGAGCCATGTGGGAGCGGCCTTGGCCGCGATTCTCAAGACCCTGAAAGCATCGCGGCCAAGGCCGCTCCCACAGTTATGCAAAAAGTCTTGCCAGCTCGGCGCCCGGGTCTTCCGCGCGCATGAAGGTCTCGCCTACCAGGAAGGCATGCACGTCGTTGTCGCGCATCAGCTTCACGTCCTGCGCGGTGACGATGCCGCTTTCCGTCACCAACAGGCGATCGGCCGGCACGGCCTGGCGCATGGACAGTGTGTTGTCGAGGCTGACCTCGAAGGTGCGCAGGTTGCGGTTGTTGATGCCCACCAGCGGCACCGGCACTTGCAGGGCGCGTTCGAGTTCATCGAAGTCGTGTACTTCAACCAGCACGTCCATGCCCAGGTCCAGCGCCAGTCCCGATAGCTCGGCCAGCGCGGCATCACCCAGCGCGGCGACGATGAGCAGGATGCAGTCGGCGCCGAGCACGCGCGCTTCGTACACCTGGTAGTCGTCGATGACGAAGTCCTTGCGCAGCACGGGCAGCTCGCAGGCCGCACGCGCCTCCCGCAGGTAGACGTCGCTGCCCTGGAAGAAATCCACGTCGGTCAGCACCGACAAGCAGGCCGCGCCACCGCGCTCGTAGTTGCGGGCGATGTCGGCGGGATGGAAATCGGGGCGGATGACGCCCTTGCTTGGACTCGCCTTCTTGATTTCAGCGATGACGGCCGCCTGACCCTGGGCGATCTTCGCGTGCAGCGCCTTGGCGAATCCGCGCGGCGCAGGCAGGTCGGCGCAACGCGACGCCAACTCGCGCAGGGGCATGCGCGCGGATCGTTCCTGCAGCTCGATCACCTTGCGGGCGAGGATGGTGGAGAGGATGTCGCTCATTGATTTGATTCGCCTGCAGGATTCGATTTTCGTGGCGGGCCGCCATAAGCGCGTTCGACGCGGGCCACGCGCAATTCGAAATGGCCGTACCACTGTTCGCGACCCAACTGCCTGGCGGTAGCGTGTTCGGCGTTGCGCTTCCACGCGACGATATCGGCCTCGCTGCGCCAGTAGCTGACGGTGATGCCGAAGCCATCCTCGCCGCGGCACGATTCGATGCCGAGGTAGCCGGGCTGCGTGGCTGCGAGCTCGACCATGTGGTCGGCCATCGCGCCGTAGCCCGCATCGGCTCCGATTCGTTGCGAGCTGAAGATCACCGCGAAGTACGGCGGGGCGGGCGTCTTCGCAAAGCCGGGCGGGTCCATGGCGCTCACGAGGCAGCCAATGCCTTCGTTACCGACACGTACTGCTCAAGCTTTGCGCGCGCGGCGCCACTGGCGATCGACTGCCGAGCCTGCGCCACGCCATCGCTGATCGAACCGGCCACACCCGCGGCATACAGCGCAGCACCGGCGTTCAGCAGCACGATGTCGCGCGCCGGACCGGGCTTGTCGGCCATCACGTCAAGCAGCATTTCGCGGGATTCTGCAGGACTTTCCACGCGGATGGACTGCAGGTCGTTCATGGCAAATCCGAATTCGCCCGGCAAAAGTTCGTATTCCTCGATCTTGCCGTCACGCAGTTCGGCCACCATCGTGCCGCCGGCCAGCGTGATCTCGTCGAGGCCATCGCGGCCGTGCACCACCAGCGCGCGCGAGGTGCCGAGGCGCTGCAATACGCGCGCCTGGATGCCCACCAGGTCGGCGTGGAAGACGCCCATCAGGATGTTGGGCGCGCCGGCGGGGTTGGTCAGCGGACCGAGGATATTGAAGATGGTGCGCACACCCAGCTCACGCCGCACAGGTGCGACATGGCGCATGGCCGGGTGGTGGATGGGCGCGAACATGAATCCAAAGCCGGTCTGCGCCAGGCATTTCGCCACCGCGTCGGGCTGCAGTTCGATCGCGGCGCCCAGCGACTCGAGTACATCCGCGCTGCCCGACTTGGAGGACACGCTGCGATTGCCATGCTTGGCAACCTTGGCGCCGGCGGCCGCGCAGACGAACATGGCGGCGGTGGAAATATTGAAGGTGTGCGCGCCATCGCCGCCGGTGCCGACGATATCGACGAAATGGCTGTTGTCCGGCACCTCGACCCTGGCTGCGAATTCACGCATCACGCTGGCGGCCGCGGCGATTTCGCCGATGGTTTCCTTCTTCACGCGAAGTCCGGTGAGCAAAGCCGCCGTCATCACCGGCGACACTTCACCGCGCATGACCTGGCGCATCAGGTCGACCATTTCGTCGAAGAAGATTTCGCGGTGGACCAGGACGCGCTGCAGGGCTTCCTGTGGAGTGATGGGCATGGCTCAGCTCGCGAGGAAGTTTTTCAGCATGGCATGGCCATGCTCGGTCAAGATGGATTCGGGGTGGAACTGCACGCCCTCCACCGCCAGAGTGCGGTGGCGCAGGCCCATGATCTCGTCGAAGCTGCCGTCTTCGTTCTCGGTCCAGGCCGTGATCTCGAGGCAATCGGGCAAGCTTTCTTTTTCAACGACCAGCGAGTGGTAGCGGGTGGCCTGGAACGGGCTGGGCAATCCGGCAAAAACGCCGACACCGGTGTGATGGATGGGCGATGTCTTGCCATGCATGATCGATTTGGCGCGGATAACCTTGCCGCCGAAGGCCTGGCCCAGGCTCTGGTGGCCGAGGCAGACGCCCAGGATCGGAAGCTTGCCCGATAGCTTGTCCAGCACTTCAAGCGAGACTCCCGCCTGGTCGGGCGTGCACGGCCCGGGCGAGATCACGATGCGCTCCGCGCCGAGGGCTGCGATTTCATCGACGCTGAGGGCATCGTTGCGCACGACCTTCACGTCCTGCCCCAACTCGCCGAAATACTGGACGAGGTTGTAGGTGAAGCTGTCGTAGTTGTCGATCATCAGGAGCATGGGTGTGCTTCTCAATCCCCGATCACGTAGACAAGGTAGGCCTCGGCGCTGATCCTGATTTCACCCTCACGCAGCACGATGTTCGACGCCCTGCGACCGATCACGCTGCCCTGCACCATCACCGCGTCGAGCGTGGTCCCGCTGGCGTAGCCCGAACTGGAGTAAACGGCGGTCTGCTGCCGATCCGACACGTTGTGCAGGTCGATCAGCCGTTTGCCGACCGCGGCGGCCATTTCCTGGGCGCCCTTCTTCGCATCCTCTATCGCGTCCCGGCGCAGCTTGCGCTTGAGTTCGTCAGCGCCCGAGAACTCGAACGTCTGTGTGTCAGCCTGCACGAACTTGCTGTCGGGAAGCTTGGCGATGAACGCGCGCAAGTCAACCAGCGAATGGAACTTCAACTTGATCTCGCGCTCGTAGGTGTTGCCCAGGAAAATTTCCTTGTCGTCGTCGCTGTTCCACTTGGTTTCCGGGCTGATGCTCAGGTTGCCGACGTCAAGGTCCGCCTCTCCGACCTTCAATTCTTCCGCCGAAGCCAGGATGCCCTGGGCAAGCTTTTCGATGCGCTCACCGGCAGCGGCCGAGTCCATGCTCGTCTCTGCGAGCGTGATCTCGATCGGGAACACGTCTGGCTTGACCCGGGCCTCGGCGCGACCCTGCACGGCGAGGAAAGGCTTGCCGGAGAAGCTCTGCGCGACGGCGAGTGCCGGGAGCGACAGCAGGAGGATCAGCAACCAGGACTTATTGGAAAAGGACATTCGGAACTCCGGGGTGGTGTTCTTTGGTTTGGGAAAATCCGCGTGGAAAAATTGACCGACTCTCACAGCCCACTCGCCGCTTGTGCAACGGCGCGAAACAACGCCCTGCCCTTGTTCATGGTCTCGTCCCATTCTTTCTGCGGGTCCGAGTCGTAGACGATGCCGGCGCCGGCCTGCACGTGCAGGCGGCCGTCCTGGATGACGGCGGTGCGGATGGCGATGGCGGTGTCCACGTCGCCCCACCAGCCGATGTAGCCCACTGCGCCGGAATAGATGTTGCGCTTGATCGGTTCGAGTTCGCGGATGACTTCCAGCGCGCGGATCTTCGGCGCGCCGCTGACGGTGCCGGCGGGAAAAGTTGCCTTCAGCACATCGGCGAAGGTGGCGCCGGCCTTCAGCTTGCCCTGCACTTCCGACACGATGTGCATCACGTGCGAATAGCGCTCGATCTCGAACCGGTCCGGCACGACCACGCTGCCGGCTTCGGCGACGCGGCCGACGTCGTTGCGGCCCAGGTCGATCAGCATCAGGTGCTCGGCGCGTTCCTTCGGGTCGGCCAGCAATTCGGCTTCCAGCGCAACGTCTTCGGCATGCGTGGCGCCACGCGGGCGGGTGCCGGCGATGGGGCGCACGGTGATCTCGCCGTCCTGCACGCGCACCAGGATTTCCGGCGAGCTGCCGACCACCTGGGTGCCTTCGAGGTCGAGGAAGTACATGTAGGGCGACGGATTCAGCGCGCGCAATGCGCGGTAGACATCCACCGGGCGGGCGCGGAACGGCACGCTCATTCGCTGGCTCAGCACCACCTGGAACACGTCGCCGGCGCGGATGTATTCCTTCACCGTCTCGACCGCCTTCACGAAGCCGTCGCGGGTGAAACCGGAAATGAAATCCTCTTCCTTCAGCAAGGACGGATCGAGCACGTCGGGATAGCTGCGGCCGGAGTGGCGCAGGCGATAGACCAACTCGTCGAGGCGTCGCACGGCGCGGGCGTGTGCCTGCGGCTCGGCAGGATCGGCGTGGACGATGAGGTACAGGCGGCCCTTCAGGTTGTCGAAGACGGCGAGTTCTTCCGACAGCATCAGGAAGGCGTCGGGCGTGCCGAGCTGGTCGGGCTTGTCGCCGCCGGCCAGGCGCGGCTCGATGTAGCCGATGGATTCGAAACCGAAATAACCGACCAGCCCGCCGGTGAAGGCCGGCAGCCCGGGTACGCGCGGCACGCTGAAGCTGTTGCGCAGGCGGTCCACTTCGGCCAGCGGGTCGGCGAGTTCGCGCGATTCGACCAGCTCGCCATGCACGCGGGTTTCCACCGTGCTGCCGCGGAAGGTGAAGGTGCGCGTGGCCGGCAGGCCGATGATGGAATAGCGACCCCAGGTCTCGCCGCCCTCGACCGACTCGAACAGGTAGGTGTGCGGGCCGTCGGCCAATTTCAGGTAAACGGACAGCGGCGTGTCCAGGTCGGACAGCACCTCGCGCACCACGGGGATGCGGTTATGGCCGGCGGCGGCTAGCTGCCGGAACTCTTCGGCTGAAATCACGGGGGGAATCCGGCTTGACGCAGGCCAACAGTATAGCCAGTGGGAGCGGCCTTGGCCGCGATTCCTGCAGTTCGCGGCCAAGGCCGCTCCCACATTTTATTTGCCAAGCATGTACAGCTGCCACAGGTCGCGCCGGCTCATGTGAAGCAACGGCTTGATGGCGAGCAGTGCGGTGCGGCCGACCGCGCCCTCCAGGTAGCGCATTTCCTCGAACTTGGCCTGGGTGACCTCGTCTATCGGCACCTCGATGCCGTTCTCGCGCATCATCAGCATGCCCTTGGCGCGCAGGGCCAGTTCCACGTGCAGGCGCAGGTAGCAGACCAGGTCGGCCACCACCTCGCCGCGGAAGTTCTTGCGCAAGGCATGCAGGTACTGGCCATGCGGCGATTCGGAAAACGTGCCCGAGTCGAGCAGCTCGAGCAGGTCGCGGTCTGCATCGAAACCCGTGCCCAGCCAGTCGCCCACCGCCGCCTCGCTGCGCGAGAACACGAACATCATCAGCGGCGGCAGCAACAACATCAGCGCCAGGGTCTGGTAGATCGGCGGCAGCACGAACTGGTTGAAGCCCGCATGCAGCACTGCGGCTGCCAGCAAGGGCGGCAGCACGGCGCCGAAGTTCATTGCGCCGCGCCGGTCGGTGAGGGTCAGCACCATCACCGCGAAGATCGATTGCACGCCACCGTGCAGCAGGGCCGTGCCGAAGCCGCGCACGATCCAGACGGCGATGTGCGCGTCGGCCAGGTCCTGCAGGTAATAGAGGTTCTCGATCATCGCGAAACCGGCGCCGACCGCAAAACCGAAGATTGCCGCATCCACCAGGAAGCCGATGCGATGCGTGCGGATCAGCGCCAACACGATGACGCCCTTGCAGATTTCCTCGACCAGTGGACCGAGGGTGCGTGCATAAGTGCCGAAGTCGATGTCGGTGATCCGCAACAGGCCCACGTTGGCCAGGTAGCTCAGGCCAGCGGCCACGCCGCCCAGGGCGATCACGACGGCCACGGTGCGCAGGCGCACCAGCTTGTAGCTATCCATCGCCACCAGCGCGACCAGGAAGCACAGCACGGGCAGCAGGCCGATGCAGGCGCGCAGCAGGATCGACGTCGTGTTCATGGAAAGTCGCCCGCGATCACAACACCTTCAGTGAGATCAGCCACTCGTCGTCCACCTTCTCGGACTCCTCAAAGCCCTGCGCGTAGCCGAAGGAGATGGTCATCGGCAGGTGGTCCATGATGGTGAAGTTCAAGTCCAGTTGCAGGCCCACGTCATGATAGCGACGGCGGCCGCCGGCCAGGCTGTCTTCGATGATGAGCGTGCCGGCGAACACGGCCGGGCGGATGTAGCTGAGGTAGAAGCCCGGCACGCCCACTTCCTCGAAGCGGAACGGCGGCGCGTTCCACTCGATCACGTTCTTGTAGAAACGCTTGCCGCCCAGGGCATCGATCTCGAAACCGGGAAAGGTCTGGAAGTCGCGATAGCGCTTGACCGCGCGATTGTCCACATAGTTGTTCTGGAAGCTGCCGAAGTAGAAATTGGTCAGGCTGTCGGCAGGATTGCCGCTGGCGCTGCCGGCCGCGTTGTAGAACCAGATGGACGAATTGGCCCAGGGCAAGGCAAAGCCGAAATCGAAAGTGCCGGTGAGCTTGGGATAGGTTTCGCCGTTGGCATGGTCGGCAGAGGCGTACAGCGTCCAGTCGAAGCCTTTTTCGTGGTCCACGCTGGCCTGGGACTTGCGGGTGTTGCTGTAGTCGAGGCCGATCTCGGCGCTGACCAGCGAATCGAGCACGCTGCTGACGTTCTGGTTGGCAGGCAAGGTGTCCAGGCCCGTGTAGTAGGCCAGGTTCGCGCTCCACTCGAAGCGGCGCGGCTCGTCGTACACGATCAGCTTTTTATAGCCGATGCTGGCGGCGTCGCCCTTGCGGCTGCGCTTGGTGGGGCCGAACAGGTCGTAGAAGTCGGCGTTGTTGTGCCAATAGCGGAAGCGCCAGTCCAGGGTCTTGAACTCCACGCCCACGTGCAGGCGCTCGTCGGACGGCACGTTGCCGTCCACCGACACGCTGGCGGTGACCGACAGGTTGTACAGGTGCAGCGGATCGGCGAAGCCATAGCGATAGCCGACCGCCACGCTGTCGCGATAACCCATCACCACCGGGTAGCCGCCATCGGGCTTCATCTCATTGAGCGGTGAATACTTCTTGCGATCGGTGATCAGGGAATCGAGCGGGATGTCAGCCGGCGAGCCCGCATTCCACGACTTCACCACCGGGTGCTTGTCGGCGATGGCGGTGCCGAGGAACTTGATGGCTCCCAGGTCCTCCAGCGGCTCGACCTTCAGGATCGTGGGCACGAAGCCGGTGCCGGAATATTCCAGCGCCAGCAGCGAACCATCCGGCTGCGGTATCGGCCGGAAGAAACCCGTTTCGGCGTTGGTCAGGGCCTTTATCTCGCTGTTGGCAATCTCGAAGCGGAACAGGTTCGAGACACCGGTGTAGTAGGAACTGCCGTAAAGAAAGCGACCATCGGGCGAGAACACGAAACCTTCGGGCACGGCCTGCCCGAAATTGAATTCGGCGACCGGCTTGAGCTCACCCGCAATGAGCGAATCGATCGGGAACACGCGCAAGTACTGCTTGCTGTCGATCTCCTCGACCGTGGTCGATAGCAGCTTGCCGTCCGGCGAAATATCCAGTTCGCTGAGCACCTGGCCGTAGGGCAGCGTGATGAGCTGGTTCCATTCCTTGTACGGCGGCTTGATGCGGACCAGGGTCGAATAGCCGTTTTCCTGGCGCATGCCGAGCAGGCTCTGGTCGACCGAATTGAAGGCGAGGTCGCCAATGCGCGCATCCTTCAGCAACATGCGGGTGTCGCCGCTGGCAAGATCGAGCGCCATCAGGTCGCGATAGGCGGCGTTGTCGGCGGTGTAGAACAAGGTGCGCGACTTCGCATCGAAGGCGGTGGACGCCACCAGGTATTTCACCGGACCCTTCAGGTCCACCAGGCGCTTGACGCTGCCGTCGCCCAGCGACACGGTGCCGATATGCGAGACGACGCCGGGATACAGGAAGGCGCCGATCATCGTATTACTGGCCGGGTCCACATAGGACTTGGAGACCGAGCCGAGCGTGCGCGGGCTGATTCGCCGGCCGACCGTCACCGGATATTTGCGCACTGAATCGAGGTTGGCCTTCTGGAACCCATGTTCCCAGGCAATCCACTCGTTCCACGTGTCCTCGATGGATTTTCCGAAGACGCGCTTGAACTGGGTGCCGTAGTAGCGGTCGCTTTCGGGGGCGCGCGACAGCCACTCGATGACTTTTTCCGGCGAATATTCCAGGGACACGTAGCTGATGAATCGCGTGCCGTAAAGATAGGCATTGGCCATCGTGTTGAAATCGGCGGCGGTACCTTCCGAAACCAGGCCCAGCGCGCTGTAGAAATGCGCGTCGTCGCGGACCATGGCGCGGAACACCATCTCGTCGTAGCCGCCCTGCGCGCGGCCGATGCCGCCCGACAGCCAGGTTTCCATGTAAACAGCAGAACCTTCGGTGTACCAGCGCGGCGTGCTGTTGCGCGGCGTGGACAGGTAGTTGTAGACGATGGTGATCGGATGTTCGTCGGTTTCGCGCGGCTTGCCGCCGAAGAAGCGCCGCCACTTCGCATCGTCCTGGTTCCAGGCATCGAGCGTGGCGATGTGCACCAGTTCATGGCTGGTAAGCGAATGGAAGCGTTCGTTGCTGGGCATCGTCTCGAACGCGTGGCTGCTGGGCGAGAGTTCGGCAGCAATGATGTTCTGTGGGGACACCAGCGCACGGCCGTTGCCGTAGTCGGAGGTGTCGGTGAGCACGAAGCTCACTTTCTCGTAGGGCGCCCAGCGGAAGATCCGCTTCTCGACCTCAAGCGCATTGAGGAAAGAGCGCGCGATGTAGGGCGTCAGGTAGGTTTGCTGTGGGTCCTGGTAGAGCAGCCGCAAGTCTTCGGTCTGCAGTTGGGCAAGTTCAAACTTCTCGGCAACAGCCGGGCTGCTCGTGGCGAGCAGGCAAAGCAGCGGCACCACCTTGCGCGCACTTCGGGACTGCATTGCCATTCTCCCCAGCAAGGACCATTGCGGTCGTTGGCCATCCCCCGGCCGACCTTACAACAAAAAACCGCCTGCTGTTCGCAGGCGGCTTGTTTGGACTGAATGCAGACCAGAACGGTCAAACGTCGGCTTATTCGGTCGCGGCCCGCTGGGTGTCCTGCTTGCGGGCTTGCGCATCGCTGGCCAGTGCGGCACGGAACGAGTCGCTGGCCAGGGCGGCGCGGAAGCTGTCGCTGGCCAGGGCGGCGCGGAACGAGTCGCTAGCCAGGGCGGCACGGAAGCTGTCGCTGGCGAGGGCGGCACGGAACGAGTCGCTGGCAAGCGCGGCGCGGAAGCTGTCGCTGGCGAGGGCGGCACGGAACGAGTCGCTGGCCAGGGCGGCGCGGAAGCTGTCGCTGGCGAGGGCGGCGCGGAACGAGTCGCTGGCAAGCGCAGCCCGGAAGCTGTCACTGGCCATCGCGGCGCGGAAGCTGTCGCTGGCCAGGGCTGCACGGAACGAGTCACTCGCCATCGCGGCGCGGAAGGTGTCGCTCTTCATTGCCTGCTTGAAGGCTTCCGTGTCCATCGCCTGGTTCAAGCTGTTGCTGGCGAGGGCGGCGCGGAACTGGTCGCTGGCCAAGGCGGCGCGGAAGGACTCGCTGGCCATGGCGGCGCGGAACGAATCACTCGCCATCGCGGCGCGGAACGATTCGCTGGCAAGCGCGGCGCGGAACGCTTCGCTGTCCATCGCTTCGCGGAAGGATTCGCTGGCGAGTGCAGCGCGGAACGCATCGCTGTTGAGCGCGGCGCGGAAACTTTCGCTGGCGAGCGCGGCGCGGAACGAATCGCTGCGCAGGGCCTCGGCGAGCTTGGCGTCGCCCTGGATCATGCGGAACGCATCGGTCTGCATGAACTTGGCGGTGGACTGGTCACCGAGCTTGACGTCGGCGGCGCCGACGGTGTCAGCCTGGTAACGCTGGGCCGGGGCGATGGTGCCGAATACGGCGTCGCTCTGGGGCGGGATGCCGAAGCCGAAATAGCCAACAGCACCGATGGCGACGGCCAGGGCGCACAGGGCCAGAATCTTGTTGTTCTTCATATCATCCTCGCTGGAGTGACGGTTGTTGACGCGGTTACCGGTAGTGGTTTTGACCAGCTACTGCAATGACGTACCGGGCAATGCAAAAAAGGTTGGACGGGTTCACGAAATTCTTTTCGACTACTTGGGCGGTGCGCCTGCCGGAACGGTGATGGCCATGTCCTGCAGGGTCCCTTCCTGCCCCTCGAACCGAATCCTCACCTGCCCCCCTTCCCCGGGCAGCAGATGAAGGCTCAGGTGTTCCGCCCCCTGGTTCACGAAACCAATCCTGCCGGGACTGGCGGTAAAGCTGCGGTCGCCGGATCCGGCGCGCGCATAACCTTCCAAACGCAATGCGGCGGGATCATAGGTCGCGCTGACCGAAACCGGACCGGCGGTGTCGAGCTTGAACACGAGGTCCCAACCCGATTGGCCCGGCTCGAGGGCGACGGTGCCGCTCAGGCCCGGAGCTTCGACGGGAACGATTCGCGCCGAGTCGGAGGCCGCAGGCGTGTCACTGCCCATGGTGCCCATCAACTGCTGGCCGTCGAGGGATTGCCGGCCGATGTCCGTGAAGCTGAGCCCGAAGGCGACCGCCAGGGTGGCAGCGGCCAGGGCGACGCCACGGCCTAGCCAGCGGCGATGTGCGGCCACGCGAGGCGACAAGGGTGCCGGGGCAGGCGGAGACGGTTGCCAGCGTTGGCGCAGCCCCGCGGGCGGTTCCATGGGCGGCAGCCTTGCCAGCGATTGCGCCATGCGAGTCAACTGGTCGTACTGCAGGCGTGCCTGCGGGTCGGCGGCCAGGCGCGTGGACAATTCGGCGCGACCGGCCGCATCGAGCTCGTCGTCGAGTTCGGCGTGGATGAGATCGAGGGTGCGCGGATCGATGTCGGTCATGCCAGCCCCCGGTCCACCAGCACTTGGCGCAGCGCCTGGCGGGCGGTGAAAAGTCGGGATTTGACTGTCTTCACCGGGCAATCGAGGATCGCGGCGATTTCCTCGTAGCTGCAGTCCTGCACGTGCTTGAGTACGACCAGGGTGCGGTATTCGACCGGGATGGCCATCAGCGCCGACTGCATTCCTTCGTCCAACTGATCGTCCTGCGCGACGCGTTCCGGGCCGGGCCGATCGCTGGCGATCTCTTCGGCCACCGGCTCGCTGCGGCGACGCCCATTGCTCAGGTCAAGCGCCTCGTTGACGGCGATCCGGTAGATCCAGCTGAAAAAGCGCTGGCCCGGGTCGAATCGGTCGAAGTGCTCGTAGGCGCGGAGGAAAACGGTCTGGGTCACGTCGGTGGCGTCTTCACGGTGATGGAGGATTCGGTAGGCCGCGTTGAAAATCGGCCGCTCGTAGCGCGCGAGCAAACGCTCGAACGCCCGACGGCTGCCTGCCCGGCATTCAAGTACGAGGGCGGCATCCGGGTCGTCAGTCATCAATACCTGCGAAGGCGGAAAAGGTTGGAAAGCCACTGGCTCAAGCCAGTCGTTCGACCTCGAACAACTGGTCGAATCCCGAGTATCGGAAGATGTCGAAGATATGGTTGTTCACGTTGACCAGGCGCAGCTTGCCGCCCGATGCCATCACTTTCTTGTGGGCGCGCAGCAACACGCCCAGGCCCGCGCTGGAGATGTACTCCAGGCCGGCGAAATCAAACTCCCGCGGATCCGCGGCAGCATCCAGGAAAGCCTGCGCCTTGGCGCATTGCGCGGCATCCAGGCGGCCGGAAAACACGACCCGGCCGTTGTCGCCCTGCACGATCTCGAACATCAATCGCTCCCCAGCCTTTTCCGGAACGTAATCAGGCTACGTCGGCCAGAATAGTCGTAGTCCAGGTTTTCCACCATACGGCGGATCAGGTGCAGGCCCAGGCCGCCGGGCTCGCGCTGGTCCGCCGAGGCGTTCACGTCGGCGTCGGGCGCGGCGGTGACGTCGAAGAAGCCGCTGTCGGGGTCCGACAGGCGGCATTCCAGGTGGCCGTCGTCGCGTTCGATCTCCAGCGCGATGCGCCCCGAGCCGTCCGCGTTGTACTTCACCATGTTGGTGAACAATTCCTCGACCGTGAACTCCACCGCATAGCGCGCGTCCGGGCCAATGCCGTCCTGCGCCAGGCAACGCTGGATGAAGGCGAAGACGCCAGGCAAGGCATCGAAGCTGCGCTTGAATTCCTGGCGGCGCTGCCACGACGTGCCGGCGCGCGTGGTGCGCTCCTCGAAATCCTCGAGTAGCGGTTTTGCCAGCGGCAGGCGGCGGATCAGCACCACGGTCACGTCGTCGAGTTGTGGCGCGCCCTGGCCGAACTCCCGCAGCGCCTCCATCAAGCGACCCAGCAGGTAGGGCATGGGACGGTCGTGGTAGCGACGCAGAAGTTCGGCGACGCCCTCCTCGCCGAATTGCCGCTCCTGCCCGTCCATGTATTCGTAGACGCCATCGGAGATCAGGGCAAACACATCACCCGGCTCCAGGTGCGCAACCTTGGCGGGCTTCATTGCCGGCAGGATCATCGCGCCCATCGGGAAGGTCGTGGGTGGCGAGAATTCGCAACTCAGGTCAGCAGCGCGGAAATGCAGCAAGGGTCCCTGCCCGCCCGAGTGGTAATGCAGGGTGTGATTGCGGGGATCGAGCTGGCCGAGGAAGGCAGTGACGAAGCGGTCTTCGGCCAGGTCCACCACCAGTTGGTCGTTGATATGGCGGAAAGCGTCGTCGAGGTTGGCGCCGAGGCGCTGCGCCACGCGCAACATCGCGCGCACCTGCGTTGCCGACAGGGCCGGACCGATGCCGTGGCCGGTGGCATCACCCATCAACACGAAGATGCGGCCATCGTCGCAGGGCACGAAGTCGTAGGTATCGCCGCCGGTGTCATCGGTGGGCTTGAACAAGCCGGCGAAATCGTAGTCGGGCAAGGATGGCGGCGCCTTGGGCAGCGTGCCCATCTGCACTTCGCGCGCGACGGAGATTTCCTGGCGCAGTTTTTCCGAGGCCATCAGCTGCTCGGTCATCTGCATGCGTTGCAGGGCGACGGCGCATTGCGCGGCGAGCGCGCTGGCCACGGCTTCGTCGTCGGCGTCGAAGACACCCTCGCGGCGATTGACCACCTGCAGCACGCCGACCAGTTGGTCGTCGTAGCCGACCAGCGGCAGGCTGAGCATGCAGCGTGTGCGCTGTCCGCTGGCTTTGTCCACGTCGCGGTTGAAGCGCGGGTCGGCGTAACAGTCAGGCACGTTGATCGGTGCGCGCGTGCGCACGCATTCACCGACGATGCCGCGGTCGGCGGGGATGCGGATGGCATCGAGGCCGCGCGCAACGCGCATTTCCAGCATGTCGTCGGCCGGCTGGTACTGCCAGACCGTGCCACCTTCGGCGTCCAGCAAATCCTTGGCCGCGTCCACGATGGTGTACAGCATGGTGCTCAGGTCGAACGGGCGCGCCAGGTCCCGGGTGACTTCGAGGATGCGGCGCAGCTTGTCCTGGCTGAGGCCGTCGGAAGCTTTGGCCGCGTCGTTCATTTGGCTGTCGCTCCCGCGCAGTTGGCGCGCATTTGGCTGATGACGCTGGCGTAATCGGGCGCGTTGAAGATCGCCGAGCCCGCAACGAAAGTGTCAGCGCCGGCGGCGGCGATTTCAGCGATGTTGTCCGCCTTTACGCCGCCATCGACCTCGAGCCGGATATCGCGGCCGCTGGCGTCGATCAGCTTGCGCACCTGGCGCAATTTGTCGAGCGCGCCGGGGATGAAACTCTGGCCACCGAAACCGGGATTGACCGACATGATCAGCACCAGGTCGAGCTTGTGCAGCACGTGGTCCAGGTAATGCAGCGGCGTGGCCGGATTGAACACCAGGCCGGCCTTGCAACCCTGCTCGTGGATCAGTCCGATCGTGCGGTCGATGTGCTCGCTCGCCTCCGGGTGGAAGCTGATATAGGTCGCGCCGGCCTTGGCGAAATCGGGAATGATGCGATCCACCGGCTTCACCATCAGGTGCACGTCGATAGGCGCGGTGACGCCATGCTTGCGCAAGGCTTCACACACCAGCGGCCCGATGGTCAGGTTGGGCACGTAGTGATTGTCCATCACATCGAAGTGCACCCAGTCGGCGCCGGCCTTCAGGACGTCATCGACTTCGGCGCCCAGGCGCGCGAAATCGGCCGACAGGATGGAAGGGGCGATCAGGCATCGGGACATGGGTCGTTCCGTGGTGGTGTGGGCGCGGCTAGCGGCCGCGCTGGCGCTTGATGGTCTCGTAGGCCCCGTTGGCCTCGCGTGCTCGCAATTCTGCGAGGTCGCGGATTTCCTTGGCCGAATTGGCGACGCGATCAGGATGGTACTCCGACATGCGCCGGCGATAGGCCTGGTCCACTTCCTCGTCGCTGGCCGACGAAGTGATGCCCAGCGCTGCGTAGGGATCGGTTTCGGCTGGCGGCGATGGCGGCTTGGGGCCGGCCGGTTTCGATCCGAACACGCCCATGTCGTAAAGATGGCCGAGCGCCACGCCGATGATCATCAGGAACGGCCGACGCAGGGACGCGCCCAGCAACAGGCCGATGGCGGCACCGACCACTTTGCCTTTCCAGTTCATCGGGTGCCGCCCGCAGGTTGCTGCGAATACCAACGGGCCAGCGCGGCGATGTCACGCGGCTGCAGGGTGTTGGCGATGGAGTTCATCGGCACGGCGCGGCGGGTGCCGTTGCGGTAGGCGGCCATGGCCGCGACCAGGTAGGCTTGATCCTGCCCGGCCAGGTGGGGCGTGCCGGGAATGCGGCTTCGGCCGTTTTCGCCGTGGCAGGCGACGCACTGGCCGAGTTTGGCGGGCTTCGCCGGCGCCTGCGCCTGCACTAGCGTGGGCAGGCACAGCAGCAGGATCAATAGTCGGCGCATGGCCCATTCTACCAGCCGAAGCGCGCGGCCCGCCGGTTACAATAGGGCGCTCGCCCCGGACGGATTTCGCCCTCTTGGCTACCACTCTTCACACGTCCCACCTGCCCGGCCTGCCCTTGCTGCACCAGGGCAAGGTCCGCGATGTCTTCGGCCTGCCGGGCAATCGGCTATTGATGGTAGCCACCGATCGGCTGTCGGCATTCGATGTCGTGCTGCCCGACCCGATTCCCGGCAAGGGCGAGATGCTCTGCCAGATCTCGAACTTCTGGTTCGAGCGCACCGCGCACCTCATTCCCAATCACCTGACCCATGAAGACGTGGCTGGCGTGTTGCCTGCCGGCGTCGATGCCGACCTGTACGCGCGGCGCAGCGTGGTGGTGAAGAAGCTCAAGCCGGTGCCGGTCGAAGCCATCGCGCGCGGCTACCTGATTGGCAGCGGCTGGAAGGACTACCAACGTAGTGGACAGGTCTGCGGCATCACGCTGCCGAAGGGCCTGCGCCAAGCCGAGATATTGCCGGAGCCCATCTTCACGCCATCCACCAAGGCCGCGCCTGGCAGCCACGATGAAAACGTGAGCTTCGAGAGCGTCGTCGAGGCGATTGGCGCGGACCTCGCGATGCGCGTGCGCGACGCGACGCTGGCGATCTATCGCTTCGCCGCCGAGTACGCCGCGAAGCGCGGCATCATCATCGCCGACACCAAACTGGAATTCGGGCTGGACGATGACGGCACGCTGCACGTGATGGACGAGATGCTCACGCCGGATTCGTCGCGCTTCTGGCCTGCTGATTCTTATCAGATCGGCATCAGCCCGCCGAGTTACGACAAACAGTTCGTTCGCGATTACCTGGAAACCCTGGACTGGAACAAGACCGCGCCCGGTCCGCATGTTCCTGCCGCGGTGATCGAGGCCACCCGCGCGAAGTACGCCGAAGCGCTGCTGCGCCTGGCGGATATCCGCATTTGACCGGGGCATTCGCCCGCACCATGGAGACAGGCTGATGCGCCAGATCGATGTCTTGCTCGACCAGTATTCCAGCGACCACCGCAATGAAACCAACCAGGCCATCCACCTGGTCTGCGTGCCGGCCATCGTCTGGTCGGTAACGGCCTTGTTGTGGGCGGTGCCGGTGCCGGGCGCGCTGCTGAAGCCCGGCGCGATTTCGGCGCTGGCGATGTTCCTGGCCTGGGCCTATTACTGGCGGCTGTCGCGCAACCTGGCGATGGGCGCCTTCGTCGGCTTCCTGGCCAGCGTGTTGTTGAATCGTTGGATCGCGAATACGTTCGGCATGCAGACGCTGGTGATCATCGCCGTCTCCGTATTCGTGGTGGCGTGGATCGGCCAGTTCATCGGCCACAAGGTGGAAGGTCGCCGACCAAGTTTCTTCACCGACGTGTTGTTCCTGCTGATCGGTCCGTTGTGGACGCTGCGCAAGCTGTACAAGCGGCTCGACATTGCCTACTGACCACCGCCATCGCCTGGGCGGGCGCGATCTTTTCCTGGTCTCGCTGATCGCGCTGGCGTGGGCGGGCAACTTCATCACCGCCAAGCTGGCGTTGATGGAATTTCCGCCGCTGCTGTTCACCGGATTGCGTCTGGCCTTGCTGGCGCTGATGCTGGCCGCCTTCCTCAAGCGCCCGGCGCCCGGCCAATGGCCCCGTTTGATCGCGGTCGCGCTGTGCACCGGCGTACTGCATTTCGGCCTCAGCTTCTGGGCGCTCAGCCTGTCCACCACCATCGCATCCCCGGCCATCCTGATGCAGAGCTACGTACCGATGTCGGCACTGCTCGCGTGGTGGATGATCGGCGAGCGCTTCCACTGGCGCACCGGCGCCGCCATCGCGCTGAGCTTCGTCGGCGTGCTGGTGCTTGGCTTCGACCCGAGTGTGATGGAGCGGCCGGCGGCACTGGTGCTGATGCTGGTGTCGGCCTTGTTCCTCGCCATCGGTACCGTGTTGATCCGCGGCATGAAGGGCATGGACATGTTCAGCCAGCAAGGCTGGACCGCATTGATCGGCATGTTTCCGCTGCTCGGCATGAGCGCGTTGATCGAACCGGACATGCGCGAGTCGATTGCGCAGGCAAGCTGGGTCGCGTGGTTCGGCGTGGTCTATGCCGCCGTACTCGCCTCGATGCTGGGCCACGGCCTGTATTACGTGCTGGTGCAACGGCATCCGGTCGCGCAGGTGACGCCGTATCTTCTCGCAACACCTTTGCTAGCAACGGTGCTCGGTATCGTGCTTCTTCACGATCAAGTCGGACCACGCCTCTGGATCGGCGGCGCGATGGTCCTCAGCGGCGTCCTCGCCATCGCACTGCGCAACCTGACCAAGGCGCGACCGACTCCAGTCGTCGAAGTTTGAGCTCGCGTCGGTTGTCTTGGCGCGAACGCTTGACGGCGCCGGGGGGTGGATCCGCCCTGGTCGCCCCGGCGCCGACAAGTGTCCGCGCCGGGTCAGCCAAGATGGATTCGCGATGTCAGGCGTGCGGCGGGACCCAGTCGTCCTTCTCGTTCGGCCGCAGGATCCAGCGGCACAGTGCCGGCAGGAAGATGATCGCGGCGACCATGTTCAGGATGAACATGAAGGTGAGCAGGATGCCCATGTCGGCCTGGAACTTCAGTACCGAGAAGATCCACATCGCCACACCGACCGCCAGGGTCAGGGCCGTGTAGAAGATGGCGATGCCGGTGGTCTTGAGCGCAATGAAGTACGACTCGGTGAGGGTCTTGCCCTGCAGCATCGCTTCGCGCATGCGGGCGAAGATGTAGATGCCGTAGTCCACGCCGATGCCCACGCCCAATGCGACCACGCACAGCGTGTTGATCTTCATGCCGATGTTGAGGTGCACCATCAGCGTGTGGCCGAGCTCGGTGACCAGCACCAGCGGCAGCAGCACGCAAAGCGCAGCGCGGATGCTGCGGAAGCTGATCCAGCACATGGCCAGCACGGCGCCGTACAGCAGGTACAGGATGAAGTGTTCCTTCTCGCGCACGGTGTCGTTGATGGCCGCGGCGACGCCGAGGCTGCCGGTGGCGAGGCGGAAGCTGACGTCGTCGGTGCTGTATTCCTCACCCTTCTCGCTGGCCGCCTTGATGGCCGCTTCGCGCTTCTTGGCGAAATCGGGATCGTAGGCCTTGTTGTCGGCGCGGAACTTCTTGGTCTCGGCCACCACGCGGTCGATCGTCGAGCTCTGGTGGTCGCTGGTGAAGACCGTTACCGGAATCGCGCTGCAGTCGGCGTTGAGCAGGCCCGAGTCGGTTTCGAAACTCTGGGTCGCCTGGCGCAGCGTGTCCTGGTCGCGCGGCAATACGCGCCAGCGGATCGAGCCGTCGTTCCAGCCGGCGTTCACGAGCTTGGCGGCCATTGGCAGGCTCATCACCTGCACCACGCCTTCCACGTTGCTCATGTGCCACGAGAAGCGGTCGATGGTTTCCATCGCCTTGTAGCTGGTGGTGCAGGCTGACGGGCCTGCTTCCACGATCACGTTGAGGATGTCCACGCCCAGCGCGAACTTCTCGCTGATCATCACCGCGTCAAGGTTGTAGCGTGCCTCGGGCCGCAGTTCGGCCACGCCGGCCTGGGCGTCGCCGATCATTACCTTGTTGCCCTGTTGCCAGGCGAAGAACCAGACCACCAGTCCCAGCGCAATCACGATCGCGGCGGGCTTGGGCTTGCTGAGACGGGCCAGCAATGCCCAGACCTTGTCGAACTGGGTCAGCTGGCGCAGGCGGTACTCGCGCTTCTTTTCAATGTTGCGCACGACGGTGTAGCTGAGCAGCACCGGCAGCAGGATCAGGTCGGTGAGGATGGTCAGGCCGACGCCGACGGTGGCGGTGATGGCGAGTTCCTTGATCATCTGGATCGGGATGAACCAGATGGCGCCGAAACCGATGCAGCCGGCCAGCAACGCGACGGCGCCCGGCACCAGCAGCATGCGGAACGACAGGCGCGCGGCTTCCAGCGGTTCGACCGCAAACTTGGCGCGCTCGCGCAATTCCTCGACCGTGCCCTCTTCCAGGCCACCGAAGAATATCTCGCCGCGGAAGCGGTTGATCATCTGTTCGCCGTGGCTGACCGCGATGGCGAAGATCAGGAACGGCGTCAGCATGTTCATCGGATCGATGCCGAAGCCCATCAGGCGCAGGGCACCAAGCATCCACACCACCGACACCATTGCGCACAGCACCGTCAACGATGCCAGCTTGACCGAGCTGGAATACAGGAACAGCAGCAACCAGGTGAAGGCAATGGTGATGCCGAAGAACTTCACCACCGAGGTCGCGCCATCGCTGATGTCGCCAACCATCTTGGCGAAGCCGATCACGTGGACCGTGATGTTGCCCTTCTCGTGCTTCTGGCGGATTGCCTCGAGCTGCTTGGCGATCTTCTGGTAATCGACCTTGCGCGGATTGGTCTTGGAATCGGACTCGGGAATGATGTCGGCCCAGACCATCGCGCCGGACCAGTCCTTGGCAACCAGGCGGCCAAGGATGTTGGCCTTGACGATGTTGCCGCGGATCTGTTCGAACTGTTCCGGGCTGCCGGGCTTGAAGCTGGGATCGTAGTCGTTGGGGATGACGTTGCCGCCGGAGATACCGTCTTCCACCACCTCGATGAAGCGCACGTTCGGGGTGAACAGCGAACGCGAGCGCGCGTCGTCGGTGTCCTCCAGGTCAATGACTTCCTTGGTGACCTGCTGCAGCGCCGTCAGGTACTCGTCGCTGAACATGTTGCCGTCTTTGGCCATCACCGCGACCAGGACGCGGTTCGCTCCACCGAAGTCCAGCTCGTAGTCGATGAAGGTCTTCATGTACTCGTGCTGCAGCGGGATCTGCTTCTTGAAGCCCGCGTCCACCTTCAGCTGGTAGGCGAAGAATCCCATCGCGATCGTGATGACCGTGAAGATCAGCAGGACCAGGGGGCGTGCCCCGAATACGAGTCGTTCGGTGAAGCGTTGCACTGCGCTCATTGGGACTCCGTTACTGCAGTTGGGCCTGGTCGACACCCTTGTCGCCGACCAGTACATAGCCGCCATTGCCGTCGGGAACCACACCCGCCAGCGTCGGCGACTCACCGATGGAATTCTTGAAGTTGCTCACCTTGAATGGCGCATCGGCCGAAGCGCGCTGCAGCAAAGTGCCGTTGCCACCCGCCAGCACCGCGCCGCCGCCTTCAAGCGCGGCGCCGCCCATCAGGCTGGTGCTGCCCTCGGCCGGCACCTTGCTCCAACTGGCGCCGTTGTCGGTGGACTCGTAAACGTTGCCGCGAAGGCCGAAGGTCAGCAACCGGCCGTTACCCAGGCCGAGCACGCCGAACATCGAACCCTTGTAGGGGAAGCCGAGCTTCTGCCAGGACTGCCCGCTATTTTCCGATCGCAGCACCGTGCCGCGTTCGCCGACGATGACCATGCCACCGGGTCCCGTGCTGGTGATCGCGTTGAGATGCGGATCGGATTCTTCATCGAGCATCAGGTCTTCGGCACTGAAGATGTCGCCTTCCATCGGCGCTGCGGGCTCGTCGGATGGCGCGGCTGGCGCGAGGGCCTGCTTCGGCGTCCAGGTCGAGCCGCCATCGCTGGTCACCAGCATCAGGCTATAAGCGCCGATGGCGATGCCGTTGCTGGCGTCGGTGAACAGGATATCGAGGATCGGCACGCCCTGGCGCGGATCGTGGTCGGCGGGATCTTCATCCGGGCTGCGCATGAACGGGTCGCGGCGTTGCGCGACCCAGGTCTTGCCGCCGTCGGCCGAATGCAGGATGACGCCATCGTGGCCGGCAGCCCAGAGCTTGTCGTCCACGGCAGTGATTGAGGTGAGCGCGGACCGCGTAGGCGTTGCCACCTGCGTCCACTGCTTGCCGTCCACGGAAGTGATGACATGTCCGCGTTCACCAACCGCGAAGAAACCCGATGGCGTACGCGCCACGTCGGTCAGCAGGGACTTGCTGGCGCGCGGCATGATTTCGGAGGGAAGCGCGGACGGATCGTCCGCAGGGGCTTGCGTAGAAACCTGGGCCGCCAGCGGCAGCGTCAGGAGAAGCAACAGCGCGCCGGCTTGACGCGCGGCGTTGGGGCGAAACATGGACATCGATTCCACTCCCGAAGACTTTCGATGTGCGCGGCTTTCAAGAAGACCGCGCCCCGAAGGGCGCGGTCGGTACTGCCTGAATCAGCGAACGCCGCTGTCGCGCAGGTTCTGCGGCGAGTAATCCGCCGGAGTGCTCTGGAAGCTGAAGTCGCGTGGCTTGTCCTGGTTGTCGAGCAAGCCGCTGATGTAACGGCCGGACTTCAGGTCGTGATGCGTCTCGAGCGTGGTCCACAACGTCGGCACTTCGTAGTAGTTGATCGGAAGTGCTTCCGAGTAACGCCACAGGGTGCCCTGGCCGTCGTAATGGTCGATACCGACGATCTGCCAGCTGTCTTCATCCAGGTACATGGTGCGGCGGCTGTTGATGTGGCGCTGGCCTGCCTTGAGCTTGGCCTCGATCACCCACACGCGATGCAACTCGTAGCGCAGGTAGTCGGGGTTGATGTGGCCCGGGCGGATCAGGTCGGACACCTTGGTGGCGCTGGAGTCAGCCTTGTACACGTTGTACGGGATGTACATTTCCTTCTTGCCGACCAAGGTCCAGGCAAAACGGTCCATGGCGCCGTTGAACATGTCGGTCATGTCATTGGTGCGCAGGCCGTCGGACGCGGTACCCGGGTTGTCATAGGCAACGTTGGGCGCGCGACGCACGCGACGCTGGCCCGGGTTGTACACCCATGCCTGGCGCGGCGCGGCCTTGGCGTTCAAGGTTTCGTGCACCAGCAGCACGCCACCGGCAAGACGCGCCGGGCCGAGCACGTCCTGCTTGAAGTACAGCAGGGCGTTGTTGATGGATTCCGAGGTGTTGCCCGGCTTGTAGTACAGGCCGAGGATTTCTTCACGCAGGCGGACCAGCGTGTAGGAACCGCCGGCGGTCGGCGCTGCCTGGTTCGAGTAGCTGCGAACCGACAGGCCCTTGTACTTGAGCTTGTGGTTCCAGATGGCCTCGTAGGCGTTGTTCGGGATCGGGAACGGGAAACCCTCGGCGCAGTTCTGGATGCCTTCGCCGTCTGCAATGAGCTTGCAGGCAGTGGCGTTGCGCTTGGTGTATTCGTAGGTGCGAGCCGGGAACGACGCGCTGCGATGGGTCGGGTAGACGTCCATGCGGAACGTCTTGTACTTGGTGAGCATCGCCTTCTGGCCGGCGCCGAGCTTGTCGGCGTAACGGGCCATGTTTCCGGCATTGATCGTGAACAGGGGCTTCTCGCCCGCGTACGGATCAATGTGGTCACGGCCGGCGCGATAACCCGCCGGCGGACGCGTGATGCCGCCATCCCATGCCGGGATGGTGCCATCCGCATTGCCTGCTTTTTCCGAGCCCATCGGCGTCAGCGAATTGCCCAATTGGGCGGCTTTCGCCGACGTGGTGTTGGCCTGGGCCACACCTGCGGTGAGGATTGCGGCGGTGGCGAATGTAGCCAACGCGGTTTTCTTGAACATCTTCATCGTCTGCCCTCCCTAATGGCTCAGAACGAATACTTGACGGTGAATGAAGCGAAGTCGCGGTCGGAGATCTGGTTGAAGCGACCACCACCCGTGAATGCCGTGTAGCTCAGGTCGAAGACAAGCTTGTTGAGATAGTTGGCCTCGACACCCACGGTACCGGACTTGCGACCTTCAAGGAAGTTGCCACCCGGTCCCGGCGTGGTTCCGTTCACGTCATGATTGAAGGCGATGCGTGGCGACAATGTGACGGGCGAACCGAACGCGCTGTTGTAGTCGGCGCGGGCGGCAACGCGATAACCCCAGGAGAACTGGGTCGGGAAACCACCATCCAGGGTCAGCGGATTACGCGCTGCACCCGGCATGGTGAACAAGCCGCTGGGCGTGCCAGCCGGATACGGCGGCGACGGCAGCAAGGGTGAACCGAAGACGTCGCCTACATCGAGGCCGCCACCGGTGTCGGTGCCTTCACCTTCGTAACGAAGCACGTCGGGGCTCGGCAGGTCCCAGACTTCGGTACCGCCGATTTCAGCGACGAGGGCCACCTGTTCAGCGCCCAGCACGCTGGCGAACGCCTTGGTGAAGGTCATCTGCAACTGCGAAACCTCATGGCTGCGCCAGCCGCGCTGGTCGGCCGAGAACGGCGATGCCGCGCAACCGGGGTTCAGCTGGCTGCAGAAGCGCAGCGCCGGGGTCGAGATCAGGGTCGGCACGACCGCATTCAGCGGGCTGAGGGCGGCGAACAAGAGTTCGACGTCATCCACCTGCAACGGCATGTTCGGGCGATGGCTCACTTCACCCTGCCAGGCGATGCCGCCGGGCAAGGTGGTGTTCCAGCTGAAGCCGTACATCTGGATGTCTTCCGGATACTCGACGTAGAAGCCCGCGGTCAGGCCGGTCGGCACGCCGGCCAGGGCGGCCGTGGACACCGTCTTGCCCGACAGCAGCGGCAAGCGGCTGTGGTAGTTCAGGAAGTAGAACGCGAAATCGGTATTGCCCCATTCCTCGGAGAAGTAACGGATGGCGGCACCGTACTGGCCTGAGTTGCGCGCATTGCGGTTGGGCAGGCGCGGCACCGAGTTGGCGCAGGCAAAACCCTGCAGCGACGCCGGCAAGCCGGTGTCGGCAGCGCCGAAGCCCGAACCCAGCGGCAGCTGGCAGGTCTGGAAATAGTTTTCAGGATTCAGCACGGGCTGCGGCGCGGTGCCGAAGCCGAGCATCACGTAGGTACCGCCCGGCGAACCGAAATCGTTCGAGCTGAAGTAGGTGCCCGAGGCATCGACTTCGATCTCTTCGAACTCGAGCATGTACAGGGCTTCCATCGACAGGTTGTCGGTGAAGCTGAAGGAACCCCACAACATGTCGATCGGCAGGAACGCTTCCTTCAACTCCGCGCCAGCGACGCGCAGCTTGGAAACGTCGATCGGATTGACGACGTTGATGCCGTTCTGGATGAAGGTGCTCTCACCCCAGCTGACCGCCTGGCGACCCACGCGCCAGCTGCCCTTCTTACCGCCGATGGTGAAGTCGTGATAGACGAAGGCGTCCAGCATCTGGAAGTCCTTGCCGACCTTGTCCTTCGCGATTTCAGTCAAGTCGTCGCGGTTGGCATTTTCGAAGTCGTAGAAATAGGTAGCGCGGGCGAAGGCGCCCCAGCTGCTGTCCTGGCCCCATTTCAAGCTGAGTTCCGAGGTGATCTTGAAGGCGTTGGAGAAAGCGTCGCCCTTGTCGTACTTCAGGTCGCCATCGTCGCGGTTGACCGAGAAGCGGCCCGGCGCGGCGATCTGGTAGGCAGAGCCCGGGACGGCGTTGGAGCTGCAGCGTCCGGCGCCAACAGGAATCGGGCCCAGCGGGACGTTCTGGAAGCAGAGCGCGGGATCGAACTGGACCTTGCCGATCAGGCTCTCTTCCTGGTCCTGCATGCGGACCGAGATGCCATAGCTGATGGTCGTGTCGAGGCTGCCGGTCAGGCCGCCCTTCTCGAATTCGAAAGCCTGTGCAGCGGGCGCGGAAAATACGGCCAGGGCTATGGCCGCGGCCAGCGGAGCACGGGCGAGCAGCCCACGAGCAGGTTTGATGGAATTCATTTCTATTGTTCCTCTGAAGGGCAAAACACTCGGGGCGAAAGCAAAACGCTTGCCGTAGGGGGATCGCGGTCGCGGCTGCCTGGCAGCCAACTGTCGGATTTCATGGATCAGACCCCCCCCGGGTTCGTCGCTCTACTGTACCCCCATATTAAAAGTCCGTTACGCCAAGAAGCAATGCCCCAGCGTATGGAAACCCGGATTCTTTTCGTGCTGCAGCGCAGCAAGCCTGTTCAGGGCCGGAATGGACCGGGCTTGTATCCGAAGGCGAGGCGGGCCGGCGTGGCATCCGCCGTCTGGTCTGCCGCCATGCGGGCAAGGCTTCCCGGGGCTGGGCCCTTGCCCAAGCGGGCGGCCAGCCGGGCCAGCGGGCGGAAGGCGAAGCCCGGCAGGGCAAGCACCCTCGCGCCCGGGGCATGGCGTTCAAGAGTGCGCCGCACCATGGCGTCGAACGCCAGCACTTCTCCACCCGGCAGGTCGAAACTACGACCGGCGGTCAACGCGGCGGGAACTTCGAGGCAGCCGAGGATGGCCGCCGCCACGTCGTCCACATGCACGGGCTGGCGAAGTCCCTTGGCAGTAAAAGGCAGCGGAAGGACACGCCAGCGCCGGGCCAGCGCGACCAGGGCCGTCAGGGACCGGTCGCGACCACTGCCGTACAACAAGGTCGGCCGAAGTACCGTGATCGCCGCGCCGCCGTGGCGGCCCGCTGCGAACAAGCTTGCCTCCGCATCGGCAAGTCGTTGCGCAAGCTCGCGCTCCTGCGGATCGGCAGAGTCGGACTTGTCGCGAAGCCCGGTGGAGCCCAGCGCGATCACCCGCGATGCGGCAGGCCGCGCACTGCCGTACCAACGTGCGAAGGCATCCAGCGGACCGAGGCTGACCAGGGTGTCATGCGCCATCGCGGCTCCGCCAGGCATTTGCTCGAGTGAACCGAGCAGCCAATGCACGCCAGGCAGGGCATCGCGCGGGTAGCGCGACAGCGCATCGACGTCGCCGAAACGCGCGATCAGTTTAGGCGCGAGCGCCTCGCCGACCTGCCCACTCATTCCGATGACAAGGACATTGCTCATCGCCGCGCCCAGTGCGGCCAGCCCACTGGCTCAGGCGAGCGCAGTGAACAGTTCGTAGCCCAGCCAGATGGCGAAGGCCAGCAACAGCCAGCCGCCCTCGCGCCGCGATATCTTCAGGTCGCCGCCGAGCAAGGGATACAACAGCAGGGCGAAGGCCATCGCGGCGGGCAGTTCCAGGCTGATGAAGGATGCGGGCAGCGGCAACGGCCGCAGCAGGGCCATGCCGCCGACGATGAACAACAGGTTGAACAGGCAGGCGCCCAGCACCTGTCCGGCCACGACATCACCCTGGCCTTTGCTCGCTGCGATCATGGCGACGACGATCTCGGGCAACGCAGTTCCGACGGCCACCAACGTGAGGCCAGTGAGCATCGGCCCCATCCCGATTGCCAAGCCGATGACCGGGGCCGCATTCACGACCAGCCGGCTACCGAAAAAAAGCAGCGCCGCAGCGAATGCAAAGCGAACCAGGTTCTGCACGAGGTTGGTGCTGGTGACTGCGTGCGCAGCCAGCTCGGCCTGGATCTCGGGGCTTTCGTTGCGCCCGCGAATGAAGACAAATACCAGGAATCCGACGAAGCCGGCCACCAGCACGCCACCCTCCCAGCGCGCGATGCTGCCATCGAGGCCGAACAGCAGGACCATGCCCGAGGCGACCAGCACGAAGACGATCTGCGCAGCCAGCAGGCGCATGCGTATCAGCAAGGGCGCAACCAACGCCGCAAGTCCCAGGGTCAGGCCGATATTGACCATGTTGCTGCCAATGGCGTTGCCCAGCGCGAGGTCCGTCTGGCCGTGCTGGAAGGCGTAGGCGTTGACGACAAGCTCGGGTACCGATGTGGCGAAGGCGACCAGCAACAGGCCGGCCGCGAACGGGGAAAGCCCCAGGCGCTGGCCCAGGCCCGCGGCGCCGCGAATCACGGAGTCCCCGCCGAGCAGCAGCAGGAACAGGCCAAGTACGAACATCCCTATTTCGTTGATCACGGCCGCTCCCTGGTCCAGGACCTTACTTCTTCTTAGGAATATACAGGTCGGTGATGCTGCCTTCGAATACTTCCGCCGCCATGCCCACCGATTCACTCAGCGTGGGATGGGGATGGATGGTGTGGCCGATGTCGCCCGCCTCGCAACCCATCTCGATGGCCAGCGCGATCTCGGCGATGAGGTCGCCGGCATGCACGCCGACGATGCCGCCGCCGAGCAGGCGATGGCTGCCGGGATCGAAAATCAGCTTGGTGAAGCCTTCGGTGCGGCCCAATCCCACGGCGCGACCCGAAGCCGCCCAGGGGAACTTCGCCACGCCGACGTCGATGCCCTTCTGTTTCGCTTCAGTCTCGGTGAGGCCGACCCACGCGATTTCGGGATCGGTGTAGGCCACCGATGGAATGACGCGCGCAACCCATTCGCGTTTTTCGCCGGCTGCCACTTCCGCAGCAAGCTTGCCTTCGTGCGTCGCCTTGTGCGCGAGCATCGGCTGGCCGACCAGGTCGCCGATGGCGAAGATATGCGGCACGTTGGTCCGCATCTGCGAATCGACGTTGATGAAGCCACGATCGGTGACGGCCACGCCTGCGACTTCGGCGTTGATGCGACTGCCATTCGGCGTGCGGCCGACCGACACCAGCACACGGTCGTAACGCGTGGTCGAGGGCGGCTTTTCACCTTCGAAACTGGCGTTGAGCCCGTCCTTGCCCGCTTCGACTTTCGCGACTTTCGTACCGAGGTGGATGGCCACGCCGCGCTTCTTCAGCAAGTCGGCCAGCGGCTTGACGAGGTCGGCATCGCTGCCCGGCATCAGCTGCGGCATGAATTCGACCACGGTGACGCGACTGCCGAGCGCAGCGTACACGCAGGCCATTTCCAGGCCGATGATGCCGCCGCCCACCACCAGCAACTCGGCCGGGATGTCGTGCAGCATCAATGCGTCGGTGGAATCCATCACGCGCGGGTCGTCCCAGGGGAAGCCCGGCAACTTCACCGGTTGCGATCCGGCCGCGATGATGCAGTGCTCGAAGCGAAGCACCTTGCGCGTGCCAGCCTCGTCGATCTCGAGTTCGTTCGGCGACAGGAAGCGGCCGATGCCGGTGACCGTGCGCACCTTGCGCGCCTTGGCCATGCCCGACAGGCCGGCGTTCATGGTGCCGACCACCTTGTCCTTGTGTGCGCGCAGCTTGTCGATGTCGATGACGGGATCGCCGAAGCTGACACCGTAGGCAGACGCGTGCTTCGCTTCGTTGATTACTTCGGCGGCGTGCAGCAGGGCCTTGGACGGAATGCAGCCGACGTTGAGGCAGACGCCGCCAAGTTTCGCGTAGCGCTCGACCAGCACCACGTCCATGCCCAGGTCGGCAGCGCGGAACGCGGCGGTGTAGCCGCCCGGGCCGGCGCCGAGCACGACCAGCTGGCACTGGATGTCGGCGTTGGAGCCGGTGGCGGGTTTCGCAACGGGCGCAGGCGTGGCTGGCGCCGCGGTCGGCGGCGCGGGCGACGGCGCGGGCGACGGCGCGACGGGCTTCGACTCGGCGGCCGCAGCGGGCGTGGCGGGCGCAGCCTTCGCGACGGGTGCGTCGGCGGCGGCTTCCAGCACGGCGATCACCTGCCCTTCCGAAACGCCGTCGCCCACTTTCACTTTCCATTCCTTCAGCACGCCGGCGGCGGTGCACGGAACTTCCATCGTCGCCTTGTCCGATTCCAGCGTCACCAGGCCCTGGTCCACGGCAATCGCATCGCCGACCTTCGCCAGCAATTCGATCACCGGCACGTCCTTGCTGCCGCCAATGTCGGGAACCTTGATTTCAATCAGCGTGGCCACGGAAGCTCCTTCAGACCAGCAGGCGGCGCAGGTCGCCGAGGACTTGCGCCAGGTAACTGGCGAAGCGGGCGGCGGCGGCGCCGTCGATGACGCGATGGTCGTAGCTCAGCGACAAGGGCAACATCAGGCGAGGCGCGAACTCGCTGCCATTCCAGACCGGCTTCATCTGCGACTTCGACACGCCCAGGATCGCGACTTCGGGCGCGTTGATGATCGGCGTGAAGGCCGTTCCGCCGATGCCGCCCAAGGACGAAATCGAAAAACAGCCGCCCTGCATGTCGGCGGCGGTCAGTTTCTTGTCGCGGGCGCGCGCACTGATGGAGGCGAGTTCTGCAGACAATTCCAGCAATCCCTTGCGATCGCAATCGCGAAGCACCGGCACCATCAGGCCATCGGGCGTATCCACGGCAATGCCGACATGGAAATATTTCTTCAGCACCAGGTCGTCGCCGTCCAGCGATGAATTGAAGGCCGGGTATTTCTTCAGCGCCGCGACCACGGCCTTGATAAGGAATACCAGCGGCGTGATCTTGACGTCCTTGTTCTCTTCGCCAAGCTTCTTGCGGAAGACTTCCATCTCGGTGATGTCGGCTTCGTCGAACTGCGTGACGTGCGGGATCATCGCCCAGTTGCGCGCAAGGTTGGCGCCGGACAACTTGTTGATGCGGGTACGCGACTGGCGTTCCACCTCGCCGAACTTGGCGAAATCGACCTGCGGCCACGGGATGAGTTGCAGTCCGCCCGCTTCGCCGCCCGACGCGCGCGGCATGGTGCCGCCAGCCAGCATGGCTTTGACGAAGGCCTGCACGTCGGCCTTGCCGATGCGGCCGCCGCGCTCGGTTCCTTTCACTTGCGACAGGTCGACGCCGAGCTCGCGTGCGAACACGCGCACCGCGGGACTGGCATAGGGCAACACGCCGGGCACCAGGGATTCGGAATCCAGGGAGCGCCGCGAGCTGGCGGCAGCGGGCGTCATGGTCGCGACGGCAACGGTGGTGGCGGTAGCCGCAGGCGCGGGCGACGAAGCGACCGGGGCCGGAGTCGTCGCGGCAACCACAGGCGCTGGCGCTTTGGCGGCGGGCGGCGCAACGGCGGCCGCTGCAGCGACAGGCTGGGACTTCGCCTCGACCGGAGTCGCGCTCGCTTCGGCCGCTGGCTCGATCATGGCGACGACGGCGCCGGTGCCGATTTCATCACCGACCTTCACCAGCACCTCGCGCACCGTACCGGCGAAGGGCGCGGGAACTTCCATCGTGGCCTTGTCCGATTCCAGCGTGACCAGGCCCTGGTCCTTGGTGACGATATCGCCCACCTTCACCAGCAATTCGATCACCGGCACGCCCTGGTCGCTGCCGATATCGGGTACCCGGGCTTCCATCAACTGCGACATGCGACCTGCCTGCTTCATGCGAGGCCGCTATTGTGGCAAAAAAAAGCCCCCGGGGAGGGGGCGCGGGGAAAACGGCGTTGCCACCGCGGTTGCGCTCGAGGCGCTCAGTGCTTTTGGCGGCTCGGATCAACGCTCAGCAATTGCAGGGGCTTGCCATCGGGCAGGCGAAATTCCAGAGAGTCGTCAAGGCTGTCCAGGTGGTTGAGCCGCTGGCACAAGGCGTCGGCCAGTGGCTCGAGCTTCTTGGCCCGGGCTTCCACGCGGGTGTCGAGCTCGCCTTCCATGTGCTTGATGCGGGCTTCGAATTCCTTCGTTGCTTCTTCGCCCGAGAACGCGGCTTTCAGCGCCGAGCTGACGGCGCCGCCGACGATATCGGGGATGAAGCGCGTGATGATCGGCTCGATGATGCCCGCCATCGCGTCCTCGTTGAAGACGCCCATGGGCTTGCTGCGGATCTCGGCCATCATCTCCCGGTGCGAGCGCTCCAGGCCGGCAACGGTCTTCTCGGGCGTATTCGACAGGCCGCGTGCGACCTCGGTGAGCGCGGTGAATGCAATCTCGATGGCCTCCAGCGTGACCTTTTCGATCTGGGGGACCATCCCCTTCATCTCGCCTTCCATTTCGCGCAGGCGGGCGTGGTCGGCAGCGCCGAGTTCGATTTCCTTGCCATCGATGAAGAGACGGCCACCGCCAATGCCGATCTCGGCCGGCGTCGAGCCTTCGCGGCTGAACAGGAAGGCTTGGCGGTAAGGGCGCACCGAATAGTCGGAGCGGACGTCGCAGCCAAGACGAACCCCGTCGTGGGTCGAGTGCGCCTGGGCGGCGCCCGAGGCAAGCAACAGGGCCAGGGGAAGCAGGGCGGCTTTCATCTTTCTCTCCGGCGGTGGCGCAACAGGGACTGGATGGGGCCAGTCTTGCACGCAGGCAAGGCCTTGAAACGTGCCGAACGGCGCCCTGACTAAGGTCACGCCACCATCTGCTTGGGAAGGCAGCAGCCAGCCGGTTATCCTTGCCCCGTTGTCCTCGCGGAAGCCTGCCTTGTCACTCCCCAGATTTTTCAGCCGCCGGCCCCTGCTGGCGTTGCTCGCCCTCGCATTGCTGCTCGGCCTGTCCTTCCAGGGATCGCGCGGGCTGTGGGAACCCGACGAAGGCCGCTACACCAACGTCGCCTTGCAGATGCTGCACAGCGGCGATTTCATCAGCCTGCGCCGCAACGAGGAAGCACTGCATTTCACCAAGCCGCCGGTAACTTACTGGACCATCGCCGCCAGCGTCGCCACGTTCGGTCGCACCGAGTGGGCGGTCCGGTTGCCGATCGCCCTCGCCTTCGCATTGACTGTGGTCCTGGTGTTCCGGCTGGGCAAGAGTTTCGTGCCCGACAAGCCGTGGCTGCCTGCGCTGATCTATGCCACCAGCCCGGTGCCCTTCCTGGCATCGAACACGGTCAACACCGATTCGATGCTGGCCTTGATGGAGACGCTGTCGGTGCTGTGCTACGCGCAGTACCGGTTTGGCGGGGGGTCGGCGCGCTGGCTGGACGCGATGTGGGCCGCGTTCGGCCTGGCCTTCATGACCAAGGGGCCGCCCAGCCTGCTGCCCTTGCTGGCGATAGTCGCATTCGAACTGGTGCAGGCCCGCAGCGCGCAAAAACTGGCCGGCGCCGATCCGGCGGCGGGCCCGATGCGCGGCGGCCTGGGCCTGTTCCGGCCCTGGGGCCTTCTGTTGTTCGCGGTGATCGGCTTTACCTGGTACCTCGTGGTGATCCGGCGCCATCCCGGCTTGCTCGATTATTTCCTCGGCCACGAAGTTTATGCGCGCATTGCGACGGCCGAGCTGAAGCGTTTCCCGGAATGGTACGGGCCCCTGGTGGTGTACTTGCCAACACTGGTTGCCGGATCGATCCCGTGGCTGGTACTGGCCTTGATCGGAATCCGCAAGCGCGCCTGGCAGGACATGCCGGCCGACTTGCGTTTCCTGTGGATCTGGTTCGCCCTGCCCTTGCTGATCTTCTGCCTGGCGCGCTCGCGCCTGCCGCTGTATGTGCTGCCCTTGTTCGCGCCTCTCGCCCTGCTCCTGGGCAAGCGCCTGGCATCCCGCCAGTGGTGGTGGTACGCGCCGTGGCTGTTGTTGCTGTGGGTCGTGATTTTGCTCGGCGTGAAACTCTGGGCCGCCAATTACGTGACCGACAAGGATGGCCGCGTCTTCGCGCAGCAACTCCTGCCGATGCTGCCCGGGCAGCCGCGCGAATTGTTGTTCGTCGAGGACATGACCCGCAACGGGCTAAACCTCTACCTCGACACCGACATCGAACGGCTCTCGTTCAAGCCGCAGCCGACAAGGATGTCCGACTCGTCCTACGACCAGACCCTGGCCGCCGAGTTCGCCGAACAGGAGGACGGCCGCGTCTTCATCATGAAGCTGGAAGTCGAGCGCTACTTCCTGGATGCAGCGCGCGAAATGAACAAGACGCCTGTTCGCCTGGGCACCATCGCCGATGCCAACGGTCGCAAGCATCGCGACCGCGTCGTGTACACCGTGGCAGGCGATTTCCCGCGGGCGAAACATCCCACGGGTTCCTACTGACCGGACTCAGGGATGCTCGGCTTCCAGGTGCACGCGTTCGCGCCGCACCAGGTAGATGCCGCTGGCGATGATGATCGCTGCGCCGATCAGCGTGATTTCATCGGGCAACACTTTCCAAAGCAGCCAGTCCAGTCCGATCGCCCAGGCCATTGCACTGTATTCGAGTGGCGCAATGGCGGAAGCCTCGCCATGCCGAAACGCCTCGGTGATGAACAACTGGCCGAAGAAACCGGTGATCGCAACGCCCAGCAGCACCCAGGCATCCTCGGGACGGATCGCCACCCAGCCCGGCGCCGCCATCGCCCCCGCACCCAGGCCGACCATTGTCATCAGCCAGAACACTTGGCTCTCACTCGAATCGGTGCGGCCAACGATGCGCACGGTTACCGCCGAGATGGAATAACACAGCGCCGCACCCAGCATGGCCAGTCCACCCAAGGTGAAAAAACCGCCGCCACTCGGACGCAACACCACCAGTACGCCTGACAGGCCCACGGCAATGGCAACCCAGCGCGCGGCGTCGACGCGTTCGCCGAGGACGGGAACCGCCAGGATCGTGATGATCACCGGGGCGACGAAGACGATACTGTAGGCCTCCGACAAGGGCAGGTCACGAAGGCCGAAGGCGAACAACGACAACATGCCGATGCCCAGCACGCCCCGAAGCAGGTGCAAGGGCCAGCGCACGCGCAGCAAGGTGCCGAAAGCGCCGCGCCAGGCGACATAGGCGATGACCAGCGGCAGGGACGACAAGGCACGCATCGCGGCCACCTGCATGGCCGGATAGTGGGGTGATAGCAGCTTCAGGCCGGTGTCCATGAACGAAAACATGGCCATCGCCAGCAGCATCGCGCCGATGCCGCGCAGGTTTTTCGACTTTCCCATGCGGCCATTATGTCGGCTTGACGGATTGTCCGTTTTAGCCATTAGAATGGCGTATCCGCCACTCACCGCTAGCGAGGGGCGGGAGGAAGCTGTGTCCACCCCGAGTCCCCGGACCCACCGCTGGAGCTTCCCATGAACAAGCTAGCCCCCACCCTGGCCGCAGCCGCCCTGTCGGTTTCCGCCATGTTGATTTCCGCCGCCGCCGGCGCCGCCGGGCCGGCCCCTTTCCACGGAGCACCGGATTCCATGTACGACCCCGGCAGCCAGTACACCGCCTCCCTGGACCAGACCCACAACCAGTGGCGCCTGCAGCCGGCCAGCGGCGACGACCTGATCATCGACACCGGCACCTGCGCCACCGGAACGATGGTTCCGAGCGGCGTCTGGCTGGTGGTTCGCGACCCGCAGGGCCGTCCGGAACTGCTCGCGCCTTCGGTTACCCGGCTGCCCCACGGCGTGCCCGACCGCGTTGCCCTGCGCAGCTGCGGCAAGGCCACCGGGCGTGAGCTGGCGGTGCCGCAAACCGTGCTGGACCTGCTGAGCGAAAGAAGCGGAGCGATCTATGTCTACAACTGAGCTGGCGCTGTCCCGCAACCCGGCCGACGCCGTCCCTACCGGCCGGCTGCGGCTCGGCATCCTGGCGATGGACGGCTGCATGCTGTCGTCCATTGCCTCGGCCAGCGACACCCTGCGCGTCGCCCAGACCCTGGCCAACATCCGCCATCCCAACAGCGGCATGCGCCTGGAGACCGTGATCTTCGGCGCACGCGGTCAAACGAGCATCCGCACCTCGGTCGGCCTGGAACTGTCCGGACTGGTCGAACCACCTGACGACCTGGACCTGATCCTGCTGCCCGGACTGCTGCACACCAGCCCACACGACCTCATCGAACGAATCAGCTCGATGCAGCCGGAACTCGAACTGATTCGCGCGATGCATCTGCGCGGTGTGAGACTCGCAGGCAATTGCAGCGGCAG
This sequence comes from Gammaproteobacteria bacterium RIFCSPHIGHO2_12_FULL_63_22, assembly GCA_001801685.1. Classification (GTDB taxonomy): domain Bacteria; phylum Pseudomonadota; class Gammaproteobacteria; order Xanthomonadales; family Xanthomonadaceae; genus Arenimonas. The sequence continues at coordinate 117,968 of MGYJ01000006.1, read as the reverse complement.
TTTCCTGTTCGCCGAATCGGGGCTGCTTGACGGTCACCGCGCCACTTGCAGTTGGTGGCTGGCGACGGCCTTCCGGCAGCGCTATCCAAAGGTGCAACTGGAAGCCGATGCCATGTTGGTGGACGATGCCGGCCTGCTGACCGCGGGCGGATCGTGCTCGCTGCAGTCGCTGATGCTGAAGCTGATCGCAAACGCGGGCGGCGAGGAACTCGCGCAACAGACCGCGCGCATGTTGCTGATAGACACGCAGCGACAGAGCCAGGCGCCTTACGTCAGCCAGGCCTTGATGGAAAAGCCCCGCCATTCACTGTCGGAAAAGGCCGAGCACTTCCTGATGCACGAGTTGCATCGCGAAGTGAGCGTGACGCAACTTGCCGAACATTGCGGCACGAGCGAGCGCAGCTTGCTGCGCCATTTCCGCACCTACCACGGCGTAACGCCGGTCGCGCATATCCAGCACCTGCGCGTGGAACGAGCCAAGGCCTTGCTCGAGACGACCCACCTGAGCTTCGAGGAAATCGTCGAGCGCTGCGGCTACAGCGACAGCGCCAGTTTCCGGAAATTGTTCAAGCGCGCCACGGCGATCACGCCGGGGGATTATCGCGAGCGTTATCGCCTGCGTCCGCACTAGGCTTATCCTCGGGATCGCGGCGCAGCGTGGAAAACAGCAGGTCGCAAACCGGATAGGTGATGTTGAAGTTGTTGTGCGCCATGCGCCGCGGATCGTGGTGCGTGCGATGCAACCAGCCGAGCTTGCGCACCAGCCAGCGTTGCGCAAGCCAATGGTCATCCGGCAGGTGATAGGCCAGGTGCAGGATTTCGTAATTCAGGAAATAGCCAAGGCCAGTCGCGACGAACAACCAGGCCACGTTGTCGGACAGCAGCAGCGACAGGCCGACCCAGACTGGCAAGGCAAACAGGCCGAAGAAGAAGATCACCAGCAAGGGCGGAAACAACACGGCCCGCAAATCACGCAGGTCGTCCAGCGGCATCGCCTGGTGGTTGAAGAAACGATGGTGCTGGCCGGCATGGCGACGGTAGACCAGGCCCAGGCCACGGAAGGGCCGATGCATCGGGAATCGGTGGCCCAGGTATTCGGCCAGGTTCGCGTATAGCCAGGTAAGCGGCACGGCGAGCCATTCCAGTGGCAGCACGGCCTGCAGCTGCAGCAGGCACAGGACCAGCGCGATACTGCCGACGCCGAAGGTAAAGGCCAGGTGCAGGCGGCCGTCGTAACCGGCGGGAATCTCGCGGTCACGGTATTCCTCGCGGAAACGCGCCACCGCCTCGGGCAGCCCGACACCCCTCATGCCTGATTCCTCCCGTCCTGGCTACGCATGCCTGCTCCACCGCCACCGATCGTGTCCACGCCATGGTACGCAGGCACGGGGCAATCGAACACAATGGCCGGATGCGCAAGATCGTGCACATCGACATGGACGCCTTCTACGCCTCCGTGGAACAGCGCGACGACCCGAAGTTGCGCGGCAAGCCGGTGGTGGTGGCTTGGCGTGGCGCCCGGTCGGTGGTCTGTGCAGCATCCTACGAAGCGCGCAAGTTCGGCATCCGCTCGGCGATGCCGGCGGTCCGGGCGGAACGCCTGTGTCCTGGCGCGGTCTTCGTGCCGCCCGACTTCACTCGCTACCGCGCGGTATCGCGGCAGGTTCGCGAAATATTCCTTCGCCACACCGACCTGGTAGAGCCGCTGTCGCTGGACGAGGCCTACCTGGACGTGACCACCAACAAGCTCGATCTACCGAGCGCAACCGCCGTCGCGCTCGCCATCCGCCAGTCGATTCGCGAGGAAACCTTGCTGACCGCATCGGCCGGCATCGCGCCCAACAAGTTCCTGGCCAAGATCGCCTCCGACTGGCGCAAGCCCGACGGCCAGTTCGTGATCCGCCCGCATCAGGTCGAGGCCTTCCTGGCACCCTTGCCCGTATCGAAACTGCATGGCGTCGGACGAGTGATGGAGACCCGGCTCGGCGACCTGGGCATCAGCACGGTCGGGCAGCTGCGCAGCATGGGCGAGGCCGAACTCGAACGACGCTTCGGCCGCTGGGGCAAGCGCCTGCATGAACTGTCGCTGGGCATTGATGAGCATCCGGTGGTCAGCGAGCGGCCGACCTTGCAGGTATCGGCGGAGGATACGTTTGCCAAGGACGTGTTGCTGGGCGAGACGGTGGACACGCTCCGGCATCTGGCCGACAAGGTATGGGCGGCATCGCTCAAGGAAGAGGGCCGGATCGGACGCACCGTCGTGCTGAAGCTCAAGACCAGCGATTTCCACATCATCACCCGCAGCCTGACGCCGCCGACGCCGCCGGCGTCGCTGGACGAATTCCTGGCGCTGTCGCTATCCCTGCTCGATCGGGTCGGGCTGCCTTCGCGGACGCGGTTTCGACTGGTCGGCGTGGGTCTGGCGAACTTCCGCGGCAGCGATGACCTGCCCCCACAATCGGAACTGTTTGCGCCCTGATACGCGCCGGGGCGGCCGTCGCGAGTGCGTTAAACTGCGCGCCATCACTGGAAATCCGGAACACCCATGCCCTCCTTCGATGTCATCTCGGAAGTCGACAAGCACGAACTGACCAACGCCGTGGACACGGCCAACCGCGAGCTCGGCAATCGTTTCGATTTCAAGGGCAGCGATGCCCGCTTCGAACTCGATGATTCCCTGGTCACCCAGTTCGCGCCTTCCGATTTCCAGCTCAAGCAGATGCTCGACATCCTGCGCGGCCGCCTGGCGGCGCGCGGCATCGACGTGCGCTGCCTGGAAGAAGCAGACCCGGAGATCAACCTGGCCGGCGCGCGGCAGAAGATCACCGTCAAGCAAGGCATCGAACAGAAGCTGGCCAAGAAGATCGTCGCCTCGATCAAGGAGGCCAAGCTGAAGGTCGAGGCGCAGATCAATGGCGACAAGCTGCGCATCACCGGCAAGAAGCGCGACGACTTGCAGATGGCGATGGCGTTGCTGAAGAAAGGCGACTACGAACTGCCGCTGCAGTTCGAAAACTTCCGCGACTGATCGCGGCTCAGGCGCCTGCGCGCCCGAACAACACGTCGAGGTCCGCGGCGTCCATCAGTCGCCACTGGCCGGGCTCCAGGTCGCCAAGTCCCAGGCCGCCGATGGAAACCCGATGCAGCGATTCCACGTGGTTGCCAACCGCGGCGAACATGCGCCGCACCTGGTGGTAACGACCTTCCACCATGGTGATTTCCGCCAGCCGCGGCGTAATCGCCACCAGGCCGGCCGGCGCCAGCGGCTGCGTCTCGGATTCCAGCAACAGGGTGCCGCTGCCGAATATCTGCGCCTCGTCGCCACGCAAATCGCTGGCCAGCGCCGCGCGATAGACCTTCGGCAGTTCGGCCTTGGGCGAGGTGATGGTGTGCAACAGCGCGCCATCGTCGGTCATCAGCAGCAGGCCGGACGTATCGCGGTCGAGCCGCCCCACGGACGACAGCACCGGATTGCGCAGGCGGAATCGCGGCGGCAGCAAATCGTAGATCAGCCGACCCGTGTCCTTGGTCGAGCAGGTATAGCCGACCGGCTTGTGCAGCATCAGCACCATGCCCTGCGCGGGATCGAGCGGCTCGTCATCAACGCGGATGTCGTCGTGCGCCGCGACATCGTCGGCGCCGAGCTCGCTGCCATCGGCACGCGTCACCCAGCCATTGCGCAACATCAGGCTTACGTCCTTGCGGCTCCCGTAGCCGAGGTTGGCCAGCAACTTCACCAGCTTCATGGGTTCGCCTTCACTGCTTCGATCACCTTGAATCCATCGCGCAACTCGACCACGCGGACCTTTGCAAAGCCACTCGCCAAAGCCGCTTCATAAGGAAGGTGGCGATTGGCCACCAGCCACAACCTGCCGCCCGGCAAGAGTGCCTGCGACGCTGCAGTGATGAAAGCGCGCCCGAGCTCCGGCAGGTCGGCCCGACCCTGGTGGAACGGCGGATTGGTGACGATGAAATCGTATCGGCCGAGCAGTCCCGTGCTGACGTCATGCCAGTGGAAACCAAGCGTTACCCCCGGATTGGCGTGATCGGGGCGATCGAGGTTTCGCCGGGCGAGCTCCAGCGCGCCGTGGTCGGCTTCGTACAGGTCGAGCGACGTCACCGCCGGACAATGCTGCAGCACTTCTGACGCGAGGAAACCGAAACCCGCGCCGAGGTCGGCGCCGCGGCCACGCAAGTCCTTGGGCAGGCAAGCCGCAAGCATCGCCGAGGCATCGTCAATGCGGTCCCAGGCGAACAGGCCGGGGCGGCTGAGGAAGCGGCCCCCGGCAACGGGACGCGGCGAATCCAGGGCGAGCCAGCTTGCCTGCAAGTCGCGATCGATGGTGGCGCCGCGCGCAGACACCCAGAAGACGCGACATTTGTTCTTGCTGAGCGACTGCACGTTGCCGGCGAGCCGGGAAAGATCCGCTTCCGCCGACCTGGCGCCTTCGTTGTTGGCGAGGCTTGCGACCAATACGCCGTCCGGACCGAGCTTGGCCAGGCCGCGTGCAAGCAAGGCGCGCGACTGGTCGCGCTGCCGGGGCAACAACAGGAGGACTCGCGCATGGCTTGCGTCCGCTACGCGTGGCGACGATGCCAGTCCCACGGATTGCAGCGCGTCGGCTTCAGGGCGGAAGCCCTGTTCGCAGGTCCACTGGCGCGCATCTGGCGGCAAACTGGCGCCGGCCCTGGCGCGCAGGAACAACACATCCGGCCCGAAATCCAGGACACCCGCCTCGAAAGGCAGCATCAGGGTTTCGAGCGCGGGATCGTTGCGATATTGCGACGCGATGGGCAAGGCGCGCTTCCTGCGCGTGGGTCGAGCGGCGATTTTACCCTGTCAGCGCACTGCATGAACGGCGTTCATGGGGGAACAGCGAAGTCCTGCACGGTTTTTCCGGAATGCAGGTGCTACGTTTTTACCCAAGGGGATTTACGCACGAAGGGGACTTCAGCGATGACTACCAAATTCGACCTGGCCAAGGCCGTGGCCGATGCCGAACCCGGCAGCGAGGGATTCGCGCATGCACTCAATTTGTTGGTGCTGGCGATCCGCCGCACGAATCCCGCGGTGGGCCCGCTATTGGACGAGTTCACGTCCATGCACGCCGATTACCTGACCGCACTGCGTGACCTGCCACCGCAATCAGACGAACAGCAGCGCTCGCTCGAACGTTTCACCCAGGCCGCGCGACAGATTTACAAGCGATTGAGCGGACTCGACCACGAACAATCGGCGACCCTGCGCGAATTCCTGCCCGGGGCGATGGCTTCGCTGCGCGTGCACTGAACGGCAGGCGCAGCTGGCCAACCCGCTGGGGCGCTCTTACTTCTTCGCGCCGATCACGTCTTCTTTCGAACCGATGATGTGGCCATCATTCGGATCGAGCTTCAGCTCGACGTCGTTGCCCTTCGAATCGTTCGCTTCGGCTTTCCACACGCCATCTTCCATTTCGACGTCATGGACGTTGGTGTAGCCGGCTGCCTGGACCTTGATGATGATCTGGTCCTTGCCGATGGTGGCGACTTCGTCGTCCGAGTAGATGTTGCGGGTAGCAGCATCGATCTTCAGTTCGACATGGTTGCCATCGGCGCTCTTGGCGTCGGCGGTCCAGGTACCTTCCTTGAAGGCGACATCGTTGATTTCCGTGAAGCCCTTGGACGACAACAGGGCGCGCACATCGACTTCCGTCATGCCCGTGGCTGCCTGGGTGGATTCGGGCGGCGTGATCACCGGCGCGGTCTGCGCCATGGCAAGCGGGATGCTGCCAGCGATTCCGATCGCGAGGGCTGCGCTGAGGATTCGGGTCTTCATGAGTGACTCCTTCCGTGGTTGACGGCGGCCAGTGTCTTCGGCGGTGTCCGAATCGCCGATGAACAGGCTGTCGCTTCAGCCCGTCGGGAGTTTTTGCGCGATTGCCGCCGCCATGTTTTCAAAGACGCTGCGCCAGTCGTCACGCCTCGGCTGGCGGAACAGACGCACGCTGGGATACCAGGCCGTGTCCTCGCGATTCAGGAACCAGCGCCATTCAGGCACGATCTTCAGCGCGAGATACGCCGGGCGTCCCAGTGCGCCGGCCACATGCAAGGTGGAGGTGTCCGAGCTGATGACCAGGTCGAGGCTCTGCATCAAGGCGGCGCTGTCCACGAACGCATCCTCGCCCTCGTCGAGGTCGTCACCGGGCGACTCGACCTGCATGCCTTCGGGCAAGGCCTGGAGCTGCTCCAGCCCGTAGCGCTTCTGCAGGCTGATCAGGCGCACACCGGGCAGGCGGGCGATGGGTGCGAATTCCGACAGCGGCACCGAACGGCCGGCATCGATCGTGCGCGACGGATTGCCCTTCCACGAAATGCCGATGCGAAAGCCATGGTCGCCGATGCGCGCGGCCCATTTGTCGACACGATCCGGTTCTGCCTGCAGATACGGAATCGGCGCCGGGATAGTGTCCATTCGCGTGCCGCACAACGCCGGCAGGCTGAGCAGCTTGCAGTGGAAATCAAACTGGCGATCGGCCGGCAACTCCGACAGGAACTCGATGGAGGACGCCAGCGGCCTGAACAATCGAAACAGACGTCGATTGCCGAGGAAGCTGACGCGCGCGCCACCGGCGGCGATGATCGGCAGGTAGCGGATGAACTGGATGGCATCGCCCAATCCGGTCGCGTCCGATACCAGCAGCGAGCGACCACGCAGGTCTTCGCCCATCCAGTCGGGTGCCACGGGTTTTATTTCGCGATCGGCGGGCTTGGGTCGCCTGTGCTCGTAATCGGGCCAGCCCCCGGCCAGGTCGCCGAGCAACAGCTTGAGGATGCCGCGGTTGCGCCGGGCGCCGTCGAAATCGGGCTGCACTTCGATGCATCGATCGAAGCGCGCGATCGCTTCGTCGAAGCGGCCAAGCTCCACCAGTGCGTTGGCGCAGGAAAAAAGGATGCGCGGGCCGTCGGGGCGCAGGCGCAATGCCGCTTCATGGCAGGCGACGGCCTCTTCATAACGGTGCAGGGAATGCAGCGCGAGGCCGCACTGGAACAGTGTCTCGAGATCGTCGGGGCGCTGTCGCAACTTGGCCTGGTAGGCCAGCAGTGCGGCGTCGGACTGGCCGGCGGACTTCAGCGCGTCGCCCAGGTGACCCAATGCCTCGGCGCTATCGGGATTCAGCGACAGGGCATGCTGCAATTGCTGCGCGGCATCGACTGCCTTGCCTTGTTGCAGCAACGCCAGGCCCAGCATGTGCGCAACGCCGAAATGCCGCGCATCCATCTGCGCGAGCTTGCGGTAGATGGATTCCGCCTGCTGCAACTGGCCCTGTCGGTGCAGGGCAAGGGCGCGCTGTAATTCCTGGGTGTCCACGATCGACTCCGGTGATATGCGCATTCTAACGGCCACGCCGCCTGCACCGGCATTGCTATGATCAACGCCAGCGCGGCCCCATGGCCGCCCGGAGAGTTCGATGGCTGCACGCACGCTGTTCCATCGCCATCCTTCCGCCTTCCTGCTGGCGGCGCAATTGCTCAGCCTGGTGCTGTACCCCACCATGGACCAGAGCGAGAGCGGCCGCGTCCTGTTCGGCCTGGTCGGCGTGGTGGTGGTGTCCCTCGCACTTTGGGTGGTGAACCGCAGCCCCGCCGAAAGTTGGATTGCCTGGATGCTGGCGGTGCCGGCGGTCGGCATCACCGTGCTTTCGATCGCGCTCGGCAGGCCGGAGCTGCTGGTGGTGTCGTCCCTGTTCGAGTCCTGCCTGTATTTTTATTCGGCCGGCAGCCTGATCGCGTACATGCTGCACGACCACGAAGTGACCACCGACGAATTGTTCGCCGCGGGCGCGACATTCACCCTGATCGCCTGGGGCTTCGCCTATGCTTTTTTTGTCTGCCAGGCCTGGTATCCGGGCAGTTTTACCGCGCTGAACAATCCTGATTCCCCGCGCACATGGATGGAACTGTTGTTCCTGAGCTTCACCAACCTGTCAGGCGTGGGCATCGGCGACATCCTGCCCATAAGCGCCCCGGCGCGCGTGCTGGTGATGCTGGAACAATTCGCCGGCGTCGGTTATATCGCGGCCATCGTGTCGCGATTGATCGGCCTGACCATCGTCCGGACGCGCGAACGCAAGCGCAAACGCGGGTAGGCAACGAATCGAAGATTCAACCCGCGCGCATCGGCCAGGCGGTGATGCTGGCCGCCGCTGCCTGCAGGGTCAGGCGATGCAGCGCGACCAATCCAGCCTGGTCGAGCTTTGGCCCGATGTAGCCGCCGGCCAGCACGAAAGCAATCGGCAACTTGCGTTTCGCGCACCAGGAAAACACCCTCTGCTCGCGACGCGCCAGCAGGCGCGCATCGATGCCCGACAATCCGCCCACCGGAGAATGTTGGTGCGGGTCCATGCCGGCGTTGTACAGGCACAGGTCGAATTGCCGGTCGCGCAGTTCGTCCAGCCGCTGGTCGAGCACGTCCAGATAGACACCGGCATCGCGAACCATGTCGAGCGTGTTGCCGCCGGACGGCACGTAACGGTCGAAGCTGTCCACGGCGATGTCGAGATGATGGATCGCGCGATTGGCGCCAAGGATCGAATGCGTGCCGCCACCGCAATGCGCGTCCAGGTCGATCACCAGGATGCGCCGGACATTGGGGCCCAGCGCCTTCAATGCTGCAATCGCGAGGCCGTTGAATGTGCAGAAGCCGTTGCCGTGCTCGCGACGCGCATGGTGCAGGCCGCTCGACAAAGAGCCCGCCACGCCGTGCGTCAGCGCGCGCTTCGATGCCGCGAGCACGCCGCCATTCGAGGCGAGAACCATCGACCACAGCTGCGGATCCCAGGCAAAACCCTGCGATTCGGCCAGCGCGCGCGGTTGCCCGGTGCGAACGGCATTGATGTAGGCCGCGCTGTGCGCGACGGCAAGATGCGCGGCCGTCAGTGAAGGATTTCCAACCAGGCCCAGTCCCGGAATGGGCTGGGTGGTCAGTGAATTCGCCACCCAGGCGGCCTTGCGCGTGGTTTCGAAGGCGTGCGCCGCGCCCACGTACGCCGGGCTGTAGCAAACGCGCACGCGGGGCGGAGTCGGCGTTCCCGGTTTTCGAACCGGCGGCTTGGCGGCGCGTGCCGCCGCCGGCGCCAGCATCGCGCCCATGCCCAGCAATTTCAGCGCCGCCCGCCTGTCCATCGTCTCCGCCTCCTCGATCCCCTATCATCCTAGTCCCAACCGGCCGCCTGGATGAAGATGGAAACGATCAGCTTCGAACTCGAGCCGGGCCGCGACCATGTCGAATTGAACCAGCTGCTGAAGCTGGTGGGCTTGTGCGACAGCGGTGGCGGCGGCAAGCAGCTGGTTGCCAGCGGCCAGGTGACGGTGGATGGCGCCGTCGAGCTGCGCAAGACCTGCAAGATACGCAGTGGGCAAGTTGTGCAACTGGGCACCACCCGCATCGAGGTCGGCGCTTCGCCGACCTGATCGGACATGAGACAATGAGGCCATGACCGACACCCCGCCCGACCGCCTCGCGCTCAACCCACGCAGCCCTTTCCACGACGCCGCCGTGCTCGAACGCGGCATCGGCATCCGCTTCAAGGGCGAAGAACGCCATAACGTCGAGGAGTACTGCATCAGCGAAGGCTGGGTGCGGCTGCCCGTTGGCAAATCACTGGACCGTCGCGGCAACGCGATGACCATCAAGGTGCATGGCGAAGTAGTCGCGTGGTTCCTTGACGATGCGGAAGCTGAAGGTGAGGCCGACAAGGCCTGACCTGCCGCGATCAGTCGCGGTGTGATGCGTCGCGGGCGCGACCCGAGCCCCAGCGGCTGTCGAGCTTGCCCACCAGTTTCTTGAGCCAGCGCGAAAAAGTCCCGCGCTGCGTCTTGCGAAGTTTTTCTTCCTCGCTGGTCAGCCAGGCAAACTGGATGACGCGGCGCTCGCCTTCGAAAGGCAAGTGCCCGTGGAAGGAATTGTCGGCGCGCTTGAAAGCCACCAGCGCACCATAGACCGGCAGCACCTCCGGCGCGGCAAGGTCGTCGATGCTGTCGATGCGGTTGAGGAAGCGCAGTGACCCGGCGCTGCCATGCGGCCAGTCCGGACTGAGGTACAACAAGGCCGAAGCCACTTTCGATCGACTGTCGGTATGGATGGTGCCATGGCGCCTGTTGAGGCTCTGGCAAATCGTCACCAGCACCGGATAGCGATCCAACCCAGCCACGCCCAGCCTGTCGCCCAGGGCTCGCGCGTACCCGGGCGAGGTCATCGCCTCGACCACCGCATTGATCGACGGGCCGCAGTCTTCCGGCGTGTACGGAAAGAAACCCGCGCTGTCGTAGCGCGGAAAATCCCGATCCAACTCGGCAGCCGCTTCGGGCGGCAGTTGTCCTTCCGTGATCAGGAAGGGAAAAGGCTGCGCGTGGAGTTTCGTGCGCGGAGCGTCCAGCCGCGCAACATCGATCAGTGGCGTGGTCACCGTCATACGATCGTCATCGCGCCATCAACCGCCAGTTGGTGGCCGGTGACAAAACCCGACGCATCCGAGCACAGCCACAGCACGGCGTTCACCACATCATCCACTTCACCCAGCCGGCCAATCGGATGCAGTCCGATCAGGCTCGCTTCCCATTTGGGGTCGCGTTCCAGCGCGCGTTCGAGCATCGGCGTGCGAATCACGCCGGGGCAGACCGAGTTGATGCGGATGTTCTTCTTGCCGTATTCGGCCGCCGCACTCTTGGTCAGGCCGACCACGGCATGCTTGCTGGCCGCGTAGATGGCGTGCTTGGGCGCGCCCATCAGTCCGGCCACCGACGCGGTATTGACGATGGTGCCTCCGCCCTGGGCCAGCATCTGCCGCAGTTCGTGCTTCATGCACAACCAGACGCCTTTGACGTTGATGCCCATCATCCGGTCGAACAAGGCCTCATCCGAATCGGCGAGCCGTTCGTATTCCTCCTCGATGCCCGCGTTGTTGAAGGCGCAATCGAGTCGGCCGAATTCCCGCACCGCGGTCGCAACCAGGGCCTCGACGTCGTGCGCGTTGGCGACATCCGCTCTCTGGAAAATAGCTTGGCCGCCTTCGGCGCGGATCTGCGCGGCGACGGCCTCGCCTGCTTCCTGCGCGATGTCCGCCAACACGACGTTGGCGCCCTGCGATCCGAAGGCGAGCGCCGCGCCCCGGCCGATGCCGCTGGCGGCGCCGGTTACCAATACGGTCTTGCCGACGAACTGCTTCGCCGCGCCCACCTGTCCCAATCCGTTCATCAAGGTCTCCGCAACCGGAATCGGCTGCCAGATGCGCATGATAACCGGCGCGCCACGGCTCGCCGCGGGGCGCGGTGTCAGTCGACGGGAATCGCCTCGGCCGGCTGCTGCCCCGCATCCATCATGCGCCCCGCGCGCATCAGGTCCGCGGCCACGGCGACAGACGATTCCTGCGCCACCTTTTCGAATCGCTGGCGATCCGGACAAAGCACGTGCATGTAGTCGGCATCGAAGTTGAGCCGCTCGACCAGGAAGTCCACGAACGCGCGCACCTTGGGTGAGGGCACCGAGCCACGTGTGAAGACGGCATTGAAGTCGAGTTCCGGACCGGTCCAGCCGGCCAGCACGCGACGCACGTGGCCGAGTTCGGCAAAGGCCTTCACGGTCACGTCGGTGGTCAGCATCAAGCCTTCTCCGCACAGCAGGGCCCCGCGCAAGGCGGCCGGGTCGTTGGCAACCAGCACCGGGTCGATCACATAGTCGCTGCCGCGCTTGCCGTCGCTGAGGTTCCAGACATAACTGCCGCCGGTGCGGCGCTGCTTCTGCATCGCCAATGCGCGGTGGTGCTGCAAGTCGTCGGGATGCAAGGGTTCGCCGTGGCGTTCCAGGTACAGCGGGCTGGCGTAGACCTGCGTGCGGAAAACCGACAGGCGCCGCGCGGCGAGGTTGGAATCAGGCAGATTGCCCACGCGCAGCGCGACATCGATCTCCTTCGATATCAGGTCGATGGATTCATTGCTGAGCAACATCTCGACGCGCACTTCCGGATGCCGGGCATGGAACTCGCCCAATAGCGGCGCGATCCAGGTGATGCCGACCGAATAGGGCGCGGTGATGCGCAGCCAGCCGCGCGGTCCGCCCTGCAACTGGCCGACGGCGCTCTCCGCTTCGTCGAGTTCGCGCGCGATGCGTTGCGAATGTTCGAAGTAGACATTGCCGGCTTCGGTCAGGCCGAGCTTGCGCGTCGTGCGATGCAAGAGCTGCGCGCCCAGGCGGGTCTCGAGCTCCTGCACCTTGCGGCTGACGGTGGTCTTGGGCAGGCGAAGGGTCTTGGCGGCGGAAATGAAACTGCCGTGTTCGACCACCTTCACGAATATCAGGGTGTCGTTGAGGTCACGGGTCATGGCGGGCTCCGGGGTGCTCGGGCTATTTGGTCCGATTTCGGGACAATTATTCCCTGAATCGACGGCTAATCAAGTGCCGTGTTCGGGACTAGATTGTCCCCCATTCCACACCCGGCCATTGCCATGCCCTTCCTCCGACTCATCAGCACAATGTTCCTGGCCCTGATGGTCGCCTCTTTGGCGGCCCTCGAACCGGTTCCGGACAATTCGTCATATTCCCAGCAGAAACAGGCATATGCCCCGGCTTCGGCTGCGGCCGGAGCGACCCTGCCCGACCCGGCCTTCGACGACGCAGGCGCGCTTACCCCCGTGGTCACCCTGGCCGCCAACGATACGCGGCGGCCCGGGAAAGTCCCGTTCATGGGACAAAATGTCCCGGGAGCGGGACAATGAAGGGCACACTGCTTATCCTCGATGCGACCAGTTCCATCGGCCGCGCGCTGGTGCAGGTTGCCGTGGACTCCGGCCGGCCGGTCATCGCCGCCTCGCTGGACTACCCCGCCCTGCGCGCCCTGAAGGCCTCGCACCGTGGCGCCGACCTGGCACTGATGCCCGGCTCCATCACCGACGAGTCGTCGAGCGCTGCGCTGGTCGCCGACCTGCGTGAACTCGACCGCCCCATCGCCGGCGTGATCGTTGCCGGTTGCCGCGAGCCGATTCGCGGCCGCGTGCTCGACCAGCCCGATGGCGCCCTGCAACAGGCCGTGGCTGACGAAGTGCTTCCGCAACTCGCCGCCGCCCGCGCCTTGGTGCCCCTGCTTGCCGAAGGCGGGCGCAATGGAAGCTATGTCGTGATCGGCGGCCCGGGCGGTGAAAACCCCTGGGCGGGTTATGGCCTGCGCTCGGTAACCGCCGCGGCCACGCGCATGTTGCTGCGTGTGATGCACGACGAAGCACGCGCGCAATCGGTGCGCGTGCAGATGCTCGCCGTCGAAATGCCCGTTCGCACCGACCAGAACGCCGAGCGCGCCTGCGCGCAGTGGCCGACCGCGATCGCCATTGCCGAACGCGCGCTCGCATTGCTGGACCACGCGGGCAGTCGTGAACCCGCTGAAGCCATCGTTCGCTATGCCTGGCATGCGACGCCGCCCTTGTCCGCCGCGCCCGAGCGCCGCGCGGTCCATGGCCACCGGCCTGCCGAGACACCGCGCTTGCTCGAAGACACCTGGGCCGCACTGAAACCGATGCTCGCCCCCGATTCAATCGATTCCACCAATAACAAGAAGGCCTGACCCATGAAAACCCAAACCTCTCCCCTGATCCGTCGTTCGGTTCCCGCCGTGCTCGCGCTGGCCGCCGGCATCCTCGTGGCCCTGGCCAGCGCGGGCTGCGGCACCCAGGCGGCAACGCCTGCCGGCGGTCCGCCCGCCGCCGAAGTCAGCATCGCGCCGGTCATCTCCCGCAATGTCCGGGAATGGGACGACTTCACCGGTCGCATCAGCGCCGTGGAATCGGTCGAGCTGCGCCCGCGCGTGAGCGGCTACATCGATCGCGTCGCCTACGACGAAGGACAGGAAGTTCGCCGCGGCGACCTGCTGTTCGTGATCGACCAGCGTCCGTACCAGGCCGCCTTGGCGCAGGCGCAAGCCAACCTGGAGCGTGCGCGCAGCGAGGCCAAGCTGGCCCAGACCCAGGACGCCCGCGCGCAGAGCCTGATCGAAGCGAAAGTGATTTCCCGCGAGGAATTCGAAGCCCGCCACGCGGCCAGCGCACAGGGCAACGCCGCCGTGCGCGGCGCCGAGGCGGCAGTTGCAACCGCACGCCTGAACCTGCAGTTCACCGAGATTCGCGCGCCCATCTCCGGCCGCGCCGGACGTGCCCTGGTAACCACAGGCAACCTGGCGCAGGCCGATTCCACCTTGTTGGCAACGCTGGTGTCGCTCGACCCGGTGTACGTGGATTTCGAAAGCGACGAGCAGACCTACCTGCGCTACAACGACCTCGCGCGCAAGGGTGAACGCAGTGAATCGCACAACCCGGTCCGCGTCGGCCTGGCCAACGAAACCGGCTATCCGCATGCCGGCCGCGTCGACTTCATCGACAACCAGGTAGACCCGCGCACCGGCACCATTCGCGCCCGCGCCGTGCTGCCCAATCCCGATCGCATCTTCACGCCAGGCTTGTTCGCCCGGGTGCAGCTGGAAGGCAGCGCCGAATTCAAGGCCCTGCTGATCGACGACAAGGCCGTGCTGACCGACCAGGACCGCAAGTACGTCTACGTGGTCGGCGCCGACAACCTCGCGGCGCGCAAGGACGTGACGCTCGGCCGCATGGTCAATGGACTGCGCGTGGTCAGCAACGGCCTCGCACCCACCGACCGCGTGGTGATCGATGGCGTGCAGAAGATCTTCTTCCCGGGAATGCCGGTCAAGGCAGCCGTGGTCGAGATGGAAACCAAGCCCGCCGCGCCCAAGCCTGCCCTGCCGACCACCGCCGTCGCCGCCGCCAAATAAGAACGGCGGCCACGAGCCGCCATAGGAATCCGCAACATGGACTTTTCAAGATTCTTCATCGACCGGCCGATCTTCGCGGCCGTGTTGTCCATCATCATCTTCGCCGCAGGCCTGATCGCCATCCCGCAGCTGCCCATCAGCGAGTACCCCGAAGTGGTGCCGCCGACCGTGCAGGTGCAGGCGATCTATCCCGGCGCCAACCCGAAGGTCATCGCAGAAACGGTGGCGACGCCGCTCGAGGAAGCGATCAACGGCGTCGAGGACATGATGTACATGAAGTCGGTCGCCGGCAGTGACGGCGTACTGGTGATTACCGTCACCTTCACTCCGGGCACCGACCCCGACGAAGCGCAGGTACAGGTGCAGAACCGTGTCAGCCAGGCGCTTGCGCGCCTGCCTGAAGACGTACGCCGACAAGGCGTGACCACGCAGAAGCGTTCCCCCACGCTGACCATGGTCGTGCACCTGTTGTCACCCGAGGGCAAGTACGACTCCCTGTACCTGCGCAACTACGCCACGCTGAAAGTGAAGGACGAACTGGCGCGCCTGCCGGGCGTTGGCCAGGCCGCGCTGTTCGGCTCCGGCGATTACGCCATGCGACTGTGGCTGGATCCGAACAAGGTCGCCGCGCGCGGCCTGACTGCCGGTGATGTCGTGCGTGCCGTGCGCGAACAGAACGTGCAGGTCTCCGCCGGCCAGCTGGGCGCGGAGCCCACCCCGATCCAAAGCGACTTCCTGGTGTCCATCAACGCCCAGGGCCGACTGCAGACCGAAGAAGAGTTCGGCCGCATCGTGATCAAGAGCGGCAGCGATGGCGAAATTGTCCGCCTTTCCGACGTGGCGCGCATCGAACTCGGCGCAGGCAACTACACCTTGCGCTCGCAACTCGACAACAAGGACGCCGTCGCGATCCCGATCTTCCAGTCGCCGGGCGCCAATGCGATCGCGTTGTCGGATGCCGTGCGCGCCAAGATGGCCGAGCTTTCCACGCGCTTCCCGGAAGGCCTGAGCTACGAAGTGGTGTACGACCCGACCGTGTTCGTGCGCGACTCGATCAAGGCCGTGGTGACCACGCTGCTGGAAGCGACCTTGCTGGTCGTGCTGGTCGTCATCCTGTTCCTGCAGACCTGGCGGGCGTCCATCATTCCCTTGCTGGCCGTGCCCGTTTCCGTGGTTGGCACGTTTGCCGCGCTGTATGTGCTTGGCTTCTCGATCAACACGCTGACTCTTTTTGGACTGGTCCTGGCCATCGGCATCGTGGTCGATGACGCGATCGTCGTCGTGGAAAACGTCGAGCGCAATATTTCCGAAGGCAAGACACCGCTGGCGGCGGCGCACCAGGCCATGCGCGAAGTGTCCGGCCCGATCATCGCGATCGCGTTGGTGTTGTGCGCCGTGTTCGTGCCGATGGCCTTCCTGTCGGGCGTCACCGGCCAGTTCTACAAGCAGTTCGCCGTGACCATCGCCATTTCCACGGTGATCTCCGCGATCAATTCGCTGACCCTGTCGCCGGCGTTGGCCGCCGCGTTGCTAAAGCCCCACGATGCCGAGAAGGATGCCCCGTCACGCCTGATCGACAAGGCGTTCGGCTGGCTGTTCCGTCCCTTCAATCGCTTCTTCGGCCGCAGTTCCGAGGGATACCAGGGCACGATCGGCAAAGTGCTGGGCAAGCGCGGCGCCGTGTTCGCGGTGTACGCGGCGTTGCTCGTCGGCACCGGCGTGATGTTCAGCGCCGTGCCGGGGGGCTTCATCCCCACCCAGGACAAGCTGTACCTGATCGGCGGCGTGAAGCTTCCGGAAGGTGCATCCCTGGCGCGTACCGACGCGATGATACGCACCATGAGTGACATCGCGCTCAACGTGGAGGGCGTCGACAATGCCGTGGCCTTCCCCGGCCTGAATGCGCTGCAGTTCACCAATACGCCGAATACCGGCACGGTGTTTTTCCCGCTCAAGCCGCAGAACGAGCGCAAGCACACGGCCGAAGAGATCAATGCCGAGATCAACGCCAAGTTCTCTGCCTTGAAGGGTGGCTTTGCGTTCTCGATCATGCCGCCGCCGATCCTCGGCCTCGGCCAGGGTTCGGGCTACTCCTTGTTCGTGCAGGATCGCGCGGGCCTGGGTTATGGCCAGTTGCAGAATGCCGTAGGTGCCTTGTCGGGCGCGATCTCGCAAACGCCGGGCATGCATTTCCCGATCAGCACCTACCAGGCCAACGTGCCGCAGCTCGACGCCAAGGTCGATCGCGACAAGGCCAAGGCGCAGGGCGTGCCTCTGACGGAATTGTTCGACACGCTGCAGACCTACCTGGGTTCGGCGTATGTGAATGACTTCAATCGTTTCGGCCGCACCTACCAGGTGATCGCGCAGGCCGATGCCGGCTTCCGCGACAACGTGGAGGACATCGCCAGCCTGCGCACCCGCAACGCCAACGGCGAGATGGTGCCGATCGGAAGCATGGTCAGCATCAGCCAGAGCTATGGACCGGACCCGGTGATCCGTTACAACGGCTACCCGGCGGCAGACCTGATCGGCGATGCCGATCCGCGCATCCTCTCGTCCACCGAAGCGATGGCGAAACTGTCGGCGATGGCGCCGCAGATCCTGCCCAACGGCATGAATATCGAATGGACCGACCTGAGCTTCCAGCAGGCGACCCAGGGCAATGCCGCGCTGGTGATCTTCCCCCTGGCCGTGTTGCTTGCCTTCCTGGTGCTGGCTGCGTTGTATGAAAGCTGGACGCTGCCGCTGGCTGTCATCCTGATCGTTCCGATGACGCTGCTGTCGGCGCTGTTCGGCGTGTGGATGACCGGTGGCGACAATAATGTGTTCGTGCAGGTAGGACTGGTCGTGTTGATGGGCCTGGCGTGCAAGAACGCCATCCTGATCGTGGAGTTTGCGCGTGAGCTCGAATTGCAGGGCAAGGGCATCGTCGAATCCGCGCTGGAAGCTTGCCGCCTGCGCCTGCGCCCCATCGTGATGACCTCCATCGCCTTCATCGCCGGCACCTTGCCGCTGGTGTTCGGCAGCGGCCCGGGCAGTGAAGTGCGCTCGGTCACCGGCATCACCGTGTTCGCCGGCATGTTGGGCGTGACCTTGTTCGGCCTGTTCCTCACCCCTGTGTTCTATGTCGCGCTGCGCAAGCTGGTGGCTCGCCCGCTGGTTTCGCATTCGGCGCCGACGCTGCCGGAGACTGTCCATGCGTAATTTGATTGCAGTAAAACCCCTGGCCGTGGCCGTGCTGTCGGCGATCCTCGCCGCCTGCACGGTCGGGCCGGACCATGTGAGGCCTTCGATTGAGACGCCGGACAAATTCATTCGTGCGGATTCGTCGGTCACGTCAACTGCGCCTTCAGTCGAGTCAAACTTCTGGTTAACGTTGCAGGATCCCTTCCTTGACGAATTGGTGACAACGACGCTGCGCAACAACCACGAACTGCGCATCGCACTGAGTCGCCTGGATTCGGCCCAGGCCTTGCTGCGTGGCGCGCGGTACGACCAGCTGCCGACGCTGACGGCGTCGGGCAGCGCCAGCGATGTCCGGTTGAGCCAGGACCAGGCGCCCGGCCTTTCGCGCGATCAGCGCGATGGTCGCGACCACCAGTTGGCCGCGCAGGTTTCCTGGGAGCTCGACCTATTCGGCCGCCTGGAAAGGAGTATCGAAGCAGGCAAGGCTGACACCCACGCGCTGTCGGCCGACCTTCAGGCGCTTCAAGTCAGCCTGGTCGCGCAAGTTGTAGATGACTACGTAACGCTGCGTGGCCTGCAGCTACGCCTGCAAGTCGCCCGCGACAACCTCGAGAGCCAGGCCGAAACCTTGCGGTTGGTCGAAAGCGGCCTCGCCGCCGGCCGCGGCACCGAATTCGATGCCGCGCGCGCCCGCGCACAATCGGAGAGCACCGCCTCGCGCGTGCCGGCACTGGAAGCGCGGATTGCCTTGCTCGCGCATCGGCTTTCCGTGCTCAGCGGGCGCACGCCCGATGCCCTGGTCGACCAACTGCAGGCGCCGTCCGGTTTGCCGGCGCTGCCACCCGGAATCGACCCGGGCGCACCCGGCGACCTGCTGCGTCGACGCCCTGACGTGGCCGCCGCGGAATATCGCCTGCACGCGGCCACCGCACGTATCGGCATTGCCACCGCAGACCTGTTTCCTCGCTTCAACCTCTCGGGTTTGCTGGGATCGCAATCCTTTGCACGCAGCGCCCTGTTTGGTCGTGACAGCGAGACCCGGGTCGTGGCCCTGGGCGTGGACTGGTCCTTCCTCGATATCGGGCGGGTGCGAGCGCGCATCGCTGCAGCGGATGCCGATGCAGAGGGCGAACTGGCGCGCTATGAAAAAACCGTGCTGAACGCGCTGGAAGAAACCGAAAACGCACTGGTGTCCTACGCCAAGTCGCGCGAGGAAGATGCGCACCTGCAGGCAGCCGCGCTGCAGAGCGAACAGGCAGCACGCCTGTCGCGCACACGATTCGAGGCGGGCGTAGGTACCTTGTTCGATGTCCTGGATGCCGAGCGCACCCAACTGCAATTCCAGGATGCGCTGGCGCAGGGTCGCACCCGCAGCCTGTCGAGCCTGGTGCAGTTGTATCGCACCGGTGCGGGCGGTTGGCCGGAAATCCTGCCTGCCAGGAAGGCCCTCGCGGCCCCGGTTGCGGGCGCCGGCGCAACAGCCCGGGAGCCGGCTCGGCTATAGTGCGCATCGGATTGAAGCGTGGGAAATACCGATGAAAGTGCGTTTTTGCAGCCCGATCAAGTCGCACATGGGCTACGCGGAGCTGGGCCGGATCATCATCAATCAACTCGTGCAGGGCGGCTACCAGGTGGCCGTGCACGAGATCCCGGTGAAGACGGTTGACGTGGACTTCGGCGAACTGGGCAAGCAGGCCGAACGGCTGATGAGCCTGGACGTTGATGCCGAGGTCAACATCGTCAACATGATTCCGCCGCTCTTCGAGCGCTTCCGGCTTCCCGGCGCGCGCAACATCGGCTACTCGATGTTCGAGACCGACCGACTGCCCGATGACTGGGTAGTTGCCTGCAACCAGATGGACGCGATGTGGGTGCCCTCCGAATGGGTGCGCAGCGTCTTCATTGCTTCCGGCGTTACCGTGCCGGTGTCGGTGGTCGGCGTGGATGCGACATCGTTGCCGGTCGCCCAACCGGCGCCGGGCCCGCTGCGACTGCTGTCGATCTTCCAGTGGTCGGCGCGCAAGAACCCGGTCAACCTGCTTCGCGCCTATTGCGCGGCTTTCGACGGCAATACCGACACGGTGCTCACGCTGAAGGTGCATCGCCATACCGATCCGGAAAAGAGCCGCAGCTTCGTCCAGAACGCCATCAACTACAGCCTGTCGCGCACGCGTCCGCGCCGCGCGCTGCCGCGCATCGAGATCGCCACCGAGCACTACAGCACCGCGCAGATCCGCCAGTTGCACGCCGACTCGCATGCCTTCATCAGCCTGTCGCATGGCGAGGGCTGGGGACTGCCGGCGTGGGAAGCGACGCTGTCGGGCAAACCCGTCATCCATACCGGATGGTCGGCGCCTACCGAGTTCGTGCACGAACAAGGCCTGGTCAAGAGCAGCATGTCGCCCGCCTACGGCATGGAAGAATTCGTGCCCTATTACCACATGGGCATGAACTGGGGCGAGCCGCAGCTCGATGATGCGATCGCGAAATTGCGCGACCTGCATGCCAATTACGCGCGCTGGTTCAAGACCAGCCGCGAGCATCGCAATGTCATCAACAACCGCTACTCGATGGATCGCCGCATCGAGCAGGTGCGCAAGGCGCTGGGCTAGACGCGCGTCGCCTGGAACTCCCCCGCATCAGGGGCGGTAGGCGCCCTCGCGCGGATCATAGCCATCATCGAGCTCGGGATCGTCCTCGTAGGGCGGCTCGTCGAAGGGCGGTTCATCAATCAGCGCTTCGTCGTCGGGCGCAAGCTCGTCGGACGGTGACCAGTCGCCGTCTTCCCGCGGCAGGTCATAGGCCTCGCGGCCGCCATTGCTGTCTTCGGGCGGAGCGATCTCGGTTTCATCGAGGGCCGCATTGGCTCGCTCGCGGTCCCAGGCTTCATCGCGTGCGCGCATCTGGGCTTCCGACAGATCCTGGTCGAGCATCTCGCGATCACGACGTTCCTGTTCCGCCTGGAAATCGCGCAGGGCCTGCGGGTCCGCGCCATCGCCCGAATAACGGTCGTCGGCAGATCCCGATGCGTAACCGGCGGTGGACCCGGATGCACCCGTGCCGGCGGCCGCCGCTGCTGAAGCCCGGGTAGCGGGCGTCGGCGGCCTGGCCGCCGCAGGATTGGGTTGCGGGTCCAGGATGGTGCCCGACAGCGCCACGGTGGACGGCGCGGGCTGGCTGGCCGGGTTGGCCGATTCGGCCTTTGGCGGCGGCGGGCCGTGCGGTCGTTCGCAGGCCGCCAGCAAGGCCAGCAGGGCGATCGGGACGAGCGTGCGGGTTACGAAGGCGATTGTCATGCGCCCTTATACCGTTGCCCGGGCCAAAGCTTGCTGAACGCCGGCTGCCCTCGCATGACCTTTGCATCGTGCGCCCGGCTCGCGGCGGACCTATGCTCGGCATTCCGTTCCTGACCTGGTGTCGCCATGTCCCTGCCCCGCCGACTTCCCGTCCCCGCCCTGCTTGCCGGCGCCCTTGCCGTCGTCATTGCCGGCGCCTGTTCGCGCAGCGAACCCACGCCTGCGGTCGCCACCACGCCCGTGGCCACCCCGGCCCCGGAAGCGGGCAAGCCGACCCTCGGCGCCTTCGGTTTCGACACTGCGGGCATGGACCGCAGCGTGATGCCCGGGGACAACTTTTTCAATTACGCCAACGGACAGTGGGTCGCGAAGACCGAGATTCCGGCAGACCGCTCCAGCTACAGCAGCTTCACCGCGCTGACGGAAAAAGCGGCGGAGCGCACCCGCGCGATCATCGACGAATCAGCGAGCGACAAATCGGTCACCGGTGAAGCCCGCAAGATCGGCGACTTCTACAACGCCTTCATGGATGAGGCCGGCATCGAAGCCAAGGGCCTGGCGCCGATGCGCGCCGAACTCGACGCCATCGCCGCCATCAACGACAAGGCCGCGCTCGCCAGCGCGATCGGCAAGACCTTGCGTGCCGATGTGGATTTGCTGAACAACACCGACTATTACACCGACCGCCTGTTCGGCTTGTGGGTGGCGCAGGACCTCGACAAGCCGACGCAGTACTCGCCTTACCTGTTGCAAGGTGGCCTGGGCATGCCCGACCGCGATTTCTACCTGGAAGGCGGTCGCTTCACCGAACTGCGCAAGCAATACCAGGCGCATATCGCCAAGGTGCTTGAGCTGGCAGGAATTACCGACGGCGCCGCGCGCGCATCGCGCATCGTCGCGCTGGAAACAGCCATTGCCCGCAGCCATGCCAGCCAGGAAGAAACCAACGACATCAAGAAGGGCGCCAACTACTGGTCGCGCGCGGATTTCAGCAGCAAGGCGCCGGGGCTCGACTGGGCGGCCTTCTTCGAGGCAGCCGGCCTCGGCAAGCAGGACTCGTTCGTGGCCTGGCAGCCCAAGGCGATTGCCGGCATTTCGGCACTGGCCGGATCGCAACCGATCGAAACCTGGAAGGACTACCTGGCCTTCCACGCGCTCGATCGCGCCGCGAGCCTGCTGCCGAAAGCCTTCGCCGATGAAAACTTCGCCTTCCATGGCACCACGCTCAACGGTACGCCGGAACAATCGCCGCGCTGGAAGCGTGCTGTTGGTGCAGTCAACACCGGCATTGGCGAGGCAGTCGGCAAGATTTACGTGCAACGCCATTTCAGCGCGCAGACCAAGGCACGCGCGGATGAGCTGGTGGCCAACCTGGTTGCAGCCTTCGACAAGCGCATCGACAAGCTTGACTGGATGGACCCGGCCACCAAGTCTCGCGCGAAGGCCAAGCTGGCCGGAATGAAAGTCGGCATGGGTTACCCGGACGTCTGGATCGATTATTCCGCGTTGCAGGTCAGCGCCGACGACGCGCTGGGCAACAGCCAGCGGGCCGCCGAGTTCGAATACCAGCGCAACATCGCCAAGCTCGGCACGCCGGTCGAGCACACCGAGTGGTACCTGCTGCCGCAGGAAGTGAACGCGATGAACTTGCCGCTGGAAAACCGCCTGATCTTCCCGGCGGCGATCCTCGAGGCGCCCTTCTTCGACCCCAACGCGGATGACGCCATCAACTATGGCGCCATCGGCACCGTCATCGGCCACGAGATCAGCCACAGCTTCGATTCCAGCGGCGCGCTCTTCGACGAAACAGGACGCCTCGCCAACTGGTGGACGCCGGAGGACTTCAAGAGTTTCGAAAAGGCCTGCGCCGAACTCGCTGCCCAGTACGACCAGTACAAGCCGTTCCCGGATGCCGCGGTCAACGGCAAGCTGACGCTGGGCGAGAACATTGCAGATGTCGCCGGCCTGGCAACGGCCTACGACGCCTACACCCTGTCGCGCGAGGGCAAACCATCGGTCACGCTGGAAGGCATGACGCCGGACCAGCGTTTCTTCCTGGGCTTTGCGCAGGCATTCCGCGCCAAGGCGCGCGATGCCGCACTGCGCAACAGCCTGATGACCAACGTGCACTCGCCCGGCATGTACCGTACCGAAACCGTGCGTAACCAGGACGCCTGGTATGCCGCGTTCGACGTCAAACCGGGCCAGGCGCGCTACCTGCCACCGAACAAACGCGTCCACGTCTGGTAATGCAACGAAGGATGAACCA
Source organism: Gammaproteobacteria bacterium RIFCSPHIGHO2_12_FULL_63_22 (assembly GCA_001801685.1). GTDB lineage: Bacteria > Pseudomonadota > Gammaproteobacteria > Xanthomonadales > Xanthomonadaceae > Arenimonas. The sequence continues at coordinate 94,404 of MGYJ01000006.1, read as the reverse complement.
CCGCCGCTTCATTCAGAAAACGTACACCCAATCCAGCGCAAATTGTCCACGCTCGGTTGCAATGCCATGACGGCAAGACGGGTGAAATCGGAATTCACAAATCAGGAGAAGTGCGATGAACCTTATTATCTGGTTGATTGTTGGCGGTATCGTGGGTTGGCTTGCAAGCATCGTGATGAAGCGTGATGCGCAACAGGGCATCATCCTCAACATCGTGGTCGGCATCGTCGGCGCGTTGCTCGCCGGCTACATCATCTCCCCGCTGGTGGGCGTAGGCACGATCAACAGCGGCTTCTCGCTGGGTTCGTTCCTGGTGTCGCTGGTTGGCGCCATCGTCCTGCTGGCACTGGTCAACCTGTTCACTCGTGGTAGCGCCCGTAGCTGATTTCGGGTTCGCAAGCGAAAAAAGAGACCGCGCTTCGGCGCGGTTTTTTTTCGCCTGCGATCCGGCGACCGCCTGGGCCGCAAGTTCCTGTCAGTCGGCCTGCTTCCGGCGCGGCCGCTTCGGGCCGGGCGCCGACTGCGGCCCCTGGCTGCGATCGATGGCATCTATCCACCCGGCCGCCGCCGTCGGAAAAGCATCGGCATAGGGAACGTAGGGCTTGATGTCCAGGATGGGCGTACCGTCGAGCAGGTCCAGGCCGCGAACGCGCAGGCCATCGGGCTCCACCGCCACCAGTTCCACCGCCGACAGGCCGATGGGATTGGGCCGGTGCGGCGATCGGGTCGCCAGCACGCTGCGCTTGCCGCCCCCTCGCGGTGGCCGGACTTCCGCCTTCCAGCCCTCGCTGCGATCGAACACGAAAACCAGCCAGATCCGGTCGAATCCGGCCAAGTCGCGAAACGCTTCCGGCGGAAATCCCTCGACGAACCGGATCCAGGCCTCGGCCGCCTGCCCGGTCTCGGTGCCGGCCACGACCGTAGCCTGGTGCGGTGCGTCGATGCGGCTGGCGTAGGGCGATTCGACAAAGGCGATCGCCCGGCAGGAAACTTCCGCGGCTTCGGCCGGTTTTGCTTGCATGGACTGCCCCATCGCGGCGGATTTGCCTGCCGCTAGCGTCGCAGATCGACGCCGCGATTTCGACTTCGACGCGCGCACTGCCAAAGGTTGCCATCACTTTTGGCACTCCAGCAGCGGCGGCCTTCCGTGTTCCGATGCCGGCATTGGTAACCAGGGGTATTTTGAAGATGAAACGACGCACGCTCATCGCCATCGCCGTAGTCGTCGTGGCGGTTGTCGCCACCGGCGGCTTCATGATGAACAAGGGCAAGGACGACAAGGCGCAGGAAGTGGAAACCACCACGGCCAAGCGCGCGAAGATCGTCCAGAAGGTCAACGGCACCGGCAAGATCCAGCCCAATACCGAAATCAACATCAGCGCCGACGTCAGCGCCAAGATCTCCCGCCTGACCGTGAAGGAAGGCGACCACGTCGAGAAGGGCCAGTTGCTGGTCGAGCTCGACCGCGACCGCTACCTGGCCAGCGTGCAGAGCCAGGAGGCCAACGTGCGTTCGGCCCAGGCCAACGCCAAGCTGGCCCGCGACAACCGCGACCAGGCCGAACGCGTGTACAAGCGCGCCAGGGAACTGGTGGCGCGCAAGCTGCAGTCGCAGTCTGACCTCGACGCCGCACAAACCGCCTTCCAGGTGGACAGCTCGCGCTACCAGTCGGCGATGGACCAGGTGCAGCAGGCCATCGGCGCGCTGCGCCAGTCCCAGGACGACCTGTCCAAGACCACCATCTATGCGCCGATCTCCGGCACGGTCAGCGACTTGAACAAGGAACAGGGCGAAATCGCCATCGGTTCGCAGTTCCAGGAAGACGTGATCATGGTGATCGCGCAACTCGGCACGATGGAAGCGCTGGTGAACGTGGACGAGAACGACATCAACGCCATCAAGCTCGGCCAGTCGGCTGAAATCGAAGTGGACGCGGTGCTGGGCGAAAAAATCACCGGCAAGGTGTCGGAAATCGCCAGCAGCGCCACCACGCCGGCCGCGGGATCGACGGTGCAGAAGACCGAGTTCGAAGTGAAGATCGCCATCACCAGCGACACCAGCAAACTGCGCCCGGGCATGACCGCGAGCGCCGACATCGTCACCGAAACACGCGACAGCGCGCTCAGCGTGCCGATCCAGTCGGTGACGGTGCGCACCCTGGACCAACTCGGCAAGGACGCCGACAAGAAGGGATTCAAGGCCGGGAAGGACGGCTTCGTCGAAGTGGTCTGGGTAATCGCGGACGGCAAGGCCATCGCCAAGCCGGTCACCACCGGCATCCAGAGCGATGACGCCATCGAAATCAAGACCGGCCTGAAGGAAGGCGAAACCATCGTGTCGGGCAGTTACCGCGCGATCTCGCGCGACCTCGAGCCGGACGCCGTGGTCACCATCAAGAAGCCCGGCAAGCCCGGTGAAGCAGGCGAAGGCAGCGGCACGGCCGAAGGCAACGACTAGGATGTCCGCCCTGGCCGCAGACGCTACCCGTGGCAGCGGCTTGAGCCGCGATGAAACCCGCCACGCCACATTGAACCTCGAAAACGTGGTCAAGACCTACACCATGGGCGACCAGACCGTGCGCGCGCTGGCCGGCGTCTCGCTGTCCATCCGCAAGAACGAATACGTCGCCATCATGGGTCCGTCGGGCTCGGGCAAGTCCACGCTGATGAACATCATCGGCTGCCTGGACGTGCCGAGCAGTGGCTCGTACCGCCTGGAAGACCAGGCTGTGGACAAGATGAGCGAGGATGAACTCGCCGACATCCGCAACCTGAAGATCGGCTTCGTGTTCCAGACCTTCAACCTGGTGCCGCGCGTCAACGTGTTCAAAAACGTCGAACTGCCGCTGATCTACGCGGGCAAGAACAAAGCCGAGCGCAAGCGCATCGCCGAAGAAGCCATCCGGTCGGTCGGCCTGCTGGACCGTATGCACCACAAGCCGAACGAACTATCCGGCGGCCAGCGCCAGCGCGTCGCGATCGCACGCGCGCTGGTCTGCAATCCGTCCATCATCCTGGCCGACGAACCGACCGGCAACCTCGACAGCCAGACCGGCGTGGAGATCATGGCCTTGCTGGGCGAACTGCACGCGCGTGGCAACACCATCATCCTGGTCACCCATGAAGACGACATCGCCGCCCACGCGCATCGCGTGGTCCGCTTGCGTGACGGCCTGATCGAAAGCGACGTCCGCAAGCAATGAAGCTTGGATTGGACATCGTCGAGTCGGGCAAGATCGCGATCAATGCGATCGCGGCCAACAAGGGTCGCGGCGGCCTGACGGCGCTCGGCATCATCATTGGCATTGTCGCGGTCATCACCACCATGACCGCGGCGAACGGATTGCAGTCGACTTTCCGGCAGACCTTCGCCTCGGTCGGCGCCGATGTCATCTACGTGTCCAAACGGCCGTGGGTGCAGATGGGCCCGGACTTCGAGTTCCGCAACCGGCCCGAGATCACGTTGCAGGTCACCGATGCCATCACCCACAAGCTGCAGGGCCGCGCGATCGTCAACCCCAGCATCCGCACCGGCCAAAGCCTGAAGTTCAACAACAACGAGCTCGACTCCATCCCCATCATCGGCACCACCGACAAGCAGGTGCTGGTGTCGACCATGGTGCCGGCGATCGGCCGCTTCATGATGCCGTTCGACGTGCAGTACAAGCGGCGCGTGGCGGTGATCGGGTCGGACGTGGCCGAGGGCCTGTTCGGCACCAGCAATGCGGCGCTGGACAAGGAATTCAAGATCGGCCGCTACACCTTCCGCGTGATCGGCGTGATGGAAAAACAGGGCAGCAGCTTTTTTGGCGGCCCTAATTTCGACCGCCAGGTCTACATCCCGATTTCCACCTTCAGCAAGACCTTCGGCACGCAGGGCGGCCGGCAGAGCGTGGATGTTGCAATCAAGGCGCCGCCCGGCATGGCGTTGGAGGATTTCGAATCCGAGGCGGTCGGCCTGATGCGCGGCATCCGCGGACTGAAGCCGATCGAGAAGGACGACTTCTCCATCAACAAGCTCGACACCATCCTGGACGCCTACAACAACACGATGGGCGTGGTGGTGCTGGTCGGGCTTGCCATCACCAGCATCAGCCTGTTCGTCGGCGGCGTCGGCGTGATGAACATCATGCTGGTGTCGGTGACCGAGCGCACCAAGGAAATCGGCATCCGCAAGGCCATTGGCGCCAAGCGGCGCAGCATCCTGCTGCAGTTCCTGTTCGAGTCGTCGATCATCTGCCTGTTCGGCGGGATCATTGGCATCTCCATATCGGCCATCCTGACCTCCATCATCAACGCCAACCTGATGCCTGCCAGCCTGTCGCCGGGCATCGTGGTCGCGGCGCTGGTGGTGTCGGTGGTGGTGGGCGTGGTGTCGGGAATGATCCCGGCCTGGCGCGGCGCCAAGCTCGATCCGATCGAGGCCCTGCGCTATGAATGACGAGGCGGACCATGCGCGTATCTGACGTTTTCCTGATGTCGCTGGGCGCCATCGGCAGCAACAAGCTGCGCTCGTTCCTGACCCTGGTCGGCATCGTGCTCGGGGTCGCCTCCATCATCGGCGTGATGACGGCCATCTCGGTCATGCAGACCACGATGGAAAAGGAAATGACCGTGCTGGGCGCGCAGACTTTCCAGGTGCAGAAGTGGCCGAATGGCTTCAACAGCGACGAACAACGGCGCGCGGCGCAGAAGTGGCCGCCGGTAACGCTGGACGAGGCCCAGGCGATTCGCGACCAGGTCAGCTCCGTGGACCTGGTCGGCACCGAAATCTGGGACTACGGCAAGGTCGCGTCCTACAAGGGCATCACTACCGAACCGAGCATCACGCTGTGCGGCGGCTCGCCGGAGTATTCCGAGAACAACACGCAGTTCATCGGTGAAGGCCGCAACCTGTCGCGCATGGATATGCTCGCCTCGCGGCGGGTGGCCGTGCTGGGCAATGCACTGGCCTTGCAGCTGTTTCCGTTCACCGACCCGATCGGCAAGACCGTGCTGCTGGACGGCCGCAAGTTCGAGGTGATCGGCGTTTTCGTCAAGAAGGTGTCGGCCTTCGGCGGGCCATACGAGACCATGGCGTTGATTCCGAGCGGCGCCTACACGCAGATCTACGGCATGATCGACCGCGAGGGTTTCCCGCGATCGGTGAACGTGACCGTGCATTCGAAGACGCCCGAACTGCTGCAGGACGCCATCGAACAAACCCGCCAGGTGCTGCGCAACGTGCGCCACCTCAAGCACGACGAGCCGGATAATTTCTACTACTTCACCAGCCTCAGCCAGATCGACAATTTCAACAAGTCCACCAAGGGCGTGAAGATCGGCGCCTTCCTGATGGGCGCGGTGGCGCTGGTGGTGGCCGGCATCGGCATCATGAACATCATGCTGGTGTCGGTGACCGAGCGCACCAAGGAAATCGGCATCCGCAAGTCACTTGGCGCCAAGCGCAAGAACATCCTGCTGCAGTTCCTGCTGGAGGCCGTGGTGCTGTGCAACGTGGGCGGCGTGATCGGCATCGCCCTGGGTTTCCTGCTGGGCAACGTGTTTACGTTCTTCACAGCCTTCGAGGCCAACGTGCCCATCGGCTGGGCCGTGTTCGGGGTGTTCTTCTGCAGCCTGATCGGCATCGTGTTCGGCATGATCCCGGCCATCAAGGCCTCGCGCCTGAACCCCATCGACGCCCTGCACTACGAGTAGCATGTCCTGATTCACTGACGAACAAGGATTGTCCGATGAGACTGGCCCTGTGCCTGTTGTTGTCGTTGCTGCCCATGGCTGCAGTTGCCCAGCCTGATCCGGCCGCGGACTCGACCACGACACCGCCCCAGGCGACCGGCGCGTTCTTCGCGCTGTCGGTTCCGAACCTGGAAGCAAGCATGCGCTGGTACCGCGACATCCTGGGCCTTGAGGTGAAGCTGCGGCCAGAGAAATCGGGGCCCGCCGCGGTCGCGATCCTGGAGGGCGGCGGCCTGATCGTGGAGCTGATCCAGCACGACGACGCGCGCCCGCTGGCCGAGGCGGCGCCCACGGTGAAGGGCGAGATATTCACCCACGGCGTGTTCAAGGCAGGCGTGATGGTCGATGACTACGCAGCCACCATCGCCCGGCTGCGCGAACGCGGCGCCGAGTTCGCGTTCGGCCCGTTCCCGGCCAGCGCCGAGCAGAAGGCGAATGCCATCGTTCGCGACAACGCCGGCAACCTGGTCCAGTTCATCGACGGCGGTCGGCCCGCAGCTGCCAGCGGCTCGCCCGAAGCAATCGTCCAGGCGCAGCTCGATGCCTACAATCGCCGCGACCTCGAAGGCTTCCTCGCCTTCTATGCCGACGACGCGGTGCTGAAGAACCATCCCGACGACGTGACGCAGGTGGGCAAGGAGCAAATGCGCGCCCGATACACCCAGCGCTTCGCCAATCCAGCGGTGCGCGCGCAGATTCTCCAACGCATGGTGATAGGTCGCTTCGTGGTGGACGAGGAACGCATCACCGCACCGCCGTCGAAGGAAGTCATCGAGGCGGTGGCGATTTACGAGGTCCGGGACGGCAAGATCGTCAGCGTCAGTTTCCTGAAGCCATGAAGCTTTCGATCTCCGCCACCGTGCGCGGCGCAGCGGCGGACAGATTTTTCGGCTCGCCATCCGTGATCAGGATGTCGTCTTCGATGCGCACGCCGATGTCAGCGTACTTCACCAGGGCGGCATCGATGCCGGCCTTCTCGGGTGCCGATAGCGCCAGGTAGGCGGGATTGGCGCGCACGTCGGCGGGCCTGACGTACAAACCGGGTTCGTTGGTGACGATCCGCCCGGCTTCGAGCTTGCGCATCCGATCGTTCACGTCGTGCGTACGCAGGCCCAACTCATGGCCCAGCCCATGCAGGAAGTACATGCGTACCTGGTCGCGCTCATTGCGCGTGACCAGGCCGAGTTTCAGCAAGCTCTCACCCAGTGACTTGACGGCCGCGTCCTGCACGTCGGTCATGTGTGCGCCCGGTTTCATCATCGCGATGCTCACGGTCTGTGCGCGCAATACCGCTTCGTAAATGTCGCGTTGCTCGGGACTGAAGCTGCCGTCTTGCGGATAGGTGCGGGTGACGTCCGCTGAATAGCCGTCCACCTCGGCGCCGATGTCGGTCAGCACCAGGCTGCCCGGCGGAATGGGATCGTTGTTGCTGCCGTAATGGAGCGTGGTGGCGTTGCGACCTGACGCAGCGATGGACGGAAACGCCCAGCAGCAGGCGCCGAGATTGCGGAAGGTGTAGTCGATGGTGGCGTGGATCTCGTACTCATGTTTCGCCGTACGCACCCGCTGCATCGCTGCCTTCTGGGCGGCAACGGTGATGTCGATGGCCCGTTGCACGGTAGCGATCTCGGCAGTGCTCTTGATCATCCGCATGTCGGTGAGCAACGGGAATGCATCGCGGAACTGCAGTTCCGGATAGCTGCGGCGCAACTCCTCGACCAACTTCCGCTCGGCCGACAAGTCACCTCCCAGCGCCCGGTTCTCCATGATCAGCCACACCATTGCCTTGCCGGAACGAACGCGATCGCGCCAGGCCTTGAGTCCCGGCGATGGCGCGCCGCGCGCCCCACCCCAACTACGGCCTTCCATCGCCGCCTGCAGGAAACCACGAAAGCGCGTCGAGGACACGACCTGCTTGACGCCGCTCGATTTACCGACCTCATCGCTGGTCGGAATGCGCCCCGTCCAGACTTCCTGGGCCGGATTGCTGTCGCGGGTGAACAGGATTTCCTTGTGTTCCGTTTCGCCAGGCACCAGCACCAGGCTGGTTTCCGGTTCGTTCTGCCCGGTGAGGTAGAGCAGGCTGTCTTCCTGCCGGAACGGCCAGTCCACGTCGCCGTTGCGCTGCGCCGCCGGTGGCGAGATCAGTATCAACATCGCATCCGGGCCGATCTGCCGGGCCAACTCCGCGCGGCGCGCGGCGTAGTCCGCGGGATCTGCAGCAGCAACCATCGGGAGCAACAGGAATACCAGCGCGGTCCATACGACGCGAGACACGGTTGGCATCATTACTCTCCAGGCACTCGAATTGGCTTGCGGTAGAGGTGCACGAAACGATCCGTCTTGCCGCGAATCGCCTTGTCGAAGACATTCAGGCTGTGGTCGTCGTTGCTGTTGCGCAGCACGTCGATCGAGCCGGCGAAGTCCAGGCCGTGCGCCTTGAAGTCGGCGACGGCGAATGATTCCTCGATGCGGTGCAGTGTTTGCGCGTCGCCCTTGCCGGTTCCCGCGCGCGCCTGGTGATCGACGATCAGCAACACACCACCGGGCTTGAGGCCGGCGACGATCTGGTCGATGAACTGCCCGGCGTCGATGGCGGGCCAGTTGTCGGCGGGGTCGGCCACGTACAGGTCGTGGTAGGACATCACGATCAGCGCGCCATCCAGCGTGCCCTTGCCCAGGTTCATCGCGTCGGGCGGCAACACTTCATAGCTGACGTTGGGCAGGCGGTTGTCGGCAAGGCGCGTGGCCAGGCCCTTCTTCGCATAGCCGTCGTAGGGCGGGTTGTTGATCAGGCGGACGTGGCCCTTGGGGCCGACGATGCCGGCGATGATTTCGCTGTAGTAACCACCACCGCCAAAGACGTCGGCGACCTTCATGCCCGGGCGGAATCCGGCCAGCTTCAATACGTCGCCGGGCAGGTCGCGCTGGTCACGCTCGCGGTCGCTGTCGGATCGGGCGGGATTGGCCAGCGCTTCGGCAAGTGCGTCGTTGGCCGGCGTGCCAACGCTGGCGCAGGCGGTGAGCACGAGCAGGCTGGCGCCGAGCAGGAAGGGGATGAGGCGCATGCGATTCTCCAGTGGGTTTGACGGCGCGGCTACGATGCAGGCCGGTTCCCGCCGTGGACAAGCTTAGCCGACCCCGCACGCGCGGATCATGTGCCATTAGCTCGGCCTTGGGGGCTCGCCCATCGTTGTCGGACGGCGCCCCACGGGCGTAGCATCGGCTGCACCTTCCCCGCGGGAATATGCCGATGCACGACCTGCCTGCCCTCTGGCTGCCCATCCTTGCCACCGCCGTGCTGGTGTTCGTTGCCAGCAGTCTCGTCCACATGGTGTTCAAGTGGCACAACAGCGACTATCGAAAACTCGCCAACGAAGATGACGTGGCGGCGGCCCTGCGTGCAGGCTCGCACTCGCCCGGTCAATACGTCCTTCCGCACTGCACGGACATGAAGCAGATGCAGGACGATTCGATGAAGCAGAAGTACGAGCAGGGGCCGGTCGGCATCATCACCCTGCTAAAACCGGGCATGCCGAACATGGGAAAGCACCTGATCCAGTGGTTCGTGCTTTGCCTTCTTTTGTCCACGGCATTCGCGGCCATCGCCGTGCAGACTTTCGGCCTGGCGGCCAACCCGCACGAGGCCGGCCACCTGATCGGGCTGGTCAGTTTCCTGGCCTTCTTCTCGGGCAGCGTGATGTCGGCCATCTGGATGGGCAAGCCCTGGGCCATCGTCGCCAAGGACCTTCTCGACTCGCTGATCTACTCGACCGTTTGCGCGCTGACCTTCATGTGGCTCTGGCCCAGCGTCGCCTGAGGAATCCGTCCCGCGCCACGCGTCGTCAGCGCTTGGCGCCCTTGGACTTTCCGCCACCCTGGTCGGGGACTCGCTTGCCCCCGCTACGATGGGTCTCCTCGGGCTCGATACCGCGCTTGCCGGTCCGGTTCTGTTCGGCCGCCATCGGCTTGCCGGTCTTCTTGACCAATGGAATCTTCTGCTTCTCGCTCATGACCGTCCCTCTTCAGAGTGGCACCAATGGATTGTGCCCCAAAACCGGGGACCCGGCACAGGCGGCAGCAGCCGCTTGCCGAGCGTAAAAATTTTTCCGTATCGTGTCGATTCCGGCGCCGCTCGTTCGTCGTTACTGCAAGAGTCCGGAAAAACTGCCCGCCCCGCGGCCGCTTCCGGGCTCGAAATCCACCCATTGGGAGAATGAATATGCGATTCATGGTGATGGTAAAGGCGACCGAGGATTCCGAGGCAGGCGCGCTGCCCACCCAGCAACTGCTCGAGGACATGGGCAAGTACAACGAAGAACTGATCAAGGCTGGCGTGATGCTGGCCGGTGAGGGGCTCAAGCCCAGCAGCAAGGGCGTGCGCGTTCACTTTTCGGGCAGCAATCGCACCGTGTTGGACGGCCCGTTCAGCGAAACCAAGGAACTGGTCGCCGGATTCTGGTTGTTCGAATGCAAGTCGCTGGAAGAATGCATCGAGTGGGTGCGGCGCTGCCCGAACCCGATGCTCGGCCCGTCCGATATCGAGATTCGGCCCCTGTTCGAACCCGAGGACTTCGGCGAGGAATTCACGCCTGCCCTGCGCGAGCAGGAAGAACGCATCCGCGCGATTGCCGCCGGCAAACAATAGGGACACTGCCCCGGCGCGACTTGCATCCGCAGGTCGCGCTGCCCTTTAATCGGAACCGATGGCTGGCTCCGATTCCCCGTTGCACGACCCGAGGCGCGCCGTCGAAGCAGTTTGGCGGATCGAGTCCGCGCGCCTGATCGCAAGCCTCGTGCGCATGGTGCGAGACATCGACCTGGCGGAAGAACTCGCGCAAGACGCCCTGGTTGCTGCGCTTGAACACTGGCCGACGTCAGGCGTGCCGGACAAGCCCGGTGCGTGGCTGATGGCCAGCGCAAAGAACCGCGCGATCGACCGACTGCGCCAGGGCAAACTGCATCGGGAGAAGGACGCCTTCCTCGCCGACGAACTCGACGCGCAGGGCGAGGATGCGATGCGTCGATCCGAGGCCAGTCTCGACGATCCGTTTGGCGACGACCTGCTCCGGCTGGTCTTCATCGCCTGCCATCCGGTGCTGTCCATGGACGCTCGCGTGGCGCTGACCCTGCGCTTGCTGGGCGGCCTTTCGACGGACGAAATCGCGCGCGCCTACCTGATGCCGGAGGCAACCGTGGCGCAGCGCATCGTCCGCGCAAAGCGCAATCTTGCCGAAGCGAAGGCGCCGTTCGAGACACCCGGCAAGACAGAAATTCCCGAACGCCTGCCGTCCGTGCTCGCGGTGCTCTACCTCATCTTCAACGAAGGCTATTCCGCGACATCCGGCGAGCAATGGATGCGCCCGCAGTTGTGCGAAGAATCGTTGCGACTGTGCCGGATCCTCACCGGGCTGTTGCCACGCGAGCCCGAAGTGCACGGCCTCGCTGCCCTGATGGAAATCCAGTCGTCGCGCCTGGGCGCGCGCCAGGGGCGCGATGGCGAGCCCGTGCTGTTGCTCGACCAGGACCGGTCGCGCTGGAACCAGTTGCTGATCCACCGCGGACTATCGGCACTCGAGCGCGCCAGGGCACTGGGCGGCGAGTCCGGACCGTATGCACTGCAAGCTGCCATCGCTGCCTGCCACGCCCGCGCGGCGAGCGCCGATGCCACCGACTGGCCGCGCATCGCCGCGTTGTACGGCGAATTGGCGCGAGTGATGCCGTCGCCGGTGGTCGAGTTGAACCGCGCAGTGGCCGTTGGCATGGCGCAGGGCCCCGCCGCCGCGCTTGCCCTCGTGGATGCGCTGGCGGATGAGCCGATACTGCGGGGCTACCACCTGCTTTCGAGCGTACGCGCCGACCTGCTGGCCAAGCTCGATCGGCCCAGCGAGGCCGCGCAAGAATTCCGTCGCGCCGCGGCGCTCACCCGCAACCAGCGCGAGCGCGAATTGCTGATCCGGCGCGCTACTGACTGCGAGCGCTGACCGCTCCGAAGATCGCGTCGAATCTCGCCTTCTGTTGGGCCGTCGCGCCCGGTTCGCGGCCGATGAACATTTCCTCGACGAAACTGTCCATGCGCAGGCCGAGAGCCTCGTAAGTCGGGCGGATGTCGAAATAGCCGGTGCTTTCCACGGCATTGGCCAGGAAAGGCCTGAAGTCCGACTGCGTGAGTTCGCCGGCGATACGGGCGATGTCATCCAGCGAATAGCGCTTGCCGGGCATCGGATACTGCGCGTACAGCGCCTTCATCAAGTCGGGCAAGCCGACCCGGTCGCGGCTGCGCACACGCATTTCCACGTCCAGCGCCATCGCCGCCAGGCTGCCGCCGCCATAGACCAGTTGCCGGTTGGGTTGCTTGTCCTTGCCCGAATCGCGAACGCTCATTCCCAGGCCTTGCGCCATGCGTGCAATCAGGTACCGGCGTGGAACGTTTTCAAGGCGCTTGAACAACAGGTTCTCGTCGATGAATCCATTGCGCGCCAGGGTGGCGATGGTCAGGTAGTCGGTCGCGCCCTCCTTGAACCATTCCTCGTGGTAGTCCACCGGCGTGATGCTCAGGCCGTTCCAGAAATGCAGCAGCTCGTGCGCCATCACGTAGCCCCAGATCACGCGATTGCGTTCGTCCGCATCGCCGGCGATGTACTGGCTGAAGCTGCTGGCGAAGGCGCCGCCGTCACCGGACTTGTCCTCGTTGATGATCACCAGGTAGCGACTCGACAGCGGCTTGCCGCCGAACAGGTCCTTGTAGGATTCGAGTTGCCTGCGCAGCAAGTCGAGGAAGAGGTCCTTGCTGGGCACATAGCGATTGCCGAGCACCAGCGTCATCTGCACACCGCCCACATCGAAGGTTTCGCTGTCTGCCGTGCCGAGGAACAGGGCGTTGCTCAGCAGCTCGCGGCGCGAGGGAACGGAGAACCTCTCCGTGGCGGATTTTTCCGCGCCCGGCGCTCTCTGCCAAGGCGTGTTGGCGCGCCAGCCGCGCGGCAGTTCAAATTCCACCGTGATCGGACCGGTGATCCCGGCGTCGCCGCCATCAGCGAACAGCAGGCTCGCGCCGGTGATCATCAAGCCCTCGTCGGTCCAGTAGCCGATCTCTTCGGCACCGGCCGGCCAGGCGTATTTGTCGTGGTCCAGGCGCACCGAATACTGCACGAGGATGCGCCGGCCGCCTGCAAGTTCGTAGTCGCCGCCGCCGAGCTTGCGTGGGGCCAGCACCGTGCCGGCCGCATCGCGCACCTGCAGGCCCTCCACCAGGTCGGCCTGGCCGTCGGCCAGCCCGGGCACCGTCATCACATTGAACATCGACAGCATGTCGCCGGCCAGCCACAAGTCGGCCCGCACCTGCGCGCGCCTGGCGTTCGCGTCGATGCTGATCCGATAACTGTTGCCCTGGCCGTCGTAGACGGGCGCAGCGGCGATGGCGGTATTTGAGAAACCCAGCGCGAGCCAGGCCAGGGCGAGTCGAACCAGATGCATCGGAAATCTCCCACGTTGGAATTCAGCGCCGGTGGGCGCCCTTTCCGCGTTGGATACCACCATGCCGCGCCCGGTTGCAGGCGCTGCCTGTCCGCCGGCGCGGCTACCAGGTCAGCTGGCTGCCGTTGGAATGCCAGAAGGTACCGGTCTGCGCCTGGTCGAGGCTGTCCACCCTTGCGACAAGCCGTTGCGCGGCCACGTCCGGCGTGATGTCGCCAGTGCCCCCGACCATGTCGGTCGCCACGTAACCCGGATGCAGCAGGTAGACGGCGATCCCGCGTGGCCCGAGGTCGATCGCAAGTGACTTGCCGATGGCATTCACCGCCGCCTTCGACGCGCGATAGCCGTAATAGCCGCCGGAACCATTGTCTTCGATCGAACCCATGCGGCTGGTGATGATGGCGATCTTCGAGCCCTTTCCAAGCCGGCGGTGCAGGGCGTGCGCGACACGAAGCGGGCCCATCGCATTGACCTCGAACTGCCGGCGCACCGCGTCGAACGCATTGCCGTCCAGTTGGTCGAGGGTGTCGCGCTCCAGCACGCCTGCATTCAACCAGAGCTGGTCCAATGGCAGGTCGCCGAGTCGGCCATCGAGCGCGACCAGCGCCGCGTCATCGGTGACGTCGATGCCGGTCTCCACGCGGGCGCCCGTGGCGGCCAGCTCATCGCTGCCATGGCGGCAAACCGCGACGACCGAATCGCCGAGGCTGCGAAAATGTTTCACGAGCGCCAGTCCGATTCCGCGATTGGCGCCGGTCACCAGGATGGTCTTCATTGCACGCTCCCTTGCGGTTCCACGATTTGGTAACCCTTCGCGCGGAGTTTGGACAATAGCCCGTCCGGCGTGACGATCTCGATCATCGGCAATGTCGCGAAACTGGTCGGATTCGTCGCCAGTGCGACATCCACCGCCTTCATCCATTTCGCGCGTGATTGCTCGGTCGCGTCAAGGATTCCGGATTCTTTCATCGCCTCCACCTTCGCGAAGGCCTCCAGGCAGGTGGGCATACGGTCCTTGTTCACCAGGCGCGTGAGTTCCGGCAGGTTGCCGACCGCCCAGGCATTGGCACGCAGCGAGGCATGGGCCACCTCGAGTTCCAGGCGGTCGAGCACGCTTCGGAAGCAGGCCACGTCATCGATATTGGACTTGGTGAAGGACTTGGCCATGCCCTTGGGGTCGGTGATGGCGATGTTGACGCTGGTGGAGGTGCGCTTGATGTCGAGCTCCTTCGCCACTTCGGAAATCCGACCGCCGGTTCCGGTACCCGATGTCAGGCCTGCCTTCTCGAGCGCCTCCGAATACAGCTTGCCCGCCGCGAAGATGGGTCGCCATTCCTCGATGGACTTGTCCTTGCCGATGTACTGCAACTTCAACTGCGCCCATCGCGCGTAAAGGTCGGGTGGCAGGACATCCTTCAACAGCTTGCCGTCGGCATTCTTGCGGGCGCGAAGGATCGTCGGCACGGCTAAGGCCGCCTTGAAGGCGCTGCCAAACCCGACCTGCATGCCTGCCTGCGGCGGCCAGATGATTTCAGTCGTGTTGCGCAACACGGCTTCGGATTGCGGCGAATACCATTCCATCTTCTCTGGCACGGGCGATACCGTGCCCAATATCCACAGCGTCCTTTCCCCGCTGGTCACCTTCCACAAGGCCGGGCCTGGGCGAATGCCGGACACGACGACAGTCTCCAGCGTGTTGACGCGTTCGCGCGCCGCGGGCGTTTCAGCCGCGGGCATTTCAGCCGTGGGCGCCGCCGGTGCAGGCAGTGCCGGCGCCGGTGCCGCAGCCGCGCTTGCGATCATCGGGATGATCGACAGAAAAAGAAGAGCAACAAAACTTTTACATGGACGCATCAAGGACCCTTGCTTGTCGGTTTCGAAAACATCAGTGACCCATCGTCCAACCTGCCAAAACGCAACAACAGGGTGTCGAGGGCATAATTGTGCAGCGCCTTCCAGGGCAGTCGATCACCCTGCTTGGGCAAGTAGACAAGCGCGCGCGCAATATAGTTCGAACTCAATTGCAGCAGGGGGTCCGTGGTCGCCCGTACGCCGCGGGCATCGGGCACGCAAACCGGATTGCCGGTGCGGTCCATGTGCTTCAGCACGCGGCAGACATGGCGGCACACGAGTTCCGACTTCAGCGTCCACGAGGCATTGGCATAGCCGAAGGCCAGCGCGAGGTTGGGCACGCCGGAAATCATGCAGCCCTTGTAGACCAGCGTATCGCCGAGCTGCACCGGAACCCCATCGACGCTCAGGGCCACGCCGCTCATTACCTCCATCTTCAGTCCGGTGGCAGTGACGATGATGTCGGCGGGCAGCTCCTTTCCGGAATGCAGGCGAATTCCCGTCGCAGTGAAGCGATCTATCGTTCCGGTTTCCATCACCGATTTGCCGGTGCGCAGGCTGGCGAACAAGTCGCCATCGGGCACCAGGCACACGCGCTGGCTCCAGGGTGGATAGCGCGGGGTGAAATGCTCGGCCACTTGTGTCGCCGACCCCAACGCGCCGCGCACGCGGAAAAGCATCACGCGCTTGACCAGCGCTGGCAGGCGTACGGCCAACTGGTACATCACCAGGTCGCGCACCATGAATTTCAGGCGGGCGAGCCGATAGCCGGCCATGCCGGGCAGCAGCGTACGCAGCGCATTGACCACGCGGTCCACACGCGGGCGGTCGAATACGTAGCTGGGCGAGCGCTGCAACATCGTTACCCGCGCGGCCTCGGCGGCCAGCGCAGGCACCAGCGTTACCGCGGTGGCCCCGCTGCCGATCACCACGATGTGCTTGCCCCGGCAATCCAGTCCCACGGGCCAGAATTGCGGATGGACGACGGAGCCGCCGAAGTCCGACTCGCCCGGGAACTCGGGACGATGTGCTTCGCTGTAGCTGTAATAGCCCGTGCACAGGAATAGAAAATTGCAGGTAAGGGCGAGGATTGGCAAAGACTCGCCGCGATCCACCTGCACGGTCCATCGCGCGGTCGAACTGTCCCACGAGGCACTAGCCAGGCGATGCCCGAAGCGGATCCTGCGGTCGATCCCCTCCGCGCGCGCGACGTCCTTCATGTAGTCGAGGATCGCGTCGCCGTCGGCGATGGTTTCCTTGCCAGCCCATGGCTTGAAGGAATATCCCAGCGTGTAGATGTCGGAATCGGAACGCACGCCCGGGTAGCGGAACAGGTCCCAGGTGCCGCCGATGGCCGCGCGGCTTTCGAGGATGGCGAACGATTTGCCGGGGCATTCCGCCAGCAAGTGGTGGGCTGCCGCGATTCCGGACAGCCCCGCGCCGACCACCAGCACGTCCAGATGCTCGACGACACCCGCTTCTTCAATCATCGACGGTCACGGGTTCGCGCCGCTCGCAAAGGACCGGCACGGGCATCCAGTTCACTCGGGCAACAAGTCACCCGACCCGCCCATTTCGGCAGGCATGTCCTTGAACTTCGGCAGACCGTCGTGGATGCGCAGCACGGTCTCCTGGTAGTTCACGTGCACACCCGGCGTGAAGGCCAGCGTCGGGATCATCGCCGCATAGACATCCACCAGGCCCATCGTGGGATGGTCGGTGAACAGGTGGCCGCCGCAGTTCTTGCACCACTTCCGGTAGCTGATGGGCGTGTGGTTGTAGGTGCCGATCTTGTCGGCGCCCTGCGTCACTTCCAGCGCACCCGGTTGCCAGAGAGAAAATGCATTCACCGGACCCGCGGACCAGTGCCGGCACGATGCACAATGACAGTAGCCCATGGCCGCCGGATCACCGGTCACGTTGAATTTCACGGCGCCGCAAAAACAGCTTCCCGCATGACTTGAATTCTCGGCCATCACGATTCTCCCAGGGGTTGAAGTGGCGGGCAGCAGCCTAGCCACCAGGTTTGAGGTCGGCAAGATCCTTAGGCATCCATCCTTCGGGCGGCGCCATGGGAATTCCGGCGCGTTGCAGCTGCAACTCCTGCGCGCGAAGCTCGCTGCGGGTGGATTCGAGGTCAGCGAAGTAGGCGCGAAACCCGGCCATGTCAGACAAGTAGTTCGACGACGAGGTCGCTGCCTGATGGGATCGCCAGCGCTGGCCGCGAATGAGGGCAATATCTTTGTGATCGATGTTGCCAGATCGCCTCAACACCAGGGTCGCCATGCTGGTGGACCACATGGTGTGTCCCTCGGCCAGTATCATCCGGCCCAGGCGGCCACAGTCTTCGAAGCGCGCTTCAGCCGCCTTCGGGTTCTTCTTCCGGTCGCAGGCCTGCAGCGCGGCCATGGCAGGCAGGGCAAAGGCAGCGGCATTAGCTATGGCCGCGACAATGCCGGCGGTTTCCGGATCGATTTCCGAAACCATGTCCGACTGCCGCCGCTCGCGGGCCGTCCATGCTTGCGTCACCGGTGCGGGAATCGGATAGCGGATGTATAGCTTGTTCAAGGCGACCACGGCCTCTTCGAACAACTCATCGTAGTAACTTGCTCCAGACATTTTTTGCAACAGCGAATCCAGGGCAGCATCATCGCGCCGTTTCCAGGCGTCCTGGCCGGTCGGAATCCAGGCCGCCGCATTGTCCGGCTCCAGGTTTGCCAACGCCATCTGTCGTTCCGGGCAGGGATTCGTGGCATTGCAGCCGCTACCGCCTTCGTCGGCGGTGGCCCACAGCCACTGTACCAGCCTGTCATTGGGTGCATCGGCTGCGGCCTTGCGCAAGGCGATGCCGCGCCATGCCTTGTCAGCGGGATCAGACAGCATTTCGATGGTGTAAAGCCGCGTAGCCAGGGCCTGGTCGCGCGGCGACGAACTTGCCCGCAGCGAAGCCACCATGCGATCAAGGTGGCGAGAGCCTTCCCTCTCGGCCGCGGCGTCAATCGCCGAAGTGGAGGCCAATGCTGCGGCAAGCACGAGTCCTAACATGAAGTTTTTCATTTCCTTTGTCCGGAATCATTGCCGGCCTGCTGAAGATAGGATCGAAAGCGGCAAATTGCCAATGCCGTTCGACACCCTAGAACTGCGGCGCCTGCACCAATCCAGCCCCGCCATGCTGCGTCGGCAGCCCAATCGGGCGCGCCGACACGCGCAACTGTTCCCAAAGTTCGCGCCCACGCAAACCAGTCGCCTGCGCCCACAGCGCGGCGCAACCCGAAACGTGCGGCGTCGCCATGCTGGTGCCCTGCATCACGCCATAGCGTGCCGACATGGGCTTGCTCGAATGAACTTCCACGCCGGGCCCAACCAGGTTCACTTCGCCGCCGTTCGGGTTGATGCCGATGGAAGAAAACGGCGCCAGGTCCAGCCTTCGGTCCACCGCACCGACCGCCAGGATGGAGGGGCAGTTGGCAGGGCTGTACACGGCGCTGTTACGCGTGTTGCCGGCCGCGGCGATGACCAGGCTGTTGGCGGCGAGCGCCTTTTTTGCAATCTGTTCGTAAGCCTGGACGTAGCCCATGCCACCGAACACGAAGGCGCCCAGTGACATCGAAATGATGTCGGCGCGATTGGCCAGGGCCCAGCTGATCCCGGCGATCACCCATTCGTCCTGGTAGCCGCCGGCGTCGTCGAGCACTTTACCGACCAGCAGCGGCGCATCGTTGGCGATGCCGTAGGCGCGGCTCGATCCACTGACGCGTCGCGGTCCGCAGCAGGTGCCGACAACGTGCGTGCCGTGGCCGAAACCATCCTGCACCGTCGCTGCGCCTGGAACAAAACTGCGCGCGAGCGGATTGCGCCCTTTGAAATCCGGATGACCCAGGTCGAATCCGCTATCGAGTACCGCCACCCGAATGTCGCGCGCACCGCCATGGCTGGTGGACGCGCCCGTCGCCTGCAGTCCCCAGGTGAAATACAGGCTGTCGGCGTAGGGCGTGCCAATGCCCCGCACCTGGCCTTCCATCAGGTCGGCAAGCGCGTGGCCGTATTGCTCGGGCTCCACGGCGAGGATGGGATTGTCCGGATCCGACAGCGCGCGCGAGAGTGCAAACGTCTGTTCGGGATCCACATCCACGACGGCGACGCCGACGTTTTCATATACGACGCCATTCAAGCCGCCCAACATCTCGAGCTCGGCCGCCGAGGGCAGGTCCATGCTGCTGGCCGTGCGCAGGCCCGCTGCATCGTGCAACACGCGTGACTTTGCGATGGGCCCGTCGCGCAGCGTTACCAGGAAGCGACCCGTCGGGCCCGAGGGCCAGTTGCCAGTAGCAGGTTCCATTCGACTCCAGTTCCAAATCAAGCCCGTTCCTGCATTACACGCGGCAATGCCGTGGATGCGGCCAACCTGCTCGTCTTCACGACGTGATCACGATTTTGCAAATTTCTTACACATGGCCTTTATTCGCGGATCGTTAGCTTTGCGCCCCGGCAAGCCACTGATTGCCCAACCCGCAACCCCTGACGACGGAGCTTCGCAATGAAAAAGACCTGCCTCGCTTCACTGGCCCTCGCGGGCCTCCTCGCCTCTGGCGCCGCCAACGCCCAGTTCTTCGGCACCGTTGGCTACACCAACGTCAATCCCGACTCCGACAATGGCGCGCTCGCCGGCGCCGACGCCAGCGTCACCGACGACTGGAGCCTGACCGGCAGCCTCGGCTACAAGTTCAATCCCAATGTCTTCGCTGAACTCAACACCGCGCTGGTCGCCTACGAGCACGAGGTGAGCCTGGACGGTCCGGGCACGGTCGCCAGTGTCGAGCATCGCCCCACGGTGTTGAGCATCAACTACCAATTCCTGCCCGAGTCGAAAGTGCGTCCGTTCGTGCGCCTGGGCTACGGTTGGGTGGCCTTGTCCGGCGAACAGTCCCAGGGTGCGCTGGCCGGCCTGGACGTGAGTGCCGGCAATTCGAATGGCCTGGTCTATGGCGGTGGCGTGGATTTCTTCGTAACTGAAAACCTGTTCCTGCGCGCCGATGTTTCGAAGCTCGACTTCGACACCGAAGTAAACGTCGAAACGTTGGGAGACGTCGGCACGGCGAACGTCGATCCCCTGGTGATCGGTTTCTCGCTCGGCTACCAGTTTTGAGTTGTCGCGCGCCTTGCTGGCACGGGCCGGTCCCGTGCCAGCAAGGCAAGCACATCGCTGGTCACGGGGAAAGTGCTGTTGGTGCCTTGGACACGGCGCATCGTCCGGCTATCCTCGCCTACGGCGTCCGGCTGCAATGCGGTCCGCCACCCCTTCCCAACCACGGCATTCCTCCATGTCCCAGCTGATTCGTCCGAATTTGGCGATCGCCATCACATTCCTGGCCTTCGCCTTCTCCGCTGCGCCCATTGCAGCCCAGACCGCGCCGTCCGCCGCGCCGGTTCGCGCCGAAAATCCCTACCTCAGCCAGGAAGATGCCGCCGCCCGTTCGGCGCGGGTTTCGAAGGTCAGCTACGTGCTGGACTTCACCCTCACCGGCGAGCCGACCTTCAACGCGACGTCGAAGATCGACTTCCAGTTGTCGGACAAGAGCACGCCGCTGACCGTGGACCTCGACAAGGCGAAAATCAGCCAGCTGGTCGTCAACGGCAAGACGCTGACGCCGAAATACAACCAGTGGTTCATCACCATCGACCCCGCCAACCTGAAGCTTGGCCGCAACAGCATGAGCGTCAGCTACGCGCGTGAGCACAGCACCAACGGCGAGGGCCTGCATCGCTACGTGGACAAGACCGACGGCCGCGTCTACCTGTATTCGCACTTCGAGCCGGCCGCCGCGCACCAGATGTTCGCGCTGTTCGACCAGCCCGACCTGAAGGCGACCTACCAGCTGAACGTCTCCGCGCCGAAGGAATGGCATGTCATTTCTTCCACGCGCGAAACCGGCATCAAGGACGCGGGCGCCACGCGCCAGTGGACCTTCCCAACCACGCCGGTGCTCAGCCCCTACAACTTCTCGCTGCACGCAGGCCCCTACAAGGTCTGGGAAGACGCCAGCGGCAAGTACCCGATGCGCCTGTTTGCGCGCCAGTCGGTTGCCAACCAGGTGTCACCGGCCGACTGGTTCAAGGCCACGAAGGAAGGCCTGGTCTATTTCGACGAGTACTTTGGCATCGCCTACCCGTTCAAGAAATACGACCAGATCCTCGTCCCGCAGTTCATCTACGGCGCGATGGAAAACGCGGCTGCCGTCACCTTCACCGAAACACGCTTCCTGTCCGCCAGCGGCATGACCGCCGACCAGAAGGAACGCCTGTTCTCGGTGATCCTGCATGAGATGGCGCACCAGTGGTTTGGCGACCTGGTCACCATGAAGTGGTGGAACGGCCTGTGGCTCAATGAAAGCTTCGCGTCCTACATGGCCACGCTGGGCAGCACGACCTCGCCCGACTTCCACAACACCTGGCTGTCGTTCTATCGCGGCAAGCAGGGCGCCTACCGCACCGACGACAGCATCACCACGCATCCCATCGAAGTGCCGGTGGCCTCGACCGCCAACGCCTTCGACAATATCGATGCGATTACTTACAACAAGGGCGCGGCCACCTTGCACCAGTTGCGCAAGCTGATCGGCGACGAGCCCTTCCGTCGTGGCGTGCACAATTACCTGACCGAATTTTCGTATCGCAACGCCACCCTGGAAGACTTCATCGGCGCGTTGTCGAAGTCATCGGGCCGCAACCTGACGCCGTGGGCGAAGGAATGGTTGTACGAGCCGGGCCTGAATACGTTGAGCGCCGACTTCAAGTGCAGCGACGGCAAGATCAGTTCCTTCAGCCTGGCGCAAGGCGCGGCCATCCCGGCCTTCCCGACGCTGCGCGAACAACTGGTGCAGGTCGCGCTGTTCAACCAGTCCGGCGACAAGCTGGTGTTGTCCGACAAGCAGTCGGTCACCTACAAGGGCGCCAGCACCGAGGTGCCGGCGATGGTCGGCAAGGCCTGTCCCGACCTGGTGTACCCGAACTACGAGGACTGGGGCTACGCGAAAGTCGTGCTCGACCCTGCGTCCTTCAACGCCGCGCGCACCCGCCTGGCGGGCATCGAGGATCCGATGCTGCGTTCGATGATGTGGCAGAGCCTGTCCGACGGCCTGGGCGACCGCCGCCTCGGCCTGGATGATTTCATCCAGACCGTGCTGGTGAACGCACCGAAGGAAACCGACAACGCGCTGCTGCGCCAGTCGCTGCTGTACTTCACGATGGCCAAGGGCTACCTGCGCGTGTTCGCCAACGGCACCGATTACGACAAGCGCATGTCCGCGCGCATGGAAGAGGTGTTGTGGAAGGGCGTGCAGGACAGCCGCGGCAATCGGGACCGGGGCAAGGCCTGGCTGGGCACCTACGTCGACATCGCGAGTTCGGAAGTCGCCATCGCAAACCTCGGTGGCATGCTTGCCGGCACCGTTGACGCCGGCGGCATCGAGATCGACCAGGAGACTCGCTGGGACATCATCGACCAGCTCAATCGCCTCGATGCGCCTGGCAGCGAAGCGCTGATCGCAAAGGAACTCGAACGCGACAAGTCCGAGGCCGGCCAGTTGATGGCCCTGTCTGCCTCCACGATTCGTCCCGATGCGGTGATGAAGGCGAAATGGCTGGAAACGGTGCAGAAGATGGACGGCTCCGAACCGTTTTCGCGCTTGCGGGTCGTGATGCGCAATCTCTACCCGGGCGGCCAGGCGACGTTGGCCGAAGCGAGTGCGCAGCAGCGACTCGACACCCTGCCACAAATCGACAAGACGGCCGATCCGGTTTTCCTGCGCAGCTATGCGAGCAGCATGATCCCGACCGGCTGCACGGCGCAGAGCGTGGCGCGCCTGGAAAAGGCGATCGCCACGCAGACAACCTTGTCGCCCGGCACTCGCCGCGAACTGCTGTCCAAGCACGAAGGCGACCAGCGGTGCCTGGCGGTGCGCAGCGCGTTCGAGGCCTCCGGCGCAGGATCGCGCCAGGGCAAGTAACGCCGCGGTTGCAACGGCGGGAGCCCCGGGTCACCATCCGGAAAATCCCGCCGGAGCTGCCATGCGCCTTCCGCTGTTGCTGGTAGCGTGTTTTTCGATCGCCGGTTGCAATGCCCCGGCGCCCGCACCTGAAGCAAGTGCGGCGGCCGCGCCACCGGCGGCAGTCGCCGTCGCTGCTGCCGCGACGGTCGCTCCGGGCGACCCCGTCGAAGGCTTGCGCGTGGCAAGGCGCGTGGGCTGCGTGGGCTGCCACGGGAAGAGCGGCGGCGGTCAGGAACTCTGGGGTGAACCGGGCAAGTTCAAGGTCTATTCGGCCAACCTGACCGTGGCCCGTGACAACTACGACGATGCCGGCATCGATGGGCTGCTGCGCTTGGGCCGGACCCACGACGGCCATCGTCCGCTCGGCATGCCTGTCATGATGTTCGAGCATCTCAGCGACCGCGAGGTTCGCGACATCACCGTCTGGCTGCGCTCGATTCCGGCAGTATCCAATCCGGGTTTGAAGAAGACCTGGTTATCGGACGAAGTTCGCAAACAGCTCGATGACGGCAGTTATCCCTACGACGACGACCGACCCACGGCAGGAATGGATCCACCCGAGGTGCCGCCCACCGACCCGCTCGCGCTCGGCAAGCACCTGGCCTTCACTTCCTGCACCGAGTGCCATGGTCGCGACCTCAACGGCTGGGGCCCCGACGACCCGACGCCATCGCTGATAGTGGCCAAGGCCTACACGCCGGAACACTTCTCCCGGCTGATGAAGACCGGCATCGCTTCCAACGGCAAGGAAACGAAGACCGGCTTCATGAGCGACGTCGCGCGCGGCCGCTTCTCGATCCTGACCGACGCGGAAATCGATGCCCTGAAACAGTATCTCGACAGCCGCTGATGTCTTGGGAGGGTCCCTGCAACCCTTTGCCGCCAGCCTGCATCCAAGCCCATGAGTGTCACGCTGGCAGGGTGGACCGGGCCGATGGGCGAACCAACACAAATGCGGGCGCCAAAAAATTACCTGCGGGTCGATCTGCGCGACCCCGCGGAGGCGGAGTACTGGCAAGTGGTACTTGACGCGCCGCGAACACGCCTGGAAGACGCGCTCGCGGCCGTGGGTGCGGATGCTCTGGACGTGCGCGCCTATCTGCAGGGCGGCACGTCGCGGGCCCTGGCCGTGGCCTCAGTTCGCGGGCTTGCGTAGGGCCTGGCGGCCGGCACGCATTTCGTCGCCGCTCAACTTGCCGTCTTTGTCGAGATCGATGGCGTCGAAGTTTTCGCTGAGCTTCGGCATCTTGTCACCGATTTCCGAACGGCTTAGCGACTTGTCTCCATTCGTGTCCAACGCACGGGCATGCTCGCGCATCGCCATCGCCTGGTGCTTGCGCGCCGAGCGCATGTGCCGGTGTTCGCGCACGGCTTCGCGCATCTCGTCCTGGGTGAGTCCGCCGTCCTTGTTCTCGTCCATCTTCGCAAACTGTTCGGCAAGCTTTTGCGTGCGGGCGGCCTCGAACTCGGCCAGGCTCAACTTGCCATCGCGATTGGTATCGCTGGCAGCGAAGGCGGCGGCGCGGGCTTCGGGGTCACGGCCCTCGCCCTTGCGCGGGCCTGCCTGCTGGGCGACGGCGATGGAGGCGGCCAGCAGGCCGACGGTCAGGGCAATCATCTTCTTCATCTGGAATCCTTTGCAGCGGTGGGCTTGGATGAAGTTAACGCCCCGCCGGGCGATTGGTTGACTGGCGGGCCTGCCCCAGGAAGGCATCCATCAGCGGCGACGAGGGCAGGAGGTCGGGAAAGCGGTGATCGTGAAACTCGGGATGCCACTGCACTCCCACCACGAAGCCGGCGCCCGGCCGCCTGACCGCCTCGATGACCCCATCGTGCGATCGGGCTTCGATCTCCAGCCCGTCGCCCACCTTGTCGATGCCTTGGTGGTGGATTGAATTGACCTGCGCCGCAACGACGCCGCCATACAGGGTGCTCAGCCAGCCCCCGGGCACGATGGACAATCCATGCCGATAGGTTTCTTCCGCGCCCGCGATTACGTGCGCGTCGCGCGCAGCGCCAGCCTCCAGCAGGTCCTGGTGCAAGCTGCCGCCAAACAGTACGTTGATCAATTGCATGCCGCGGCAAATGCCAAGCACGGGCTTTCCGGCGGCGATGAACTCCCGCAGCAGTTCGAGTTCGAACAGGTCGCGCACCACATCGGTGACGGACTCGGCGTGCATGGGTTGCCCACCATAACAACTGGGATGGATGTCCGCGCCGCCCTGCAGCACGAGCCCGTCCAGGCGCGCTGCGAATTCCCGCGCCGAACCCGTCGTGTCGGTTGGCGTGGTGTCGCGGATGACCGATGGGATCATCACGGCGATGGCATCGCCCGACATCACCCATGAAGCTACGGATTGTTCGAGGTATTGCAGCGTCTTTCCACGAAAGCCGAGCTCTGCGGGGACTTGCCGCAGCAGTCGCGGCGAAAGCCCTATCATCGGGCGCAATGCATTTTCCGTCATGCTGTTTCACCTCCACTTAACGCTACGTCAAAATGACCGCCGGCCACATGGCAACCACTTCGTAACCGCGCGGCAACTGCAGTCTAACTGCCGCATGGGTCATCATCTGGACATGAAAATTGC
The DNA here is from genome assembly GCA_001801685.1 of Gammaproteobacteria bacterium RIFCSPHIGHO2_12_FULL_63_22. Classification (GTDB taxonomy): domain Bacteria; phylum Pseudomonadota; class Gammaproteobacteria; order Xanthomonadales; family Xanthomonadaceae; genus Arenimonas. The sequence continues at coordinate 68,706 of MGYJ01000006.1, read as the reverse complement.
CCCGATCACCTACGGGATCGAGGAAGAATACTTTCTCGTCGACCCTGAAACCCGCGGCCTCGTTGCTTCGGTTCCAACCCCGTTCATGGCTGCCTGCCGATATCGCTTCGGCGACAATGTCCAGCACGAGATGCAACTTCCGCAGGTAGAGGTCTCAACGCCAATCCTGCACGATTCGGCGATGGCGCGTCGTGAATTGTCGGAACTTCGCGCTGGAGTCGGCGCGGTCGCCACCTCGATGGACATGTCGCTGATGGCGGCGGGCACCCATCCCTTGGCCGCGTGGGATGAACAAAGCCACACGTCCGAGGCCCGTTACGACCAACTGATCGACGACTACCAGATGGTGGGTCGTCGCAACCTGCTTTCTGCATTGCATGTGCACGTGTCCGTACCCAGCCATATCGATCGCGTCATGCTGATGAACCGGCTGATGCCATGGCTTCCCATCTTTCTTGCGCTTTCGACATCATCGCCATTCTGGAATCGGCGGGACACCGGCCTGTTGAGCTACCGCCAGGCAGCGTATGACGAGTGGCCGCGATCAGGCGTTCCGGACGCATTCGACGATGAGCAGCAGTATGCGTCGTTCATCGACCTGCTGGCGACGTGCGGCGCGTTGCGTGACGGGAGTTTCCTGTGGTGGGCCATTCGCCCGTCGTCGAGGTTTCCCACGCTTGAGCTACGGATCGCCGACTCCTGCACTCGCCTGGATGATGCACTTGCCATTGCCGCCCTCTTTCGCTGCCTGGTGCGCGCCCATATCCGGCGACCAACGCTGGGGCTCGACCGGACCGCACTGACCCGCCGCGTCGTGGACGAGAACCGCTGGCGAGCCAAGCGCTACGGTACGCAGGCGAGCTTCATCCACGAGCGAAGCCGAAGCCTGGTGGGTTTCGACCAGGCGCTCGAATCGATGATGAAGTTGGTGGCTCCCGACGCGGACGCCCTGCATTGCGAGAGTGAACTCGCGCATGCCAGCGCCATTTCGTCGCGGGGTACCAGCGCGCACCACCAGCTGGACCTGCACCAGCGGCTATGCGAAGCAGGTTTGTCGTCGGATGCGGCGCTTGAAGGCGTGGTGGACTGGCTGGTAGATACGACAGCGGCCGTCGGTGCGCCCGCATCGCGGGTCCCGACGCCCCGAATCATTCAGCCAGGTTGTGGCGCCGCGAAGGCATAACCTGCGTTCGGAACGTACTCGATCCAGCCAGGCGCGCCGCCCGCGCTTGCCAGCTTGCGGCGAAGGCGGTGCACGACCTGCTTCAACGATTCCCGATCGGCCGCCTCGCGGTCGGCCCAAACGAACTGGATCAGGGCGTCGGCTTCCACCGGTCGGCCGCGATGGCTCAGCAGAAGCCGCAGCAGGCGCAATTCCAGCAGCGAAAGCCGGAATGGGTCATTGCCGGCCACTTGGGCTTCGCTGCGCTCCACGTCAATCGACAGGGGACCCCAGGCCAGCACCGGGTCTTCCACGGTTTCGGTGCCACGACGCAGCAGGGAACGCACGCGTGCCAGCAAGGCGCGCGGGCTGAAGGGTTTGGTCAGGTAGTCGTCGGCGCCGAGATCCAGGCCGCGCACTTCATCCTCTTCCGCATCGCGAACCGTCAACATCATCACCGGCACCTGGCTGATCTTGCGCAACTGGTCGAGTACCTGGAAGCCATCGAGCAGCGGCAGGTTGACGTCCAGGATCACCAGGTCGGGCATGTCGTCATGCAAGCGTCGCAGCGCTTGCTGACCATCGAAAGCGGTCACCACGGTGTAGCCGCCACTGGTCAGCGCAAAGCGCAAGAGGCCGACCAGCTCGACATCGTCGTCAACGATCAGGATTCTCATGCGCTTCCTTCGACGGGCAATACGATTCCGATACGCGCACCCTCGCGATGCACCGGTCGCGCCACTTTCACTTCACCGCCATGCGCGGTAACGATGGCGTGCACGATCGCCAGCCCGAGGCCAGAGCCACGCTGGCTGGGTTCTTCGTGCGGCGAGCGCCGGAATGGCGCGAACAAGTCGTCCGTGCCGCCCAGCGACGACAGGCCAGGGCCTTCGTCTTCCACCCACACGGTGACGGTGTCCGGCGACCATTCCATTTGCACCCAGATGCTGGTCTGGTCGGGCGCAAACTTGTTGGCGTTGGCCAGCAGGTTGACCATCACCGAGAACAATCGCGGCGAATCGCCGACCAACATCGTCCCTTCAGACAGTTCAGCAACCACGCGCTGGTCGCGTTGATCGGTCAAAGGTTTCATCAGTTCGATCGCCTCCGCCACCACTTCCGCCAGATCCACCGGTTGCCTGCGCAGCCGCATCTCTCCGCTTTCGATACGCACGCTGTCGAGCAGGTTGTCCACCAGTTGCGAAAGCCGCATCGAGCCGCGGTACTGGGCGTCGGCCAGCCCGATCGCGATCGAATCGCCACTATTGCCCAGGTGGTCGCGCAATAGTTCGATCGATGCGATCTGCGCCGACAACGGCGTCTGGAATTCGTGCGACAGGTTGGCCAGGATGTGGTCGCGCATCGCGCGCGCGGCCTCGATGGCGTTCTCCTCGCGCACCACCAGTACCTGGCGGTCGTCGCTGGCTGCAAGCCGGCGCACGGTCAGCGGGCGCCGGGAATCGGCGGCGACGCAACGCTCCAGCGTCGGCACGCCGACGGCCGGTGGAATCGAATCCTCGCTCGCAGGCAGCACCGGGACCAGCAAGTCCTCGGGCCGCTGCCCGATCACGTCCTCGCGGCTGCGCCCGACCAGGGCCAGGAATTGCCGGTTCGCGTAATGGATGTCGTGCCCGGCATCCACGCCGACGATGCCCTCGTCCACGCCATCGAGCACGGCGTCGAGTTCCTGGCGCTGCGTGCGCTCGGTGGCGGTGAGCGTGGCGACGCGCTGGCGCATCTGTTCAAGGCTGGAGGCCAGCGCAATGGGTTCGGCCAGGAACGTGACGGGCGCGGGTACGGGTGTCTGCAGGTCGCCCCTGCCGAGTCGCTCGGCATTGCGCGCCAGCTCGTCGAAAGGCTTGGCGATGCGGCCTGCTACCAGCACCGCCAGGCCCAGTGCGAGCAAGCTGGCGGCGAGGCTGGTCAGTCCGAATGAGCCAAACCACTCGAGGATTCGCTTGTTGACCCAGTTGGGCGCGACGCGCGCACTCAGCAAGGCGCCGGGCCGGCCCAGGTCACCGCGGATGTTGGCAATGCGCGTCACAGCGCTGCCACCGATGCGTTCGAAGGTTTCCGGTTCGCCGGTCAGCGTTACCTGGCGCAGCGCGTTCTTCCAGGGGTCGGGCGTGCCGACCACCACGGGTACCAGGGGCTGAAGGTCGAGGGCGATCAGGTCGGTTTCCGTTTCGGGCAGGGTATCGAGCCGCGTGCCCAGGCGTTCGGCAACCACCACCGACGAGCCGGGCATCGAACGGATTTCCCGTTGCACCACCCGCCAGGCCATTTGCTTGTTGTCAAAACCGAGTCCGGCGGAGAAGTGGGGCGGCGGCGAACCGTATTCGGCGATGGTTCGGCCGCCGGCCTGCACGCGGATGTATTCGATGTCGCTGGTGCCGTGGAAGTCCTTGACCAGCGTGCGCGCCTTGGTCAGCTGGCCGCGCTGCAGGTAGAAGCGCAGGGTCGGTTGCTCGGCCAGCAGGTCGGCGCCGACGATCAGTTCGCGGTGCCATTCCTGAAGGCGGCGGCGCGCTTCGGACACGGCGCGCTCGGATTCAGCGCGCGCCTGGGCGACCACGGCCGATCGGATGGTGCCGATGCCCGTGGCAAGCAGCAGCACGACGAAGAGCAGCACCAGGCCCATGTGACTGGCCAGCAGCAATTGGGACAAACGAAGTCGCGTGGTCATGCGCGGGGCAATCTCCCGGAATGGACCCTGGTCGGCCCGGCCGCCAGCGCTTGGCGGAAACCTGATTATGGTCCAGCCGGCTCCCGGGATGCCCGGCATCGGCCCAAAAAAAAGCCAGCCCCCGGATTCCGGAGGCTGGCAACCATGTCAACCCAGCTTCGCCCTGACAACTCGGCTGGGATGGAGGCAATCTAGCCCCGGCCCCAGGTCTTGTCAGTTAGAGCGCCGTTACAGAAAAAGAGTATTTCGCAAGAAGCGGATAGCGGTCACAGCTGGGGTTCATGAAACTGGGCTCGTTCATGCCGGAACCCGACGATGCTTACACTTTACGACTACCTACCCTCGCAAAACGCCTGGAAAATACGGCTTTTGCTGAACCATCTTGGCTTGCCCCACCGTACGGTGCAGGTGAGCATCTTCGAGGGCGAGGGTCAGTCGGAGGCGTTCAGACGCATCAATCCGACCGGCAAGGTACCCGCGATCGAGCTGGACGACGGCCGGACCCTGGCCGAATCAAATGCCATCCTCGCCTTCCTGGCCGACGGATCCCGATACCTGCCAACGGACCGCTTCGACCGCGCCAGGGTGCATCAGTGGCTGCACTTCGAGCAGGAAAACATCGAGTCCGTTATTGGCGCGCTGCGCCACTGGACTCTTACCGGCAAGCTGTCGCGGCGCAGCCCCGATCTTGTCGCGGCCAAGCGCGCTGCCGGACTACGCAGTCTTGCGATCCTGGAGAGCGAACTGTCATCGAGGCCATTCATCGCCGGCGACGACTACACGATTGCGGACATGTCCATTTTTGGCTACTGCAGTCGCGCCGAAGAAGCCGGACTGTCGCTCGAAGCGTTTCCCAAGGTCAGGGCGTGGATCGCGCGCGTGGAAGCACAGGAAGGATTCAACGCCGGGGTGCATCCTTACTCGATCGATCCGCATTCAACTCGAGAGTTGCCGTAGGGCGAATTCAGGGTGACGTCCCGGCATTGGCGAAAGCGGCTGCAGCGCGATCAGGATATCCGCCCTTCTGGTAGACGGTGCCGAGGTTGGCCCAGGCCTGCCGGTTTTTTGGGTCGATGCGCACGGCAGTTTCGAGCGCCGTCACGGACTCGTCGTACTGGTTCATTGCGATCAATGCATTGCCGAGGTTGTTCCACATCACCGAGTTATTGGGGTCGGCGCGCAGCAGGTCGCGAAGTATCGTCACCGCGTTCTGGTGTTGCCCATCTTGCAGGTAGACGTCGGCAAGCAAGGTGCGCGCCACCACATGCGTCGGATCGCGCTTGAGCACGGGATCGAGCGCGGCAATCGCCTCGGCGTTCTTGCCCAGCCTCGCGTTTGCCGAGCCGAGGAACAACCAGGGTTCGTTGCGTTGCGGCTCTGCGACTGACCACTGCTGGGCAAGGGTTGCCAGCCCAGGCCAATCCCACTCACGTGACAGCTTGTCGGCTTTTTCGAACCACTCGCGGCTTGTCGCATCGCCGGCTGGTTGCGCAGGAGCATAGGCATCGGGTGGCAGGCCCTCGTCCGCGCCCGAGGTCGACGTGCCAGGCACGAAAACCGGCGCGCCCGGATCAACGGCCGCTTCCGAAGCAACTTGCGAAGACACCGGACGCGTCCCCTGGAACTTCCGCAGGTACATCAGCCCGAAGAACATCATTGCCACCAACACGACCAGGCCGACCACCGGCACCAGCCAGTTGTTGCGCGGTGGCGGCGCAGACGGTGGAAAATCGAACATCGGGAAGGTCGGCATGCCTGGCGTGCCGGCGCCGGGGTTGGCAGGCGCAATTTCCGGCGGCGCGCCACTGGTGATGATGATCGTAGGCGCGATCGGCACTGCGTTGACCGGCGCCGGTTTCGGTGGCGCTTCGTTCAATTGTTGCGCGACATCGGCCGCGGCTTGCATCACGGCCTGGCCGGGCACGGTGATCATGTCACCCATGCGCACCATGCCGGCGCGGAAGTAGCCGCGCATCTCGTCGTCGGACAGCGGGCCGAAGCGTCGGCCCTGGCTGTGCAGGAACCAGCCGGGATTGGATTCGTCAGCGGCCATGCGAGCTCCCGTTCGAGAACCTCAGTGTATCGGGCGAGAATCAACAATTCACGTCGCGCATTTTAACTTAAGCTTTGCCGGTACCCGGATGAAAGGACTGGAATGAACTGGATATACGCCGCGCTCGCCCTGTTGGCGGGTGCCCTGTTGCCGCTGCAGGCGCTGATCAATGCCCGGCTCGCCCATGGCACGACAGGCGGCTTGTTCGCTTCGGCCTGCTCGTTCCTGGTCGGCACGATTGCGCTGGCGATGGTGCTGCTGGTGACGCGACAGGCCCTGCCCAGCCTCGATACCGTGGCGCGCTTGCCGGCCTGGATCTGGCTCGGTGGTTTGTTCGGCGCGGCTTTCGTCGTCGTTGCCACGCTGGCCATTCCGCGCATCGGCGCCTCGTCGCTGGTGGCACTGGTGGTGTTGGGCCAGATGGCTGCGTCACTGGCGCTCGATCATTTCGGCGTGCTGCAAGCGCCCAAACCGGTAGACATGCTGCGGATCCTGGGCGCGTTGCTGATCATCGGTGGCGTGCTGCTGGTGCTGCAGCCGTGGAAGGCGCGCTAGGCATCGGTCGCCCGCCTGCATGTGAGCAGACGGGCGCCGGCAAAAGCGTCAGGCAGCCTTGCGGAACTTCACCGACGGAAAATCAACCGGCGTATCGAAGGCGATGTTGACGTAGTTGGTGAACAGGTTCAGCGCGACGTGCGCGACGATTTCAACAATGGCTTCATCGCTGAGGCCGACGTTGCGAAGCGATGCGATGTCGGCGGCACCGACGTTCCCGCGTTCCTCCACCAGCTTCACCGCGAAGGCGAGCACGGTCGCGGTCTGGCTGTCGTTGCTGCGGCCGGCCTGGGCTTCGGACATTTCCTCGGCGCTGGCGCCAGCCTTGCGGCCCAACGCGGTGTGCGCGGCGAGACAGTAGTGGCATTGGTTGCGATCGGCCACGGCCACAGCGATCTGCTCGCCGAGCTTGGCCGGCAGTGCACCGCCGCCCAGGGCGCCGAAACTGCCCCACATCGAAGCCAGTGCGGCCGGCGAATTCGAAACAGCGCGGAACATGTTCGGGGTGCCCCCGAATGCGGCCTGGACCTGGGCCAGGATGGGCTGGCTGGCGGCCGGGGCGGACGTGGCGGTGTGCAGTTCGAGACGGGACATGGCGAAACTCCTGAAAGGTGGGCGCTGATTGCGCACGGCCACTTTGGGGCTTTGTGTCGGCTGTTTTGTCACGTATAGTCCGTTTTAATTACCTAATCGTCCGAATCTGCCATGGACCGCCTGCAAAGCCTGCTGCAACGCTTTTCCGTCAGCGCCAGCCTTTTCCATTCCGGGCCGCTGTGCGGGCTGACCGATTTCGCCCCCAACGGACACGGCCAGTTGCACCTGGTCCGGCGCGGCCCGATGGAAGTCCGGCATGCCGGCGAAGTGGTGCAGGTGACGCAACCGAGTTTGCTGTTCTATCCGCGTCCGTTGGCGCACCGATTCATTACCGACGCGGACATCGGCGCCGACATGGCTTGTGCAAACCTGTCCTTCGGCGCAAACGACGGCAACCCGATCGCCCTCGCCCTGCCCAGCTTCGTGCTGCTGCCACTCGACCAACTGCAGGGCGCCGAACCGGCGCTGGAATTGTTGTTCGACGAGGCATTCACCCAGCGCTGCGGACGCCAGGGCGTCGTGGATCGCCTGTTCGAGGTCGTGCTGATCCTGGTGTTGCGGCACCTGCTGGACAGCGGGCGACTCGAGCACGGTCCGCTGGCGGGTCTCGGGCATCCGCAATTGGCCAAGGCGCTAACCGCGATCCACGATTCGCCTGCAAAACAATGGACGCTGGAATCACTTTGCGAGGTCGCCGGAATGTCGCGCAGCCGCTTCGCGGAAGTGTTCGCGCAGGTGGTGGGCGTTCCACCCGCAAGTTACCTCGCCAATTTCCGCATCACGCTCGCCAAGGACGCCTTGCTGCAGGGCACCGGACTCGACCGGATCGCGCAACAGGTTGGCTACTCGAGCGCAGCCGCCCTGTCGCGCGCCTTCAGTGGCGTATGCGGGCAGTCACCGCGAGACTGGAAGCAATCGACGTCAAGGGCTTGATTTGCTGTACAGGTCAATGATGTCCTCGATGGCGTCGTGGCAGACGCGACAGAACTCATCGCTGCGGGTGAACATCAGGCACTGCATCTGCGATCGGTAATAACCGGTGGACTCGTACATTGCTCCTTCGAAGGCGCCAATCGCCGAATGTTGCGGATGCTTGGCGAACAATCCATCCGAGTACGCCTGCTCGGCCGTGAACAAGGCACTCATTTCCGATTCCGGACGACGGTCCTTGCGCAATTTCACCCGCCGCGCCTGGTTGTCGCGCTGATAGGCCTCGAACTCGGCCTTCGGCCACGGCGTGGGAAGCGGCGTCGCCGGGCTCATCAGCCCCTTCCACTTCAGCGCGGAAGGATCGAGCAATGCGGTTACATTCGGCTCCCAAGGCTCAATGCGCTTCGAGTCGGATGGGGCATAGACCGCGGGCGAGGTGTAGTACTCATCGGCCAGCGCGGCAAAGTGGTGGCCGAATTCGTGCACGAACAAGTAATTGGTCCAGTCACTGTCGGCCGCTGCGGTGCTGAATTGCCCGAAGATTCCACCACCGCCATAGGTCTTGCCATTGAAGACAATCTCCACCACGTCGTAGGGCGCGTACTGCGCGAGGTCGCGGAAGGCGCGATTGTCCAGCGTCAGCGCATAACGCTCGCTGCCGAAGATGTCATAACGCAAGCCGGTCGCGCTGGCGCGGTGGATGTCGAGGGAAGGCCGGTTGGCGCCCGAGACCGGCACCGGCACAGTCAGGGCCCAGACGTTGAAGTCGCCCTTGCGCTCCTTGAACGGCGACACCGAGAAAAGATAGGTGCTTAGCTTGCGCGCATCGGCCTCGAACTTGGCGAGGTCTTCGGCGGCATAGCCATCACCCAGGATCAGCAGGTCCACCTTGTTTGCCGGATCGCCGCTGTTGTGGATGGCGATGGGCTTGGCCGGCGCAGGCCATTGCACGCGCTCGACGTCGAGCGCCCTGGGGTCGACGGACACCGACCACACGGGCACGAATTTGTTTCCAGCGTCGCGAGTGGAGATGCGCACCTGCACGGGCTTTTCCGGCATCGGGAAGCGCAGGGATTCCTGGAAGCTGCGCTGGGTTTCCTTGGCATCGTCCGTGGTGCGCCATTCGGCGAAGATCGTGCTGTAACCGCGCGAGTACAGGACTTTGCCGGACGCGCTGTCGATCACCTCGAAAAAATTCGCGCCGCGATTGCTGTCGTCCAGCGGTCGCGCCAGGTTACCGGCCCACGGCAAGGCTTCGACCATTACTCGCTCGAGCGAATAGTGCTCGGTCTTGATGTCACCACCGTGCTGAATATCCACGCGCAAGGTGGCGGGCGCGGCGTTCAGCGCGCCGGGCAGGATGGCAGCAACCACGAACGCCAGCGATGCGAGATGGGGATGCATTTCAACACTCCGATGGGTGCGTCCCTGACCGGGACCTTTGGCAGCGCCTACTGTAATCCAATCACCGGGTATTGATGTCCGAATCCGGCGAGTCCGAGCGCCGCGACGGTGCTAGCCTGATCGCATGTCCCCGCCCTCCGTTCCCGCCGCCACCCTCGACCCGCGCGTTTGCGAACAGGCAAGGCTTAGCCGCGATGCCCGTTTCGACGGCCTGTTCTTCACCGCAGTTACCAGTACCGGCATCTACTGCCGGCCGGTCTGTCCGGCACCCACGCCCAGGCGCGAAAACATCCGCTACTACGCCAACGCCGCGTCGGCCGAAGCCGCAGGCTTCCGTCCTTGCCTGCGCTGCCGGCCCGAACTGTCGCCGGCCGACGGCGCCTTGCATCGTGGTGATGCGGCCGTGTCACGCGCGCTGAAGTTGATCGACGAAGGCGCCCTGGCGGACCAACCGCTTTCGGCATTGGCCGGACGCATCGGCATCGGTGAACGCCAACTCCGGCGCTTGTTCGTGGACCGTCTGGGCGTGGCGCCACTCGGCGTGCATTGCACACGCCGGCTCCTGTTTGCAAAGCAACTCCTGACCGAGACCAGCTTGCCGATTACCGACGTAGCGTTGGCGGCGGGCTTCGGAAGCCTGCGCCGATTCAATGCAAGCTTCCTCGATGCCTACCGGATGCCGCCGCGGGACTTGCGAAAGCGGCCGATAGCGCCGACTGATGACCTGACCACGCTGCGCCTGGTCTATCGACCGCCTTATGATTTTGCGTCGATGCTTTCGTTCCTCGCGACGCGCGCCTTGCCCGGTGTCGAAGCGGTCGACGCATCGTCTTACTCGCGCGTCATCGGTCCGGACACGATGAATCCCTCAGCGGCTCCCGGCTGGCTGCGAGTCAGTGCCTGGCCCGGCGACGAACATGCATTGAAACTCGAACTGCATGGCGTCAGCTCGACGCGCTTACTCGAGGTAGTTGGCCGTTTGCGACGGATGTTCGACCTGGATGCAGACCCGCAGGCGATCGCATCTGCGCTTGGCGCCTCGAAGCGCCTGCGTCCTTTGCTGAAGCGCCACCCGGGCCTGCGCCTGCCCAGCGGCTGGGATGGATTCGAGATCGCGGTGCGGGCGGTGCTGGGCCAGCAAGTCAGCGTCGCCGCAGCGCGCACGCTTGCCGCGCGGCTGGCGGCGCGATTCGGACAGCGGCTGCCCGAGGCGCTTGCCGCGTCCGGGTTTGAATACTCGTTTCCCACCGCCGCGCAGTTGGCAGACGCCGATCTGGCAAGCATCGGACTGACGCGCGCCCGGGCAGACACAGTGCGCACGGTGGCCCGCGCATTGCTGGACGGCCGAGTGGATTTTCGCAGCGAGCACACTCTGGACGATTTCGTCGCACGCTGGGTCGCCTTGCCCGGCATCGGCCCGTGGACGGCGCAATACATCGCGATGCGCGGCCTGGGCCATCCCGATGCGTTTCCCACCGACGACCTCGTGTTGCGGCGCGCCGCGAGTGACGACGGAAGCGTACTCGGCAGCAAGGCTCTGGCCGCGCGAAGTGATGGCTGGCGCCCCTGGCGGGCTTACGCGGTCATCCATCTGTGGCGCGACTCGATGCGCGTCGACGCAGTCAAATGACAAACTACCGGATCATCCCAAGTCCAGTGGGTCCGCTGCTTGTCGCAGCCGATGGCGCCGGCCTGCGCCTGATCGAATTCCAGAATCCCCGCCACCCCTTCAAACGCGAACCCGACTGGCGAGAAGCGGATGACGAGGTGTTGCAGCGCACGCGCACGCAGCTGGACGAATATTTCGCCGGCCGGCGGCGGCAGTTCGAACTGCCCCTCGCGCCACGCGGCACCGACTTCCAACGCAGGGTCTGGTCGGCGCTCGCCGGGATAGGCTACGGCGAAACCATCAGCTACCTGCAACTCGCCACGCGAATCGGAAACCCCACTGCCACCCGCGCCGTCGGCGCAGCCAACGGCAGGAATCCACTACCGATCGTGCTCCCCTGCCATCGGGTGATCGGCGCCAATGGCAGCTTGACCGGATTCGGTGGCGGTCTGCCGACCAAGCAGTTCCTGCTGCAGCTCGAGGGTGCGGCGGCGGCGGATGATCTGTTTTCGAAGCAAGCGTCTTGAATTGTGGTCCGGCCCGCGTATCGTGGTGCCATGACGGGGCAACGAGAGGCTCGCGCTGCAATGCCAGGCAAGTTCGACAGCATCCTTGAAACCGTGGGCCGCACGCCGATAGTGCGCCTGAACAAATTGGCGCCCGCGCACGTGAATGTCTTCGTCAAGGTCGAGGCATTCAACCCGATGGGCTCGGTGAAGGACCGGCTTGCGCTGGGCATCATCGAGGATGCGGAAAAGCGCGGCAGCTTGAAGCCCGGCCAAACCGTCATCGAAGCGACCAGCGGAAACACGGGCATCGGCCTGGCCATGGTGTGTGCGGTGAAGGGCTATCCGCTGGTCGTGGTGATGGCGGAAAACTTCAGCGTCGAGCGGCGCAAGCTGATGCGCTTCCTCGGTGCGAAAGTGGTGCTGACGCCGGCCGCGCTACGCGGCACGGGCATGCTGGCGAAGGCGACGGAACTGGCCGAGGCGCATGGCTGGTTCCTCTGTCGGCAGTTCGACAATGAAGCCAACGCCGATATGCATTCGCGCACGACGGCGCCGGAAATACTGGAAGCCTTCGACGGCCAGCGACTCGACTATTGGGTAACCGGCTACGGCACCGGCGGCACGCTGAAGGGCGTCAGCCGCGTGTTGAAGGCGCAGCGCCCCGACATCCAGGTGTTGGTTTGCGAACCCGACAACTCGCCGGTACTGGGCAGCGGCATTCCGCAATCCCGGTTTCCGGACGGGCGCATCAGGGAGAGCCATCCCAGCGCGCGGCCGCACCTGATGCAGGGCTGGTCGCCGGACTTCATCCCGAAGCTGACCGAAGCCGCTGTGGCGATGAAACTGATCGACCGGATCGTTCCGGTGAATGGCGCGGATGCCACGCGGCTGGCGCGGGAACTGGCGACACGCGAGGGAATCTTCGTCGGCACGTCCGGCGGTGCGACGCTTGCCGGCACGCTGCAGGTGGCCGCATCCGCGCCCGAAGGCACGACCTTCCTGTGCATGCTGCCCGATACCGGCGAGCGGTATCTCAGCACGCCCCTGTTCGACGGCATTGGCGCCGACATGTCGGACGAGGAATTGGAGATTTCCCGTTCGACACCCGGTGCCCGGTTTGATGCGCCTGCACCTGCACCTGCACCTGCGCCGGCGCCCGTGCCCGCGACCACGTCCGACAATGCGACGCCCTCCTCGCCAGCTGTCTGCGCCATGCCGACGAAGTCGGAACCAGCATCCTCGGCCACGCCGGTTTCGGCAGACGTCGAAGACTTCGTCGCACATGTCCTTGCTGATCCCACGCAGCCACTCGTACTTTTCGCGCTCGAGTGGTGCGAGTTCTGCTGGTCGCTGCGCAAGTTGTTCGCGCAGGCTTCGATCCCCTATCGATCCATAGACCTCGACTCCACGGCCTACCAGGCCGACGACCGCGGCGGACAGATCCGTGCCGTGCTTCTCAAGCGCATCGGCAGTCCGACCATTCCACAGGTGTTCATCGGCGGTGAACACGTCGGTGGCTGCACCGACACCATGGATGCCTTCAAGAGCGGTCGGCTGCAGGCGATGTTGGCCGCGCATGGCGTCAGCTACGACCAGGATGCACGGATCGATCCGCACGGCCTGCTTCCCGGCTGGCTGCAGGCGCGCTGAGACCATTCACCCGGCGGTCGGTTTCCGCCCCTTCCACTTACTCGCTATTAATCGGCGCCGGGCATCATGGCGTCGCGGAACCTTCCGCATCCAGGAAACCCCCATGAAGAAGACCTTGCTCGCTATCACATCGGCCCTGATCCTGACCGGCGCGATGAGCTCCACGGCTTCGGCCCAGAGTGGTTACTACGACCGCGATGATCGTTACTCGTCCGACGCGTACGACGACCGCGACGACGATCGCTATGACGATCGTTATTCCGACTCTCGCTATGCGGACTCGCGCTATGGCGACTCGCGGGAAGACATGGATCGTGACGGCGTTTCCGACCAGTACGACACGTATGACAACCGCAACAACATCAGCTGGGACCGTAACCGTGACGGCAGGAACGATCGTTACCAGGCCGGCAACTACGACCGCGATGGTCGCTACGACAGCCGTGACGGTCGCTATGACAACCGCTACAACGACAACCGCTACCAGCGCGGCGACAATCGTTACGACCGTGGTGACAACCGCCGCGGCATGGCCCACCGTCGTTTCCAGGCCGGTCGCTACAATGCACCGCGCGGCTACCGCTACACGCGTTACGACGTAGGCTCGCGCCTGCCCCAGGGCTACTACGGCAGCAACCACTATGTTGACTACCGTCCGTACGGCCTGTCGGCTCCGCCGCGTGGCTACCGCTGGAACCGCGTTGGTTCCGATGCCTACCTCGTGTCGGTCACCAATGGCGTCGTGCGCCAGGTGATGTACAGCCTGTTCTACTAAGTCCAGGCAGTTTGCAAAAACGGAAGGGCCGGAGAAATCCGGCCCTTTTTGTTTGCCTGGCGCGTGGCCGCTTGCTCGCCCAATCTTCGTCAATTGTCCATGAAGGGGGAGCCATCATGGCCGGCAGCCAATCGGTTTACAGCACTCGCCGCGGCGAGTTCAGGGAAATCTATCGCACGCTGAAGCGACACCCGGACCTGCGCTCGCGCACGCCGGTGGTCTTCTGCGAGGGCGACTCCTGGTTCTCGACGCCAGCGAGCATGAATATCCTGGACTGGCTGGTGTTTCCGACACCGGAGCAGGAAGAGCGCGGCGTACCCATTGTCGGCCAGGGCGGATTGTTCTTCCGAGCCGAAGACAGCGGCGACCTGGCCACCGACATGTTCGCGCCCAAGCGCCTGAAGGACATCATGGGCTGGTACGGGTCGGTCGATTTCGACATCGCCTTGCTCAGCGCGGGCGGCAACGACCTGGTCAGCAAGTTCCTGAAGAAGGCGTTCGCCGGAAAAGGACCGATGACCGTTGCCCAGGCGTTCCAGACAGTCGTGGCGACGAATCGCTTCGATGAGGTCTACCGGGCCTACGAACGGGCGCTCACCAGCATGGTGAAGCTGCGCCCGACTACGCCCATCATCGGCCACAGCTATAGCTATCCCCTGAAGCTGGGCGTGCCCGCCAACCTTACCGTCGCCAACATCGGCCTGATTGCGCTGCTGAAGAAGAACGCCGGTCCCTGGATCGGACCCAATGTCGGCGTGGCCCTGCCCGACATCGACGACCAGCGCCGCTTCGCGAAACTGATGATCGATGGTTTCGTCGAACGCGTATTGCAGCCGCTCGCCAGCGATGCGCGGTTCCGCAACAACTTCCGTTTCATTGACCTTCGCACGCGGGTGCCGAAGGAGGAAGACTGGTTCGACGAAATGCATCCGACCGGCGCGATGTACCAGAAACTGTCTGAACCATTTGCGCAGGAAATCAGGAACCTGTTCCGCTTGCGCTAGGCGCAAGCCATCGAATCCAGTCCGGGAGTAGGAATCATGCGCGTGTCCGCCAACGCCCTACGGGTGCCCGGCCTGCTGGCCCTGGGCATTTCGATCTTGCTCGCCGGCTGCCAGTCGGCGCCGATGCGATCGGAAACAAGCAGCCCTGCGGGGTCTGCGCCCATCGCCTCGATGGGGCCTGAAGCTGGCGATGGACCACCGCAATCTTCAAGCCCCGGCGATGCCGTCGGTGAGCCGGTGGATGCCAACGCGCCTGCGCGCGGCGAGATCCACGACGTGGCGACAGCAGAGTTCGCCTTGCCCGCCGGCTTGCCGGAAGCCACTGCCGACGCGAACACGATGGTGGCCCACTTCATCGACGTCGGCCAGGGGGACGCGATCCTGCTCGAATTTTCCTGCGCCGCGATGCTGATTGATACCGGTGGCGAGGACACGGCCCGCGTGTCCGGCAAGGATCGCCTGCAGACCTACCTGGAGGAATTCTTCGAACGCCGCAGCGATCTCGCGCGCACGCTGCAATCGGTGGTGCTGTCACATCCACATGCCGACCACACCGGCGGCGTGTCGGTGTTGCTCGAAGCGGAACCTGCGATCGTCATAATGAACGTGCTCGACGGCGGCCCGCCAAGTTCGCATGCCTCGGGGGGCAAGGGCCAGCGCGACCTGGAAGCCTATGCCAACGATACCGAGGGCGTCGGCTACCTGGGCATCGCCGAATCCGACATCAGGACCGTGTCCGGCGCTACCAGCAAAGTGATCGATCCCATCAACTGCCGTCGCGGCGGCGTGGGCGTTGACCCGAAGATCGCCGCGCTATGGGGTCGCGCCGACCTGGACGTGGCCTGGGCCAACAATGCCAACAATGACAGCGTGGTGTTGCGCGTCGCCTTCGGAAAATCGGTATTCCTCTTTACCGGCGACATCCAGGCCGAGGGCATCGCGGCAATGCTCGAGTCTTATTCAGCGGACCAGCGCGCCTTCAATGCCGACGTGCTGAAGGTGGCACACCACGGCTCGCACAACGCGACCACCGCCGCCCTGGTCGCCGCCGTCACGCCGAAGATTGCCGTCATCCAGTCCGGCGATTCGTGGCCGGATGACGAGCGCTTCAGCGCTTATGCCTTCGGCCATCCGAATGCGACCGCACTGACCAACCTGCTCGACCCGGAAAATGGCATCACGTTGGCGCGCGACCAACCCAAGCAGGTTCGCGTAGGCACCAAGGGTCGTCATCCCACCAACGGCACGCCGCCCGACTTTACCTACTGGACGATGGACAAGGCCATCTACGCCAACGGCTGGGACGGCAACATCGCCATCAAGGCCACGTCCGACGGCGTGCTGACCGTCGAAACGGAATACTGACCGTGCCCCGGCGCCGCGACATCGATCCGTCCGTCTTCGAAGACCTGCGAATGGCCAAGCGCGAGTTGAGCGCACGTTGCTTCCGGTCCGGGCATCCGCTCTTCGAAGCCCTTGAAATGCACCAGCGCATCGCCGACCTGCAGGGCCGCGCCACTGAACTCTTGCATGCCGTGGGCATCGGCCGCAAGCGCGTGGGCGGCAAACTCACCGACATGCTGTCGGTACGCCTGTATGTCGCGCGCAAATTGCCAAGGCGGCTGGTCGGGCTGGCGGCAATGCTTCCATCACGGATTGCCGGCATAGAAACCGACGTGATCGAAGCGCCGCCCGCCTACTTCGCCATGCCGCTGGCGCCGTGCACGATGAAGCGGCTGACCCGCCAGCGTCCGGTGCAGCCCGGCGCCTCGCTCGGCAACGTCAACGTCATCGGCGGCACGCTCGGCGCGCGCGTCAGGTCGCGAAAAGCCGGTGAACACGGCCTGCGACTGATGCTCAGCAACAACCACGTGCTCGCGGACTTCGGGGTCGCGCCGATTGGATCGGAAATCTGCCAACCCGCCATCGGCGACGGCGGCGAGCCCGGCGACGTGGTCGGCCGCTTGCTGCGCTTCGCGCCGATTGCCATGGGTGCGCAGGCGGACAACCGCGTGGACGCGGCTGTCGCATCCGTGGATGGCAGCGTCGCGCTGTCCTCGTCCATCTGCACGGTGGGCGTCGTCAACGGCGTGGCGCTTCCCAGCGTGGACATGGCAGTGCACAAGCACGCCCGCACCACCGGCTATTCCAGCGGCGTCATCGACGACGTGGATTGCGATGTGCTGGTGCCGCTTTCACGCACCGACCCAACCCGCGTCGCGCGCTTCACCCACCAGTTGCGGATCCGCCCTCGCACTGGCTCGTCACGTTTCGCGCAGGGTGGCGACAGCGGCGCGCTGATCGTCGGGAAATCATCGAACGCAGCCGTAGGCCTGCTGTTAGCCTGCCCCGACAACGGCAGCTATGCCTACGCCAATCCCATCACGGACGTACTTGACACACTGGAAGTCGAACTCGACTGACGGCCATCACCAGGGAATCTAACGCAATGGAAGACGTGATCACCGATCCGCAAGTCGAAGTCGACGGCGGCGCCAAGGCGGCGAAGGCCGAGTTCGACCAGCACGTGCAGGCGCGGCGCAAGGTGGCGGGCGTACCCGGGGATCCGAAGGGTAGCTGGGGCATCGCACTGTCGGGCGGCGGCGTGCGCAGTGCAACGCTCTGCCTCGGCGTCATTCGCGGCTTGGCGCGAAATGGATTACTCCGCCAATTCGACTACCTTTCCACGGTTTCCGGCGGCGGCTACATCGGCGCGAGCATAGGCCGACTCTTCCGCGCTGGCGTGCCGGCCAAGGACGTCGAAGCGGGCATCGCCAAGGACAATTCGATGTGGTTGTGGTGGTTGCGCAACAACGGCCGCTACCTGACGCCCGCCGGCGCCAAGGACCTCGGCTTTGCAACGGCATCCATCCTTCGCGGCATCGTCTCCACCCACCTGGAAATCGGAATACTGGTGCTGATGCTGGCCGCGCTGGTGCTGGCCCCACACATGCTGGTGTCGCTGCTGCCGCCGCTGGAGGCCGGATCGCTCAGGAGCCTGCCCTTCGTCAGCCTGGTCGATTCGGTGTGGTGGTGGCTGTTGCCCTTGCCGATCTTCGCGGTGATGCACCAATTGTTTGGCTACTGGTACACACGCGACTCGCAGAGCTGGACCAGCTGGCTGTTGATACTGGCTGCCGCCGCAAGTGGCGTCGCACTCGGCCTTTGGTTGAACCAGGCGGCAGACCACCGCTTCCAGCTTCACCTGGGCAATACGACGGTGCCCGCCGCATCCATCGTCGCGCTGTACCTGCTTTCCTTCCTCAGCCTGGCGCCCGTCACCGCCTGGCTGGCGACCATGGTCGACCTGCTGCGAAAGAAGCCGGTGGTCGGCATTCGCTTGAAGCGCACCAAACGACTGGCCTACAGCCTGTGGGCCCTGGCCGTCATGTTCGCGCTGGGCGTACTCGACCTCGTCACCTGGCGGCTGACTGCGCTTTTCTGGGACCCGGAAAATATTTCGGCGCCTTACCGACTGACCGCCCTGGTGGCCGTCGTGCTGGCGGCAGGCCGGCTCGCGCTGCCTGAAATCCAGAGGCGCCTGGCGTCGTCGAAACAACCCAACATCAACATCGAAAAAGTCCTGAACCTGCTCGGCATCTTGCTGGCCCTGCTGGTCGCGGTCTTTTGGACGACCCTGCTTAGCATCGCGCTGTTCCCGATCTGGAACAGCACCCGCGTGTTGCCGATGGGCGCCGCATGGAGCGATGCGCCACAAGTGATTACCTGGGCAGTGGTGGTGGGCCTGTGCCTGGTCTACGTGGCGGCGACACGCCGAAGCTTCGACCTGCTCAACCTGGCCTCGCTGCACAACTTCTATCGCGCACGGATCGAGCGCGCCTACGTGTCCTCGGGAAATTGCGACGGGCCGGATGCACGATTCCCCAGCTCATCCTTGAACGACGTGTCGTCCGAGAACACCTGGCGCGTCGCCCCGCTGACCGAAGCCATCGAAGGTGACGATGTCGAGCTGACCGACTACGCGCCGCATCGGCATGGCGGGCCCATCCACCTGATCAACTGCTGCATCAACCAATCCGTGGACGACCGGACCGGCAACTACAACGCCGATCGCAAGGGCGTGTCCCTGACAATTGGCTCGCTGGGCGCGGAATCGGGAACGAGCTTCGCCCAATCCACTGAGTTCGTGAATCCGCCCGGCAGATTGTCGCGCTGGATCGCGATCTCCGGCGCCGCGGCGAGCACCGGCATGGGCTCACGCACTTCGCCCGGTTTTGCCAGCCTGCTCTTCCTGTCGGGCCTGCGCCTGGGCTTCTGGACCAAGACCCTGCTCGATTCCAGCCAGCGGCCGGAAAGCCTGCCCAAGCGCTTCCGGTCCGCGCTGCTGGATTTTGCGCCGAAGCCGCTCGCCATCGTCGCCGAATCCATGGCGCGTTTTCCCGGATTGTTCAGTTCGATCTGGTACGTGTCCGATGGCGGCCACTTCGACAACACGGGTATCTACGCGCTGTTGAAGCGGCGGCCGAAGGTGATCGTCGCTGCCGATTGCGGCGCCGACCCGAAGTACTTGTTCTCGGATCTTGAGTCGCTGGTGCGCAAGGCGAAGATCGATTTCGGTGCGACCATTGAGTTCGTGGACCCGGCCAAGCTTGGCGAGAAACTGCCGGGCGAACTTGCCGCGGCCTTGGGCACACCGGAAAACATCAGCCCCGAAGCCGCACCGAACTGGCTGGTGCTGGGCCGCATCCAGTACCGCGACAAGACAGAAGGCGCGTTGCTGGTTGTCAAACCACGCCGCCTCGACAAGATGCCGTTCGAGATCGTGGCCTATGCCGACCGCAACCCTGATTTCCCGCAGCAGTCCACCGGCGACCAGTTCTTCGACGAGGCGCAATGGGAGGCCTACCACCAGTTGGGCTTGCTGTTGGGCGAAAGGATGACGAGCACGCTGATCGAGCAGGCACGGGCCGCCGTGACGGACATGACCCACGCGCCATCGAGCCTGGTGAAGGCCGAAGAACAGACGCGGGCACAGGAACCCAAGGTCGGTAGGCGCGATCGCGCGGGTCTTACCGCGCGCGCAACACTCGGCGCCGGCATTTCGCTAAGCGTGCTGTTGGCGACCTGGCAAGGGGTCGAGCAGTACCGCGAATCGCGGCGCGTGGAGAACCGTGACTACGACAGTTTGTTCGTGGCGCACAGCAAGGAAATTCGCGAAGGCAACCTGGACACCATGCTCGCAGCCCAATTCAGCAGCTTCGCCGAACAATCCGAACAGCGCGGCGATGGTCGATTCGACTATCTGCGCAATTCCCTGAATTCGCGTTGCGAGTCGCTGACGGTGGACAAGGACAAGAGGGCCTGCGAGAGCCTGTATACCGACCTTACCGCCGAGCCCAAGCCCTTCTACGACTACTGGTTCGCGGACAAGCTGCCGCGCTACGCGATAGCCGATATCCCGGAGCAGACGGCGGACACGGCGACTGTTGCGATGGCTGACGAGGCAGTCGCCGAAGATGCAGTCTCAGAAGTTGCGGCGGCGGAGGCGGAAGCAGCGGCAGTAGTCGAAGCAAGCGCCGACACAGCAGGCGCCGAACCCGTCGTCGCGATTCCGCCGCCACCGCCGGCACCGCCACCATCTCCCGAACCTGAAAGCGCGGTGGTCCTCGACGCGGAAGCGGTGCGAGACGTCGAATTGGCTGCCGCATCCGTTCCAACAGCCCAGGCGCGGTCGACGTGCCTGGCATCGGACGCGCGAATCTTCCTGCACATCTACGACGAAGGCAGTCGCGCGGCAGCCGAGCAGATCGCGGCACGATTGGTCAAGGAACTCGGCTTCGGCAAGACGCCCATCCAGAACGTGGTGGAAACCGCGAAGCGCAATCGACGTCAACCACCGTATGTCTGGTCGTCGCCGGCGGTTGTCGCGCATCCGGGCGCATCGGAGAGCTGCGTCGATGCGGTGCGGTCGATCGTGTCGCCGGAGACCACGCTGCGAAACTTGCCACCGTCGGTCAAGGGCAGCCCGGGCGTTCTGGAGATCTGGTTGCCGCCGCGCACCGGCATGAATTAGCAGGTCGGCTCGTCGATGAACGCGGCTGCCGGGTCAAGAACTGTTAATTCACGCATCAGCAAGCTGGGAGTGCCACGCTAAGTTTGAATTAATCGGGATTCGTCATCATACGACCGGGACGGCCTGGATGACCGCTACGACCGTTATGACAATCGTCGCGACATCATCTGGGACCGCGACGGCGATGGCGTGAATGACCGCTATGAGATCGATGGTCGCACCACCTATCGCGACCGGGACCGCGACGGCGTTCCGAACCGCTATGACCGATTCGACGACCGCCGCTATTTCGCGCGCCATCGTTACAACGCCGGACGTTATTACGCCCCACGCAACTACACCTACATGCGTTACAGCGTCGGCTCGCGGCTGCCGCGCAGCTATTACGGCGGCAGGTACTACATTGACTATCGACCGTACGGCCTGTATGCGCCGCCCCCGGGTTACCGCTGGAACCGCGTTGGTTCCGATGCCTATCTGGTAGCGGTCACCAATGGACTGGTACGGGACGTCATCTACAGCTTGTTCTATTGATGCCTGGCGTCGTCCAGTAAGTGCGCACCTGAAGGGCCGGCAATCGTCGGCCCTTCCTTCTTGCCTGTCACCTGGCTGAACGGAATTCCGCGGCCGCATTCCATTAAGGATCACGTTAATAAGAGGTGAGTAAGGTCGGATTACGCCAATGCAGGCGCAACAGTGATCCGGGGCGAAGCGGAAAAACTTTCTCAGGGAGAAGTAGCCATGAATTACTCAACCATGAGCATCGACCGGCGTGCACAGTACTACGCGCGCTCCGCAGAAATCATCGCCGCCGATCCGCTCGATTTCTATACCCGGGCCGAACGCGGCCGGAAATTCCTGGCCGATCGCTTCAATCGCCAGGAAGACCAGCCCCGGTACATCGTGGACAACTGCCTCACCGACATGCGCCGGCGCTACGCCGTCGAATCCATGCCGGGGCTGGAACAACTGGTGACCGTGCGGGTCCGCTGATCCCTTTCGGAAAGGGACTCAGGCGATGAGGTAGGCCGACGATCGCATTGGCGACCGCGGCTTCGCTTCGATGGAAACGATGAAATAGCCGAGGGCCTCGATGGCAAGGATCACGTCTTCCCTGCGGAAGCGGCCTTCAATGTCGATGCTGCCCGCCGACGAGTCGACATTGATCCTGGCACCCAGGTCAACGCGCAACAAGGCCTGCACCAATCGGGAATCGCCTGTCGCCAGGTTTCCCAACAGGACTTCAAGGTGGCTGTCCGGCTTGCTGACCCCGGCAGTCACGTGGTCGAGTTGGATGCTCATTTCTTGACTCCTCGTGTTCGCTTGGCGGGGGCCGGGGGATTCGGTGCGACGATCGCGGCGCGATCCGGGCAGGCGATGGCATTCCAGTAGGCCTCGAAGCCCGCATCGAGGTAAGTCCCTGCCTGCTTCTTGTTGCGCGCCATGAAATCCATTGTCGTTTCGGCAAGCGATGCCATGATCGCTGGCGCGAATGAAGGCGGGTGGTCACGCAGCACGCCGTCGGCGATGCCGCCTTTCAGCATCTGGTTGAAGTCGGCGAAGGCATTCGCGAGCTCTGCCCGGCTTTGCTCGGTGATCCGATCCGAAACGCCCAGCTGCGCAATGACCCTTCGCTTCTGCGGGTGCTTCAGGCCCCAATGGATGTAGCCGTTCCAGGCATGTCGCAAGTGGTTCTTGAGCAGGTCGTCCTTGGGATTCGAGTGGGTGACGACGTCGCGCAGTTCGCCCTTCAGCAAAACGTACAAGCGGTTGAACAGCTCGTCCTTGGTGCTGAAATAGGTGAACAAGGTACCCTCGGCAACGCCAGCCACCTTGGCGATCCGGGCCGTCGGCGCCGCAAGGCCTTCCTCGGCAAAGACCTGGACGGCAGCCGCCAGGATGGCATTTCGCTTGTCGTCGCTCTTCGGTCGGGCCATGGACTGGGGATGCTTTAATTGAGTGCGTACTCAATCATATACACGGGATTTCCAGTTTGCAAGCGTCCGCTCGGGACAACTCCCACGCTGGAGGAAGAAGGTAGCCTTCTGTGTATCCTGCGCAGATGTGGAAACGGGCGATCTACTACGGGCTCTTCCTGGCCGCGGGCACGCTGGCCCTCCAGTGGCTCGACTACCAGCGGCTGGCGCGCGCCCACTCCAACGAGATCTATATCCTGCTGGTTGCCATGGCTTTCCTGGCGCTGGGCATCTTCGTCGGTGTCCGCGCCTTTCGCGGCGCGCCACCGAAGCCCTTCGACGGAAATCCCAAGGCGCAGCAATCCCTGGGCCTGAGCCCTCGCGAGTTGGCCGTATTGCACGAACTCGCCGCCGGCCGGTCCAACAAGGAGATCGCCGCCTTGCTCGACGTCTCGCCGAACACGGTCAAGACGCACGTGGCGCGCCTGTTCGAAAAACTGGACGCCAACCGGCGCACCGAGGCCATCCGCAAGTCCCGCGACCTGGGAATCGTGCCCTGACCCAGAAATATTCGGGGTGAAAAGCGTCAAATCACCTTTTTGGGCGATTGCCCCCGGCCCACAAAACCGCGTCAATGGCGTCACATCCACCTGCTGGGAGTGAAAGGCATGTTGCGCAAGATCATCTACTACGGCGTCATCGCGGGCCTGGTCGTCGGCTCGATCCTGTTCGGCATCACCGTCGCCACGGCCGGCGAGCCGCCGCTGGAATACGGCATGGTCGTGGGCTACCTGAGCATGCTGCTCGCGCTCAGCGCCATCTTCATCGCCATCAAGCGCCATCGCGACCAGGACCTGGGCGGCGTCATCCGCTTCTGGCCGGCCTTCGGCATGGGCCTGGGCATCACCGTCATTGCCGGCATCATCTACGTACTGGCCTGGGAAGCGGCGCTGGCCGTCACCGGCGTGGACTTCGGCGCGGTGTACGCCAAATTCCTGATCGAGAAGAAGCAGGCCGAGGGCGTCAGTGGCGAGGCCCTGGCGGCATTCGCAGCCGAGATGGAAAAGTTCCGGGTCCAGTATTCCGATCCCTTGTTCCGGATGCCAATGACTTTCGTCGAAATCTTCCCGGTGGGCGTACTGGTGTCGCTGGTGTCGGCAGGCTGGTTGCGCACGCGTCGGTCGCGCACCTAGCGAGCGCGTGCCTTCTCGACATCCGCGGCCAGGCCGGTGGCTTGCTTGTGCGCGCCATCGATCACGATGTCGCTGACGGCCAGCGTCGAGTTCCAATAACGCAGATTCTCGAGCAGGGACGGCGACGCGCGATAGGTCGTCAGGATGTTGCCCGCCTCGTCTTCACTGATGGGCGACGGGCAGTCGATCAATTGCTGGTTGGTGCCTTCCAGCTGGCGGAAGCAATTCTTCCAGATGTACTCCTGCACCGCTGTCGGAGTCAGGCCACGCACCTGGATGCGATACACCGGGTCGTGGCGCAGGATGTGCGCCCGCATGCCCGTGCCGGTAAGGCGGTAGTAGTCGGCCAGGTGCTTGCGCAAGTCTTCATTCGCGATCAGTTCCAGGTCACCGCCATCGCGCATCTCGCTGAAGGTGGTGTCCTCCAGTTCGATCGGCATGATCTGGGTGCCGTGGTAGTAGGCCAGCACCGTCTTCCAGTTGGAGTCGTCCACGCGTTGCCCGGTTTCGCTGTGCGCGATCGCCGCGCGTCCGAAGCCCGCCACCTGGGCCCAGAAGCCCCGCGCCACGTCCATCGAGCGCAGGTCGGCGGCCAGCTCGGCCTGCAGGCGCACGTAGTAGGAATCCGCGCGGGCCCGGTCCAGCCGGCCCTGGTTCCAGTTGCTGACCTGCAAGGCGATCAGGATGCCGGCGATCACGATCAGCAGTTCGATCAGCGCCGCGGTCCAGTCGTGCGCGCGCAGGCGCGCGCTCAGCTTCATCAGGCTCATGCCATCCCCAGCAAGTGTTGTCCCCGGCCGAGTATAGGCCGGGGCGCCGACTCCGGGACGGTGGGGCTTCAGGGAGTGCAGCGCTTCAAGGCGTGCGCGGCAGCACCGTCAGCACGCGGCAGATGAAGGTCTCGAACTCCGCCATGTACTTGCCCAGGAACTCCTCGGTGGACGGATTGGTCACCTTGAAGTTCTCGTCGATCAGCCCTGCCTTGTACTGGATATAGGCTTCCGGCGAATTCATCTGAGGCGAGTTGCAGAAACTGAGCATGCTGCGCAGTTGCTGTTGCGCGACCGCCGTACCGATGGCGCCGGGCGAAGTGCCGATGACGGCCGACGGCTTGCGCGCGAACGAATTAGTGCCGTAGGGACGACTGGCCCAATCGATTGCGTTCTTCAGCGCGCCCGGAATCGATCGATTGTATTCAGGGGTCACGAACAACACCGCATCGGAGTCGGCAATGGACTGCTTGAAGGCCGTCGCCACCGCCGGGAAGTCCTTGTCGTAGTCGTAGCTGTAGAGAGGGAGATTCCCGATCTCGATCTCGTGGAATTCCAGGCTGGGCGGAGCCAGGCCGATCAGGGCCTGGCTCAGCTTGCGGTTGATCGATTCCTTCGCGAGGCTGCCGATCAGGTAGCCGACTTTGTAGGTAGCCATACATCCTCCTTGATTGAAAAAGGCCGCCTGCGCGTCGGTCAATCCAGGCGCGGCAGGTCGAACACCAGCAGTTCCGCATCCACACCGCTTTCGATCGCAACGCCGGCCTCATCGGCATAGAGCAAGGCATCGCCTGCCGATACGCTGCGGCCATTCACCACTGCCGAACCTTTCACCACATGCACGTAGCCGAGGCGCCCCGGGGCGAACGTGTGCCCGGCGGTCTCGGTGCCGTCGAACAAACCGGCGTACAACTTCGCATCCTGGTGCACGGTCACTGAACCTTCGCTGCCATCGGGGCTGGCGACCAGTCGCAGCTTTCCGCGCTTCTCGCTTTCGGGATAGGCCGTTTGCTCGTAGCTGGGCTTGATGCCGGTAGCCGACGGAATGATCCAGATCTGCAGGAAGTGGGTCAGGCCCGACGGGTTATGGTTGAACTCCGAATGCGTGATGCCGCTGCCGGCACTCATGCGCTGCACTTCGCCGGGCACGATGTTGGCCGCGTTGCCCATCGAGTCCTTGTGGCCCAGCGAGCCATCCAGCACGTAGCTGATGATCTCCATGTCGCGATGGCTGTGGGTGCCGAAGCCTTCGCCCGGCTGCACGCGATCCTCGTTGATCACGCGCAGCGGGCCCCAATGCATATGCTTGTCGTCGCGATAATCGGCGAACGAAAAGCTGTGCCAGGAATCGAGCCAGCCATGTTGTGCATGGCCGCGCTCGGCGGCGGGACGCAGTTTGATCATCGTGCACCTCCAACGTTGCGACGCGACACCAGCCAATTGTCGACGCTGAACTTGCCGGCGCCACTGGCGACCAGCATCAGCATGCCACCGGCGATGGCGATGTTCTTCATGAAATTGATGAACTGGCCCTGGTCGGCCAGGTCGAAATGGAACAGGAAGGCGCTTACCAGCGAGAACGCGGCGAGGCTGACAGCGGCAGTACGGGTAAGCAGGCCGAACAGGATGGCGAGGCCGCCACCGATCTCGGCCAGGATGACCAACGGCAACAGCGCGCCGGGCACGCCCATGGCTTCCATATAGCCCTGGGTGCCGGCATAACCGGCGCCGAGTTTGGCGAAGCCGGACAGGATAAAGATGAGGGACAGGCCAAAACGGCCGGCAACTGAGGCGATGTTGTTCATGGCATTGCTCCTGGAAAGGTGGGTGAAGCTCGTGGCCAGTAATATGGCCCGTTCCAGAAACAGCATCAATACCGTGCATTACAACAGTTCGTTGCACAAATCGAGATAATGTCCGAACTTGATATGGGTCAGGGCGCGGGTGGGCGCCGCGATCGATCATGGCGGCACTACCGGCGGAAGCGCCGATTTCGAGGAAAACCCCATGAAATTCAAGATCCGCACCAACGGCCGACCCCTCGACCTCGCGTCCGTGGAGCAGGCACTGCTGTCAGCCGACCCCGCTGCGATGATCGACCTGGACGGCTTGAACAACGTGCTTCGCGTGTCGACCTATCTCGATGGCGCCGGACTCCAGGGCCTTTTCACGGACGCCGGCTTTTCGGTGCCTCTGGGCGATGTCGAGCAGCAGCCCTCCGAATGCTGTGGTGGCTGCGGCGGCTGAGCCCCTGGATCTCGACTACGGAGTAATCGAAGCCTCGCTCGAACGCGTCCCGAGATAGCTCAGCGTCACGGCCGTCAGCGCCTTCACGCCCAGCACCAGGCCCTGCTCATCAATCTGGAACGTGGGCGTGTGGTGCCCCGGGGCTTGGTCCTCGGTGATGGCTGGCGAGCGTCCGCCCAGTCCGAGGTAAAGCGCCGGCACCTTCTCGGCGAAGAATGAAAAATCCTCGGCGCCGGTCACCGGCGGATTCGAGACCACATTGTCGCTGCCCGCCACGGCGTCCAGCACCGGCCGCATCTCATCGGCCAGCGCCAGGTTGTTGAAGGTCACCGGGTAACCGTGGCTCATCGGAATCTTGACCTCGACCGTCGTGCCCAGGCTTTCTGCCACGTTGTTGGCGATGCGTCGCACGCTGTCGTGCAGGTGGGCGCGATCCTTGGGCGTAAGCGCGCGCAGCGTGCCGATCATTTCCACCTCGGCGGGGATGATGTTGGAACGGACGCCACCGGTGATCTTGCCGATGGTCACCACCGAGGCATTGTGGGTGAGCTTCATTTCGCGGCTGACCACCGTCTGCAATGCAGTGATGATGTAGGCCGAAGCGACCACGGGATCGGCGCCGGTCCACGGGTAGGCGCCATGGGCCTGGCGGCCCTTCACCAGGATGCGGAAGTCATCGACGCTGGCGTAGGCGCCACCGGGCCGCCAGTTGATCTTGCCCGCCTGCAGCGCGGCGCTGATGTGCAAGCCAAAGGCTGCATCCACTTTCGGATTCTCCAGCACGCCCTGTTTCACCATCAGCTCGGCGCCGCCTTCCTCGCCGATGGGCGCACCTTCCTCGGCGGGCTGGAATACGAACTTCACCGTGCCCGAAATGTCCTTGCGCATCGCTGCCATCACTGTCGCAACGCCCATCAATATCGCCACATGCGTGTCATGCCCGCAGGCATGCATCACGCCGACCTCATCGTCGTTGAAGATGGCGCGCGCCTTGGAGGCAAACGGCAGTGCAACCGCTTCGGTGACGGGCAATCCATCCATGTCGGCACGCAACAGGACGACCGGCCCCGGGCGACCCCCACGCAACAGCCCCACCACGCCGGTATGGGCCACGCCGGTCTGCACCTCCAGGCCCAGCTTCTTCAGATGCTCGGCGACAATCTTCGAAGTACGGAATTCGCGATTGCCCAATTCGGGATGTTCGTGGAAATCACGACGCCAGGCGATGACCTGCGGCTCGATCGCCTCGATGCGCTTCAGCGTGGCTGCGTCCAGTGGCGCGCTCGCCGCGGCCAATGGCGAGACCATCGAAACAAACAGGCCAAGCGCGACTATCACGATCAAGCGTACTTTCACGGAGTTCCCCAGGGAAATGGATTCATGGAGTCTAGCAATTGGCGGCCGGACTCAGGGCGCAAACAGGACCAGCACCACGATGGCAGTACTGGCGAGGGCAAACAGAAGCAGCCCCGCAACCAGCAACTTGCGGGTCGCGATCAACCGATCACCCAGCTCCTGGCTCAAGTGGGATCGGTCCCCTGCCCATATCCAGCCCAGCCAGGGCATGATCGGCTGGATGGTCGCCACGCGGCTGTCGAACTGGCGAATCAATACCTTCTCGGGACGGCCCAGGCGACGCCACAAGGTTTCGTCCTGCTGCACCAGCTCGAGCAGTTCGAAACCTTGGCGCAGATAGGCGAAAGTCACGACCGCAGTCGCGGGGAACAGCAGCGCAACCAGCACGAGAAAAAACATTTGCATGCTATCGAATAGCCTCCGTCAGGCAGAAGAGACGTTGGCGACCGTGCTACGGCGTGATCGTCGACTCGCTGGAACAGGTGGTAATCGAGCCAGCTTGGCAGACCTTGTAGGTGTAAGCCGCGCCCTTCACCACCAGCTTGTCGGTGTAGGAACCGGTGTTCTTCGGGCTGGCCAACAGCGCGCCATTGCGCCGCACATCCACCTTGGCGCCAGTAGCTCCGCTCCAGCGCACCGTCACCGCCGTGCCGCGATTATTTGCAGACAGGGTCATCGTGATCGGACTTGGCGGCGGTGGCGTGCAGGCGCCCCACTTACCCGTCTGGCTTGCTGCCCCAACGAAAACCGCAGTGGCTTCGATGCACGCAGCCGGGCCTTTCAAAGCCTGGAACTCGAGCTGCAGCCAGTAATCGGCCACATCGCTCGGCCAATACTTGCGGGTACTCACCAACACGCCATTGAACAAGCCTTGGTGGAAGTCGGCGGGCGACTGCGCATCCATGTGCACATTGCCATCGTAGGCAGCGCCGTGCTCGCTCGCGTAAGGACACTCGTTCGCGCCACCTATGCCATAACTTTCCCAGGGAAATGCCGTCGAGTCCTTGTGGCTGTACTGGAAATTGCTGGCTTCCATGTCGAAGAAAGGCGGCTTCACGTAGTAGCCGCGCGCGTCGGGCGTGTTGCCCGGCTGGGCGATTTCGACATGGTTGGCATCGAACACCCGCATTTCCACCGACTGCAGGTCATAGCGATTACTTGAAATGGTCACTTGCGCAGACGTCGCATTGGCATTGCTGGTGTTGACCGTGCCGAAAATCACACTGGTGTTGTTGGCCACCGAATACGGCAACACGCGCAAGGGATGCACGGCATCGCGCGACCATGCCGATGCAGTGTCCGATGCAGGCGCGTCGCGGACTTCGAAATGCAGATGGGCGAAGTCGCTGGCGCTGCTGGCGCCGGTGTGTCCGATCAACTGGCCCTTGCTGACAGTGGTGCCAACCGGAACCACCCAGTTACTGACGTGCAAGTAGAGGCTGTAGTAGCAGCCAACGTTTGCACAACTGGCCTGGCCGGGACGGAAATGGCGCAGCTTGATCAGCGGATCGGTATAGCCCGGGTCGTCGCCAGCAATCTGCACCAGGCCATCGGCAATGGCGAACACCGGCGTGCCCAGCGGCGCGGCGATATCCACGCCGCGATGGAAGTCGTACCGGTTGTCGCCCGAATACAGGGGCCGCGGGCCGTAGGTTGAAGACAGCGGCTGGTCGGAGTACGCGGCGTTGCCGAAGCGCGCCGCCGGGCAACCCTGGTTCTCGGTCCAGCCGACCGGCGGACTGGCGCTGATCCGTCCGCACAGTGGCCATGCAGGCAGCGGGTCCGTTTGTCCGGCGGCAACGGTCGAGGGCGCAAGCAGCAACAAGGCGCAAGCAACAAGGAAGCACAATCTTTCCATCGCAGCGCTCGCTTCAGGTCGGCTAAGCCGCATGTTCGGCGCGCGTCCGGGCAAAAGTCAACCAAAAAAAGGGAGCTGGGCTCCCTTTTTTCCTTTCATCCGTCGGCAACCCTACTTCACGCTGACATCGTCCACCAGGAACGAGGTTGCAATCGTACTGCCCTCGGTGCCTTCGAAGTGCAACTGCACCGTCTGCCCCTTGTAGGCACTCATGTCGAAGGTCTTCAACAGATAGGTGCTGCCCTTGTTGAGATTCGAGTAGGTGGCCAGCGTTGCGAGTACCGCGCCGCTGCTGTTTCGTACCTGTACCTTCAAGGTGTCGTACGCGGTGGTCGTGGTGGTTTCACTGCTGGCGACGCGCAACCAGAAGTTCAGCTTGGGCAGCGATGCGTCGGCAGGAATGCTGATGGTCTGGCGGACATACTCGGTATTGACCGATCCGAAGCCGTTCAACCAGGCCTTCCAGGTTCCTGCATGACCAGCGTAAGTGCGGTTCTTGGTGATGACGCCGCTGGTGGCCGTCCACCCGGTCTTGCCCGATTCGAAACCGCCATTGACGATCAGCTCAACCGCCGGCACCGTCGTGTTGTTGATCGAGAATGCGAAGGCCGAAGAGGTGGCGCTGTTGCCGGCCGCATCGAATGCCTTGGCCGTCAGGCTGTGGCTGGCGTTGCCCAGCGTGGTCGAATCGAGGCTGATTGCGTAGGGCGACGTTGCATCCGAGCCCTTCAACACACCATCGACATAGAACTCCACATTCGTCACGCCGACGTTGTCGCTGGCGGTTGCCGACAGGCTGATTGTGCCGCTGCTACCGG
Source organism: Gammaproteobacteria bacterium RIFCSPHIGHO2_12_FULL_63_22 (assembly GCA_001801685.1). Lineage (GTDB taxonomy): Bacteria > Pseudomonadota > Gammaproteobacteria > Xanthomonadales > Xanthomonadaceae > Arenimonas. Next base: position 37,583 of record MGYJ01000006.1, on the reverse strand, counting down.
ATTCCGAGGCAGACACCGTCGGCGCCGTGGTGTCGGTCGGGGCAGTGCCCTGGTTCACCCAGATCGGCGCAGACCAAAGACGATCACCATCGGCTTCGGTGACCAGGCTGTAGTAGAAATGAGCGCCTTCCGTGGGCGTGATCGTCGTCGTGCCTGCGCCTTCGAACAACTGCGTGACCGTGCCGCTGCGACCCGGAACGCCTTCGAAAAACTGCACCCGCGCAGCCGTGCCGCCGACCGCGCTGGCGTAGTTCGCCACCAGGGTCAGGCTGCCGCTGTTGGAAATGGTCTGGCCCATCACCTGGCCATTGGCGGTCAGCACCAGCTGCGCATTCTTGTCTTCCGACGCAAACGTGCGTCGCGCCTTCAGCGCGTCAACGAAGTTGGCCTGGTTCAGCGCCACGCCGTTGGCCAGCAGCACGCCGGTGCGATTACGGAAGCTCAGGCCCCAATTGGCGCAATGGTTGTCCTGGTTGGTCGCCGGCGCCACCTTGTAACCGCGCTCCAGCAGGATGTTCCAGGCACCAACAAAGGAACTGCGGCCGGTTTCGGTTTCCGTGGTGTTGGTGGAAAACGCCGAGGAATTGAGGATTTCGGTCAGCACCATCACGTCGGCGCCATTGGCGTCGTAGGCCATGCCCACGCCGCCAATGGCAAACTGGCTGCTGGACGGATGGTTGAACTGCCCGATCCAACCGCGCTGCTTCATCACCGAATACAGGTCCGCGTAGTTGGACTTGATGGTGGCTACGCTGCCGATCAACTGGCTGCTGGCGTTGTATTCCCAGCTTGGCAGCGCATCGGGATTGATCAGATTCAGGTGGCCGCCATTGCTGATGACGCCCCACTCGTTGCCGTACAGCGCAAGGAAGTCGGAATGCGCCGCGTTGTAGGTGCTGGCGGCGCTGATGCCGGACGCGAACAGGTTGTTGGCAGTGGCGGGACTGGCCGACGTATTGGTGCCAGTGGATCCGTCGTACATGTGGTTGTGTTCGGAGGCGAGCAGGAAATCGCCGCCGGCCTGCGTATCCATCATCGCGTAGGCATCGGACGGGCCATAGACGCCGCCCTGCGGAATCTCCGAGCCGCCGCACGAAGAGACGGGCGCGCCGCCATCGCTGTGATTGGTCTGGCTGTGCAGGTTTCCGTAATAGATCGTGTACGGCAGCGTGCTGGCGACGACCGACTGCGTGCCCACCGAGAACTTGCCGTGCGCCTTGGCGCCATGCGGCAATCCGGCAAACACGGGCATGCGCGGTGACGGAACATTGCCAACGCGGACGTCGTAGCTCTGTTCAATCAATTCTTCGCGACCGAGCGCGAACGAACGCTTGGCGCGTTCCAGGCGCGTCAGGCTCTTTTCATCTTCCAGGATGACCGAAGGCACGGCGCGCAGGCGAAGCGTGTAGAAGCCCGCCTCGAGCGTGCTGCCCTTGCCGTCACGTCCGTTCCAGGCAAGCCGATGGGTTCCGCGGCCGCCAACCAGTGGCGTTTCGCCCAACCAACGCTGCACGACCTTGCCCTTGGGCGACAGCACGTCCAACTGCCAGGTACTGACCGTGGGATAGGCGCCAGCGGGGAAATCGAAGCTGACGGCGATCGGGAACTGCCCCGCAGCATTGGCCTGGAAGCTCGTGCTGAGCTTTGCGTCGAATTCGTAATGGTCGGGAAGACGAACCAGGCCGGCTTCATGATTTCCGGCAGCCGATGCAGTTACCGCTGCAACGAGACACAAGGACAGCGTCAGGCGGCGCGGCCGTGAATGGTCAGACATGTTTTTCCCCTGGCAAGTAATTCAATTTGTGCGGCGCAATAAAAATGGCCGGGGATCTGCCCGACCATGCGCCACGTCACAATTATTATCGGGAATTGTTTCAAATTGACATCAGAGTTTTGACGAAAACGGTTCCATTTGCGATTTCCAGTCACCGCGCGGCCATTCGGGCGCCCGCCGGGCGACCGCAGGGCTCCGCCCGAAAACCGTCATCCGCGTCTCATCAAACCGCAACTGGAAGTCCCTAGCGTGGCGCTGCTTGTCCCTCTACCTGCCCCTCGGAGATTCCAGATGACGTCCACGAAAGTTCTTTCCCCTCGTACCCTGCTGTCCAGCATCATCGCCGCGCTGTTGCTGCCTGCCACCGCGATGGCCGAAATCGGTCCCAGCAGCTCGGCCACTCCCTACCTCACTCCCATCGACGGCAGCATCGAATTCACCTCGCTGCTCAGCGTTGGCGACACGGTCAAGCGCAAGAACAAGGGCAATGAAAGCTACCGCATGACCGGCATCCCCGACGGCATGGGCGCATTCGACAACGGCGACGGCACCATCACCGTGCTGGTGGCGCACGAATTGAGCGCTGGCCTCGGCGTCGTCCGCACGCATGGCGCCAAAGGCGCATTCGTGTCGAAGTGGCAGGTACGCAAGAGCGACCTGAAGGTGTTGAACGGCGACGATTTGATCAACACCGTAAAAATCTGGGATGGCGGCAAGTACGTCGCGACCCCGGCCGTAGCGTTCAACCGCTTCTGCTCGGCTGACCTCGCGGAAACCTCCGCCTTCTACAACAGTGCCAGCGGCAAGGGCTTCAACGAAGGTCGAATCTTCTTGAATGGCGAGGAGACCACGGGTGGCCGCGGCTTCGCTCACATCGTTTCAGGTCGCCAGCACGGCACGACCTATGAATTGCCCGGCATCGGCAAAGCCGCCTGGGAAAACCTGCTGGCCAGTCCCTACCCGCAGGACCTGACCATCGTCGCCGGCATGGACGACGGCGCATTGAATGCAAGCAAGCTGTATTTCTACCTGGGTGAGAAGCAGTCCAGTGGAAACCCGGTGGAATTGGCAGGCCTGAACAACGGCGCCAGCTTCCAGGTATCCATCGACGGCTACGCCACGGAAACCGGCGTCAACCCGATCCCGCTTGGTTACGTCGGCAATTTCTCGCTGGTGGACACGGGCGGCACCGGCCTGAACCGCGTAGAGGATGGCGCGTGGGATACCCAGGATCCGAGCCGCTTTTACTTCGTCACGACGGCCAATTTCGCCGGCAACACCCGCCTGTGGCGCATGACGTTTGCCGACATTCGCAACCCCTTGGCTGGCGGCACCGTTGAAGTACTGATCGATGGCGAACTGACCGGACAGAAAATGCTCGACAACCTGGTCGTTGACGGCGCCGGCGACGTCTTGTTGCAGGAAGACGTAGGCAACCAGGTCCACTTGGGCAAGATCTGGAAGTATCACGCCGCCACGGGCGTCACCAGCGTGTTGGCCGAGCACGATGCCAACCGTTTCATCAGCGGCGCGGCGATGGATATCGACGGCACCGACGCCAAGCAGTCCGACGAGGAGTCGTCGGGCATCATCGAAGTATCTGGTTTGTTCGAAGGAACGCCCGGCTATGACACCGATGGCTATCGCTACTTCCTGCTGAACGTGGAAGCGCACCATGGCAGCGTGAATGGGGTTGCCCTGCCCGTCGACCTCGTCGAAGGCGGCCAGTTGTTGATGATGAAGCAGGCCCGCTAAACCCACCTCGCGACGTCAGCGACAACCCTCCCCTGCCAGTCGAGAGACTGGCGGGGGTTTTGTTGTCAGGAGATGACGTGCACCGCCGGGCTCAGCCGCCGGGCTGCCAGCCGTAGCTGTATTTCAGGAATACGCCGCGGTTGTTGCCGAACATGTCCGGGGCCAGGTCGTCGTCATCGCGCACGGCGCCATAGGACACGCCGCCGTAGAAGGCCGTGCGCGGGTTCACCTTGTACGAATACAGAAGCTGGCCGCCCCAATCGCGGCCGCCCTTGCCCACCGCACCCGGGTCATACATCGTGAGGTCGCGTTCGATGTGGCTGCCCTGCATGGTCAGGCGCAGGCGCTGGCGCGGGTCGAGCTGCCAGCTGACACGCGTGTCGAACACCAGCGCAGTGAAGGCGGTGCCGCCGTCGCGCTTCATGCGTGACCAACTGGCATTGGGAACAATGCTGATTCCGCGACCCAGGTCGATCTCGCCCCACACATCCCATGACGTCAGGCGACCCTCGCGCGACGCGCGCAAGTCCACGCGCTGGCCGGCGCCGATGTAGGTGCCCAGCTTGATGCCCGACCACGGCGTGACATTGATGTTCACCGCCAGATTGGTTTCATCGAACATCTGCTCGTTCCAGAAGCGCTCACGCGCGAGCGCCATGAAAGTCACGTTGCTCTGCATCGGGCCCTGGATGTTGAAGCTGCTCTCGAGCTCGCGCTCCAGCAGCTGGCCGTCGAAACGATGGGTGACGTCGTAATCGGCGTAAAGACTCATGCGGGTAATTTTTTCACCCTCCTCGCCGTACCAGACATGGCTGCCGCCCACCAGCGACCGGTCGAATCCGACCTGCCCGATGAAGCCCAGGTCCGCGCGGAAACCCGGATCCACCTTGGTGTGCCCCACTGTGAAGTTCCACTCGCGATTGCCGAATTCGTAGAAAGCGCGCATCGCGTTGCCGGACGGCGACGCATCGGCGAAATTCAGCGACAGCGGATACTCGGAATCGCTGCGCAGCAATTGCGCCGTCACCGTATGCGCGCCCTTTTGGTAGCGGCCGTCCACGCCAATCACGTCGTTGGCATAGTCGTCGCCATGGCGGAAGGTGCCGATGACGCCCAGCGTGGTGTTTTCATCGACGTTGTAGCGGTAGCGCGCCACCGCGACATCGGCAGATTGGTCGAGCACGCGAAATCCGGAACCCAGTACGCCCGGCACCAGCAGCAAGGTGGTGGTGTCCTGCGCAACGAAGGCGCCATAGGTGCCATCGCCATTGCGCCCGGTCACGCGCACGCCCCAGGAAGGATCGGAAACCTGCCGCGTGTAAAGCACATTGAACTGCGTGCTGAAATAATCGGCGCCTTCCAGGAAGAACGGGCGCTTTTCCGGGAAGAACAAGGCAAAGCTGTCGTTGAGGTTCAACTGCGCCTGGTCGGTTTCGACCTGCGAAAAATCCGGATTGATCGTACCGTTCAAGGTCAGGTTTGGCGACGGCGCCCAAGATACGTCCACACCCGGCTCGATGTTGACGCCGTCGTTCAACCAGGGGCCGCCGGCTTCTTCGCGATACTCGGGGCGGGCGATGGTGATGGTCGGCACCACGTCCAGGTTGCGGCCCGGGCGCACGCCGGCCATGCCTTCGAACTTCTCGAAGGTGCACAGGAAGCACTTGGAATCGCGGCTGACCTTCTGGTTGGTCAGCTGGTGGCGCGAGCTGCGCGGGTAGCTGCGGAACAGGCTCATCGCCCAACGCTTGACCTGGTCGCCCTCGCGGAATCGCATGGTGGCGAACGGAATGCGCATCTCAACTTCATAGCCGGCATCGGTGATGCGGCCGGCGCTGGTCCACAGGCCGTCCCAGGAATCGTCCTCGTTTCGCGTCACCTGGTCGTTGATCAGGTCCATCTGCACGCCGAAGGGATTGACGAAGAATTCGTAGGCGCGGCGCTGGTCGTCGAAGGTATCCACGATGATGCCGATGAAGTCATCGCGATAGGCGGCATCGCGGTCGCGCAGGCGGGCGCGGATGTCGGACGGCTTCGGGTCGTTGGCGCGGAAGGAAACGTACAGCGCATTTTCGGTATAGCCGATGCGCGCCTTGGTGGTCGCCGGCGCGGCGATGTTGTCGCCGGGGGAGATTTCGAACGGAAGCTCGAACTCGCCAGCGCTGGCCCAGGCGGCATCGTCGAGCTGGCCGTCTATCACGATGCCTTCGGGCACCTTCGGGATCTGGTGCGGCGTGATGGCCTCCGGAGCCTGGGCGCAGAGGGCGCCGGAAAACGACAACAACACCATCAGCAGGGGCAAGCGCATGGAAGGACGGCCGTACTCGGGGAGGTGGCGGCATCCTGACCGGTGGCAACGGTTACAGCGCGTGGCATAAGTCATTTAAACCTTTTGGCCCCTTGCCCGAAGCGGCGGGCGGAATGTTGACGGCCATCACAACAAACGCTAGGGTACGGAGCGGCTCGGGGAGGCCTGCAAGGGGCCGGTTGCCGATCAGGTTGTCGTTATCAATGTCAGGAGTCCCCCGACTCCTGCGGGAACACACCTCCAACAGGGATGCAGTCATGACCACCCGTTTCGGCAAGTCCGCTCGCATGCTTTTCCCCACCCTCGCCCTGCTGGTCACCGGCTCGACGGCGTTGGCCAACACGCTCAACCAGAACGTGTCCTGGACCGTCAACCGGGCCAACACCACCACCAAATACCGCGTCGTTGCCTACGGCGACTCCATCTATGCCGGTTACAACGGCTCCACCGTCAGCGCCGCCCGATATTCGGCACCCACGGTTGAATCCGAATACCTGTCGGCGCCGTGGAATGCGGATATCGAAAGCATCCGCCGCGCCAAGTCGGGCGCCGTGGCGTCGGATGTGTACAGCAACAAGATCGTCAAGGAAAAGTCGTACATGCAGGCCAGCTCGACCCGCGTGGTGACCTTCGAGATGTGCGGCAACGACGGCCTGCAGGCGCGCAGCGCCTTCAAGAGCCAGACCGGCACCTGCAACTACAGCGGGCTGACCACCGCGCTGAACAACTGCAAGACCTATGTCGCCGCGGCGATGGACTTCATCAACGCCAACGCCTATGCCGGCACCAAGCTGAAGATCGTCGGCAACCTGCACTACCCCGGCTACGACGCGGACAACGTGCTCAGCTCGTGCACTGACTCCAGCACCGGCGCCAAGGTGAACATGCGCACCACCTTCCTGCCGGCCCTGGCAAAGATGAACTACTGGATGTGCGCCTATGCCTCGCAGAAGGGCTTCAAGTGCGCGGACAACTTCGCCCAATACATGGGCGCGGACTACGACAGCAATGGCGACGGCGCAGTTGATTCCGAGGCGCTGAAGTACGTCCTGGGCGAGAGCGAAGCAAGCTACGTCAACCGCATCACCACTACGCTGCGGCCGACCATTCGCGACGCCAATACGCACTTCGTGTCGGCCTCGAGCAGCTACGACTACATCCAGTCCGACAACACGCACCCGACCTACACGGGCGGCACGGTAACGGCCGGCTTGTTTGGCGGCTCCACGGGATCGGGCGCACCGCGCTACACCTCCTTCATCAACGGCAAGAGCCCGATCTGGAATGCGTACGGGCACGAGCGCATGGGCTGGTCGCTGTCCACCCACGGCCCGGCCACGCCGTAATCGCCACGACGCGCTAGAGTGCGTCGATGGCTGGAACTGAAAAAAGAAATCCATCGCCGCCCCCACCGGGCGGCGATGGCGTTCGCATCACCGAACATGAATCCGGCAGCTCGCATACCGGCTGGCTATACAAGGCGCTCGCGCTGGTGCTTGTCGGCTGCTTCCTCGGCTACCTGATCACGTTGGCGTCCGACCGCGCCGCATCGGGAAGCGACAGCACGGGTTCCGCTGCCGGCACGCCCGGGATGCGTGCCGCAGATGGCAGCGATGGCGCGGCAACGGCAGCCATCACGACCGGCGACCGCCAGCTGACCGGCCGGCCGATGCAGGTGAAGGGAAGTTCAAACGACCCCAACGACCTCGCCAACTACTATGTGCCCGGCCAACCCGTGCCAACCGCGAAGGAAGTCATCGAGGAATTGAACAAGGCCGGCATCCACACCGGCATCGGCGCGTTTCCGCCGCCAGGCACCAGCCCGCCGCTGATCGGCCTGGCCGTACCTGACGATTACGCGTTGCCGCCCGGTTACGTCCGCCACTACCAGGCAACCGACGACGGCCAGCGAATCGAACCGATATTGATGTACTCGCCCGATTTTGAATTCTTCGACAGCGCCGGACGACGGATCGAAATTCCACCCGATCGCGTGGTGCCGCCGGAGATGGCGCCACCCGGCCTTCCGCTGCGCCCGATCGAGATTCCGCCCCCGGTCGATCCGCGGAGTACGCCCGGCTGAATACCGCACGCTTCTCCCACCCCGGCTGGCGCGCGTTTGCCGGCCTCGTGGCCACTGCGGTCCTGTTCGGCCTGTATGCGCGGGGCGGGGTCGCCTATCTGCTCGGCTTCGTCGCGCTGGTGCCGTGGCTGCTGGTGTTGAATGCCACTGAAACCGCACCACGCGCGTTGCTCAGCGGCTGGTTGATGAGCATCGCCTTCGTCGCGTGCGTGTTCGCCTGGTTCGGCATCGCCATCGGCGCCTTCACCGGCATGGGCTCGGCCACCGGACTGCTTGTCTTGCTGGTTGCTGCGCCTCTGCTGCAACCGCAGCTCCTCGCCTTCGCGCTGGTTCGCCACGTCGTCGGTCGACGCCACGGCCCGCTGCTGCGCGCGCTGGCCGGCGCATCGGCGTGGGTGGCGATGGAATGGCTGATGCCCAAACTGCTGGGCGACACGATCGGCCACGGCCTGTATCCGTCGCCGGAATTGCGCCAGGTCGCCGACCTGGGCGGTGCGGCGGGTATTACCTTCCTTCTGGTACTGGTGAACGAGGGCGTGGCCTTCGCCATCGGTCGGCGACGGCAAGGCGTGCGGGCGCTTGCCATGCCGCTCGCGATTTCACTGTTCGTGCCGCTGATGATGGGTGGCTACGGAATGCTTCGGCTGCAGTCGCTGTCGGCTATCGGCCGGAGTGACCAGGCCCCGATCCGCATCGGCATGGTGCAGTCCAATATCTACGACTACGAACGCATGCGTCGGGAGATCGGCGCGTACGAAGTGGTCCGCCACGTGCTGGACACGCATTACGCGATGTCCCGCCAGGCCATCGAGCAACACCATGTGGATGCGCTGCTGTGGTCGGAGACGGTGTACCCCACCACCTTCGGCAGCCCCAAGAGCGAGGATGGCGCCGCCCTCGATCGGGAAGTGCTGGACTTCGTTACTGCGGCCGGCGTTCCGCTGGTATTCGGCACCTACGACGTCGATGCCAACGGCGAGTTCAACGCCGCCGCGTTCGTCGAACCCAAGACAGGAAAGCTTGGCTTCTATCGCAAGACCGATCTGTTCCTGTTCACCGAACATGTACCGGCGTGGCTGGATGGCCCGACCTTGCGACGACTGCTGCCCTGGGCCGGCACCTGGAAGCGCGGCGACGGCGCACGAGTATTTCCCTTGCGCCTGGCGGACGGCCGCGAAATCCCCGTGCTGCCGATGATCTGCCTGGATGACGTGAACCCGAGCCTGGGCATCGATGGTGCGCGACTGGGCGCGCGAATGATCCTGACGATGTCGAACGATTCGTGGTTCACCGACTACCCGTCAGGCGCCAACCTGCATTTGAACGTGGCCGCATTTCGGAGCATCGAAACGCGCCTGCCGCAGATGCGAGTCACCGCCAACGGCATCAGCGCGGTGATCGATGTGAGCGGCGCCGTCATCGCCGCCACATCGATGGGCAAGCAGGAATTGCTGGTTGGCGAAGTGCATGCGTCCGATGCGGGCCATACGCTGATGATGGCCTGGGGTAACTGGATTGGCCGAGCCGGGATGGTATTCCTGGTGGTGCTGGCTGGATTGTCTGTCGCGGGCGCAATCAAGAAGCGCACGGCGCGGGGCGCGACGGCTGCGGCCAGTGCGCTCGACAAGGATTTCAGCGCCAGGTGCGTGGTGCTCTCCCCTGCCTGGCGGATGGCGTCAGCACTGCTTCGGATAGTTGCTGTCGCCGGGCTCGCGTGGATTGGCTACATCACCCTGTTCGGTAACGCCGAGCCAGGCAATACGCTGACCCAGATGTGGATGTTCGCCGGCCTGGTGCTGGCGCCCGAGGCCGCCGCGTGGTCGCTCCGTCGTGCTTTCGCCGCAACGATTCGAATCGAAGGCGGGATGTTGGTCATTGAACAGTCCGGGCGGCGCATCGAGATCCGCGCCAGTGACGTTTCCGCAGTGGAACCCTGGTCGCTTCCGATCCCCGGCACGGGCGTGTGGTTGCGGCTGGCATCGGGCCGACGCTGGTCGCAAGGCATCGCGCTGGCCGATCCCGCTGCACTCGTACGTGCGTTGGTTCGCGCCGGCGGAAAGCCCGAGCTGGCACACGCGATGGCCAGCCGCGCCGCGGCCTATGCGCAGGCGCGCCTGGCTGTCCCGCTTCGCTGGTTCGACCATCCGTTGCTGAAGTTCGTGGTCTTTCCGCTGCTGCCGGCACTGCCCGCGTTCCGGCTGCACCAGCACATCGCCTACGGCGGAACGTTTGGCGAGTACTACACGTTCGGCCTGAAGGCCTACCTCATTGCATTCGCGATCTGGTGGGCAAGCTGGGCGATCGGAATGGTGTTGTTCGCCGGCGTCCTGCGGATCATCACCGAGGCAGGCACGTTGTTGTTGATCGGGCTGCACCCAGCGCGCGCGGGCGATGCCCGGCAATGGCTGGAGCGCATCGGCCGCCTGCTGTTCTACATCGGTGTTCCAGCGTGGCTGGCGATGCGTACCTGGCCTTGGTGACTGGCTACTCTTTTGCGTCCGCGACGCGGTTGAAGCAAAGCCGCCCCGTGCCGTGCGCCCACTTCTCATTCTCTGACCAGTAGCCCGCAGCTGGTGGAGTTACTGCCGTATCGGTAGTGAACGTGGCGCACAAACGATACGTACGCGCGCCGATTGGCTCGAAGTCGTAAGGCTTGCCCGTGACCGGGTCGACGATGGCAAGGCGCACGCCGGGCTTGTCGGCCAGCATGGCGAGGCTGGCCGGCAGCGCGCCTTCGAGCTTGAAGTGACGATCAATCGCCGCTTCGACAAGGCCCAGGTCACGGACGCGCCGTGCATCGAGCTTGGCCTCGCGTTGCACCGCCGGCGTTCCCGTCACGACTACGGACGCCACGATCGTCGCGAGTACGACCACGCTGGCGGCGATTGCCAGCCGTCGACCGAGCGCGCCGCCCGGCGCGGGCGTGGTCACTCTTCCTTCTCCTCGCGGCGCAGGTCGAACAGGTAGTAGCCAAAGATCGTGCCGGCGATCACTGCCGCAACAATCACTTTCAGGATGAAGCGGACCGACAGCTCACCGCCCAACACGTTGTTGACCAGTGTGATCATGTCGCCGATCAACACGCCCGCCGCGATGAAAAGCGTCAGGTAGGTCAACCAGCGGCGCACGGCCGACAGGCGCTTGATCGGGCTGCGCGCCAACTCCTTGCCAAGATAGTGGGCGACGAAGAGAAATACCGGGAAGGCGATGATGACCGACGACGTGGACCATCGGATCGACTCCGCGAGGTGGCTGATCCGGTAAGAGTTGTCGGCAGGATCCGGGAAGGCGCGGTTGATGAGGTCGAACAGCAGGCTGCCGAGATTCCAGGCCGCCACGTACAGCGTCGCGAATAGCACGAGATAGAGGAAAGCTTCGCGCGCCGACAGGTACGGCCGCGGCTTGGGCACCGGGACGGGAAATTCGACATCGGCGTAAGCGTTCAACGCGCTGCGCGACTGCTCTGCCGGCCAGCCTGCGCCAGACAACGCATCTTCGATGGCCTGCCGTGACATGCCCTTGGCCAGGGCCTCGTGGACGAAACGTTCCAGTTCCTGCGTGGCTGCGGCCATGGTTCCAGTCCTGATTGGATGCGTGGCTAAACCTAGCATGCTGAACGCGACCGGGCTAACCCCCAACTAACTTTGACGTAATGCGAAGTTAACCCTGCCGCTTGCATGGTGGTCCTTCCTCGCCCTACCCCCAGGGCGACGGAAGGAGAACAAGATGGCTTACATCGATGGCTTCGTTTTGGCGGTACCCAAGGCCAACAAGCAAAAATTCATTGACCACTGTAATCAACTGGACCCGCTGTTCCTGGAGTTCGGCGCGACTCGCGTGCTTGAGAACTGGGGCGATGACGTGCCCACGGGCAAACAGACCGACTTCCATCGGGCCGTGCAGGCGAAGAGCGACGAGACGGTGGTGTTCTCGTTCGTCGAATGGCCCGACAAGGCGACACGCGACGCCGGCATGGAACGGATGACAAAAGACCCGCGCATGGATCCGAAGAAAAACCCGATGCCGTTCGACGGCATGCGCCTGATCTACGGCGGCTTCTCGCCCGTGCTGGACCTGGGGTCGCCGACTTACCTCGAAGACGATATTTCGGGACGCCTGGATACCAAGGCACGCGAAGGCAAGCCTCGTGATGGCAAGGGGGCATCGTCGCGCCACTAAATCGAACGACGGCACTCATCGCTTAACTGACAACAAATAAAAGGGGCCGCGCCATTGGACGCGGCCCTTTCAGTTTTCGGAAAAGCGATTACTTGTTCGCGTTGAGGAAGGGAATCGCCGTATTCGGAATCATTGTCGTCGGCAGCACGCCGTTCCAGCGCTCGGCCTTGGTCAGTTCGACCAGGTCCTGGTTCTGCGCCAGCGCCTGGGCACGCGCCTTGATGGCCGTTGCTTCGGCCTCGCCCTTGATGCGGGTCGCTTCGGCATCGGCGCGGGCGCGCGCGAGGCTCGAGTCGGCCGCACCATTGGCCTGGGTCACCGCAATCTGCGCCTGCACTTTTTCCTTCTCGAGATTCTGCTTCTCGGTCTGCACCAGCACCTCGGCCTGCATGCGCAGCTCGATCGATTTTTCATACGCATCGGAAAAATCGATGTTCTCGATCTGCACACCGTCAATCACAAGCGGTCCCTTCACTGCATCGCGGATGGCCTTGGTCACGTCCTTCACGAAGGTCACGCGATTTTGCACCGCCGATATCGCCGTGTACTGGCCGAACACGTTCTCGACCTGGGTCGGCACCTGGCGGTCCACCAGGCGGCTGGTCAGGCCTTCCACGCTGCCGTATTCGGAATACAGCGCGATCACTTCACCCGGCGGCACGTGGAAGCTGACCGACACGCGAATCTCGGCGGTCTGCTGGTCCTTGCTGTAGGCCGACACCTTGTCGTACTGCACGGTCAGGTTCTGCACCGAGATGCGCTTGATGGTGTCGAACACCGGCAACTTGAAGCCCAGGCCAGGCTCCGCACTACCGACCACCGCGCCATTGCGCAGGTGCACGCCACGCTCGCCCTGGTCGATGGTGTACCAGGAGCCGAAGAACAGCGTCATCACCAGCAGCACCACGACCACTGCTACCGCCCCGGCCATCTGGAAGCGATTCTTCAAGTTCGAACCCATTGTCTGCAGCACTTTCATCCCCTGTTGTTACTGAGCCCGATGGCTCCCCTGGCAACATGGTAAGTGAATTTGGCGCCAGAGGGCCTGTGACAGACGCAGACGAGGCGTTCGCGCTTGCGACTAGAACCGGTCCACCACCTCCTGGTAACGAACCAGGTCCATCAGCGTAGTGCCGCTGCCGGTGAAGCAATGCAGCTTGTAGGGCCGGATGGATCCGGTGTTTTGCTCGTTGGACTCGACCTCGATGATGGTACGGCCATCGATGCCATCGCCATTGTCGGACTTGTCGCCCAGGTAGGCGATCGTGCCCTGGCCCTTGTCCGGGTCGGGAATGACGACGGAATTGTCACCGCCGGCCTCCGTGGTGAAGCTCTCGGTGCTGATCACCCGGATTTCCAGGCCGTAGTTCGGCAAGGCGCGCAGACCGGTCGCCGGGTTGATCAGTTCGCAATTGGCGAAGTCCGGGTGGTGCAGGTAGATGATGTGCGTATTGGAGCTGTTGCCCGCGGCTAGCTGGAACGGTCGGCCCAGCACGTCCTGGTCGATCAGGATTTCTCGCGCACTGGTGTTGTCCTGCGGCCCGACAATACGCGTGCCCGGCTTGGCGTTGCCGGCATCGCCGACCTCCTGCTTGGCGATGCGGAAATCTGCGCCGAAGCTGGTGTTGTCCTGCACCGTGCAGAAAGCCATCACGCCCGGTTCGTCCGGACCCTGTTCCTCGAACTTGATCATGGCGTTGTCCACGTCCCCGACCACGCCGCCCGCCGCAAAGACATCCAGCAGGCGCACGATCTTGCCGGGAATCAATTCGACGTCACCTTGCCCGATCTGGGTGACGGAGCTGTCGTAGATGGTGTAGTGGATGTTGGTGTTGCTGCTGTTGGACGAGGGGTCGAAGTTGTTGATGATGCCCAGGAAGCAGTTGCTCTGGAACGCGGGCGAACTGGGGGTCGCCGCCATGCGACGGATGCCATTCACCACCAGGTCGGCCGAGGTGAACTGCTTGGCCGTGAAGGCCTCGACGGAGAAGCCATTGCCCTGCGGATTGGCCACGCGCGAAAACGCGGCATAGGTGAAATAGCCGCCGCCCGACAACGTGGTGTGCAGGAACCCGAACTGGCTGCCGGCTGCCAGGGCCGGGCACATGGCGCGAAGGCTGGTGATGGTCGCCGTCTTGCCGGCGGCAACCATCACGGGCGCGCAGATCAGAGGCGTCGCCTGGCTGGTGCCCACGGCCGGGAAATAAGTCGGCTGGATCGAAATCGGGAAGGCATTGGGATTGCGGAAGCTAAAGCGCTGGGTGAAGGACGCCGTGTCCACCACCACCGGGAACATCTGGATCGAGTGATAGGCATCGGTCGTCTGCGCCGGTGCGGAGCTGGCGAAGAGCAGAACGAGAGGCAGGCACAGGCAGGCAGCGCGACGGGAAAACATGAGGTAGTGCATCGTATTTACTCCGGGCAGGGAGGGACGCTTCCATCCTGCGCGTGGGCGCGGATGGCACCTTGACCCGAGTCAATATCCGAACACCTCCCGAAGCCCCGGGCTGCAGCGCGCCTGTTGGACCAGACCGCTCGCTCTTCGGAAAGCAGAGGACCGCCCAAAACTATCTCACTGCACTATTTGGCATGCAAGCGGTATCGGGCCGTTCTGCTAGCCTATGCCCATGCACCTGCAAGGCCGTTCCAGCTCGCATTTCACCCGCATCCCGCGGATCTTCGCGGCGGAGCTGGAGATTGACCTCGAGCTCCACGTCATTGCGGATCTGTTGTCCACCGACCCGCTGGATTACGGCGGCCACCCAGCCCTGAAGATGCCGACGCTGCACACCGATGCGGGCATCTGGTTCGGCTCGCTGCCCATCTGCCGCGAGCTGGCGCTGTGTTCCGACTTGAGCCTGGACATCGTCTGGCCGGAAGACCTGCAACGCCCCGTGGCCGCCAATGCGCAAGAGCTGGTGCTGACGGCCATGTCCACCGAAGTCGGATTGATCATGGGCAAGGCGTCCGGCGTGGCGGCTGACAATGCGCAGCAGGTAAAGCTGCGCGCCAGTTTGCTGGGCGCGATGGATTGGCTGGAGATGAATCACCTCAGGGCGATCGACACGCTGCCGCCCGAGCGGGACTTGAGCTTCCTGGAAGTTTCATTGTTCTGTCTTATCGAGCACCTCGAGTTTCGCGAAGTGCTGTCGCTCGATGCCTATCCGGCATTGCGCGCATTCGGGCAGCGGTTTGCGCGGAAGAGTTCCGCGCGGGCGACGGAATTCAAGTTTGATTTTCCGTCACCCTGAATAGCGCATTCAGCCCGTTTCGTTGGCAGCCAGCTTCACGCGAGTAGCCTGAAGTGGACTTATCCCACGGAAGGAACTGCCATGACTGCCGATACCAAGACCCCGCTCGACCACCTTAGCGACACGGTCAGCCAGTTGAAGGAAATGCGCCACTACGCCAAGAACAACGTCGAGCGCCTCACCGCGCAGTGGATGTTGTTCGACGGCGAGTTGAAGGACCTCAAGCAGACCGAGCGCATCGAAGCGCTGATGACGCGCCAGGGCGAGTTGCATGACTCGCTGGAAGCGGACATCACCGCGTTGGAAGAGCTGGTCGCGGAACTGACACCGAAGGATGAAAGCGCCGAGGCGTAAGCCGCGACGCGACTGTCCCGATCCGAAAACCGAGCGGCTTACTGCTCGGCTTGAGTCTTGTCCTGTGCCGCAGCGGCATCGGTAGCCGGCTCGCCCGTCGCGGCGTCTATTGCTATTTCGCCAGTGGCGGCATCGGTGGCGGTGGCCGCGTCACCCGTGGCGGGCGCGTCGGTTGCTGATGCGCCCGTGGCGCCGGTCGCGGCTTCGGCGCCGTCGGCAGTTTTTTCCGCAGCGGCTTGCTTGTCTTTCTCGGCCTGCGCCTGGGCAGTCGTCTCGGAAACGGCGGTGTTCGCCTTCAGGATGTATTTGTTCTGCGCAGAGGCAGGCATCGAAACGACACCGAGCAGCACGGCAACGAGGGCAAGGTTCTTCATGGTGCCGGCTTCCTTTGGGGTTGAAGGTCTGTTCGAGGTGATGCGGACCTGAATCATGCAGCGGCGCGACGGCGGCCGCAACCGGGCTCGCGATCGACCCAGGCCTGGAGGTCGAGGGAGGCCATGGGCGGAGTCTACCGTGCCAATCATCTGCCAGCACTGTAGGCTAGCCGGCAGCTAGGCCTTCGAAACCCAAGCCCAGGAGAATCGGCATGGACATCCTGAGTCTGCAAAACCCCTTGTTCGCCACGTACGCGATTGCGGCCTGCCTGATGATATTGAAAGGCGTCGCCATGTCCTGGCTGACCGTGGTGCGGATGATGCAAGTGAAAGGCGGCTACCGCGCGCCCGAGGACCTGCGCAAGACGGCGCTCAATCCCGAACCGAACCCGGCGCAACTCGCGCCTGACGATCGCGTCGATCGCATCCGCCGCATCCAGTTGAACGACCTGGAAAACCTGCCCTACTTCCTGGTCGCCGGTTTCCTGTTCGTGCTGACCGAACCTTCATTGATGCTGGCGCGCGTGCTGCTGTATGGCTATGTGCTGTCGCGCCTACTGCATTTCGTTGCCTACCTGAGCGCGCGCAACCACGAGACGCGGGCGACGTTCTGGACGGTGGGCTCATTGATACTTATCTTCATGACGGGCTGGACCTTGGTGGCGGCGCTGACGCCAGGCCCATAGGCGCAGGCGCTGCGCATCAACAGACACTTCACGAGGTGACGCCCTTGATTCGCAAGACGATTACCCGGCTGTTCCTTATCACGACCGCGGTGGTGGGCGCCTATCTATTGCTGGTGACTGTCGTCCGCCTGCTGCCGGCGCCAGCCGACCAGCGCGAGGCCGTGGCGCTGCTCAAGGAGCCGATTGCACCCGTGCGCGGGCGGAATGCGACCCACGCGTTGTGGCTGCAAAAGCATGATGTACCGGTTGCACTGCAGGAACGTGTTGGCAAGGCGCTGCTAGACTATTACCGGGCCGATCCAGCCCGCGGCCAGGCGCCCATCGGGCCCGGTCATCCACTGGCCAGCTACCCACTGCTGCAAGACACGCCATACGACGGACCAGGCCTGTGCGAGCAGCTGAAGCCGGGCTGCCTGGCTTTTGTACGCGGTAACCTGGCCCACGTGCAGGACACGCTCGCGACGCGCCAACGCGGACTGGCCAATGCGTTGGCGCTGCACAATTTCGATGGCATGCGCTACGGACTCGACTCGGCCGAACTAACGAGTCCAATACAGCCATTCAGTGCGCATCGTCGGCTGGTCAACACCCACTTTGCCGCACTGTTCGCCACGGGCCAGAAAACCGAAGCACTTTCCGGCCTGTGCGACGACATCGCCGCCTGGCGCAGGCTCGGCGCGGACAACGACTCGGTGATCGGCAGCATGATTGCGGTGGGCACGGTGCGGCGTGATGTCTTCCTGCTTGGCGAGATGCTCGCCGAGCTTCCGGCCGAGGAGTCGCTACCGGCAGAGTGCACGAAGGCGCTGGCAGACTCGACCGATGCCGAGTTCGACATGTGTCCCGCGATGAAGAGCGAATTCGCGTTCGCACGCTCGCAGATGGATGGCAAGTGGGATGCCCACATGAACACGTGGCAGCGCGCAATAAGCCGGGTTTTCATGCATCAGCGGGACCACGAAGGACGCACCGCGATAAACCTGTCGGCATTCTGCGGCGAACAGGTCGTCGCCCGGATGCGCGAAGACCAACCGACCCGCACGTGGCCGGATAAGGCCCAAGGCCAATGCGGAACTTTCGCGAGCATCGTCAGTCCCTACAGCTGCATGCTGACCTCGATTTCTCACTCCACCGGCTACGCACCCTACGTAGACCGCCGCACGGACCAGGCAGCGATTCTTGCATTGGCGCGCACAGTTGTCTGGTTGCGGCAGCGCGAAGCGGATACGACGCGTTGGCCTGCGGTGCTGAAGCAACGACCCGCTTCGCTGGGGTTGCGAAGGGAGCCGAGCATTTCTGCGGATGGGCGGAGTGTTTCGATTCCGCTGTGGAGCCAGCCTGGCGAAGACACGTTTACGTGGCCTTTGAGATAAAGAGCCTGGCGGCGGCCGTCAAAGCGGCTTGCCATCTGGCCTGTGTGCGAGCCTTCTCACGTACAAATGCCTAGAGGGATTTGTCGGGCAGCGGATTCGTTGTTGCGCACTAACCCTGAATCGAAATGCTCAGCCACGAGATGGCTGGATCGGGGACGCTTGCGCCTGCGTTTTTGACCCCGGTGTCGCAGCAACTGGCGCTAACTCCTGTGAAAGGACGTTGCCATGAAAGCACTCGCCACGCTCGCGCTCGCTTGCCTACTGCCGTGCGTATCGGCCCATGCAGAGGGCGTCCCTCCTGGAAGCTTGAGGATTGCGACGTACAACAGCTACCTGTTGTCGCCGATGTTCAAGTGTCCGCCTTTCGAGGGCCTGGCCGTCGAGTGCCTGGGCGAAGTAACCGGGGAAACGGAACAGTGGGCCAAGACGCTTGCTACCGAAATCCTCAACCACAAAGAAGATCTCGACGTCATCGTCCTTAACGAAGTCTGGGACGAAGATGCCAAGAAAATACTCGCGCAGAGGCTTGCGTCCGTTTATCCGAACCAAGTGCGCAACATCGATGCGCCGTTGTTGACGATTCGGGCCAGCGCCTTCGAAGGCGGCGCCAATGCCGAGGTCGAAGCTATCCCCAAGGGCGAGGACAGCGGCTTGATGCTGTTCGCGAAGGGTGACTTCGAGTTCGTGGCGCTGCCGGAAACGCGGCACCGTTGGCCGCCGGACTCGGCCAGCGAACTGGATGCCACCACACCGCACGTGGCGTTCATGCTGTACGAGCCCTGCGCTGACGACGACTGCCTGTCAGCCAAAGGCGTCGCGATGGTCCGCCTGCGCCACCGAAACAGCGAACAGATACACAACATCGTCCTGACCCACATGCAGGCCGACTATCCCGACGACGGCGAATTCTACGCCAGCACGCGGCTTGCACAGTTCAAGGCCGTTCGCAAACTGATCGAGCAGACTCATCCGCAGCTTCCTGGACGACTCCCGTCCGGGCAGGAAACACTGTTCTTCCTGGGCGACCTCAACGTGCCTTACCTGGAAGACCGGACGGAATGGGACCGGCGCTTTACCGAGGGCTATTTCGCCAACTCGATGTATGAGACAGCACACTTCACCAGTTCGAATCGGGACAAGCAGGCCACCAACGAGGTGGACGAAGAACGTCTCGACTACATCCTTGCCGCCCCCACGCCCTGGGTGCCCGGAAGCAAGCACACCTGCGTCCAGCACGTAACCTACCCGGTAGATTTCCGGAATCTGGAAAGCGACCATTTCATGGTGCATGCCTCGATCCAGAGTGGCTTCCACCATTGCTCGCCGAGCATCGCGCGGCGCATTGACCTGGAGGCCAACCCCAGTGGCGTAGTAGTCGATCGCGAAGGCACCACCGACGTCACTCGCATCCATGCGCCCGACGCCCTGCAATGGTTTTTGGTTGATGCTGGCGAAGCCGGAACGTTTTCGATCGGGCGCGACAGCAACGACGTGCGCGCCGAGGTCTACCTGCCGGAGGACCTGACCACGCCGGTAAGCCGGTACAACAAGACGCTCGCCACGGTTCCCGCCTGCGCCCGTCGCTGCTACGGCTACGACAAGTTTGTGCTGCCGGCGCGCTTCTATGTGCGGGTGCGCGGCATGCTGCGAACGACACAGGCGAACTACTCATTGCATGTTCGGCGCCATACTTGCGCCACGCGGGAAGACGCCTGCCTGCTCGTTCCCGGCGTGCGGTCTTCTGCGAAGCTCTCCTCCGCCGAGACGCCTGCACCAAGCCGGCAGAACGAAGCATGGTTCCGCTTCAACGTGGTCGGGGACGCGACGTCCGGCAAAAGCCAGACCGTGGCGTTCACCACGACCGGGCTGGGAGCGCAGGTGAAGGCCAAGTTGATGGACCTCGACCTGTCGAACGACAGCGGCACGCCGAAGACGAATCCGGACGGCTCCATCAGCATCCTGGCCGGCAGCGGATCGAAGGGCTATCTTCGCATCCGTCAGGAAACCCCCGACCCCAGCCAGGAGCGGACGATCCGCGTTGCCTACGCCAGCAACCTGCGTTTCCTTACCGTGGGATCGCTGGTCTGTCGCGACGAGACCAACCCCGAATTGGGCTCGGACGACATGTTTACGCGTTTCACCATCGACGACGAAGTGCGCCGGGCACCGGCGGCGGGCGACAAGTCGTTCGACTGCAACAATTCGTCCGACACCGAAGACTGGTCCCAGATACTCGGCGAGAAGGAGCTGCGCTACGTCGACCGGCTGGGAGTACAACTGGTGGAGGCCGACGACACCTCGGCCAACGACACGTCGAACCGCTTCTTCGTGGATGATGTACCGCCGAAGCGCAGTGGTTACGACGGCAAGATCAAATGGAACTTCAGCGAGGGCCGCTACGAGTTCCAGTTCCGGTTGGATCGCTATCGCAATGAGCCGGTAGCTGATTGATTTTCAAATGCCACACTGGTGGGCTGGTATCGAAAGGTAACCAGCCTACCAGTGCTTCGGCAGTTCCTGCGCCAGCACCATGCCACGCTCGCCGTCGCGAATAAGGAAGCTCAACCCTGACTTAAGGAATTGACTATGTCGCTTCTCCGTACGGCCCTTGAATCACTCCCGATCGTAGCCACCAGCGGCTACGCCCTGACTGCCTACGTTCTCACTTTGGCGGCCTATGTGGTGCTCGGTTGGAGGGTTGCGAGAAACAAGAACCTGCTCGCGAATCTTGAAAAGGTGCCCGAGGCCGATCGGCTCCGGGTCCTTCAGATGGAAATGGACACGGTTGTTCCCAAGAACATCAGCGCCGCGAACTGGATCAAGGCCCGGACGCATCGATACTACTTCCAGGCCTTCATTGTTACTTGCATCGCAGTTGTGGCGATCATCGCGCTCGTCCTGCTCAATGCCACAGGCACGCTGGATGTCAGTGCCAACGTCTACTCAGGCAAGTCCTTGATTTCGGATGATCGCGAGTCCTCGATCGATGCGGCCCTTTCCCCAACGAAATTCGATGCCACCGTGGGAAACCAACTCTACGTGCAGTATCAGTATTTGAGAGACGGCTCGGCCATGCGCATCGAGCCATCGGCTGCATATCTGACAAAACTTGGAAGGGGCGAGTACGTTAGTGGCATAAATTTCATTTATTCGGCGTTCGAGTGGGACTTCCCGATCCTGTCAATCAAGGTGCAGAACAACTCCGACCAGGTGGTGTTGCTGAGCGAGATCGTTCTTGATGTCAAGGCTAGCAAGATAAACACTGACCCGGTCCTTGTGGTCAGGTCGCCCGGTTACTCTGGTATTGCCGACATCTTCAACGAGGGCTGGGGAAAAGCGATTCGCCCCCAGCTGCAATTTGCGCTCGAACTTCCTGATCGATGCGGGGAAGCGATTCCCACAGTGCTCCCATACACCCTGGGAATGGAAACCATCGAGACGTCAGCGGAATTTGACATAAGACGTTTTGTACCAGCGTCCTTAAAGGCGGATCTTGTCAACTGCGGCTCCCGATTGGAGCCGCTCTGCCTCGATGGCGGCGATGTCTGCGCCGACCCCGAGACTGATGGCATCACTTGCCTGGATGTGGACAGACAAAGCGCTTACTGCAATCACCCAAGCAAGCCCCCGCCAAGCAACGTAGTGGCTGGATTGAGGCGACAGTTCGTGGAAATCGGAAACGAGTACCTGGGCGAGGACAATCCCGGATTGGAAATGCTGGAGAGCTCCGAAGCAGTCCGATTGGGAGACGAGCAGCTAACCACCTTTGTTTCGGACATTAGACAGTACAAAGCCAGCGGCCGGATTCCACAACCCAGATTCAGGCGCGTCTGCGACCCTACCCCAGCCTGCGTAACAGGGGTACTCAGATACGATACCGAGGCGGGTCAATCCAAACAGTTTAGATTCACCACGCTCGTATCCCTCGAGCAGCCACCGACCGGAGCCCCGGGGCCTCCAACCTTTCAGTACGACTTGTTTCTTGAGTCTGGAATGAGCGGATATCAAAAGCGGCAAGCCATTTCCCAGCAGATCAAGCCAGGTGAAACCGATCACTTTCTAGTGCGAATCGGATCCGACAAGTCAGCGCAATACGATCTGGATGTCGCAATTGCGGATGCCTCTGGCAAAAGTGTTTGGAATAGCAAGATCTCACTCGACATGTTTGTTCCGCGACTGTCAGGCAGGAATTCCGTTCGCTCCACCACTCTGTTGGCTGCCGAACCTTCTGGCCCTTAGTTCTATCGCGCCTGCATCCGCAGCCGCCCGTCTTCATCCAACCGCCACATTTCGGACAGTTCGGAGTTGCGGCCTGCATTTCGACTGCAAGTTGAGTGCTTCAGCGGCTCAGGTTTGCCCGGAACCACGCCACCGCTTCGGCGATCACCTTCGCCGGGTCGAGGAAGTGGTCCGCGCCCTCGAACATGATCAGGCGGTTGGGTCGCTGCAGCGCATCGAGTCGCTGTTTCATCTTCAGGCCGTTGCCGGGCGCGACGCGCTCGTCGTCGCTGCCATGCATGAGCAGGATCGGCGCTGCCTTCGGCAGCTCCTCGGCCCAGGCCAGCGCCGATCGCTCGCGCAGCAGTTGCGCCTTTTTGTCGCCATAGTCGGGCATGCGCTCGCGATACACCTGTTCCATCTCCGGCCGGAATTCGAGGTCGGCCTGCAGGTCGACCACGCCGTTGACCATCGCCATGGCGCGGATCTGATTGCTGTTGCGCGCCGCCAGATAGCCTTGCATCACGCCGCGGCTGAAACCAAGGAGGAAGATGTTGTCCGGATCGGCGTTGGGGATCTGCCCGGCCACAGCGATCAGCTTGCGAACATCATTTACGTCGGCGCCGCCGAATTCATCAACGCCAAATTTTGCAGGTTCCGTTTCGGTCACGCCGCGGTACTGGCTGGCGAGCACCAGGAAGCCCTGGTCGGCGAGCGGAAACACGTGGGTGAACAGGTCCGCGAACTTCAATGCGCCGAAACTGCCATTGCCGCCGCGATTGAAAATGACGACCGGCAACTTCCCGCCCGGTGCGCGCTTCGGCGCTGCCATCCAGCCCAGGATGGTGAGCCCGTCGCTTTCATAGCGGATCGCGTTGCAGTCGAAGCGTTGTTGCGCGTCTTCGTATTTGCTGCGCGGGAACTTGGCCTGGATCATCGCCATCTTGGCGCCGTCGACACCGCTCTTGCCCGCGAGCTTGGCCATCCAGTCGTCGTAGCCGAGGCTGAAACAGGGAGTGGCGTCGAGGAAAGGCGAGGACGCGGGCGCCGGCGTGGCCGCGGTGGCGTGGGTGGTCAGTGCGAAAAGCAGGACGCAGCAAGCCCTGCGCAGGGTGCGCATGTTCATTGGATTTTCCTTGTGGGTGATCAGTCTTCGGAGGACGGCAACGTCGCATCGAATGCCAGCAAATCGCCGGGCTGGCATTCGAGCACCCTGCAGATGGCATCGAGGGTGGAGAAGCGGATCGCCTTTGCCTTGCCGGTCTTCAGGATCGACAAGTTCGCAACGGTGATGTTGATCCGCGCGGCCAGCTCGGTCAGCGTCATGCGACGCGCGTGCAACTGCTCGTCAAGGCGTACAAGGATGCCCATGTCAGACGGTGCCTTCGAGGTCGGCGCGCATGCGCGCACCGCGCATGAACACACCGGCCAGGACGAACAGCAACAAGATCGCGAGCCATGGCCCGAGCGAGAATCCGTTGCTGCCAAGCGACTTGATGGAGACCGCAGCGCCGATTCCGGTCACGGCCAGGCGCAGCAGTTCGATGCCCAGCAGGCACCACGCGATCGTCTGCAGACGGCGGGCGTTGGCCACGACGAAGGGGTCGCCGTCGCGCACCGAATCCACGATCGCGAGCAGGCGCCGCAGGATCAGGTGCACCAGGCCCACCAGCACCAACCCCATCAACTGCAGCGTGCGCAGGCCCATCGGCACGTAGTCGTGCATGGTCGCGGGGTCGTAACCGAGCGGCTTCGCCGGCCAGTCGGGGACCACCCAGCTGGCGATGAAAAAGGCCAGAATGGCGCAGCCGTAGAGCAGGTTCAGCACCGTCAGCACCTGGATGGCGGGACGGGCAAGGGTCAAGGCATGGGTTGGGATACGGGTCATGGGCGGTCCGTTTGTTATCGTTGGTCGATAATAAACGTATCGTTTACCGATATGCAATAGCCCTTCGATCCTGCGTCAGGCTCCCTGAACCGGAATCCGTTCCGGCCTGGTCCGGCCGCGCAACACGCCGGTCGCCAGGAGGGCAGCCAGCAGCACCAGGAAAGTGCCGGCGTAGGTCAGTGGTTGGTTGAGCGACGCCACCGCCATCGTCAACGGCCCGATCAGGTCCTGGCTGTCGAGCAACCCCCCCACGAAATCATTGAGGGGAAACAACACACCGGCGATCAACATGGGCCATCCGTTTCGCCAATCCCGGAAAAAGAAGGCGAGTCCAATCAGAAAGCAAACGATGTTGCCCGCCATGCCCGCTGTCGCAAAACGATAGAAGGTTTCCGGGCCTTCGATCTTGAAGGGAGGTGCGAAGCTGATCAACGTGAAGAACAGCGCGATGCCGAAGAACAGCAACACACTTCCCATCAGGAAGGAGCCGTGCAGCTTCCTGCGCTTTCGCACGACGAAAGCCGCGACGATCAGCAGCGCCAGCTCCAAGGTTACGCCCACGTTTTGGATGATGAGGAAATCGCCCTGGCCCGACTCTATCCCCTTTCTCGCCGAGTGCACCGAAAGCAGCGCGGTGGAGGCGACCAGCAAGGGTCCCAACACCAGGACGAGCAGGCCCATGCGCCGATGGTCCTGGAAGTTTCCGTTTCGAAGCTGGGTCGCCTGGTAGAACAACAAGGTGAGCCACGCGAAATTCGTGGTCACATGAAGGTGGTGGTACGAGTCCGGCGCGGCCGAGCCGCCGGCGTAGAGGTTCCAGAAGCCCGCGACAGCCACGGCGGCCGTGGTGCCGATTAACGCGAGTTCCCACGCATAGCCACTGGTCTGCTTCATGGGTGCATCATTACCCAGCTTGCAGCTCACTGTCACGCGCCCGGGCTGCAGAATTCGGGTAACGTCTCACCATGAAACCAGCCACACCCCGCGCACAGCATCCGGAGCTTCGATTGCGCATCACGGTCGTCGAGCCGCCGGCGGGCGTGCGCCTCGCAATGCAGCGCGGGCGATTCGATCTTGCCGACGCCATCGAGACACGTGCAGATGCTTTGGTGTTCGAGTTCCCGGTCAGCGTGGCCGATGCCAGCTGCACACCGCCGCGCCTGCTTGGCGAGTTCACCCAGGGCCCTGTCACCGGACGCTTCGTCTACATCAACGTTGGCACCAGCGCCGGGCAGCTCGGCAGTCCGTGGACGCGCCGGATCAAGGTGCCGCTGTACTCGATGACTCCCGCACTGGTCGCAGGCGCGCTCGCCAAGGCGGGTACCCTGCTTGAGACCCGCATTCGCGGTACAGGTCGTGACGGCACGCCGGCGTGTGCGACGGTGCCGCTGTTGACGCCCTGGGCACCCCCGTCGAAGTTGAGGAACAAGCCATGAAGAATTACCTTGCCGTATTCACCGGCACGGCCGCTGGCCGCACCGACTGGGACAAGCTTGATGCAGACACGCGCAAGCAGCGCGAGCAACAAGGCATGGCAGCCTGGGGCAAGTGGATGCAGGACCATGCCGCGGATATCGTCGACACCGGCGGACCGCTCGGCAAGACCAAGCGGACTTCAAAGTCCGGCATCGAGGAGACTTCCAACAACATCGCCGGCTACGTGAAAGTGCAGGCCGAGTCGCAGCAAGATGCGGCCAAGATGTTCGAGAACCACCCGCACTTCAGCATCTTCCCCGGCGATGCCGTCGAAGTGATGGAGTGCCTGCCGATTCCGACCAAGGCGTAGTGCCTGCCCCTAATCTATGCAGCCACATCCAATCGTCGCTGCAGTGATTCAGCGCTCAAGTCAAATCCGTTCGGCCAGGCAAGCGCGCCGAGCTCAAGATAAAAGCTTCGGAAAAAAGCCGGGTCACGCAAAGGCTCGGTCATGGGCGTGCCGGCATCCAGGAACGGTCGAAAATCCACGGTTCCGCTGCTGTCATCCGAGAAGCGCAAGCGGATCTCGTGGTCGTTCACATAGTCAGCGGCGACGATCTTAATCATTGTCTGCGCGCTCGCCGATGACGCGGATTCCGACTGGAGAGTCGGGTGGGCGCGATCATGCTATCGCCTTAAGTCCCTTTCTTAATACCAGGCTCAACAATTTCAGCGCAGCGCCATCCGGCCTTTTTGCGCCGGTTTCCCATTGGCTGACGCTGCTTTTGCTCACGTTGAGATAGCGTGCAAATACCGGCTGCGAAACCATTTCTCGACGCCTAAGCGCGGAAATCTGCCGAGGCCCGAGGGGTTCCACCGGCTCAATGCACAGTTCATCGAACTCTCGCATCGTCTCGACTCCGACGACACCAGCTTCATGCAGGTCGCGGATGGATTCATGGACTGCGGCGAGGATGCCGCGCTTGCCGACGCGAACGATTGGGCGTGGCGCCTTTCGGACGGACTTTTGTCTCGGCTTCGCGCTAGCGGTTGCGTTCCTGCTTTTGATCTTGGTAACCGCCATGTTCCACCTCGATGAGTGCACCGCACTGAATCGCCCTGACCATCTGATTCGTTGAAAGCGCACCCAGGATTTTCGCCTGAACCTTTAGCGCCTCCAGTTCCTTGAGTGTGACATTGTCTCTTTCGCTTTTTGAGAACCCGAAAACAAAGAAAACATGCTCGCTCGTCCGATGGGCCACCAACGTCCGAAAGCCAGAAGACTTTCCCTGTCCGACTCGGGCAAGGCGCTGCTTATAGACGCCGCCGCCGAGATCCGCATCAAAATTGCCGGCAATGACGCGTTTTGCAGCCTTCAAGAGATCTGCGTCTGAGATTCCATGCTTTTGTGCGAAGCGATCGAAGCTCTTGACCTTGAAGGCGCCCAAGCCGCAATCTCCGATGAAATAGATATAACACTAGGTGTTCTATATTGCAACCAGCCAACGCAATCAATGAACACGCGCTGGATGCAGTTTGCCTCTGGCATCGGGAAGTAGCAGTAGGGAATTCCTGCAATTTCTTTGGAACGCGGATCGGAAGTAGGGCCGCGAATCAGCCACCCGCGTTTCAGTGGTCCCAGCCGCCCAGTGGTATCGTCGCCCCATGTCCTACATCCGCTGCCTCCGCGGCCTGGTTTCCGGCATCGAGTATTCGGCCGACGTGCCGATGAACCTCGATCCGGCTGACGGCCGTCCGGTCGAGATGGTGCTCGACCTCGAGCGGCTCGCAGCCGAGCAGCCCAATGCGGCCTGGTACGACCCGTCGCGGCGCGACATGTGGCGCTTCGGCGCGCTGATGGCGCTCGACATCCGCGACCCGCGCGATGCCGCGCACATCGTCGCGCTCGGCGAGGGCAGCACGCCGGTGCTCGACTACAGTGAGCATCCTGTAGCGCGCAACGCAGGGCTGAAGCTCGGGCTGAAGGACGAGGGCATCGCACACCCCGGATTCGGCGCCAACCCCACGCAAAGCTTCAAGGACCGCGGCATGGCGATGGTGGTGGCGCAGGCGCGCCGCCTCGGCCTGACGCGCCTGGCGGTGCCCACGCAAGGCAACGCCGGCGATTCGCTGGTGCACTACGCACTGGCCGCGGGGCTGTCGGTGGTGGTGGCAATGCCCGATGACACGCCCGCGCCAATTCTTGGAAATGTCGCTGCAGCGGCGCACCGCTTTCCGGATCGCGTGAAGCTGGAACTCGTCGGCCCAACCATCCGCGAAGCCGCCGCGTACCTGCGCGAGCACTATCTGCCGCAAGGCTATTTCTCCGTGGCCACTTTCCAGGAACCGGGCTGGCGCATCGAAGGCAAGAAGTCGCTCGGCCTGGAACTGGCCGAACCCGCGCCCGGCGACACGCGCTGGTCGCTGCCCGACGCGGTGATCTACCCCACCGGCGGTGGCACCGGCGTGCTCGGCATGTGGAAGGCCTGGGACGAACTCGAAGCGCTGGGCCTGATCGGCGCGCATCGCCCGCGCATGCTGTGCGTGCAGAGCGAAGCGATGGCGCCGCTGGTGCGCGCCTTCGACAGCGGCGCGCTCGATACGGTGGCGCAGCCCGGACCCGGCACTATTGCGTTCGGATTGAACGTGCCGGCGGGGGTTGGGCACTTTCGGGTGTTGGAGATTGTGCGGGCTAGTGGTGGCGCGTGCGTGGCGGTGTCGGAAGCGGAGATCGCGGCGGAGTTTGGGCGCGAGTGGCGGCGGACGAATGGGTGGATTAGTCCGGAGGGTGCGGCGTGTCTGGCGGCGTTGCCGCAGTTGCAGGAGACCGGAATGGTGAAAGGCGGCGAGCGCGTTGCTGCGGTCAACACCGGCTCCGCGGAAAAATACCTTCCCGCGCTACGTGACCTGCTCAGGTAGTTTTTCAAGAGTAACTCACGATAGGAGCCACCCGGCGACGATGCGAAGGGAAAATCTCTCGACGCTAGGCAATCTTGATCGGTCGTAATGGATAGATTTCTGGATGCTCTTCCAGTTGAAAAACGGGGATCGGCTCCGCGCGCTTCGAAACCATTTCTATGATCCGCTTCTTGTCAGGCTCCCGAACGTTGTATCCGAGTAACACCGCTCTTAATATTTCCGAAGGGAAGCGCACATTTCCCTCAGGTATCCCGATTCGGAACATCCGATTTTCGTCTTGGTGCTTCCATTTTGCGGATTTGGAAAGCAACGCCTTCTCAATCTCAGGAAAGCTGTTGCTCGGGTCTGCGGGCGCAAACGCAAGCTCAATCGCTGGACGCCCCCTCGTGTCGACATACTTTACTGGAAATGGAACCAAATCCATTGGGGCATGGCCTTCTGCAACTTGTAGATGCCACGGCTTGGAACCGTCAAAAACTACGCCATAGCCGTTTCCTTGATTTCCGTAACGAGACCATAACTCTTGGTTGAATGGTTCAGACAAAAACGAAGCAATGCTCGACCGCTCGTAGAGCTCATGATTTCTATCCTCAAGATCGCGACACATCTTTGCGAGGATGGCGGGATCAGCGATCTGTTTCGCAAACTCGCGCCTTAAGACAGACGCGGTGGGCTCTGGAATGCCTTGCCTTCGAATCATCTCCGCGAGGTCAGCGTCAGACGTCGGCGGATCACGCCAAGTAAAGCGAGGCTTTCCCTCGAAAATATCATCCTGGCTTCGCACGCTGGCGAACCAAAGCTCGTCTTCTAAAATGATTTGGCTGGGCTCCGTGGGTCTCGCCGCGGAGAATGGCCTAAGTCGGACTAAGAGGTGCTCGGGATTCATGCCGAGCAAGTCACCCAATTCCCGCTGGTCCTCATTAGCCATGCCGAAATTCTCCTGACCGCCGACGCCTCACGTTGGGCGATTTTCTGCGCGGCATCTACGACAAACGACGCAATATGTTGCCTCAAAACTCGAGGCGGTACTCAGGGGTTGCCGTTTGCGCCGTAGGCTCACGCTCCTCCGATTTCCATTGGGACTGAATGCACCGAGTGCAGCGAATTTGCATCATGCGGCTCCGCCGCGGCGGTCGCCTCTCCCCCGAGTTGGCGCAAGGTGGGATGCGCGTGTCTGGAGATACCCATTGACGCATCGGCTAGACAATGAGCTGGAGGCTACCAGCTGTGGACATTACTTCGATGGCGAGGCTTCGCATTGGGCAGAAACTCGAGGCCTGCGCCTTGGGCTAACCCGAGCACCTCGATTCTCGCGCAACTGTTGGGCGCGTCACGCCTGTTTTCACTTTCCGCGTCTCCACATTGGTCGACTTGAACACACTTTCCATCAACGCAAGTGCCGAGGCCGCACCCTTTAATACAGACCTTGTTTGGTCTACTCGTGCAACTTTCGGAAGCACTTCTAAGCGCCGCAAATAGCTCGGGCACGGTCACGCGAACCCGAAGTAGATCGGCATCGGAAACAGCGTCTTTGTGTTCGCTTGCGGAGGCGCTCCTCTCGCTAGCGTAGCGATGCTTAGGCATGACCTCTCCTACGTGCAGGTCGACAGATGAGTCGAGTTGGTCATACTCATAGAAGAGCTCTAGATACCCGCGCTCAGAAAGCGCAAACTGAATTGCGCGCTTTTCTTCTGCCTGCCCCACCACTTTCCACGGCATCACGCCTACGACTTGTCTGAACTTTTCGCCGACAACCTGCCCACATGCTTTTTCAACTGCAAACTTTTCTCGCAAGAAGTTTCCGTCCCATCGACTCGGCGGGGCGCATGCGTGCGTGGGGCAGCCGAATGGTTCGAATGGGTCTGGGAAGTCGCCAGAGAACGATTGCAAAGTACGAGGCTCCGGAATTGGCAGGCGTTGTTTGAGTCCTGATGGTGGTGTCACCTCCGCTGCTTGGACCTCGTCAGGCTGGTGAGAGCTCCTTTCGCATCCAAGTGCGGCTGCGGCAAAGCACACAAGTAACAGCCCGAAGCCAGAGCCCCTAAACCGGATAGCATCTTGTTTGTAGTTCATGGCTTCGAATGCCGA
The DNA here is from genome assembly GCA_001801685.1 of Gammaproteobacteria bacterium RIFCSPHIGHO2_12_FULL_63_22. Taxonomy (GTDB): domain Bacteria; phylum Pseudomonadota; class Gammaproteobacteria; order Xanthomonadales; family Xanthomonadaceae; genus Arenimonas. The sequence goes on along the minus strand of MGYJ01000006.1, from coordinate 6,917 downwards.
GGCGCGGCTATGCGCTCGACAATTGATCGGCAGCCGGCGACATCTTGTTGAACCGATGACAAGAGACTTTGGTAGTCGGTTGAAACTTTTACGCTAGCGTTTATCAATCTATCCAGCCCATCTCTACACGTTTTTGCTTCCTGCGAAGCGAGTTCCTGCTCAGTCTCTTGACGGCGTAGCGCTGAGTCAAACCAACTTTCTCCAAATCTCGACGCGCAGACAACTATCGCAAGGAGAAGCGTGTAATTGGTGTAGCGCGATATTGCGCGCAACAACGCAAGTCGTGGCGCCCCGTCTCGCTTCGCCTCTGCCTGCATAAGGCGAAAGCTTAATCCCGCCATCAAGAATGCGAAGCCCGCGAATCCAACCTGTAGGATTGCGACGATGTCATGCAGCATGAATCCTCCTGAACTACGCTCCGGAAACCGGGCCAGTTTCGATTCAAATTGGACGCCAACTTGGCCGGGCCCCACGCGCCAATCAGCGGCTACTCGCTTCCTAAAACGCTCAATTTGGTTCAGGTAGGACAATGTGACGGGCTCTGGGCTGACTTTGGCGAAGACCTGTCACCTTCGGGTTTCGGCCTAGGCCAGTCCTTTCGCGACCTTCAGAATCAAGCCGGCCACGACCGCCAACTAATGACCAAAATCTAGCGGCAGACA
>MGYJ01000006.1:3738-6232 GCA_001801685.1 Gammaproteobacteria bacterium RIFCSPHIGHO2_12_FULL_63_22 | reverse complement strand
GCGCATCGAAGGCAAGAAGTCGCTCGGCCTGGAACTAGCCGAACCCGCGCCCGGCGACACGCGCTGGTCGCTGCCCGACGCGGTGATCTACCCCACCGGCGGCGGCACCGGCGTGCTCGGCATATGGAAGGCCTGGGACGAACTCGAAGCGCTCGGCCTGATCGGCGCGCAGCGCCCGCGCATGCTGTGCGTGCAGAGCGAGGCCATGGCGCCGCTGGTGCGCGCCTTCGACAGCGGCGCACTCGACACGACCGCGCAGCCCGGAGCCCGCACGATCGCGTACGGACTGAACGTGCCGACGCACGCCAGGCGCTACAGTCTAAATCACTGTGCTCAAAAGATGACTACAATCAGGGAGTCGCTCCGCGAGTCGACAAACTGCGCTATGGCTAATGGTGTAACCCTTCACCAGTGCAGTCTCCACGCAATTCAGGTCGACTCAAACGGCTGGAATGTTACGCTTCACTTGGAAGTCCAATCGCCTACCCAACGCGCGGAACGCGTCAGCCATAGTATCGATCTTGGTTGTGTGATCCAGGTTCATGATTCTCTGCACACTTTGAGGACTTGTCCCAAGCCGCCTCGCTAGTTCCGCCGCAGTGATACCTTGAGCAAGCATCTCATTGAGCAAGAGGACCTTTGCGCTCAACGAAGCAGGGAGCTCGATTGCGTCTTGGCCGGACTTGACCTTACCAGGGACGGGAACAGCCCTGTTATCTTCAAAATAGAACTCGATGGCGGTCTCAAGCGCATCACGCGCCATATCAAGAGCCTCTTCTCGAGACGCCCCAGAGGTCAATGCCTCGGGAATATCGGGGAAGCTCACGACGTAGCCCGAGCCATCGCGCTCAACGACTACTGGAAAAATCAACATAACCACTCCTAGACATAGATCGATCCGCACCGAAAAGACCGATGCGGATTGAGCGCAGTGTCAGGCAAGTCCCAACTGCTTAATTATCGCCTTCCGCAAAGCCTCGCCGATTTCATGGCTTGGATGTCGAGGAAGCGTGGACTGCCGACTGCCTACGTAGACCTTCAGATGCTTCTTGCCTTGCCTAAATGTCGCACCCTGGCTTGCTAACCACCGCACGAACTCGCTCTGCTTCATTTTTGAATCTCCCCGGGAACCCCGGCTTAGTTATTTTTTCCATGGTTGGCCCCTAGGTTTGATTCATCTTCTGTGTGCCCGGAATGAGCACACGCGTAATATAAACATTTATGTATATATTTGCAAGCGCTCGAATCCGCGATGCCGTTAAACGATTGGGGAGAAGCCCGCGAGCGACATGGGAGGCAGGAAACTTGGCGCGACCCCAGAACCATTGCCCGCTCGCTCGATCGCTTCGGGTTTTGGCGTTTGGGGTTGCGCATGGTTGCGGTTGCGCCGGATAGAAATAATTGGACGCCAATTCGGTCGCTTAGCTCGAAGTCGTTGCTGATCACGTGTAAGGCCCAATGAAGAGGCTCTACTGTCTTAACCAAAAACTAACAAATTGATGGTATCTTCCTGAATCGTAAACGGATTAGTTCAGGAACCGATGAGCACAGCGCTGGTCACAAGATTGCCAAGCCCCAACACGGCGCTGCCTGAAGAAGGAATTCTGGAAGTCCTGAAACACGCTGCCCACGCGAACCCTGGTTTAACCCTGATTCTGGTCCTTACGTTCATAGTCGTGCTGTATTTGATCACCTGCCGTACGGCCGTAGCGTTCATGCGATATTTCGTACTCAAGGACCCGATTGCCGCGAAAACAATTCGCGCAATCGAGCAAGACGAACGCTTGGTGCGCGGTTTGCCCAAGAAGAAACCAGCTACCCGAGGTCGAAAGTGAAGCGGTTCAAGCAGCTGTCATGTTCGATGGAGTTCCTATGGAAGCCCTGAAAATCATTGTCGCGCTAGCTGTGTTAGCAGTCGCTTGCAAATTTGCATGGTTGCAGCACAACGTTTTGCTTTCCACTTATGCTGGGCGGCGCATTCAACTCCACGCCTTAGAACGTTGCTATCGCCTAATTACTGGGGACGAAAGTCTCAAGGTGAAGCGCTACGCTGCCTTTCTCGCTCACGTCACAGTCAATGGTCGTCTGCTCGAGTATTTGGCGCAGCATCACAATTCGATCGATCATCCTCTCGCCGCAGATAAAGAGGGTTTGAATGCGCACGAACGTGCTATGACAAAGCCCGCAACGATGTGCACAGCGATGGCTGCGATGATGTACGACAAGAAGTCCGGGCCAATACTTCGCAGGCTACTGCGCGATCGAACTTTTGACGTTGAGACAATTGTGGGAAATGACCCGTCAGCTCCGTGTGCCCCGCCCAAAGTGCTAAAGGAGCAGGTGCGCGCAGAAGCTATCGAGGTCAGCCACTTTATCCAGCACAAATTGCAGGCTGCGTAGTGCTGCCGCGGGACGATTTTGGGTCAGCCCCATCAAGATGCACTGACAACGTGCAAGAGTGCCAACGGCTAAGCCATTGACCTGGATTTCTGAC
>MGYJ01000006.1:0-3665 GCA_001801685.1 Gammaproteobacteria bacterium RIFCSPHIGHO2_12_FULL_63_22 | reverse complement strand
ATAAAATCAGCCACATACAGCGCCTACCTAACCGCCAGCCGCAACTGAGTGTCATCACATCAGAAGTGGAAGGCATGTCGGCGCGATTATTGGTCATCCTTTTCCCGGAGTCCTCGCTTGGTTGCTGGACTAGCTAACCTTTCGAGCGTTTTCAGTTAGAGTGCAGCCTATGTCCTGTTACCTAATAATTTTTGAAGTCAAGACTCTCGCCAAGCGTAATGAGCTGAGGGGGCTCATGAAAAAGCTAGGGGGCTACTGTCCGATAACGAGGACTAGTTGGGCGATCACTACCGATCAACGCGCCAAGGAAATCCGAGACTATCTCAAGGTCGCGACAGCTCCTGGAGATCGCCTTTTCGTAGTTCGATCTGGGACGGAGGCAGCTTGGAAGAATGCGATTAGTACCAAGCACTCCGACTGGCTCAAGGCCAATTTATGAGCACCCCGCGCAGCGGCACGGAAGGTGATGTGCAACTCAGAGTTAGACGAGGCCGTGTCGACTCCGTTGACCTCTTTGAAATCAAAGAAAATGAGCTTGATTCACTCGAGAGGGGGTCGATAGCAGACTTGCATTTCAATCTAGCAATCTTTGGGTTTTCCATTTTCTTGACTGCGCTCTTCACGCTTGGGACAACGGAGAAATTCAAGAGCCCGCAAATTGAGACTGCATTTGTCGTGGTGGTGTTCGTCTTTGGTTTGTTTAGCCTGTACTGCTATTTTATGTGGCGAAACTCGAAGAATTCCGTTAAGGACACGTGCGCCAAGATTCGCTCGAGAATCCCTCCAGACGTCGCAGCAGCGCAGGCCAGTGCCATCCCCGAATCTCAGACTACGGCCAACGTAGAGGAAGCGGATGAGTCTGAAGAAGACGACGAGGACGACGAGGACGACGAGGCAGAAGACGGAGATGACGTCCGAACGACGCCTAGTTGATCCATCAATTCCGAGCCGAGAATTTTCAGTTCCCGAATCTCAAGCACCAACCGGATTCCCCTTCTCCGGATCAAGCTTGTACTGCTTGATCGCCCGCGCGACGTCCTTAGAGTTCATACGCCCTTCCGCCGCCAAAGCGGCCACAGCGGCATGTGCAATGTAATACCGGTCAACCTCAAAGAACCTACGCAGGTTGGCCCTGGTGTCTGAGCGTCCAAACCCGTCAGTCCCCAGAACCGTATACCGCATCGGCACAAACGCCCGAATCTGATCCGCAAACGCGCGCACATAGTCAGTCGCTGCGATGGCAGGACCCGACCGTCCGTCCAGGCACTCAGTCACATAGGCCTTCTTAGGCTCGGCCTCCGGATGCAGGCGGTTGAACCGCTCCACATCGAATCCATCGCGACGCAACTCGGTGAATGACGGGCAGCTCCAGATATCGGACGAAATACCAAAGTCCTTATCCAGCAATTCGGCCGCAGCGATAGCCTCGCGAAGAATCGTGCCAGACCCCAACAACTGCACCCGCAACTCGCCCTTCTTCGCCTTCCCCGCATCCTTCAACAAATACATGCCCTTCAAAATCCCCGGCGCTGCACCTTCCGGCATGTCCGGGTGGGTGTAGTTTTCGTTCATCAGGGTCAGGTAGTAATACTCGTCGCGCTGCTCGGTCATCATCCGCTTCATGCCTTCCTGCACGATCACGGCGACTTCGAAGCCGAAGGTCGGGTCGTAGGGGCGGCAATTGGGGATGGCGCCGGCCAACAGGTGGCTGTGGCCGTCTTCGTGTTGCAGGCCTTCGCCATTCAGCGTGGTGCGGCCGGCGGTGGCACCCAGCAGGAAGCCGCGCGCGCGCATGTCGGCGGCTTGCCAGGCGCTGTCGCCGATGCGCTGGAAGCCGAACATGCTGTAGTAGATGTAAAACGGCAGCATCGGCTGGTTGTTGGTGCTGTAGCTGGTGGCGGCGGCCATCCAGCTGCTGAAGGCGCCGGCTTCGGTAATGCCTTCTTCCAGCACCTGGCCGGTGGTGTCTTCGCGGTAGTACATCAGCTGGTCGGCGTCCACGGGCTTGTACTTCTGGCCGTGCGGCGCGTAGATGCCGATCTGGCGGAACAGGCCTTCCATGCCGAAGGTGCGTGCTTCATCGGCCACGATGGGCACGACGCGCGGGCCGACCTGCTTGTCGCGCAGGATGATGTTCAGCGTCTGCACGAAGCTCATCGTGGTGCTGATCTCGCGCTCGCCGCTGGATTTCAGCAGGCGCTCGAAAGCTTCCAGCGGTGGCACTTCCAGCGACACGTCGGACTTCATCCGGCGCTGGGGCAGGTAGCCGTTCAACGATGCGCGGCGTTCCTGAATGTATTTGATCTCCGGCGAATCTTCGGTCGGCTTGTAGAACTCCAGGCGCTCGACCTGCTCGTCGGTCACGGCAAGCTGGAAGCGGTCGCGGAAGATCTTCACCGACTCCAGGTCCATCTTCTTGGTGTTGTGCGTGGGGTTCAGCGACTCGCCCGCCGCGCCCATGCCATAACCCTTCACCGTCTTGGCCAGGATGACGGTCGGCTGGCCGACATGCGCCGATGCAGCGGCATAAGCGGCATAGACCTTGTGCGGATCGTGGCCGCCGCGATTCAAGCGGCGGATATCGTCGTCGGAAAGATTGGCGACCAGCGCTGCCGTCTCCGGATACTTGCCGAAGAAATGCTCGCGCGTGTACGCGCCGCCGAAGGCCTTGCAGTTCTGGTATTCGCCGTCCACGGTTTCCATCATCAGTTTGCGCAGCATGCCGCTGTGGTCGCGCGCCAATAGCGGATCCCAGTAGCTGCCCCAGACCACCTTCAGCACGTTCCAGCCGGCGCCGCGGAAGTTGCCTTCCAGTTCCTGGATGATCTTTCCGTTGCCGCGCACCGGGCCATCGAGGCGCTGCAGGTTGCAGTTCACCACGAAGATCAGGTTGTCCAGGCCTTCGCGGCCCGCGAGCGAGATTGCGCCGAGCGATTCGGGCTCGTCGGTTTCGCCATCGCCCAGGAAGCACCAGATCTTGCGATCGGTCTTCGGCATCAGGCCGCGGTGTTCCAGGTATTTCCAGAAGCGCGCCTGGTAGATGGCGCTGATCGGGCCCAGGCCCATGCTGACCGTTGGCGTCTGCCAGAACTCCGGCATCAGCCACGGATGCGGATAGCTGCTGATGCCCTGTCCGTCCACTTCCATGCGGAAGTTGTCGAGCTGGTTCTCGCTGATGCGGCCTTCCAGGAATGCGCGCGCGTAGATGCCCGGCGACGAGTGGCCCTGGATGTACAACAGGTCACCCGGGAATTCCGCCGTGGGCGCACGCCAGAAATGATTGAAGCCGACGTCGTACAAAGTTGCCGACGATGCGAACGACGCAATATGGCCACCGAGTTCACCGGGCTTGCGGTTCGCCCGCACCACCATCGCCATCGCATTCCAGCGAATGATCGATCGGATCTTCCATTCCAGGTTGGCATCGCCGGGTACCGCCGGCTCGAGATGCGCGGGAATGGAATTGACGTACTCGGTGGTCGGATGGAACGGAAGCTGCACGCCAGCGCGGCGGGTCAGTTCGACCATGCGCTCGAGCAACTCGTGCGCACGGTCGGCGCCGTCGTTGTCCAGCACTGCCTTCAGCGATTCCAGCCACTCCTTGGTTTCGGTCGGGTCGCGGTCGTTGTCCAGGACGTCTTTTAGCCAGCTCATGCCAGTTCTCT
>MGYJ01000005.1 GCA_001801685.1 Gammaproteobacteria bacterium RIFCSPHIGHO2_12_FULL_63_22 | reverse complement strand
AACAGCAGGGTGTTGCCGTGAAGACCCAGACCGCGCAGGAAGTTGCGGGCGAGCGCCGGATTTTATTTTGACCAAGCCGATTCCGTGTGGCGACTCAAAATGAAAGCCGGCGATCGCCAGTGGCGACAAGGTGACGGCTGACCGTGCGCAAGCGACAATAGGCACCATGAACGTGAAGACTCCTGAAAGAGCAGTCGTGCTGGTCTCAGGCGGCATGGACTCCGCCGTCGTGCTGGCCTTGGCGCGCGAGCGTGGGCTTGATTGTTTTGCGCTGTCCGTCAGTTATGGACAGCGCCATGGCGCCGAGCTGGCGGCGGCGGCCGAGTTGGCGGCGACGCAGGGCGCGATCGGGCACAAGACCGTGATCGTTGATTTGCGCAGCATCGGCGGGTCCGCGCTGACTGCCGACATCGACGTGCCGGAGTCGGCCAGTGCCGGCATTCCGGTCACCTATGTGCCGGCGCGCAATACGATCATGTTGTCGGTGGCCCTGGGCTGGGCCGAAGTGCTGGGTGCCGGCGAGATTCATTGTGGCGTGAATGCGGTGGACTACTCGGGCTATCCCGACTGCCGGCCCGAGTTCATCGCGGCGTTTGAAACCCTCGCCAACCTGGCGACAAAGGCGGGCGTGGAGGGCCGGCGGATGACCGTACAGGCGCCGCTGATGCGGATGTCGAAGGCCGATATCGTGCGTGAAGGCATGCGCCTGGGCGTGGATTTTTCCCGAACCGTGTCCTGTTACCAGGCCGATGCAGAGGGCAGGGCCTGTGGGCTCTGCGATGCCTGCCGGCTGCGCGCCGAGGGCTTCGCCAGCGCCGGGGTGCCTGATCCGACGCGATACCGCGCCGGGGCGTAATGCGCGGCAAAGGGCGATTCGGTTAGAATGCGCACCCCGGCCACGCCGGGTTTTTTCCGGATGGGTCGTTAGCTCAGTTGGTAGAGCAGAAGACTTTTAATCTTTTGGTCCCGAGTTCGAGTCTCGGACGACCCACCATCCTTCACGCTAATCCGCCGCCTGCACCTGGATTGATTCCAGGCCGAGGCCGAGCAGTCGATCGTCGGCGCTTGCGCCCACCGATGCCGGCGACGCCGGATTGCGGAATTCGAATCGCAGCACCAACCGACCGTCGCGCGCGGCGGCGACGGCCTGCGGCACGCGCACGCGGCGCGTGGTTTCGCCACCTGCTTCGTAGCGCAGTTCCGCAACGGATTGGTCGTTGACGAAGACGGCAATTTCCTGGAATGGATGCTTCGGCGCGAGATAGGCCGAGCCCTTGATCATCAGGATGATGTCGGTGGTTGGCATCTCGCCCAAGTCGAGTACCACGACTGCCGAGCTTGCACTCGACCACGTGCCCCACGGCTCATTGCCCGACCAGCCGGATGCCAGCAAGCCTGCGCCTTTCGATCCGGCATTGAAGGCGACGGTCTCGCCGAAGGAAAGTCCCGCGGCGCCCGCGCCTGACTCCGGCCGAATTTCGGCTGGTGTGCAGTGCGCGCAGCCCTTGGGCGCCATCACGCGGAAGCCATTGATGGTGCCGAGGAATCGCTGGCCCTGCGGCTGTGACAGGACGAGGCGCCACAAATCGTCGTCCTCGAAGACATACAAGACATCGTCTTCGAAGGCTTGCTGCATGACGGCCCGTTCTGCCTGGGCGCGGGCTTGTGCTTCGCGCTCGGGCTGTACGCGCGCGAACGACCCAGCCTGGGTCGCCATGTGATGGCGGGACGCGAAATCGGCCAGGGCGATCCATTCCTTCGAATTGTTGTGGGGACGCATCACGCTGATCTTTCTGTATTGCGTGGCCAGCCGTGTCCACACGGGCGATTGCATGGGCGACGTCCACGCCTGGTCACGGGCCAGCACGACGCTGAAATGACGCCAGGCGTAGGCGCTGTCAACGATCTGGAAGACCAGCATGCCTAGCAGCAACACCCGCGCCGTGCCTGCGCGCATTCGGGTGGCAATCAGGAAGAAGATGGCGAGGTAGGCCAGGTAATAAACGGGCCAGATGAAGCGGCCGGAAACGCGGAACGCGCTGGTAAGCGGGCTGACAAGGTCTGGCAGCGGATAGTGGAAGAGTTCCGTCTGCCCCAGGGCGATGCGGTTGGACAGCGCCACCACGATGAAGCCGACGGCCGCGAGGGTGATCGGCAGCCACCTTGCCAGCGGTGCCGAAACGCGGCGCTCGAGCAGCGACGGCAGGGCTGCGACGGCAAGCAGCAGCATGCCGGTTCCGAAAAAAGCGAAGCCTTCGTAATCGCCGGGCCCACCCTTCCGATCGAGCACGATGCGCGAATAGAGGTTTTCCGAATCGAGCAACGCGTGCAGGTTCATGTGGTAACGGCCGTAAGGCTCGTTGCCTACGCCCACGCCGCCGATGCCACCCAGCATGAAGTAGCCCGTCGCCCACATGAGTCCGATCACGACGCCGGCTGCAACGACGAGGCAGGTCGCGGATTGCCGCCAGTCGCGCTGTCCCAGCCAGGCGCGCTGGACCAGGTCGGCGCCGAAGAGCGCGAGCAGGAAGAGCAGCAGGTAGGCGTGCACCAAGGCAGCAATGCCGAGCAATGCGATCCAGTAGCGGGCGGAGGCTTCGGGCCGCATGTAGAGGTATAGCCCGGCAAGGATCAACCAGTGGGCGGTCAGCGCGTAATGCCCGAACAGGCGCATGGTGAGAATGGGCGAGATCGCGAAGAATGCCGCGCCCAGCAATGGCACCCAGCGATCGGTCGAGAGCAGCTTCAGGAGTTTCCAGCCGAAGAAGGCCTGCAGCATGAAACAGCCGGCCAGCCACAAACCGAAGTACTGGAATGATTGCGGCAACCACGCTTCGAAGGGCTTGAAGAAAAATGCCAGCAGTGGGATGGAGTCGGAAAAGACGATGGCGCTGCCGAGTTCGGCGCCATAGTTGGGATTGGCGCCGAGCGGCCATTGCAGCCAGGGCGTTTCGCGGAAGAACTGCCAGCCCAGCCAACCCGACGCGGGGTCGCCGACCATCAGCCAGTCGGTGTAGGTAGGGTCGAGGATGGCGCCGCCATCGCAAAAGAGCAGGAAGGCTGCGAGGCCGACCAGAAGGGCCAGGCCCGCGTCGATCCGGGCTTGTTGATGGTTCAAGGGTCAGGCTCCGCAGGCGCGAGTGGCGAGGATAGCGCAAGGCCGGTGGCGTCAGGCGGCTTCGGCTTCCTGCAGCGTGGCCAGTACCTGTGGGCCGTAGCGTTCGAGCTTCGACAGGCCCACGCCGTTGATGCGACCCAGCTCGCCCAGCGTGCGGGGACGTTGCGCCGCCATTTCGCGCAGGGTGGCGTCGTGGAAGATCACGTAGGCGGGGAGGTTCTGTTCGCGCGCGAGGTCGGCGCGAAGCGCGTGCAAGGCTTCGAAGACCGGCGCGTCGGCTGCGGCCATCGCGACAGTTGCGGAGGCGCCGGATCCTCCGCGCGTGGACTTCGTCCGGACGCGTTCGCTTTCCTGGCGCAGGAAGACGGTTTTCTCGCCTTTGAGCACGGGCCGGCTGGCATCGGTCAGGCGCAGGCCGCCGTAGCCTTCGGCATCCACTTCCAGCAGGCCCATTGCCACCAATTGGCGGAATACGCCTTTCCATTGGCGCGCGTCGATGTCCTGGCCAATGCCGAAAGTGCTCAGTTGCTGGTGGCCGAACTGCACGATGCGTTCGGTGTTGCCGCCGCGCAGGATGTCTATGAGGTGCGCGGCGCCGAACCGCTGCCCGCTGCGATAGACGCAGGACAGCGCCTTGCGCGCGGCATCCGTCGCATCCCAGGTCTGCACGGGTTCCAGGCAGTTGTCGCAGTTGCCGCAATCGCGCGGATAGATTTCGTCGAAGCTTGAAAGCAGCACCTGGCGGCGGCAGCGGGTGGATTCGCAATAGCCCAGCAGGGTGTCGAGCTTGCGGCGTTCCAGCCAGCGGCGTTCGTCGCTGGCTTCGCCGCCGTCGATCATCTTCTGCAACATCACCACGTCGCCCAGGCCATAACAAAGCCAGGCATCGGCGGGATCGCCGTCGCGGCCGGCGCGGCCGGTTTCCTGGTAATAGCCTTCGATGGATTTCGGCAGGTCCATGTGCGCGACGAAACGCACGTCGGGTTTGTCGATGCCCATGCCGAAGGCGATGGTCGCGACGATGACGATGCCTTCCTCGCGCAGGAAACGGCGCTGGTTGGCGCTGCGCTTCGCCGCGTCCATGCCGGCGTGGTAGGGCAGGGCCTTCACGCCGTGCTGGCACAGGAAGGCGGCGGTTTCGTCCACCTTCTTGCGCGACAGACAATAGACGATGCCGGCCTCACCCTTGTGCGTGGCGAGGAAATCGAGCAGTTGCCTTCTGGCGTTGTCCTTCTGCGCGACGCGGTAGCGGATATTGGGCCGGTCGAAGGAACTGATGAATTGGCGCGCGTCCTGCAGGCCGAGGCGCTCGACGATTTCATCGCGGGTCGGCTTGTCGGCCGTGGCGGTGAGCGCGATGCGCGGCACGTCGGGCCAGCGTTCGTGCAGCAGGTTGAGTTCGCGGTATTCCGGGCGGAAGTCGTGGCCCCATTGCGAGACGCAGTGGGCCTCGTCAATGGCGAACAAGGCGATGGTGCAGCGGTCGAGCAGGCCGAGGAAGCGCTGCATCAGCAGGCGTTCGGGCGCGACATAGAGCAGATCGTAGTCGCCGTTGAGCAGGCCGCGCTCGACGGCGGACGCAGCTTCGGTGCTGAGCGAGGAATTCAGGAACGCGGCGCGCACGCCGAGTTGTTCCAGTGCCTCGACCTGATCCTGCATCAGTGCAATCAGCGGTGACACCACGATTGCCGTGCCTTCACGCAGCAATGCGGGAACCTGGTAACACAGCGACTTGCCGCCGCCGGTGGGCATCAATACCAGGCAATCGCGCCCGGAAACTACGTGGTCGACGATGGCTTCCTGTTCACCGCGGAACTGGGAGTGGCCGAAGACGCGGTGCAAGGTTTGGCGGGCAGCGGGGGGTGTTGAAAGCATGGTGACAGGGTAGCAAATGCAAGCCGCCCGAACGCCGGAGGAAGGCGCTTGATGTGGTCGGAATTTCCCTAGCTGGGTGGAATTTCCCTAGCTGGGCGGAATCTCGAAGTCCGGCGGCGCTGTCACAGACATTCCACGTGAGACAAGCCAGCGCTTGACGGATGGAATTTCGCCGTCGCCGGGGGCCCAGGCAGCTGCCCAGTTCAGCCATTCGTCTTTCGTCCAGGCGTCCCAGCCGTGGTCCTGCCTGTGTCGATTGACGCCAACTCTCCAAGCCTGCTCCTGCAGCCATCGGCTGTTGCGCACTTGCGGGAGGATAGCGTCCCGTCGAGCGGGAATCGATTCGGCCTCAAGGATCCTGCGCCAACCCCAGTATGCGGACGTCAGGTCGGTGGATGCCGAAAGCACTTTAGCAATCCGCAGGCAGTCGTCCTGCATCTCAGGATGGATTTCGAGCCAACGCAACTGGTTGGATGTATCGAGAGCTGGGCGGCGCCTGCAGCCGTAGCGGACGTCGTGCTTGAAGTCGTCAATCGCTCCGAAGCCGACGCTGCGAGCTTCTGACGCGATATCTGCCAAGTACCCGACATCGCCAGGTGCAAGCAGTTCTGTCTCGCGCAGCAAGTCGCGAGTAATGCGGCCTTGGTAGTTGTCGTAGTGGGTCGACTCGGCCATGCGCTGAATCGCCTCGCGCATCGACGCTGCATCGTGACGCAATGATGCCCATTTGAAGGCGAGTGACCAGCCGTAGGCATTGTCGGGCTCGAGTTCGGTGAGTCTCCGGATCGCTGCCTCGCGGTTGCAACCGACGGCAGGTTCGCAAGCTTGCACTGCAACGATTAGCGGATAGGCAGCGGGATGTTCGCTGAATACACCTGCGGTCAGTGCAGTGGCCCGATCGCCATCGGCAACCATGAAGCCCAGGTATAGCTGGCGAGGACCTCCGTTGAGGGTGCCGTTGTGCAATCGCGTCCGTCCGGAATAGACCGAACGGTAGAGGTAGGCGGCCAGCGCCTTGCCCTCGATGGTGTCGAGTTCTGCGAAGGACTTGGCAAGCGCTCGCACACGAGCTTCCTGGATGTCCAGTTCGCGCGACTGGCGATAGTCCTGCCATGCGTACTTGGCCCGAAACGCTGCGTCGAGCGTGAATCGGCTCAATTCATCGCGGTAGAGCAGGCCGAAGGCCGAACAACACAGCAGTCCGAGCGCCCAATACTGCCGGGGGCGCATCTGGTCGAACGATGCTGATAGCTGCGCCTCGCCTGCGCTCCGCAGCGTGTCTGGAAGCAGCTCCAATACAAATACCTTGAAGCCGTTTTGTTCACCTCGCGCGACTTCGCGGCAACGGTCGCGGAAGGCCAGTCGCATCTCATCGCCGTGCAAATCGCGCAGTTCCTTCGGATACAGCCACAGAAAGGCGCCGTAGACCGACTGTACGACACGCATCCAGCTCGGATCAGGGCCGCCGTTCACGCGAGCACCGCGTGGCGGGCGTGTTTGTGCGCGAATGCCACCAGCCGTGACAAACGCCGCGTTTCGGCCAGCACGGCTTCACGCCCCGCACTGCTCAGCCGGTAATAACGTCGGCGCTCGTCGTCTTCATCCGGGCGCTCGTCGGTCTCTTCGATCAGCTTCGCATCGAGCAGCTTCTTGATGGACGTGTACAGCGTGCCCGGGCCGAGCCGCATCTCGCCCCGGCTGATCAGCTCGATCGCTTGCATGATGGCGTAGCCGTGGCGGTCGCCTTCCAGCAACGCGAGCAGGATGTGGTGCATGGCCGGCGTGAGCGCCGGCGCGTCGGATTTGCTGGTGCTGGCGGCCATGGTGGTCTCCCCTGTTGCCGCCAGATATATCGGATATGGATATATCTGTCAACGACTGAGTCGGACGGTGGCCCTGTGGGCCGTTACTGAAGCAGGGAGCGCAGCATCCAGGCCGTTTTCTCGTGCGCCTGCATGCGCGTGGTGGCCAGGTCCGCGCTGGGCTGGTCATTGGCGCCTTCGGCCTTCTTGAAGGCGTCGCGAGCAGTGCGGGCGCACGTTTCGTGGCCGTTCACGAGTTGCGTGACCATGCCTTGCCAGTCCGGTACGCCGGTTTCTTCCTTGATGGACGACAGCTTGGCGTACTGCGCGCCGGAACCTGGCGCCACTTCACCCAAGGCGCGGATGCGTTCGGCGATCTCGTCCAGCGACAGCCACAGTTCGTTGTACTGGACCATGAACATGTTGTGCAGGGCATTGAACATCGGCCCGGTCACGTTCCAGTGGAAGCTGTGCGTCTTCAGGTACAGCGTGTACGTGTCGGCAAGCAGGTGCGAGAGTGAATTGGCGATCTTCTTGCGATCTTTCGAAGCGATCCCGATATCAATGTCCATGACTTGAATCCCTGCGAGATGTGACAATTGAGTGTGAACCGTAATCGTCGATAAGTGAACCTGAATCCCGTGACCGAAACGTTGCAAAAGCCCGCGCTTCACCTGGCCCTCAGCCGGGACCAGGCGCGGCTGCGCCGGATGCAGGCGCGCGCGCGTGAAAAACCGGACGACGCCGGCCTGCGCGAGGGTTTCGAGAAGGCCCTGGCCGTCTCGGTGGCGGCGCGTGCGCGGCGCGAGGCACAGGCGCCGACGCCGACCTTCGACGACGACTTGCCGGTGGCGCGCGAGGCGGAGCACATCATCGCGCTGATTGCGAAACACCAGGTGGTGGTGATCGCCGGCGAGACGGGCTCGGGCAAGACCACGCAATTGCCGAAGCTGTGCCTGGCGGCGGGCCGCGGCATCAACGGCATGATCGGCTGCACCCAGCCGCGGCGGATTGCGGCTCGCGCCGTGGCGCGACGCGTGGCGGAAGAGCTGAAGACGACGGTGGGCGGCGCAGTCGGTTACCAGGTGCGCTTCACCGAGAATGTCGGCGACGACACCTACATCAAGTTCATGACCGACGGCATCCTGCTGGCTGAGATCCAGTCCGATCGCTGGCTGTCGAAATACGACACGCTGATCATCGACGAAGCGCACGAGCGCAGCCTGAATATCGATTTCCTGCTCGGTTACCTGCAGCAGCTGATCCAGAAACGGCGCGACCTGAAGCTGATCATCACTTCGGCCACGATCGATACCGAGCGTTTCTCGAAGCATTTTGGCGACGCGCCGGTGGTCAGCGTGGAAGGGCGCAGCTATCCGGTGGAAACCCGCTATCGCGCGCCGGAGGGCGAGGGCGAAGAGGCTGGCGACCGCACGATGAATGACGCAATCGTCGCTGCGGTAGACGAAATTACGCGTGAGGACTCGCAAGGCGACATCCTGATCTTCCTACCCGGCGAGCGCGAGATTCGAGATGCGCACCTTGCCCTGGGCCAGCGCAAGTATCGGCACACCGAGTTGCTCGCGCTGTATGCGCGATTGTCGTCGCGCGACCAGGACCGGGTGTTCCAGCCGGGTTCGCAACGGCGCATCGTATTGACCACCAACGTGGCCGAGACGTCCCTGACGGTGCCGCGCATCCGCTACGTGGTGGACCCGGGTGCGGCCCGCGTGAAGCGCTATTCACCGCGACAGAAGCTCGACCGCCTGCACATCGAACCGATTTCGCAGGCCAGCGCCGACCAGCGCAAGGGCCGGTGCGGCCGCATCGCCTCGGGCATCTGCTATCGCCTGTATTCGGAAGCGGATTTCGAATCGCGATCACGCTACACCGATCCGGAAATCCTCCGCGCCTCCTTGGGCGGCGTGATCCTGCGCATGTTGTCGCTGGGGCTGGGAAGGGTCGAGGATTTTCCCTTCATCGATGCGCCCGATCCGCGCGCGATTGCGGATGGCTGGCAGCAACTGACGGAACTGGGCGCAGTGGACAAGGATCGGCGGCTGACGCCGATCGGCCGGCAGATGTCGCGCCTGCCAGTGGACGTCAAGCTGGCGCGCATGCTGGTGGCCGCGCAAGCGCTTGCCTGCCTGCGCGAGGTAACGGTGCTGGCAGCCTTCCTCGGCATCCAGGATCCGCGCGAGCGGCCTTCCGATGCACGAGGTGCGGCCGATACCGCGCACGCGCAATTCGCGCACCCGGATTCTGAATTCCTGGGCGTGTTGAACCTGTGGGACGCCTATCGGGTGGCGCACGAAGACCTGACGCAATCGAAGTTGCGCAACTGGTGCGAGAAGAATTTCCTCGGCTTCCTGCGCATGCGCGAGTGGCGTGAGTTGCATCGCCAGTTGCTGCTGGTTTGCACCGAACTCGATTGGGCCATCAGTGACACGCCTGCCGAATATGCGCCGCTGCATCGCGCGCTGATCGCGGGCCTGCCGACCCAGGTGGGCCATCGCGTCGAAAAGGGCATGTACGACGCACCCCGGCAGCGCAAGTTCGCCTTGTTCCCTGGCTCGTCGCTGGTGAAGGCGCCGCCAGCGTGGCTGCTGGTCGCCACGCTGTTGGATACGCAAAAGATCTGGGGCCTGATGGGTGCCCGCATCGAGCCCGACTGGGTGATTGCCGAACTGCCGCACCTGCTGTCGCGACGCCACTTCGATCCGCATTGGTCACGCGCCCAGGGCCGTGTGATCGGCTCGGAGCAAATCAGTCTGTTCGGGCTGGTGCTGGCGCCGAAACGGCCGGTGCACTACGGCGGGCTGTATCCGGAAGAGTCGCGGGAAATCTTCATAAGACAGGGCCTGATCACCGGCGAGATCAATACGCGTTCGACTTTTGTCTCGCGCAATCTTTCGACGCTTGAGAAAGCGCGCGAGGAAGAAGCCAAGCTGCGTCGCGCCGGCTTGATCGCCGACGAGGACTGGCAGGCGCGTTGGTACCTGGATCGACTGCCGCCGGATATCAACAGTGTGCAGGGCCTCGACAGCTGGACCTCGAAGCTGCCGCCCGAAAAGCGCAAGGCGCTGGAATGGTCGCTGGTGGACCTGTTGCCGGGGGAGGGCAGCGAGGCCGACCGTTTTCCGAAATATTTCGCGCTCGGCGACATCCGGCTCGCGCTGCATTACCGCTTCGAACCCGGTGCGGAAGATGACGGCGTGACGATGGACCTGCCGCTGCACCTGCTGAAGGCGATTGATCCGGTGCGCATGTCGTGGCTGGTGCCGGGCTTGGTGGAGGAGAAAGCGGCGGGCTTGATCCGCTCGCTGCCGAAGGCCCTGCGGCGCAACTACGTACCGGCCCCGGATTTCGCGCGCGCGTTTTTCCAGGCCTATCCGCAACCCGAAGCCGATTCACTGGCCGGCACGTTGGCGCGCTTCCTGACCCGAAGCACCGGCGCGCCGGTGGCGGCGACCGATTTCGACGAATCGGCGCTGGACCCGCACCTGCGCATGAATTTCCGCATGGGTGAGCGCGACGGTAAAGTGCTTGCCACCTCTCGCGACCTCGATCAGCTGAGGCAACGCTTTGGCGCGCAGGCCGAGCGCGCCTTCGCGGAAAGTGCCGGCGAGCGACTCGCGCGCCGCGGCCTCGCCACGTTTCCAGACGCGCCCATTCCCGACAGGATCGCCGGCGCCGGTGGCGTGCCGGCCTATCCGGCGTTGGTCGACCGCGGCGAAGGGGTGGACCTCGATGTCTTCGCCGACCCGATGCAAGCGCGCGCGGAACACGAGGCGGGCGTGCGTCGGTTGATATTGGTCGCGACCGCCGACAAGGTCCGGCAGGCGCGCAAGCAGTTGCCGGTCTCGCCCAAGCTGGGCCTGCTGTACGCGGCGATTGAATCGTCCGAACGCCTGCGCGCCGACATCGTCGATGCAGCGCTGAACGTATTGCTGGCCGAAGGCCTGGCCGAAATCCGGGACAAGGCAGCCTTCGATGAACGGGTGGCGAAGGTCAGCCGGCAGTTGTTCGAGCAGGCCATGCAGCGCCTGAAGCTGGCCGAGTCGGTGCTGGCGGCCTATGCGCAGGTCAAGCCGAAGCTCGAGTCCCCGCTGATGGGTTGGGCGCAGGGGAACCTGGACGATATCTCGCGGCATCTGCGGCAACTGGTTCACGCCGGCTTCCTGCGCGAGACGCCCGCTGCCTTCCTGGCCGAATTCCCGCGCTACCTGAAGGCCCTGGACCTGCGCGCCGAGCGGGCCATCGCCGATCCCATCAAGGACCAGGCCAGGCTGCTGGAGCTGCAGCCCTATGCCGATGCCCTGGCCCGGGCGCAGGAGAAATATTCGCCTTTACCCAGCGAATGGCTCGAGTTCCAGCAGGACCTGGAGGAGCTTCGCGTTCAGACTTTTGCGCAGGAACTGGGAACACGGCGGCCCGTTTCGCACAAACGACTGGCGCGGCAGTTGCAGCAACTTGTTTGAACCGCCAAAGTCACTGACGTGAATGCAATGGCGCTCGAAACCCGCACCCTGGACGACTGGCTGGACCGGCACGCCGACGCGGCGCCGCTGAAGCCGGTGGATGTCGCGCTGCGCGCGTTCCGGAAACCGGTGCCGCCGCTGGCATGGGCCGTGCTGGACACGCTGGAAATGGTGCGCGCCGACGCCGAAGTGCAGTTGGCTGCCTTGCTGCACCTGTGCCCGAAGCTGCGCGAAGAAATCCTGCCGATCCTGGACAAGAACTCCGGCCTGCGTCCCCTGCTGGATGGACTGCAGGCCGCCGAACAGGTCTGGAGCCTGCACGCGCAGCGCGAGGGCCGCGGCAACGCCGAGGGCTTGCGGCGGCTGCTACTGGCGATCATCCGCGACTTGCGCGTGGTGCTGATCCTGCTGTCCGAACAACTCGAACGCCTGCGCGCGGCAGCCAATGCACCGCCGGACGAGCAGAAGGCATTGGCGGAGCTGACCGCCGACATCCATGCACCACTCGCGAATCGTCTCGGCATCTGGCAACTCAAATGGGAACTCGAAGACCTCGCGTTCCGCTACCTGCAACCGGAAACCTACCAGCGCATCGCGCGATTGCTGGACGAGAAACGCACCGGCCGCGAGCGCTTCATCGAGGAAGCCAAGCAGAAGATTCGTTCGACGCTGGCCGAAGCGGGCATCAATGCGCAGGTGGATGGCCGCCCGAAGCACATCTTCAGCATCTGGAAGAAGATGCAGCGCAAGGGCCTGGACTTCAGCGAGCTGTACGACATCCGCGCCATTCGCGTGCTGGTGGACGACGTGGCCGACTGCTATGCGGCACTAGGCCTGGTGCATCAGTTGTGGACGCCGGTACCGTCGGAATTCGACGACTACATTGCCAAGCCCAAGGGCAACGACTATCGGTCCCTGCATACCGCCGTGATCGGTCCGGAAGGACGCACGCTGGAAGTGCAGATCCGCACGCACGCGATGCACGAACATGCCGAGCTCGGCGTGGCGGCACACTGGCGCTACAAGGAAGGTGGCAAGGGCGAGGCCAGCTTCGAGCGGAAAGTGGCGTGGATGCGCCAGTTGCTGGAACAACGCGAGGGCGATGACGAAACCACCTTGCTTGCCGGCTTCAATACCGAACTGCTGGAAGACCGCATCTACCTGCTGACGCCGCGCGGCGAAGTGGTGGACCTGCCGCAGGGTGGCACGGTGCTCGATTTCGCCTACCACGTGCATACCGAGGTGGGGCATCGCTGCCGCGGCGCCAAGGTGAACGGCCGCATCGTGCCGCTCGACTACAAGCCAGCCAGCGGCGATCGCGTCGAGATCATGACCAACAAGACCGGCGAGCCTCGGCGCGACTGGTTGTTGGCGAGCAATGGTTTCCTTGCCAGCGGCCGCGCCCGCGACAAGGTGCGCGCCTGGTTCCACAAGCTCGACCGCGCACGCAACCTGCAGGCCGGCAAGGACATGCTGGACAAGGAACTGCGCCGCGTGGCGATGATGCAGGCCGACCTTGCACCCGTGCTGGAAAAATTCCACATGGCAAGCGTCGAGGACCTGCAACTGGCGTTGGCCTTGGGCGACATGGGCGCCAGCCAGGTCAGCCGCGCCTTGCACGACCATGCGCAGGCCGTGTTGCAGGCGCAATCGCCCACGCCTGCGAAACCCGACAAGCCCGTGGCGCGTCCGCGCCCGCGCAGCGTGGACCAATCCAGTCGATTCACCGTCGAGGGCGTCGGCAATCTGCTGTCGCAGATCGCGCGTTGCTGCCAGCCGGTGCCCGGCGATGCCATCGTCGGTTACCTCACGCGCGGGCGTGGCGTCAGCATCCATCGGCGCAATTGCACCAGCGTGCAACGATTGATCGCGGCGCAACCCGATCGCGAGCTGCCGGTGAACTGGGGCCAGGCCGCGAGTTCCCGCTACGAGGTCGGCATCCAGGTGCGTGCCTACGATCGCAAGTGGCTGCTGAAGGACGTGACCAACGTGATCGCGCAGGCCGAGGTGAACATCCTCGGCATCAGCTCGCACCTGGACGAGGCGCGTGGCCTCGCCGACATCCGCGTAACGCTGAAGGTGAGCGACTTCGAACAACTTAGCCAGTTGCTTGCCAAGCTCGACACCGTGCCGGGAGTGCAGGATGCGCGACGGCTGGGTTGAGTGGCTGCGCGGCCCGCGACTGGGCTGGCTGCTGGCCGCGCTGGTGGTGTTGCTGGTGTTGGTAGTGGGCCGATCGTGGATCAGCGAACGACTCGTGCCCGACCCACGCATGAATCGCCAGCTGGAACAGGCGCAGGCGGCGCTCGTCGCCGGAAGACTCAGCGCGTCCGATGGCAGCGGCGCGCGTGAGCTGTTCGAATCCGTGCTCGCCTCCGATCCCGACCAGATGCGCGCCAAGCAGGGCCTGCTGGCCGTGCGCGAAGCCGCCATCGCGCGTGCGCAGGCGGCGTTGGCCGCGCACAAACTCGGCCAGGCCTCCGAGAACCTTGCATTGGCCGCTGCGTTGTCTGCGCCGCAGGTGCAGCTGCAGCCGCTGCAGGCCCGCCTGCGTGACCTGCAGGAAGCATCGAGCGATACCAAGGGTTTGCTCGCCCGCGCCATTTCGCCGGGCGTGGATGAAGACGAGGCGCTCGCCCTGTATCGCCAGATACTCGCCGTGGACGCGGACAACCCGGCCGCGATCGAGGGCCGCGACTTGCTCTTGTCGTCGCGCCTGGTTCGCGCCGAAAAATTGTTCGATGCCGGCAAGGTTTCCGAAGCCCGGGCCATCGTCGAAGCCGTGATTGCCGAAGATCCCGCGCACACGGATTTGCCGCCCTTGCGCGCGCGCCTCGGTGAGGCATTGGCGGCACTGCAAGCGCGCCAGGCGCGAGAGCTGGAGCAGGCAGCGCGCGATGAAAGGGCCGGCAGCTACGACCGGGCCGCGAAACGCTATCTCGGCTTTTCGGAAGGCGATCCCGGCTACGGGCAGGCGCGCGAGGGCCTGGAGCGCCTGGCGGCGCGAATGGCGCGACGCGCACAGCGACAGGCGGCGGACTTCCAGTTCCGGCGCGCGCAAGCGTCGCTGGAAAAGGCGCGACTGTGGAATCCGGGCAGCCCGGGAATCGCGGCTGCGGAAAGAAGCATGCAGTTGTCGAGGCAGGCACAGGCCCGCCTGATCCGCCCCGCCAACCGGAGTGAACGCGCGCGTCTACCGACCTTGCTGGCGGAGGCGGAACAGGCCATCGGCCGCGGCGATTTCATTACGCCACCGGGCGAGAGCGCGTGGGACAAACTTCGCGTCGCCGCCGCCATAGCGCCGCGTTCGAAAGACGTGGCCCGGCTCGAGCGTGAACTCACCGCCGCCAGCCGGAAATGTTTTGACCAGGCACTGGACGCGGGCCAACTCAAACGCGCGCAATCATGCCTGGAAGCCTACGTAGTGCAGGAGGCATCGCCTGCCGCCGACCAGGCCCGTCGCCGCATGGCCGAGCGATGGCTGGCCTATGCGGACGAACGAATCGGTGCGAGTGATTTCGCCGAAGCGGAAATCGCGCTGGCCCACGTGCGGCATTGGCAGCCCGCCCATCCTGGATTGGCTGGCGCCATCACCCGCTTGCGCACTGCGCGCGGGGCCAGCCCGAAGCGCTAGCCCGGACTGCTGCCGGACCGCACCGGAAGCTCGGCAAGCCAGGCTTTGAGGGCCTTTCGCGCGGCATCCCTGGAAAAATGCAGCCGGGTATTTTCGAGGCCACCCGCGCGCAGCTTCTGCCACAGCTCGCTATCGGCGTAGAGCCGGACCACGGCGTTCGCGAAGTCTTCCGCGTTGTCCGCGCGCAGGACATCCTGGCCGTCGACCAGGAACATGCCCTCTGCCGCGCAAGAGGTGGCCACCACCGGAAGCCCCCGCGACAGGCTCTGGTTGACCTTGCCCTTGATGCCGGCGCCGTAGCGCAAAGGCGCAAGACTGATGCGGGTCGTGTCGAGCAGGGCTTCGAGGTCGGGAACGTGGCCATGCACCAGCACGCCTTCGACATCGCCAAATTGCCGGAACGAATCCGGTGCATCGGCGCCGACAAGATGCAGGCGAACATCCGGCAACGACTTGCGCACGATCGGGAATATTTCGCGAACCAGCCATTCGGCGGCATCCACGTTTGGTGGATGGCGGAAGCTGCCCACGAACACGAGGTCTGATCGTTGCGCGAAGCCGGGAGTGTCCTCGGTCACGGCATGGATGTTCGACACGACTGAAATGTCTGCCCGCGGGACCGTCGCGAGCAGGATCTCCTTCTCGACCTGGCTGACCACCCAGGTCGTGTCCACCTTGCGGACCAGTGACAGCTCGATGCCCCTGGTGCGGCTTGCCGCGAGCTGACTGGATTGGCTGCCGCCCTGTTCGGCTTCGCGCTGCTCGCGCAGGAAGTGCAGGTCAACCGTATCGAAGACCAGCCTTGCCTGTGGCGCCAGCTCTCGCAGCATGGGCAACAGGGGCATCAGCACATAGTGGCGCGACACGATGATCGCGTCGAAGCGCTTGCCATTCGGGGTAAGCCAGCGCGGCAGGTACTTCACCCAGGGTTGCCACCAGACTTCAATGCCCAGCTGCTGCAGTGCTTCCGTGTATTTTCCGTCGTGGGTCAGGTTCTGGCACATGAAGACGACCGAACAACCTTCATCGACGAGCAGTTTCATCAGCTCAACCATCCGCACCGAGCCGGAATCCTTGTCGGGCGTCGGCGTGTAGGAATCGATTACCAGTATCCGGCGTTGGTCGCGATGCGTTGCTGCCCGGATGGCTGCCCCATCGTCCACATCGCCGCGGCCGGGGTCGAGCGGGTGGCTGGCGAGGCGCTTCGCCCAGCGTTCCCGGAATTTCTGCTGGTTGCGTACCTGGTAGGACTTGATGCCGACGCGCACATCGGTGCCGGAGCTTGCGCCTTCCAGGTGCACCACCACCGACGCCGGCTGGTAACGAACCTTGAGGCCGACGTCCCTTATCCGCATTCCAATGTCGGTGTCTTCGTAGTAAGCGGGTGAATAGTGGGAGTCGAATCCTCCCAGCTGGCTGAAGAGTCTTGCCGGGATGGCGATGCATGCGCCGGAGCAATAGTCGACTTCGCGCACGAAGTTGAATCGAGGCTCGGTGGGGTCGGCATTGCGACCGTAGTTGGCGGCTGCCCCCGAGCGAAATACGATGCCTCCTGCTTCCTGCAGGCGACCATCGGGATACACCAGTTTGCTTCCGGCCAATCCGGTGTCGGGAAACCGGGTGAAGGTCGCCAACAGCGAGTCCAGCCAGCCTGGCTGGACCAGCGTGTCATTGTTCAGGAAGACGACGAATTCTCCGCGGGCTGCCATGGCCCCGGCATTGCAGGAACCGATGAAGCCCAGGTTCGATTCGTTCTTCAGGTAGACCAGGCCCTCGATGTGGGGAAGCACGACCGCGGAATCATCCGGGGAGGCATCGTCCACGATGATGACCTCGAATGCGCTTTCATCGCCGCTTGAAGCGAGCGCGCGCAGGCAGCGCAAGGTCAGCGGCAGCTGCCCGTGCACGGGAATCACGATGCTGGCACGCGGCGTGTTGGCAGGGGCGAAGCGAAGCGTGGCCGGCTCGGCAGCGCCGTCTTCATACAGTCGCAGCGGGAACTCATGCCGGGTCGCCGGGAACAGGCGTTTGAGCGCGATCTGGACCGTGGCCAGGAACCCGCGCATCTTGAGGCTGTTGATCCCGCGGAAACACAACGAGGCCAAGTCGTTGTACCGATAGATCATCAGCACGTGCTCGCGCAGCAGCCAGCGACCCAAACGGTGCGCCAGCGACTGCGCCGGGGGATCGGGCGTGCTGGGCGCGCCGCTTGCCTGGGCAGGGGAAGCGACGTGTGGCTTTGGTTCCATCTTGCTTGGGTCCGATTCTCTTGGCTTGCGCCTGATAAACTGGCGAAAACCGGAATTATCCCCGTCCTTGAGCAAATCCGCTGCCCTATCTGATTCAGGAACCCCGGGCATGGCCCCGTGGAAGCGCTGGTTGCTGCGCGCCGTGCTGGTCGGGGCCGGCCTTTTCCTGGGCCTGGCCGTGCCCTACATCTGGTATCTGGACAAACAGGTCCGCACCGAATTCGCCCAATTGCAGTGGCAGGTGCCAACTCGCGTCTATGCGCGCCCGCTGTTGCTGAAGCCGGGTGTCCGGCTGGACGCCGCCGCGCTGGAACTCGAACTGGCGGCCGCGACCTATCGCAACGATGGTGTCGGCCAACTGCCCGGCACCTATTCACACAAGGGCAACCGGTTCCAGATCGGCACGCGTGCCTTCACCGACATGGACGGCCCGGTGCCGGAGCGGCGCCTGGACGTGGCGCTGGCCGGGGGCCGCGTTGCGCAGTTGCGCGATGGACGCACGCGCAAGCGGCTCGACAGCGCCCGCATGGATCCTGCGCGCATCGCCACGCTGTACGGAATCGATGAGGAAGAGCGCCGCCTGGTGCGGATGGAAGAAGTGCCGGTGTTGTTCATCACCGGCCTGCAGGCGGTGGAAGACCGCAACTTCAAGGACCACCACGGCATCGACCCGTGGGGCGTTGCCCGCGCCATCTGGGTGAACATGCGCGAGGCGGGCTTCGAACAAGGCGCCAGCACGCTCACCCAGCAGATGGTGCGCAGCCTGTTCCTCAGCAATACCAAGACGGTGACGCGCAAGGTGCGCGAAGCGCTGTATGCGCTGATCATCGAGGCGCGTTTCGACAAGCGCAGCATCATGGAGGCCTACCTCAACCAGGTTTACCTGGGGCAGCAGGGCAAGCAGTCCATTCGCGGCGTCGGCGCCGGCGCGGAATTCTGGTTCGGTCGCGAACTGGCCACCCTGCGCACCGAAGACATCGCTTTGCTGATCGGCATCATCCAGGGCCCGGGCTTCTGGGATCCGCGCAGGTTTCCCGAGCGTGCGCTGAAACGTCGAGCGGTTGTGCTGGATGTTTTCGTCGAGACCGGCCTGATCAGTCCCGAAGAAGCAGCTCGCGCCAAGACATCGCCGCTGGGTGTAAGCAGCAAGCCCGGCGTTGCGCGCAACAATGCACCCGCCTTCCTCGACCTGGTGCGTCGCCAGCTGGCGCGCGACTATCCGGCCGATGCGCTGCGCGGCGCCGGCCTGTCGGTGATGAGCACGCTGGCTCCATCAGTGCAGACGCTCAGCGAGCGCTCGGTCGCAGCCACCTTGCCCAAGGTCGAGCGCAAACAAGGCCCGGCCTTGCAGGCAGGCATGGTGGTAACGGACACGCACACCGGTGAAGTGCTGGCCGTGGTGGGAAATCGCAAGACCAACGAGCCTGGATTCAATCGCGCCATCGAAGCGCAGCGACCGGTCGGGTCCTTGCTCAAACCCTTCGTATACCTGCTGGCGTTGGCACAACCGGACCGTTATTCGCTTGCCAGTTGGGTGCAGGACAGCCCGGTGGAAGTGACCCAGCCCAACGGCAAGCCATGGCGCCCCAAGAATTCCGATGGAAAATCGCACGGCACGGTGACGATGAGTTCCGCGCTGGCGAGGTCCTATAACCAGGCGACCGTGCGGGTTGGCATGGAAGTGGGCCCTGACCGTCTCGCCGAGTTGATGAAGGTACTGGGCGGCCTGAAAGCGAAACCGAATCCTTCGTTGATCCTGGGCTCGGTGGACCTGTCGGTGTTTTCGATGGCGCAGATGTACCAGTTCCTCGCATCGGGTGGCCGCATCCAGCCTTTGCGCGCCGTGCGCGGCGTGCTCGATACGCAGGGCAAGGCGATCAGTCGTTACGACAACAAGACCGAGCCCGCGCAGGAAGGCGACGCCATCGCGGCGCGACTGGTGACGCTGGCCCTGCAGTCCGCGGTAACCAACGGCACCGCCAGTCCGCTGCTCCGCGATGGCCTGGGCCCGCTGCAATCGGCGGGCAAGACCGGCACCAGCAATGACAGTCGCGACAGCTGGTTCGCCGGCTACACCGGCGACCACCTGGCCGTGGTGTGGGTGGGCAACGACAAGAACGAACCGACCGGCCTGTATGGCGCCACTGGCGCGATGCGCGTGTGGTCGGGCCTGTTCACCAAACTTCCGACCGAACCGCTGAAGGTTACCGGGCAGGGCATCGAGTGGGCCTGGCTGGATGGCGCGGCCTACGCGACCACCGAAGCCGATTGCCCCGGCGCACGCCGCGCGGCATTCGTCTCGGGTTACTTGCCGACCGAACACAAGACCTGCCAGCAGAGCAGCTGGCTGGACTGGTTCCATCTGGGCGGTGACGGCGAACAACCGCCGACGCCCGAAGCGCCGCCGGCGCAGGAGGATTCGCAGTGATCATTTCGCGTACGGTGGCGGTCATGTGCTTCGCCGTGGTTGGCCTGGTCGGTTGCACTGGCAGCACCAGTTCCGGAAGTGCGGAGCGGGGTAATGCCGTTCGCCCGGGCAGCGGGCCGACCCTGCTGCAGCAGGTGCGTACCGCCGGCCAGATGGGTGACGAACTCGATGTGCAGCCCCTGCGCGATCCGCGCGTGGAAGACCTTCGCGCCAGCGCCACGCTCGCTGAAGCGCGCGGTGATTTTACCGGCGCCAGCAAATTGCTTGCCCAGGCCGCCGTGTTGACGCCCGAAGATCCCGACCTGCTGCAGTGGCAGGCCGAACTGGCCCTGGTCGCGCGCGACTGGACGCAAGCCGAACAACTGGCCACGCGTTCCTTCGACAAGGGTCCGAAACTCGGCGGCCTGTGCCGTCGAAACTGGACCACGCTGCAACTCGCCGCCGAAGCGCGCGGCAATGCTGCGCAAGCCACGCAGGCGCAGCAGCGCGTGGCTGGCTGCACGGTCGCACCGCCGATCCGGATGTAGCGATGTCGGACCTGTCGGATCGAACCCGCGCGGCACTGGCGGCCGACGGCCCGCTCGCAGAGAAGCTGTCGGGCTATGTCGTGCGCGCGGCGCAAGGCGCACTGGCCGAATCGGTTGCCGATGCCATCGATGCGCGCGCCACGCTGATCGCCGAGGCCGGCACCGGCACCGGCAAGACCTATGCCTACCTGGTGCCTGCCTTGTTGTCCGGACAACGGGTCATCATTTCCACCGGAACGCGCGCGTTGCAGGACCAGCTGTATCACCGTGACCTGCCGCGCGTGCGCGCGGCGCTGGGCGCCAGCGTGAAGATGGCCTTGCTGAAGGGGAGGTCGAACTACCTGTGCCTGTATCGAATGGAACAGGCCAAGGGCGAGCGTTTCGCGAGCCGCGAGGTGGTCGCGTCATTCCAGCGCGTGGTCGCCTGGAGCAGCCGCACGCAGCGCGGCGACCTCGCCGAATTGCCGGAGTTGCCGGACGACAGCCCACTGCTGCCGCAAGTCACCTCCACTGCCGACAACTGCCTCGGCAGTGAATGCCCGTTCTGGGCCGACTGCTTCGTGGTGAAGGCGCGCGGCGAAGCCCAGGCGGCCGACCTGGTCGTGGTCAACCATCACCTGTTGCTGGCCGATCTCGCCATCAAGCGCGAGGGCTTCGGCGAAATCCTGCCCGGCGCCGCGGCGTTCGTGCTCGACGAGGCGCACCAACTGCCCGAACTCGCGGCGCAATTCTTCGGCGAAGGCGTGGGCGCGCGGCAGTTGCTCGACCTTGCCCGCGATGCGCTCGGCGAAACCGCATCCACGCCCGGCGCATTGGCGACCGTGCAGCAACCGGTTCGATCGCTGGAACATGCCGTGCGCGAATTGCGCCTGGCCATGAATGATTTCCCGCAGCGCGGCAGCGCGGCGCGCGTGGCGACGCATGCCGGCGCGTCGGCGGCACTCGCGGCGCTGGACGTGGCCCTGGCCGAGCTTTGCGCAGGGCTTGCGCCGCTGACCGAAACCTCCCCGGGCTTCGCTGCTTGCGGCGATCGCGCCGACGCCGCGCTGACCCGGCTGCGCCGCTGGCGCGACGGCCAGTCGCTGGACGATGACGTGCGCTGGTATGAACTGACGCAGCGCGGCTTCACCCTGCAACGCACGCCGCTGGATGTATCGGGTCCCTTGCGCGACTACCGCGAACAATCGCGCGCCGCATGGATCTTCACCTCGGCGACGCTGGCGGTGAATTCCGATTTTTCGCATATATCCACGCGGCTCGGCCTCGAGAATCCGCGCCAGTTGCTGCAGGCCAGTCCGTTCGATTGGCAACAGCAGGCGCTGTGTTATTTGCCGCGCGGCTTGCCCGAACCCAATGCGCGCGGCTACGGCACCGCGCTGATCGATGTCGTGCGGCCGGTGCTGGCAGCATCGCAGGGCAGGGCCTTCCTGTTGTTCACCTCGCATCGCGCGCTGCGTGAAGCGGCCGATGCGCTGCGCAATGGGCCGTGGCCCTTGTTCGTGCAGGGCAGTGCGCCGCGGAACGTATTGCTGGAACAATTCCGTGAATCGGGCAACGGCGTATTGCTGGGCGCCGCGAGTTTCTGGGAAGGCGTTGACGTCGCGGGTGACGCGCTGTCGGTGGTGGTGATCGACCGCCTGCCCTTCGCCGCGCCCGACGACCCGGTGCTGGAGGCGCGGCTGGAAGCCGTGCGCCGCGCCGGTGGCAATCCCTTCCGTGACGAACAATTGCCGCAGGCGGTCATCTCGCTCAAGCAGGGCGCGGGTCGATTGATCCGCACCTTCGAAGACCGCGGCGTGCTGGTGCTGTGCGATCCGCGACTGGTCGGCAAGAGTTACGGCCGCCTGTTCCTGGACAGCCTGCCACCGTTTCCGCGCACGCGCGTGCTGGGTGATGTGCAACGCTTCTTCGGCATCGAGCCTTCGCCCGAAGCGCTGGCCGACCCCGACGCCGAATGGGAATTCGCACAGGACTGGCGATGAAGATCCTCGCAATCGAAACCAGTACGGAAGCGTGTTCGGTCGCCGTGTGGGTCGCCGGCGAAGTACGCGAGCGGCACGAGATCGCGCCGCGCCGGCACACCGACCTGGTGCTGCCATGGTGCGACGAGTTGCTCGCAGAGGCAGGCATCACGCGAAGGCAGCTCGATGCGATTGCGGTGGGGCGCGGCCCCGGCGCTTTTACCGGTGTGCGACTCGCCGTTGCGCTGGTGCAGGGCATGGCGCTGGCCCTCGACAAGCCGGTGCTGCCAATTTCAACGCTGGCCGCACTGGCCCTGCAGGCGCCGTCGATCGAAACCGGATATTCCGGCGACCAGGCGCCAACCATCCTGGCCGCGATCGACGCGCGCATGGGTGAGTTGTACCTGGGCTTGTTCCGGCACGACCCCGAGGAAATGGTGGTCGCCGTCGGCGATGAATGGATGGCGACGCCGGCGGAACCGCGGGTCGCGGAAGACATCGAGAACCTGCTGGGCGTGGGCAGCGGATTCGTGGCGGCCAGCCAGGGCCTGGTATCCGCCCTGGGCCCACGGCTGCGCCTGTGCGACCCACGGGCCTTGCCGCATGCCGGGGACATCGCCCGGCTCGGAGCTCGGATGCTCGCCCGCGGGCAGGGCATCCGCGCCGACATGCTGGAACCGGCCTATCTTCGCGACAAGGTTGCGCTGACGCTCGAGGAGCAAGCGACAGCGCGAGCCCTGCGCTGAACCCGGAACCGTCGGACGGTTAGCGGCTGCGGCTGGCGATGAAGTGGTAGGCCAGCATGCCGACGCCGGCGGTACCGATCAGCAGGCCCCAGGTGCCGGGGTTGTCCGACTCCAGGCCCAGTGCGCTGATCAGGCCGAAGGCCAGGCCCATCAGGGTCAGCACCAGGCCCCACTTGAGGGCGGACAGGCGGCGGGCCTGTTCATCAGCCACCAGCATCGACTTGATCAGGTCTTCGGATGCATTGGTCTCGGCCAGGCGACGGCGCAAGCGCGAGTCCACGATGATCTTGATGGCCATGACGATGGCCAGCATGGCCGCGATTGGAACGAGCAGGGCAAAATCCATGGAAGTTCTCCGGGTAGGTCGGGCACGTTTGGCCCGGTCAGCACGATGGACAGGGCCAGGGCGAATCCGGTTGCATCCAATTTCATTCGGACTAACCTGCAACCAATCGGCCCCGGCAGGTATCCATCGGGCATGAGCGAAGACCAGGAACTGGTAAGTGCGGTATTGGCGCGAAAGCCCGGGGCGTTCGAGCGCCTGGTCGCGCGCCACCAGAAACTGGTCTGGCACCTCGTGTACCGGATGGTGCAGCACCCCGAGGATGCCCGCGAGCTCTGCCAGGACGTTTTTTTCCGGGTGCACGAGCGTCTCAACCAGTATCGTTTCGAAAGCGCGCTGTCCACGTGGATCGGCCGCGTGGCTTTTTCGGTCGCCACCCGCCACCTGCAGAAGAAGAAGCTGCCGATGGTCGAGCCTTCCGCGGACGACGAAGGCGGCCCGGCCTGGGAGGGAGTCAGCGATGGCTTCGACCTGGAAGCGGCCTGCGCCGACAACGAACTGATGGGCTTGCTGGGTGACGCGATTGAAAAATTGCCCGCCATCCAGCGCACGCTCGTCACGCTGTACCACCTTGAGGAAATGCCGATCGGCGACATCGCCAGCGTGACCGGCCTGCCCGAGGGCACCGTGAAGAATTACCTGTTTCGGGCGCGCAGCCGGCTCCGGCAGTTGCTCGAAGTACGAATGGGAGTAGCCGCATGAAACCTGAAGACATCGATCGCGAAATGCGCCTGCAGGCCGCCGCGGAAGCGGCCGAGCGCCTCGGCCAGCCCGCAGGCATCGATCCGGAACTCGACCGGCATCGGCTGGTCATCCGTGCCTTGAATCGCCCGACGGCCCTGCAATTGCCGGCGGACTTTGCCGCGCGAATCGCCAAGCGCATCCTCATGGCCGAAGAAAAGACCAGCATCGAGGACTGGCTGATGACCTTGCTGTTGCTTGGAATGGGCGTGGTCGGCCTGGTCTACATGCAACCGGTGATCGCGCTGGTGGTGCAGCGCGTGCACATCGAAGTCCCGCAACTGCCCTGGTCGATGATCGCGGCCACGATCGCCGGCATCGCCGTTGCGTGGATCGTGGACCGAACGGCCTCGCGCGGATTTACTTCAGCAGGATAATCGTCCCCAGTCCGAGGAAGGACAGGAAACCGACCACGTCGGTGAAGGTGGTGAGCACGACGCCGCCGGCGAGCGCGGGGTCGATGTTCATGCGGCGCAGGGTCAGCGGCACCAGCACGCCGGCCAGCGCGGCGTTGACCAGGTTGATCAGCATGGCCAGTGCGATCACCAAGCCCAGCTTCATGTCCTGGAACCAAAGGCCGGCTACCACGCCGACCACGATCGCCCAGATCGCGCCGTTGAGCACGCCAACCAGGACTTCCTTTGCCAGCAGGGCGCGCAAGTTGCCCACGCCCACTTGGCCCAGCGCGAGGCCACGCACCATCAAGGTCAGCACCTGCGTGCCGGCGACGCCGCCCATGCTGGCGACGATCGGCATCAGCACGGCCAGCGCCACGACCTGTTCCAGTGCACCTTCGAAACGCCCGATTACCCACGACGCCAGGAAGGCCGTCATCAGGTTGATGCCCAGCCACAAGGCGCGCCGTCGCGCCGCGCGCGGCACCGGGCTGAACATGTCCTCGTCTTCATCGAGGCCGGCGGCGCTGAGGGCCTGGTGCTCGGCGCGGTCGCGGATGATGTCCACCACGTCATCGATGGTGATGCGGCCGAGCAGGATGTTGTTCTCGTCCACCACCGGCGCCGACACCCAGTCGTGGTCGGAGAACTGCGTGGCGACCACGTTGTCGGTCGTGTCCACCGGGATGGCGGGTTGTTCGTCGTCGATCAGTTCGTTGATCGGCGTGGACGGGTCGTGGGTCAGCAGCGCATTGGTCGCCACCCGACCCAGGTACTGGTGGCGGCGGCTGACCACGAACAGGTGGTCGGTGTGGTCCGGCATTTCGCCGCGCAGGCGCAGGTAGCGCAGCACCACGTCCACGGTGACGTCGGCGCGCACCGTGATGACATCGGGATTCATCAATCGCCCGGCACTGTCTTCCGGGTAGGACAGGGCTTGTTCGAGGCGCTCGCGATTTTCGCGGTCCATCGACTTCAACACTTCGTCGATGACGGTGTCGGGCAGGTCCTCGATCAGGTCCGCGAGGTCATCGATGTCGAGGTCTTCGACGGCGGCGACGATTTCGTCGGTATCCATCTCCGCAAGCAGGCCGTCGCGCACGTCTTCGCCGACGTGTACCAGCACTTCGCCGTCGTCCTCGGCATCCACCAGTCCCCACACGACATTGCGCTTGCCCGGTGGCAGCGACTCAAGCAGGTTGCCGATTTCGGCGGGCGACAAGGTGTTGACCATGCGCCGCACGGGACCCAGGCGCCCGGTGTCCAGCGCATCGGACAAGAGCCGGAGCTGGCGCGCGGTCTTGTCTTGGCGGACGGCCTCGGCCATGGCTTACTCCGGGAAGGGCACGCGCATTATCGGCGCGCAGGCATCATCTGCCCAGCCCCATGTAGGAGCGGCCTTGGCCGCGATGCTTTTTTTCAGAACCCCGACTCGAACAGCGCCGCCAACGCCGCCATCGCCTCGGCCTCGTCTTCACCTTCGATGCGGGCGCGCACCGTGCTGCCCGGGCCGGCGGCAAGCAACATCACGCCCATGATGGACTTGGCGTTGACCTCGCGACCCTTGGCCAGCAGGAAGGCCTGGCTGCGGAACCCGGTCAGCACCTGCACGACCTTGGCCGAAGCTTGTGCATGCAGGCCGAGTGGGTGGGTGATTTGCAGGTCGCGTTCGAGCATGGTTACTCCAGTTCCCGATGGTGGGTCAGTACTTCTTCGCGATCCCGTTCCCGGAAATGCCGCGCCAGCTTCTCCGCAAGGTACACCGACCGATGCCGGCCGCCAGTGCAGCCGAAGGCGACGGTGAGGTAGCTGCGCGTTTCCGATTCGAATCGCGGCAGCCAGGTGTCGAGGAACGAAGAGACCTGGCTGACATATTCGCGAACCGTGTCCTGTTCGTCCAGATAGTCACGTACTGCGGCGTCGCGGCCGGACAGGGGCCGCAGCTTCGGGTCCCAATGCGGATTGGGCAGGCAGCGTGCATCGAACACGAAATCGGCGTCGCCCGGCACGCCATTCTTGTAGGCGAAGGATTCGAACAGCAGCGAAACGCGCGGCGCCAGGCCGGGTTCGATCTGGCTGAGCACGGCCTTGCGCAACTGGTGGACGTTGGTATGGCTGGTGTCGATGATGAAATCGGCCAGCGCCCGCAAGGGGCGCAGGCGTTCGCGTTCCAGCGCGATGGCGTCCGACAGGGGCATGCCCTGGTGCGACAGCGGGTGCCGCCGGCGGGTTTCGGAATAGCGCTTCACCAGCACTTCGTCGCTGGTGTCGAAAAACACCAGGCGGTGGTCGTAGCCCAGCGCGGCCACCGCCGACAGCCATTCGCCGATGCGGGAAAGATCCGACGCCACGTTGCGCACGTCGATGCCGACCGCGAGCTTTGCGCGCGGCGATTCGGCCGCCGCCATGCTTTGCACGAACGAAGTCAGCAGCTCTGCCGGCAGGTTGTCCACGCAGTAGTAGTCGCGATCTTCCAGCGTGCGCAGCGCGACGCTCTTGCCCGATCCGGACAGGCCGCTGACGATGATGAGGGTGGGGCGGACGTTGGCATTCATGCCGGGCCTACGATTCCTGGCTCAGTGAAAGCAGGCTGGAATGACGGGCCAGGAAGGCAGCTGCCGGATCCATGCCTTTCACGCGCAGCATATGCAGGCGAACCGCTGCTTCGGTCAGCACCGCCAGGTTGCGGCCGGCGGCGACCGGCAACTGGAACACCGGTACTTCCAGGTCCAGCACGCGCGCCGGCGAGGGTGATTCGCCCGTCAGGCGCGCCATCGCATCACCGCTGTTGTCCACCGCCTTCACCAGTTGCACGATCAGGCGCAGGTACTTGTTCCGCTTCACCGCAGTGTCGCCGAACATCTGGCGGATGTTCATGACGCCCAGGCCGCGGACCTCGAGCATGTCCTGCAACATGTCCGGGCAGGTGCCGTCGAGCACGTCCGGTGCGATCTGGGTGAATTCGGGCGCGTCGTCGGCGACCAGGCGATGCCCGCGTGAGATGAGTTCGAGCGCGAGTTCGCTCTTGCCGACCCCCGACTCGCCGGTGACCAGCACGCCAATCGAGAAGATTTCCATGAACACGCCGTGCAGGCTGATGCGCGGGGCCAGCGCCAGCGCCATGTGGTACTGCAGGAGGTTCAGCAATTCATAACCGCGCCGTCCCGATACCCACAACGCGGTATTGGTTTCCTCGGCGATGCTGCGCAGGTCCTGCGGGCAGCCCTGGTTCTGGCTGATCACCAGCGCCATGGGGTCGAAGCCCATGATCTTTTCCAGGGTTTCCCAGCGTTGCCGCGCATCCAGCGTATCGAGCCAGGCGAGTTCCGCGGCGCCGATGATCTGGACCTTGTTGGGATGGATGACGTTGAGATAGCCGGCCAACGAGGGCCGGCGTGTCAGTTGTTCGCCGCGTTCGAGCGTGCGTTCGCCGCCGCGCTGTCCGGAAGTGAGCCAGCGCAGGGCGAGGCGTTCATGCAGCTGGTCGAACAGTTCGCGGGCGCTGATCCGGTTTCGCATCGGGGCGGCGGTTTGCGTCAGCCGAAACTGTCGGACCGCGCGGCTGAGCTGCCGCGATGGTGGTCCTTCACTTTTTCTTTTTGCTTGATGACCAGTCGGTCGAGCTTGTCGGCCAGCAGATCGATGGCGGCATACATGTCGGGCGCGAGTGCGTCGGCATACAGCGTCTTGCCGGGAGTGTGGATGGTGGCCTCGGCCTTGTGCTCGAGTTTGTCCACCGACAGGATCATGCGGGTATCGAGATGTTGTTCAAAATGCTTGGCAATTCGTCCCAGCTTTTCCTGCGCGTAGTCGCGCAAGGCTGCGGTGATTTCCATCTGATGCCCGCTGATGTCGATTCGCATGGCTAACTCCTGTCTGCAATACATTTTCCAGTCCGGTCGCACCGGGCGTAGCCTGCGGCGGAGGGGAATGGCGTGGGGTTTTCCCGAGGTACGTGCGGTGCGCCCGCGGGATTCGCAACGGGCCTCCTAGAGTCTCTGCCGCTCGGTGGATGAGGGGATATTCATCGCTTCCCTGTACTTTGCCACAGTTCGCCGGGCCACGGGGATGCCCTCGGTTTTCAGTATTTGCGCAAGTTTCGCGTCTGAAAGAGGTGAACGCGGGTTCTCCTTGTCGATCAGCCCCCGCAGCATGGCCTGGATGGCCGTGGCGGAGGCGCCGCCGCCGCTGTCGGTGGTGATACCGGAGCTGAAGAAGTATTTGAATTCGAAGGTGCCGCGGGGCGTGCGCAGGTACTTGCGCGTGGTGGCGCGGGATATGGTTGATTCATGCAGGCCCAGTTCCTCGGCGACTTCGCGCAGGGTCAGCGGCCGCATCGCCTGGGCGCCGTGTTCCAGGAAGCCGCTTTGCTGGCGGACGATGGATCGGGCCACCCGCAGCAGGGTGTCGGCCCGCGTCTCAAGGCTCTTGATCAGCCAGCGGGCCTCCTGCAGCTGCGCGCGCAGGTAGCTGTCGTCCTCGCGGGTGGATTTGCCAATCAGGCGCTCGTAATGCCGGTTGATGCCGATGCGCGGCTGGCTGCCGGCGTGGGTCGCGACCTTCCAGACGCCGCCCTGGCGATAGGCGATGGCGTCTGGAACGATGAACTCGGTTTCGCTGCCCCCGATCTGCGCGCCGGGTTTGGGGTCGAGCGAGCGCAGCAGGGCGACCGCCTGGTCCACGGCGGCGGGCGGCTGGCGCAGCGTGGCCGCCAGCTTGGCCGCGCCGTGCCTGGCAAGGGCGTCCAGGTGGCTGGCAGCGATGGTCCGGGCCAGCGCCAGCCCCGGCGTGTCGGCGCTGAGCATGCCCAGCTGCACGCACAGGCACTCGGACAGGCTGCGCGCGCCAACCCCGACCGGGTCGAAACGCTGGATCCGCATCAGCACCGTCTCGATGTCCGCCGGCGAAACGATCAGCTCAGGCGCCAGGGCCGCCTGGATGTCCTCGAACGGCACCTGCAGGTAGCCCTCTTCGCCGATGGCCTCGATCAGGGCTTCGCCGATCAACACGTCGCGATCGGTCAGGTGGCTCAGGTGCAACTGCCAGCTGAGATGTTCGTGCAGGTCGAGCGGCGCGGCGCGACCTTCCTCGCGGTCGTCGCCCTCGGACCCACTGCCGCTGCCCGGGG
The DNA here is from genome assembly GCA_001801685.1 of Gammaproteobacteria bacterium RIFCSPHIGHO2_12_FULL_63_22. GTDB lineage: Bacteria > Pseudomonadota > Gammaproteobacteria > Xanthomonadales > Xanthomonadaceae > Arenimonas. The sequence continues at coordinate 77,662 of MGYJ01000005.1, read as the reverse complement.
CCCGGTCTTCATCCCAGCGGAACTCGGGCGTGTCATCGAACGAGTCGCTTTCGCCAAAGGATTCGACTTCGCCCGATTGCAGGTCCGGCGGCGAATCGTCGGGAGCATCGGCCGGCGCCTGGCCCGGCTCGAAAACCGGCGCGTCGACTTCGTCTTCCTCGCGTTCCAGCAAGGGATTGCTATCCACCGCGTCGTTGATCTCGATCTCGAGTTCCACCGCCGAAAGCTGCAGCAAGCGGATCGCCAGGCGCAATTGCGGCGTCAGCGTCAGCGACTGGCCAAGGCGGATCTGCAGGGTCGGTTTCATTGCGGCGTTGCCGGCACGCAAGCCGACGTGTGGAACGCTACAGGCGGAACGATTCGCCCAGGTAGACGCGACGCACATCCGGATTGGCGAGCACGGCTTCAGGGGATCCTTGGGCCAGTACGCTTCCTGCATTGAGGATATACGCCCGGTCGCAGATGCCCAAGGTTTCCCGCACATTGTGGTCGGTGATCAGCACGCCGATGCCCCGTTGCTTGAGGTGGCGCACGATTTTCTGGATTTCGCCGACCGAAATCGGGTCCACGCCGGCGAAGGGTTCGTCCAGCAGGATCAGGCGCGGATTGGCGGCGAGGGCGCGCGCGATCTCGACGCGGCGACGCTCGCCACCCGACAGGCTGGCGCCAAGCTGGCCGGCGACGTCGGAAACTTGCAATTCATCCAGCAGCGACTGCAGTTCGCGCTTGCGGCTGGTGGCATTGAGGTCGCTGCGAAGTTCCAGCACTGCCATCAGGTTGTCGGCGACGCTGAGCTTGCGAAATACGGAAGCTTCCTGCGGCAGGTAGCCGATGCCGCGGCGGGCGCGTTCGTGCATCGGCAGGGCGGTGATGTCTTCGCCGTCCAGTGCAATCTGGCCGGCATCGGTCGGCACCAGGCCGACGATCATGTAGAAACAGGTGGTCTTGCCCGCGCCATTGGGACCGAGCAGGCCGACGACTTCACCCGGGCTGAGGTCCAGGCCGAAATCGTGGACTACTTCGCGAGACTTGTAGCGTTTGCGCAGGCCGCGGGCAGACAGCATCCGTCAGCCGCCGCTGGTCTTGGGCATGATGCGCATCTGCACGCGCTTGCCGTCGGCGCCACCATTCAGGCGACCAGTCTTCAGGTCGTACTTGATGGTTTCACCGCGCAGCGTTCCGCGCGGTTGTTCGATGACGACGCTGCCGGTCAACACCACCAAATCACTGGTGAGCGTATAGACAATCTGGGAGGCACGGGCATTCATCGGTTCGCCGTTGTCGGCCACCTGCTTGAGCGTGGCCGGGGCCCCGGTCAGCACGACCTGGCTGATGTCGCCGGCCTTGCGATGGATCACGGCGCGGTCGGCGTTCACTTCCAGCGAACCCTGCGTGATCTTCACGCTGCCCGTGAGCACGGACTCGCTGTCGTCGCCGAGCATGGCGTCGGTGCTGTCGGCCTCGATATCCATCGGGGCGTTGCGGTCGGTGGTCTTGGCCTGGGCGCCAAGCGGCAGCAGGGCGATGAGCAGCAGTGAACTAAGGGCGTGGAGGCGCATAGCGTCCTTTGACATTGGCAAGCAACTGGATTCGGTGGGTTTTCATATCGGCACGCAACCCGGTACCCCGCAGTATAGAGTCGGCCCGGCTGACGGTCACGGGATCTTGGCTGAGGGCCAGGTCCTGCTTCGGGAAGATCTGCAGGTGTTCGGTGTTGAACCGGGTCCGGTCGCCCAATGGCGTGGGCGGCCCGATCATCTCGACCTTGTCGATCAACCGGACCTCGACGCCCTTTTCGGCGACCCAGGCCGACTGCGACGTGGCCAGCCAGCGACCTTCGTCCTCGTCCGGGAAGGAGAACCGCGGCAGCGTAAGGGTCAGGCTCTTGCCCTTGGGATCGCGCTCCAGGCGCGGCGCCTGTACGGAGAAGGATTCCTTGCCATCCTGGTCGAGCGCAGTCAGCTCGAAGTTTTCGAGAATGTAATCGGAACGCGCCGGGCTGGGCTTCGGCGGTGGCGCCTGCGGCCGCAATTGCCAAACGGCCAGGCCGCCGGACACGGCGACGGCCAGCAAGGTGACGGCGGCGATGCTGCGCTTCCTCATCGGCCGAGGAAGCTGGAAAGGATGGCTTCGCGATGGCCGGCAGCCTCGAGGATGAGGTCGCACAGCTCGCGCGCCGCGCCTTCGCCGCCGGACTTCGTGGTGATCCAGTGCACGCGGTCGCGCACCCAGGGATGCACATTGGCCGGCGCGGCCGCGAGGCCCGCATAGGGAAAGATCGGCAGGTCGGCCAGGTCGTCGCCCATGTAGGCCACGTTCGACAGTTCGATGTCGAGTTGCTTGCACAGGTCCACCAGGCAGGCGAGCTTGTCCTTGACCGCAGTGAAGACGTGGTCGATGCGAAGGTCGCGCGCGCGGGCCTTTACCGAAGCACTTTCGCGCGCGGTGATCAGGGCGACGACGATGCCGTTGTCGATGAGCAGGCGCAGGCCGAGACCATCCTCGACGTGGTAGGCCTTCATCTCGTTGCCTTCGTGGTCGAACCACAGCCGACCGTCGGTCAGCGTGCCGTCCACGTCGAAGGCGACCAGGCGGATGCCGCGCGCGCGGTCACGCACGGCTTCGGGGATCGCGTCTGAAATCAACTCTGGAGTGTCGCTCATTCGGTTCAGACCACCCGGGCACGCAAAAGGTCATGGATGTTCAGCGCGCCAACCACCCGGCGTTCATCATCCACCACCACCAGCGCGTTGATCTTGTGCGCTTCCATCAGGTGCGCGGCTTCGACGGCCAACTGGTTGGCGCCGATGGTCTTGGGCGAATGCGCCATCAGGGTTTTTACCGGCATCGTGCGCAGGTCCATCTGCGCGTCGTCCAGGGCGCGGCGCAAGTCGCCGTCCGTGAACACGCCCAGCAGCCGGCCGGCATCGTCCACCACGGCAGTCATGCCCAGGCGCTTGCGGCTCATCTCGACCAGCGCCTCGCTGGCGCTGGCGTTTTCGGCCACGCGCGGAACATCCTGGCCGCTGTGCATCACGTCGCTGATGTGCAGCAACAGGCGACGGCCGAGGCTTCCCGCCGGATGCGAGCGGGCGAAATCGTCGGCCGTAAAACCGCGCGCTTCGAGCAGCGCCACGGCCAATGCATCACCCATCACCAGGCAGGCGGTGGTGCTGGAGGTTGGCGCCAGGCCCAGCGGGCAGGCTTCCTCCGGCACGCTCACGTCCAGGTGCACATCGGACATCGCGGCAAGGCGGGATTCGGGGCGGCCGGTCATGGCGATGATGCGATTGCCTTGGCGCTTGAGCGCCGGGACGATGGTCATGATTTCTTCGGACTCGCCCGAGTTGGACAGCAGCAGCACCACGTCCATGTCCTTCACCATGCCCAGGTCGCCATGGCTGGCCTCACCGGGATGCAGGAAAAAGGCCGGCGTACCGGTGGACGAGAGGGTGGCGGCGATCTTGGTGGCGATATGCCCGGACTTGCCCATGCCGGTGCAGACCACGCGGCCGCGGCAGGCCAGCAGTTCGCGGCAGGCGTCGGCGAAGGCGGGACCGATCCGGGCCTGCAGGCTTTGCAGGGCCTGGGTCTCGATGCTGATCACGCGCTGTCCGCTGGCGATCAGCAGGTCGGTGTCGGCAGGACGATTGGCGGGAATGGCACTCATGCGCAGGGGGCAGGCGGTATGATGAGAAGGCTATTGTAAGGCCTGTGCCGGCCCGAACCGGCTTTTTCCCTGCTCCCCCGTGAATGCCCAGCAAAGAACGCCATCAATGAATGCGCAACAGATCCAGCAACTGATCGAAGCCGGCCTGCCGGGCTCCCGGGCCCAGGTGGAGGGCGCCGACGAGGTGCATTTCGAGGCGACCGTCGTTTGCGAAGCCTTCGCCGGCAAGCTGCCCCTGGCCCGCCACCGCATGGTGTATGCGACCCTCGGCGGCCGGATGGGCGGCGAGATCCATGCACTGGCACTGCGCACCCTTACCCCCGACGAAGCCCGGCTGCAGTCCTGAGCCCACAAGAGAATCCCTGACGCATGGCCAAGATCATCATCACCGGCGGCGAGACGCTGGACGGCGAAGTCCAGATTTCCGGCGCCAAGAACGCCGTGCTGCCCATCCTTTGCGCGACCTTGCTCGCCGACAGCCCGATATCCATCGGCAACGTGCCGCATTTGCACGACGTCACCACCACGATGGAATTGCTGGGCGCGCTGGGCGTCAACCTGACGGTTGATGAAAAGCTGACCATCACGGTGGAACCGACCGCGATGGTCGAGACGATCGCGCCGTACGAGCTGGTAAAAACGATGCGCGCATCGATCCTGGTGCTGGGCCCGCTGCTGGCCCGCCATGGCCATGCGGAAGTCTCGCTGCCCGGCGGTTGCGCCATCGGTTCGCGCCCCGTCGACCAACATATTCGCGGCCTGCAAGCACTGGGCGCCGACGTTGTGGTCGAGAACGGATTCGTGAAGGCCCGCGCCGACAAGGGCTTGCGCGGTGGTCATTACAGCTTCGACATGGCGACCGTTACCGGCACCGAAAACGTGCTGATGGCTGCGGCCTTGGCGCGCGGCACCACGGTGCTGGACAACTGCGCCGAAGAACCGGAAATCGTCGACCTGGCCAACTGCCTGATCGCCATGGGCGCGAAGATCGAAGGCGCCGGCACGGCGCGCATCGTGGTGGAAGGCGTGGACACCCTGCACGGCTGCCATTACGACGTGATGCCGGACCGCATCGAAACCGGCACCTTCCTGGTGGCAGGCGCGATGACGGGCGGCCGCGTGCTGGCCCGACGCACCCGCGCCGACCTGCTCGATGTCGTTCTGCAAAAGCTTGAAGAGGCCGGTGCGCAAATCAATACCGGTCCGGATTTCATCGAACTGAACATGCACGGCAAGCGACCGAAAGCGGTCAGCCTGACCACCGCGCCTTTCCCCGCGTTCCCGACCGACATGCAGGCGCAGTTCGCCGCGATGAACTGCATGGCCAGCGGCGTTGGCGTGATTCGCGAAACCATCTTCGAGAATCGTTTCATGCACATGAACGAATTGCAGCGCCTCGGCGCCGACATCCAGATCGAAGGCAACATGGCCGTCATCCGCGGCGTCGAGCGCCTGACCGGCGCGCCGATCATGGCGACCGACCTGCGCGCCTCGGCATCGCTGGTGCTGGCCGGCCTGGTAGCGGAAGGTGAAACCACCGTTGACCGCATCTATCACATCGATCGCGGCTACGAAAACATCGAAGAAAAACTCGGCGGCCTCGGCGCAAAGATCCGCCGCGTCGCGTCATAGACTTCGCTTCGTAGCTACGGCCCAGAAATGGCGCGCGTCGCCGGGGCAGGGCATGTCCGTCCGCGTCTTGGAAAAAACGTCCTGTTTTTTACAAGCCGCCGTTCATTGCGTCCCGCACCACTCGGACGAACATGCCCTGCCCCGACGTCGACCCAATCACGGCCGCACGTTTCGGGTGAGAGCCGAAGCCGCCACGCGGCTCGAAGCCAGGAAAAATCAAGGGAAGTGCACACGTGGCTTCACCACGTGACAAGCCGCGCTTGTACAGAATAAGAACCACACCGACGAGCCCATCGCGCAGTAGCTCTGACCCTGCCATTCGCCGAGACGAAGCGGAAGCCTTGTATCGGTGCCTGGTCGTGAGGACAGCAGGATAGAAGTACGGATTACGTCTGGGAACAGGGGGCGGTGTTTGCTTCGACCAAGTCGCGCGAGCGCCGACAGGCGCGAGTGCAGCGACTCGAAGTGAATACCGACCCCTGCCTCGCCGTAACGCGTGCCGCTAGTACGCTAAACCGCTTGTGATCCCGAAAGTCACCGAATCGAGATGATTCGCATCTCGATGGTCTCGCCATCGGGTTCTTTCTGCAACATGCGCAGCGGGATGAAATTGCGATCCTGGCCGAGCCACAGCGTCGTGGTGCGGCCGTTCGAGGATTCGCGGATGCGTTCCACGCGGATCACGCGTTGCGCGCCCAGCTTGGTCTGGATTTGCTCGCTGCTCGCGCTGCGGTACACATGCGTTTCAATGTCGTTGTGGCTGGGCACCAGGTATTCGAGGTCGCCGGGCTTGCCTGCGGCGACGTCGGCCATCAACGCCACCGTGATGGCGTTGCGATCGAGCACGCCGGCGCGGTAGGGCGGCGAGAAACTCTTGTCCTTGTCGGTGCTGGCGATGCTGTTGCCTGCAGCATTCACCTGCATCGAGCGCTCGCGCGTCTTCCAGGCCAGCTTCTGCCGATAGTTGTACGCCACCGTTTCCGGTTGGCCGCCGGCCAGGCGGATGATCGAGCGTTCGTCCACCGATACGCCGGCGATGGCGGCCAGGCCTTCGCTGCCCACGGTGCTGGATTTCAGTTCATAGCGGCCGTTCGGCAGCAGTTTGAAAGACACCGTGGCAGTGCCCAGCGCCTCGCCATTGCGACGCACTTCGTAACTGGCCGTGTAGGGCGGGGGCAGGGCCGCACTTGCGGCAACAGGCGCCAGCACGAGGGCGGTGGCAAACAGGAAACGTCGCATCATCTTTGATCCTCAAGGTGTCCGTTGGGGCCGGACGACAACGGTGTATCAATCGGCACGCCGTGCCAACGTGGCTGGTTGCCGGAAATGTCGAGATCGCCATCGGCGATGGCTTTCACGGTTTGGACAAGCAACTGGTGCTCGCGTTCCAACAGCCGGTTTGACAGCGATTCAGGTCCGTCGCCGGCCAGCACCGGAATGCGCGTGTGCGCGATCACGGCGCCGGCATCGAGCTCCGGAATCACGCAGTGCACGCTGGCGCCGTGTTCGCGGTCGCCGGCGGCCAGCGCACGCGCATGCGTGTGCAAACCCGGGTATTTCGGCAGCAATGACGGATGGATGTTGATGATCTTTCCCTTGAAGCGGCTGACCGCCGCGTCGGATATCAGACGCATATATCCGGCACAGACGATGAGGTCGGGCTGAACGGCCTCGATTCGATTGAACATCGAGTCATCGAATTCGCTGCGGCTGGCGAAATCGGCGGGCCGCTGGGCAAAGGAGGGAATGCCAGCTTCGCCGGCGAGGGCCAGGGCAGCGCAGCCCGGTCGATCGGAAAACACGCCGACCACATCGATCGGCAACTCGCCCCGCAACCTGGCCTGCAGCAGGGCGCGCAAGTTGCTGCCGCGGCCGGAGGCAAGCACCGCGATGCGGAGGGGGGCGCGCATGCGGGCCTCAGGAAATATGGACCCGCTCGCCGCTGTCGCGCGGCACGACCTGGCCGATCTGCCAGTGCGCGAGCTGCAGGCGACCGAGGTCGGCGGCCAACGCGGGCAGTTGCGACGGCGACACGATCAGCACGAAACCGATGCCGCAATTGAAGGTGCGCCACATCTCGGGTTTCGTGACCTGGCCTTCGCGCATCAGCCAGTCGAATACCGGCGGCAAGGACCACGAGGTCGAGTCGATATCCAGGCCCAGTCCGTCGGGGATGACGCGGATGATGTTTTCGGTCAGGCCGCCGCCGGTGATGTGCGCCATTGCATGCAGTTCATGCGCGGCGATCAGTTCGAGCACCGGCTTGACGTAGATGGTGGTCGGCGCCATCAGCGCATCGGCGAGTTTCACGCCGCCGACGTCGATTTCAAGCGGCCGGCCGGCGCGGTCGAGGATCTTGCGCACCAGCGAGTAGCCATTGGAATGCGGTCCGGACGAGGCGATTCCCACCAGCACGTCGCCGGCGCGGACCTTGCTGCCGTCGATCAGCGCGGATTTTTCCACGGCGCCGACGGTGAAACCGGCCAGGTCGTATTCGCCGGGCGGATACATGTCCGGCATCTCCGCGGTTTCGCCGCCGATCAACGCACAGCCCGCCAGTTCGCAGCCGCGCGCGATGCCCCCGACCACGGCCACCGTGGTGTCCACGTGCAATTTGCCGGTGGCGAAATAGTCGAGGAAGAACAGGGGTTCGGCGCCTTGCACCAGCACGTCGTTCACGCACATGCCGACCAGGTCGATGCCGATCGTGTCGTGCCGGTTCAGTTGTTGTGCAAGCTTCAGCTTCGTGCCGACGCCGTCGGTACCCGAGACGAGCACCGGCTCGCGATACTTGCCGCCCAGGTTGAACAGGGCGCCGAAGCCCCCCAGTCCACCCATCACTTCAGGGCGAAACGTGCGTTTTACGAGGGGTTTGATGCGTTCGACGACTTCATTGCCGGCGTCGATATCGACACCCGCGTCGCGGTAGGTGAGGGGAGTCGAGGCCATGGTCGCGTCGTGATGGGAGTCGGAAGCGCCCATTCTACCAGCCGGGCCGCCGCCGCATCGTTGGACGCGCCGACCCCGCTTGCGGCACCATGGGCATTGCCACTTGCCTGCCGCCAACCATGCCCTTGAACTCCCCCCTCGCCGTCGCCCGACTGATTGTCATTGCCTTGCTTCTCGCGGCCAGCCCGGGGCATGCCCAGACTGCGGGCAAGGCGGACGACCAGGCGGCCACGCCGCCCGGTACGCCCGCCGCCAAGCCCAAGCCGACCCGCAACCCGGCCTTCTACAACGCGGAATTGACCCTCTCCTCGCAGAACGCGGCTGAACGCCGGGGCGCAACCATTCGCGCGCTGGGCCAGGTGGTGGTGCGCGTCACTGGCAATCCACAGGCGGCCGTCAATGCGGTGATCCGCCGCGCCGGGTCAAGCATCGAGGCGATGGTGCTCGACTCCAAGGTGCGCCAGGACTCGGACACGGTGAACGGCGTGCCCGTTTACAAGACCGTGCTGTCGGTCAGCTTCGACCCGGACAGCGTTGACGGCCTGATCGCCGCCGCCGGCCTGAAATTCTGGACCAGCACCCGGCCAAAACCCATTCTCTGGCTTGCCATCAACGACGGCCGCGGCGCCCGCCTGGTCACGGGCCAGCAGACCACCGTCGTCAAGCCGCTGGCGACGCGCGGTCTCGAGCGCGGTATGCGTTTCCTGCTGCCCGCCGGCAACGCCGCCGAGCAGGCTGCGGTCAATTCCATCTGGGCCCTGAACGCGCCCGCGATGCAGGTGCTGACCAATCGCTATCGCAACGACTCGCAGCTGATCGGCAAGGTTTACCGGCAGCCGCCGGGCTGGGCCGCCGACTGGGTCCTGACCCGCGACGGCGTGGAACTCGCCCGTTGGTCCTTCAGCGACGCCGACCCACGCAAGGTCATCGCCTCGGGCGTTGACGAAGGCGCCAATGCCATCGCCAAGCGCGACGCCGTTTCCCTCGACACCGGTGTGTCCGGGCCGCAGCTCGTGGACATTTCCAGCGTCAACACGCAGTCCGACTACCTCCGGCTGATGTCCTACCTGCAGACACTGGCCGTGGTGCGCAAGGTCACCGTGGTGGAAGCCAGGCCCGGCCAGCTTCGCCTGCAACTGGACCTGGGCGTGGGCATGCGTGGATTCCTGCCGATGGTGGCGACGGGCGGCGTGCTCGTCCCTGATTCGGAGCCCGGCGCCGGCGGCGTGACCCGCTTCAGCCTGCAATGACCCCGTCCCAGATACCCAACGCCATCACCGTCGCGCGCATGGTGGTGGCGTTTCCGCTGTTGTGGCTGTTGCTGGAACAACGATTCTCCCAGGCCTTCTGGGTTGCGCTGGTCGCCGGTGCATCGGATGCGGTCGATGGCTACCTGGCCAAGCGCTACGCCTGGCAGTCGGTGCTCGGCGGCATCCTCGATCCGATCGCCGACAAACTTTTGCTCACTGTGTGTTTCTTCGGCCTTTGGTGGGGTGGGCACCTGCCGTCCTGGCTCGTGGCGCTGGTGCTCGCGCGCGACGTGGTCATCGGTATCGGCGCCGTTGCGTGGTGGCGCGTCAATGGATCGATCAAGCCTTCGCCCACGGGCATCAGCAAATTGACCACGCTGATCCAGCTCCTGCTGGTGGCGTTGGTGATGGCGCATCTCGCCGGACTGGACATTCCGCCCGGCTGGATGCAACCGTTGCTGCTGGTGTGCGCCGGGTTGACCCTCGTCAGCGGGATTGATTACGTGGTGGTATACAGCCTGCGCGCATTGCGCGCGCCAAGGGGAAAGCGATGACAGCGTCCGATATCCGTCGTTGGCAATGGCTGGCAGCCATCCTGATCATGGGATTCGTGATCTGGAGCCTTGCGCCAATCCTCACCCCGTTCGTGATCTCCGCCCTGCTCGGTTGGCTGGGCGACCCGCTGGTGGATCGCCTGGAACGATCAGGTCGTGCCCGTTCGACGTCTGTCGTGATCGTTTTCGTACTCATCACCGCCATGCTGGCCCTGGCGCTGCTGGTGCTGTTGCCGCTGTTATGGGAACAGATCCAGTACCTGATCGACTGGCTGCCCCGGCTTGCAGTGTGGGTCACCGGAATTGCCGTGCCCTGGATCGAGCATCGCTTCCATGTCGACCTGGCGCGCTACGTCGATCCGAGCTACCTGTTTGAATTGATTCGCGGCCACTGGGCGGAAGCGGGTGGCATCGCAGCAACGGTGCTCGGCGGAATTTCGAATTCGGGCCTCGCCCTGTTCGCCGTCCTCGCCAACATCGCCCTGGTGCCGGTGCTCACGTTTTATTTCCTGCGCGACTGGGACGTCATGATCGGGCGGGTTCGCGGACTGCTGCCACGGCCTGCCTTGCCGACCGTTGCCAAGCTGGCCGCTGAAGTGGACCTGGTGCTGGGCGGCTTCATTCGTGGGCAACTCAGCGTAATGGTTGTATTGGGCGCCATCTACGCCATCGGCCTGTGGGCGGTCGGCGTCGAATTGGGCATCCTGATCGGATTCGTGGCGGGGCTGGTGAGTTTCGTGCCCTACCTCGGCGCGTTCGTCGGATTGACGGCCGCGATCATAGCGACGCTGGTGCAACACGGCGATCTGCTGCATCTGGCGCTGGTGCTTGGTGTGTTTTCCATCGGCCAGGCCTTGGAGAGTTTCATCCTCACGCCCTGGCTGGTTGGCGACCGCATCGGCCTGCACCCGCTGGCGGTGATCTTCGCGATCATGGCGGGCGGCCAGTTGTTCGGATTCCTCGGTGTGCTGCTTGCGTTGCCGGTGGCGGCCATCGCCATGGTGTTGCTGCGCTACGGGCATGAGCAATACACCCGCAGCGGATTGTATGGCGCCGAATTGGTCGTCGATGTCGAGACGCAGTCAGCGGATGCCGCCGCGGCCGATCCTGGATCGATGGTGGTCATGGAAGATGCGGCCTTGACGCCCGATGCGCCCACGGACGCGAGCCGGCCCCTGGCGTGAGTCCACAGATTCCACTCGCGCTGAAGTTTCCACCCGACCGGCAATTCAGCGACTTCCACGGCCACGCCGACATCCGGCAAGCAGTCGAAGCCGTTGCGCGCGGCGAAGGCGGCGACTGGTTGTATCTCGCCGGGCCCACGGGCAGTGGCAAGAGCCATCTGTTGCTGGCCGCTTGCGCCGAAGCGCGCCGCTTGCAGCAACCTGCAAGTTACCTGCCGCTGGCAAGCGTTGCGGGCCGTCTCGGACAAATGCTGGAGGGCCAGGACGCCACGGGATTGCTCTGCCTGGATGGCATTGAATCCATCGCCGGCAATCGCGATGACGAAGTGGCCTTGTTCCACTTCCATAATTCAATCCGGCAGCGTGGCGGTCGGATGATCTACGCAGCGACGGCAATGCCGCTGGCCTTGGGAATCGGCTTGCCCGACCTCGTGTCCCGGCTGGAGCAATGCACGCGACTGGCGTTGCAGGCGCCCGACGAAGCGACGCGACGAATCGTGCTGCGTGAGCGTGCTGCGCGACGCGGATTGGAACTCGACGATGCGGTGCTCGACTTCCTGTTCAAGCGGGTCGGCCGCGACCTGGTCAGCCTGACGGCGCTGCTGGAAAGGCTCGATCGTGCCAGCCTGGCGACGCAGCGCCGCATCACCATTCCGTTCGTGCGCGGCGTGCTCGACGCAAGCTGATGCCTGGATCGAAGCCTCGGTCGAAGCCTCGGTCGAAGCGTGGATCGAAGTCGGGACGAAATTCCGCGTTAGCCGCTTAGGGCGGCATCCAGTTGGGCGAGGCGCTCGGGCGTGCCGACATCGGTCCAGCGGCCGCGATGCCATTCGCCCTGGATGTCGCCGGATGCCATGGCGGCCTGCAACAGTGGCGCCAGCTTGAATCGCGGCGGATCGAGCTCGGTGCCGGGCACGGGGCCGATCACCTGTCGCCAATCGTCGAGCAGACTGGGTCGATATACGCCGATGCCGGAAAAGGTCAGCTTGGGATCGCCTTGCGCGTGCAGGGTCGAGCCGTCATCCAGGTGGAAATCGCCGCGCGGATGCTGCGCGGGATTGTCCACCATCACCAGGTGCGCGAGCCTTGCCGGTTCGTGCGGCAGGCGCGAAAAATCATAGTCGGTCCAGATGTCGCCATTGACCGCGATGAAGGGCGCGTCGCCCAGCAAGGCCAGGGCCTTGTGCATGCCGCCGCCGGTCTCCAGGGGCTCGGGGCCTTCATTGGAAAAATGCAGGCGCAGGCCCCATCGCGAGCCATCACCGAGGACGGGTTCAAAGCATTCGGCCAGCCACGAAATATTGAGCACCACGTCGCTGACGCCAAGCGCGGCCAGTTTTTCCAGGTGCCACGCCACCAGCGGCTTGCCGCCGGCCTGCAGCAGCGGCTTGGGCGTGCGTTCGGTAAGCGGGCGCATCCGCTCGCCCTTTCCCGCGGCGAAGATCAGTGCGCGCATCGCATCGACTCCATCACGCCGATGGCAGGGTAATGTCGCGGCTGCCCAGCGCTCGCTCGATCAAGGCGACCAGCGGCGCGGTTTCCGGATAGCGGTAGCCGATCTTGCGCGTGTACGACCAGACCAGGGGCAGGTCCTTGAGATAGCTGGCCTTGCCATCGCGATACCAGAGCCGGCAGAAGATGCCGAGCACTTTGACGTGGCGTTGCAGGCCCATCAAATCGAAGCCGCGGCGGAAGATGGCCTCGTCCACATGGGTCAGTCCCGCGCCTACCAGTTGCCGGCGATAGTCTTCGACCCAGGCATACACGCGTTGTTCGGGCCACTCGATATAGCAATCGCGCAACAGTGACACCAGGTCGTAGGTGATCGGGCCGCGCACGGCGTCCTGGAAGTCGAGGATGCCGGGATTGTTGCCCGGGCAGACCAGCAGGTTGCGCGAGTGGTAGTCGCGATGTACGAACACTTGTTCCTGGCGCGTGGCGTTGTCGATCAGCGCGCGGAAGGCCAGCTCGATCACGTCCCATTCGTCGCACTCGGGCGTGAAGCCCAGGTGCCGCTTCAGGAACCACTCGGGCAGCAATTCCATCTCACTGGCAAGGCGCTGCTCGTCATAGGGCGGCAGGTCGCTGGCGTCAATCTTTGCCTGCATGGCCAGCAGGGCCGCCAGCGCGTCGCCGTATAGCGAGTTGGCGCTGGCGTCATGCAATTCCGGAAGGTACAGCCTGCCACCGAGGTCGCTCATCAAGACGAAGCCCGCCTCTGCATCGGCAGCCCGGATCCCGGGCGCATGCAGGCCGGCCTTCGACAGCCGGTCGGCAATGTCCAGCCAGAGACGGATGTCCTCGCGGTCGGGTGGGGCGTCCATCAGGATCCAGGTGCGCCCGGCGCTGGTGCTGCGCCAGTAGCTGCGGAAACTGGCATCGGCCGATGCGCTCTCGATGGTGGCGGACGGATCGTCCAGGGCGGCTCTCAGCCAGTTCAGGCGGGCCAGTTCTCGCGAAGGCAGGGGCATGGGTTCAGTCGTTCGGGGGACGGGCGAAGTATGACCGAAGCCCGGCCGCGCGCGCCAAGCCGCCGGGTCCATGGCAAGATGTGTGTCCACTTTTGCCTCGGTATTCCATGTCCCCGCTGATTCCCGTCATCCTTTCCGGCGGCTCCGGCACGCGCCTTTGGCCCTTGTCCCGCGAGTCGCATCCCAAGCAGTTCCTGCCGCTGCTGGGCGAGAAATCCCTGCTGCAATCCACCTGGCTGCGCTTGCGCGGCCTGCCTGGCGCCGACGCGCCGCTGGTGGTTGCCAATGAAGAACACCGATTCATGGTTGCCGAGCAACTGCGCCAGGTCGGCGCCACGCCGTCTGCGCTGATCCTGGAGCCGGTCGGCCGCAATACGGCGCCTGCCATCGCCGTGGCTGCCCTGCGCGCCATGAAGGGTGGCGACGACCCGGTCTTGCTGGTGCTGCCGTCCGACCATGTGATCGCCGACGAGAATGCATTTCGCGCTGCGGTACTGGTTGCGATGGAATCGGCCAGGGCCGGTTACCTGGTCACCTTCGGCATCGTGCCCACGGCAGCGGAAACTGGCTACGGCTACATCAACGCCGCGCCTGGCGAGGGCGTGCGCGATGTCTTGCGCTTCGTCGAGAAACCCGACCAGGCAACCGCTGAAACCTATGTCGCCAGTGGCGAATACTTCTGGAACAGCGGCATGTTCGCCTTCCTTGCCTCGCGCTATCTCGAGGAACTGGAAAAGAACCAGCCGCGCATGGTCGAACTGGCCCGGGAATCCCTGGACAAGGCGACCGTGGATGCCGATTTCCTGCGCCTGGACAAGACCAGTTTTTCGGCTTGCCCCGCCGACTCCATCGACTACGCCGTGATGGAAAAGACCGACCGCGCCCAGGTCATCCCGATCGACGTGGGTTGGAATGACGTGGGATCGTGGTCGGCCTTGTGGTCGGTGGTCGAACAGGATGGCAACGGCAACGCCCACCGTGGCGACGTGATCGCGCGTGATTGCCGCAATACCCTGGCCATCAGCGACAAGCGCCTGGTGGCACTGATCGGCCTGACCGACATCGTCGCCGTGGACACCGACGATGCGCTGCTGATCGCGCACAAGGACCGGGTGCAGGACGTCAAGGAAATCGTGGCCGCGCTCAAGCGCGACAAGCGCCCGCAGGCCACCTGGCACCGCAAGGTCTATCGCCCCTGGGGCAGCTACGACGGCATCGACAGCGGCGACCGCTTCCAGGTCAAGCGGATCATTGTCAAACCAGGCGCTGCACTCAGCCTGCAGATGCACCACCATCGCGCCGAACACTGGATCGTGGTGAAGGGCACGGCGCGGGTCACCTGCGGCGAAAAAGTATTCCTGCTGGGTGAAAACGAAAGCACCTACATCCCGCTGGGCAGCAAGCATCGCCTGGAAAACCCGGGCAAGCAGGCGCTGGAACTGATTGAAGTGCAATCCGGTGGTTACCTCGGCGAGGACGACATCGTTCGCTTCGAGGACGTGTACGGGCGCAACGCCGGCTGATCGGCGAAGACAAATAACAGGGAATCCAGGACGCATGGCAGCGACGCCCACACTGGCAGAGGCGAAGATCGGCATCATCGGGCTGGGCTATGTCGGGTTGCCGCTGGCCGTGGAATTCGGCCGGAAGTTCGACACCCTGGGCTTCGACGTGCACGAGGCACGGGTCGCGGCCCTGCGCGGTGGCGTGGACAGCACTTGCGAGGTTTCTTCCGCCGAACTCGCCGACAGCAAGCGACTGGTCCTGGGCACCGATCCGGAAAGCCTGCGCAGTTGCAATGTCTTCATCGTCACCGTGCCCACGCCCATCGATGCAGCCAAGCGCCCCGACTTGCGTCCGTTGGTGATGGCGAGCGAAACCATTGCGCGCGTGCTCAAGCCCGGAGATACGGTGGTCTATGAATCCACCGTCTATCCCGGCTGCACCGAGGAAGTCTGCGTGCCGATCCTGGAGCGGATTTCCGGCTTGCGCTTCAACGAGGATTTTTTCGCGGGCTACAGCCCGGAACGCATCAATCCCGGCGACAAGGAACACCGGCTCACTACCATCCTCAAGGTCACCTCCGGTTCGACGCCCGAGATCGCCTCGTTCGTGGATGCGCTGTATGCCTCCATCATCACCGCCGGCACGCACAAGGCCAGTTCCATCAAGGTCGCCGAGGCGGCCAAGGTGATCGAGAACACGCAGCGCGACGTGAATATTGCATTGGTGAATGAACTCGCGCTGATCTTCAACAAGATGGACATCGACACGCTGGAAGTGCTGCAGGCCGCGGGCACGAAGTGGAATTTCCTGCCGTTCCGGCCCGGGCTGGTCGGCGGCCATTGCATCGGCGTGGACCCCTATTACCTCACGCACAAGGCGCAGGAGCTTGGCTACCACCCGGAAGTGATCCTGGCCGGCCGTCGCATCAACGACGGCATGGGCAGCTTCGTCGCCGGCCAGGTGTTGCGCCTGATGGCGCAGCGGCGCATCAATATCGTCGGCGCCCGGGTACTGGTGTTGGGCCTTGCCTTCAAGGAGAACTGCCCGGACCTGCGCAATACCCGGGTCGTGGACATCGTGCGCGAGTTGCGTGAATACCACGCGCAGGTGGACGTGTTCGACCCATGGGTGGATGTGGAAGAGGCGCGCGCGGAATACGACATCGTGCCGATCGCACAGCCGCAGCCGGGCACTTACGATGCCATCATCATCGCGGTGGGCCACCGCCAGTTCGCGGAGCTCGGCAGTGCCGGGCTGCGCCTGCTGGGCAAGCCCGATGCCGTGTTGTACGACGTGAAATACGTGCTGCCGCTGGCGGACGTGGACGGGAGGCTTTAGACCGATGCGCGTCCTTGTCACGGGCACCGCCGGATTCATCGGCTCGCATGTCGCCATCCGGCTGCTGGAACGCGGCGACGAAGTGATCGGCTTCGACAACCTCAGCGACTACTACGACGTCGGCATCAAGAAGGCGCGCCTGGCGCGATTTGCCGACCATCCCAACTACACGCATATCCAGGCCGACCTGGCCGACCGTGCGTCGGTGGAAGCCGCCTTCGCCACGCACCAGCCGCAACGCGTGGTCCACCTCGCCGCACAGGCGGGCGTGCGCTATGCCGCGCAAAACCCGCATGTGTATGTCAGCAGCAATGTCACCGGCTTCCTGCATGTCCTGGAAGGCTGCCGCCATCACGCCGTGGAGCACCTGGTGTTCGCATCCACCAGTTCGGTCTATGGCGCGAATACGCGCATGCCGTTTTCCGAGCACCAGTCCACCGAACATCCTCTGACGCTGTATGCGGCGACCAAGAAAGCCAACGAGATGATGGCGCACAGTTACGCGCACCTCTATGGCATCCCGAGTTCCGGCCTGCGCTTCTTCACGGTCTACGGCCCCTGGGGCCGGCCTGACATGGCCTTGTTCCTGTTCACCAAGGCGATCCTGGCCGGCGAACCGATCAAGGTCTTCAACCACGGCCGGCACAAGCGCAGCTTCACCTATATCGACGATATCGTGGAAGGCGTGATCCGCACGCTGGACGTCATTCCCGCCGCCAATCCCGACTGGCAGGGCGACGCGCCGGACCCGGCCAGCAGCAACGTGCCTTACCGCATCTACAACATCGGCAACGAACAACCGGTCGAATTGTTGCGCTATATCGAAGTGCTCGAGGATTGCCTGGGCAGCAAGGCCAATATGGAAATGCTGCCGCTGCAGGCCGGCGACGTGCCCGATACCGAGGCCGACGTGTCCGGGCTGATCCGGGCCGTGGACTACCGGCCCAAGGTGTCGGTGGAAGAGGGCGTGCGCAACTTCGTCGAGTGGTATCGCGGTTACTACCGATAGCTCAGGCCTGGCCACGCTGGCCGTGGCAAATGCCTGCCGCGCATAAGCAAATGACGACTTGAAGGCTGCGCCACGCGTGTTCGTGGCCCCGATCCGCTGGCCCAGGCCCGGGTGTCGGCTAGAATGCAGGTTCCGGTACATCTGCAGGTTTGCCTGATTCCATGCGCGTCGCCCCACCCCTGTCGCACCTCGACCGCCTTGAAGCGGAAAGCCTGCATATCCTGCGCGAGGTGGCGGCCGAGTTCCGCAACCCGGTCATGCTGTATTCGATCGGCAAGGACAGCACGGTCCTGCTGCACCTGTTGAAGAAGGCTTTCCATCCCGCCCGGCCGCCAATTCCGCTGCTGCATGTGGACACGACCTGGAAATTCCGCGAGATGATCGCCTTCCGCGACCAGGTCGCCGGCGAAGGCCTCGACTTGCGTGTGCACATCAATCCCGACGGGCTGCGCGACGGCATCGGCCCAATCAGCCACGGCGCGACCGTTCATACCGATATCATGAAGACACAGGCGCTGAAGCAGGCGCTGGATGCCGGCGGCTATGACGCGGCCATCGGCGGCGCGCGCCGCGACGAGGAAAAATCGCGGGCCAAGGAGCGCGTGTTCTCGTTTCGCAACGCGCAGCATCGCTGGGATCCGAAAACCCAGCGCCCGGAATTGTGGAACCTCTACAACACGCGCATCCACAACGGCGAAAGCGTTCGCGTCTTTCCCTTGTCCAACTGGACCGAACTCGACATCTGGTTGTACATCTATCGCGAGAAGATCAACGTGGTGCCGCTGTATTTCGCCAAGGAACGCCCGGTCGTCTCGCGCGACGGCGGATTGATCCTGGTGGACGACGATCGCTATCCGCTGGCACCGGGCGAAACGCCGATGTTGCGCAAGGTGCGCTTCCGCACGCTGGGCTGCTATCCGCTGACCGGTGGCTTCGAATCAGAAGCCGATACGCTGGAGAAGATCATCGGCGAGATGCTGGTGGCGCGCACCTCGGAACGCCAGGGCCGCCTGATCGATGCCGATCCGTCGGCATCGATGGAAAAGAAGAAGCAGGAGGGCTATTTCTGATGGCCGACAGCGCAGACATCGCCGCCTACCTCAAGCGCCACGAAGCCAAGCCGCGCCTGCGATTCATCACCTGCGGCAGCGTGGATGATGGCAAGAGCACGCTGATCGGCCGGCTCTTGTACGAGAGTCGCAACCTGTTCGACGACCAGTTGTCGGCGCTGGAGCGCGACAGCCGACGCCACGGCACGCAGGGCGAGGAAATTGACTACGCCTTGTTGCTGGACGGCCTGGATGCCGAACGCGAGCAAGGCATCACCATTGATGTCGCCTACCGGTATTTCAGTACCGACCGGCGCAGTTTCATCGTTGCCGATTGCCCGGGGCACGAGCAGTACACGCGCAACATGGCGACCGGCGCATCCACCGCCGACCTCGCCGTGGTGCTGGTGGACGCGCGCAAGGGCTTGCTGACGCAGACCCGCAGGCACAGTTACATCGCCGCGTTGTTCGGCATCCGGCAGGTCGTGCTGGCCGTGAACAAGATGGACCTGGTGGATTATTCGCAAGTAGTGTTCGACCAGATCGTCGCGGACTACCAGGGACTGGCAAGCTCGCTCGGCATCGCGAGTGTGACGGCGATTCCCTTGTCGGGCCTGGTCGGCGACAACGTGATGTCGCGCTCGACGGCGATGCCGTGGTTCACCGGCCCGGCGCTGCTCGAACATCTGGAAACCGTTGACCTGGATGCGGGTGCAGGCCGCCCCGAATTGTCGTTCCGCATGCCGGTGCAGTGGGTTTGCCGGCCGTCGCAGGACTTCCGTGGTTTCACCGGCCAGGTGGCCGCAGGCGAGGTCAGGATAGGCGATGAACTGGTGAGTACCAGTTCGGGCCGACGCTCGCGCGTAACGTCCCTGATGCTGGGCAGCGAACCGTTGTCGGTCGCGAGCGAAGGTCAGTCGATCCTGCTGACGCTGGCCGACGAGATCGACGTCAGTCGCGGCGACATCCTGGCCGCCGCTGCGTCACCCCCGCCGGTGTCAGACCAGTTCGGCGCGCACCTTTTGTGGATGGGCGACGAGCCGATGCTGCCTGGTCGCAGTTACTGGATGAAGGCCGGCGCGCGCACGGTTACCGCGCAGGTCACCGAAATCAAATACAAGGCCGACGTCAACACGCAGGAACACATCGCCGCCAAGCGGCTTGCGCTGAACGAAGTGGCTGCCTGCAACATCAGCCTGGACCGGCCCGTCGCGTTCGAATCGCACGCCGACAATGCCAGCCTGGGTAGCTTCATCCTGATCGACCGGCAGACGCTGGCGACGGTCGCCTGTGGCACGCTGGATTTCGCATTGCGTCGCGCCGCCAACGTGCACTGGCAGGCGCTGGACGTGGACCAGCGCGCGCGCGCCGCCATCAAGGGGCAGTCGCCAAGATGCCTGTGGTTCACCGGCCTGTCGGGTTCGGGCAAGTCCACCATCGCCAACCTGGCCGAGAAGCGCCTGCTCGCGAGTGGACACCACACCTACCTGCTGGACGGCGACAACATTCGCCACGGCCTGAGCCGCGACCTGGGTTTCAGCGACGAGGATCGTGTCGAAAATATCCGGCGTGTCGCCGAAGTCGCCAGGCTGATGGTCGATGCCGGGTTGATCGTGCTGGTGTCCTTCATCTCGCCGTTCCGCAGCGAGCGGCGCATGGCGCGATCGATGTTCGCGCCGGGCGAGTTCATCGAAGTATTCGTGGACACGCCTCTGGCCGAAGCCGAGCGGCGTGACGTGAAGGGACTCTATGCCAAGGCGCGCGCCGGCGAGATCCCGAACTTCACCGGCATCACGTCACCCTATGAGGCTCCCGAGGCGGCCGAACTGGTGCTCGACACGACCCATGTGTCGGCAGAGCGCCTTGCCGAACAAGTCGTCGAGGCCGCGCTGCGCTGATCCAGTCAGTCGCGGTCGGCCGGCGGCAGTCGATTGGCCCCCGCCTGGCAGTAGCCGCCGCTTAGCAGCAGCCGTGGTCGCCGAAGTTGGACTCGCCCGCGACAGCGCCGACGCCACGGGTCAGGCCTTTCTCGCTGGCCTGGTAGTGATCGGCAATGACGCGCGCGACGACCGACGTGACGCGCTTGCCGGTCGGTATGTGCAGGAATTCGTTCGGGCCGTGCGCATTCGAGTGCGGGCCGAGTACGCCGGTGATCATGAACTGCGCGCCCGGGAATTTTTCGCCGAGCATGCCCATGAAGGGAATCGTGCCGCCTTCACCCATGTACATCGCGGGTGCGCCGAAGAATTCCTGGCTGGCGTGGTCGATGGCGTGTTCCAGCCAGGGCGCGAGCGCCGGCGAATTCCAGCCGGTGGAGGCCTTCTCGACCTCGAACTCGACGACCGCGCCATTGGGCGGATTGCTGGTAAGCACCTTCTTCAGGATTTCGGTCGCGACCCTCGGGTTCAAGGTCGGCGGCAAGCGCAGGCTCAGCTTTACCGCCGTCGTCGGGCGAAGCACGTTGCCGGCATTGGACAGCGGCGGCAAGCCATCGGCGCCGGTCACGGACAACATCGGCCGCCACGTACGGTTGAGGATCATCTGCGTGAGGTCGCTGTCCATCGGCGTCATGCCGGGCAGGAACGGGAACTTGTCGAACACGTCATCGCCAAGCACTTCGGCGGCGCGCACGGCCTGCAGGCGGCGTTGTTCGGGGATCTCGACGGACAGTTCTTCCACCAGGATCTTTCCGGTGGCTTCGTCTTCGAGACGCGACAGCAACTGGCGCAGAAGGCGGAAGCTCGATGGCACGATGCCGGACGCATCACCGGAGTGCACGCCTTCGGTCAGCACCTGCACGCGCAGGTTGCCGCCGGCCAGGCCGCGCAGCGATGTCGTGCACCACAACTGGTCGTAGTTGGCGCAGCCGGAGTCCAGGCAGACCACCAGCGACGGCTTGCCGATGCGTTCGGCGAGATGGTCGACATAGAACGGAAGATCGTAGCTGCCCGATTCCTCGCAGGCTTCGATCAGCACCACGCAACGCGCATGCGGCAAACCTTGTGCCTGAAGCGCGCGGATGGAGGTAAGCGAGCCGAAGATCGCGTAGCCATCGTCGGCACCGCCGCGACCATACAGGCGGTCGCCCTTCAGCACCGGCAGCCAAGGGCCGAGGTCGTCGGCCCAGCCGGTCATCTCAGGTTGCTTGTCGAGATGCCCATAGAGCAGGACGCAATCATCGTTGTGTCCGGCGATCTCGATGAAGATCAGCGGGGTGCGGCCGGGCAGGCGCACGACCTCGACCTGCATGCCCTTGATGTCCTGCTTGCGCGCCCAGTCGGCCAACAAGTCGGTGGCGGCATCCATGTAGCCGTTGGCCTGCCAGTCGGCATCGAACATCGGCGACTTGTTTGGAATTCGGATGTATTCGACCAGCTGCGGAACGATGTCGCCGTCCCAGGCATCGGCGACCAGGCGATCGGTTTTTGCAGTATCCATTCGGTGCGGTGACTCCCGGGGCAATGGCCAATTCTAGCCGACCCCTTGGGAAAAGGCTGACCCGGGCATGAGCCAGCTTCGTAGGGGAATGTGAAGGAAATGGCGATAGGCCGCGAACGTGACGGTGTCGACACTGCAGCTACCGACCCGGCGCCTGCCGTGGCGGAACCCAAACCCGGAGCTGCCATGAAAAAGTTCACCCTGCTGATCAAGACCCTCGTCCTGTCCGCCCTGTTCGCGACCGCCGCCCTGGCCGGGGTGGAGAGGGTGAACATCAACACCGCCGATGCCGCCACGCTCGATCGCGTGCTGGATGGCATCGGGCCCTCCAAGGCCGAAGCGATCGTGGTCTATCGCAAAGCCAACGGACCGTTTCGCAGCATCGACCAACTGGCCTCGGTGAAGGGCATCGGCCTGTCCACGATCGAAAAGAACCGTGACCGGATCGTCATTGCCGGCGGTGCCGCACCGGCGTCGGGTGCCACGCGCGCGGGCACGGGCAAGCCGGCAGCTGCCGCCGTGCGTCCCGCGCCCGTAAAACCGAAGGCCGGCAGCAGTCGCTGATTTCACCGCGGCGACTGCGCGCACCTCGTCGAGCGCAGTCGCCGCCTCGC
This sequence comes from Gammaproteobacteria bacterium RIFCSPHIGHO2_12_FULL_63_22, assembly GCA_001801685.1. Taxonomy (GTDB): domain Bacteria; phylum Pseudomonadota; class Gammaproteobacteria; order Xanthomonadales; family Xanthomonadaceae; genus Arenimonas. The sequence continues at coordinate 54,998 of MGYJ01000005.1, read as the reverse complement.
ACCCTCGTCGTGTTCGCAACGCCTGGAGAATCCCATGCACGCGCAACTGCAATCCGAACCCGAAGCGTCCCTTGCCATCGACGCAGCTCCCTCGTTTACGGCGGCTTCCGAGCAAGCCTACTTCGTCACGATCAGCAGCCTGTTCCGCCGACCCTTGTTCCTCGATCCGGACGCGGCGCGGGCCGTGGCGCGGACACAGGCGGATCCGGGCATCTGGGGTCGCTCGCGCTGCCTGGCCTGGGTGCTGATGCCTGACCGCTGGCAGGGGCTGGTGGTGATGGACGAAGGCGACTCGCTCGATCCGTTGGTGCGGCGCTTCAAGGCCATCAGTGCCCGCGGCGTGGAATCCCGCTTCCGGATCAACGGCTGGTTGTGGGCCAAGGGTTACAACGAACGCAAGCTCGACAGCCAGCAGGGCCTGCTCGCCGTCGCGCGCCACCTCATCGCCAATCCGGTACGTGCGGGCCTGGTCAAGTCGGTGGGCGCGTACCCGTACTGGGACTCCGTCTGGCTCGATAGCCAGCGGGATGCGCTGCCACACCAATCACAGCTTGCCGACGCCTGATGCGGCCAACACAATGCGCGGATGGAAATCACCCTCATCCCCGCGAATGAATATCGGCGGGAACGCTGGAAGAACGGCCTGGGATGGACGCGCGAGATATTCCGCTCGCCGCCGGAGGCGGAGGCGTGGGACTGGCGTCTTTCCATTGCGGAAGTGGAGAAGGACGGGCCGTTCTCGACTTTCCCGGGCGTCGATCGCGAGTTGGTGTTGCTGGTCGGCGAAGGCATGCGCCTGGTCTTCGATGAGAACGAGATCATCGAACTGTCGCCGCCGCATGACCGCGTCCGTTTCGCCGGCGAACGGGGCCTTCGCGCCGAACTGATTTCAGGGCCCACCCAGGACTTCAACTTGATGTGGCGTCGCGACCGCGTGGACGCCAGCTTGCTGCATCGTCCCTTGGTCGGGCCGATGCTGTTTTTTGCCGAGCCCGGCGTTACCTGGGTCGTGCACGTGATGAGCGGGCGCGCCGTGTTCAAGGACCAGCTGCTGCCCAAGGTGCTGGAGCAGGGCGACACGGCGTTGATCAGCGCGGCAGCCGATGGCGGCCGACGCGTGATCCTTGAAGGGGGCGGCGAAGTCTTGCTGGTTCGAATCCAGTCGAAGGCCTGATCGTCAGAAGTAGGCCAGTCCCAGCACCAGCGCAGTCACCAGACTGGAAAACCCGAGTACGCTGAAAGCCATCTGCGGAACCGAACGGCCGCGTGCCCACATGATGATGCCGGTGATGCCGAGCAACACCATGGCGATCGCAAAGCTGTCACCCAGCAGGATCCAGCCGATGCCACCGCCAGCGCTCTTGTGAAGTCGGCTCAGTGCGGCCATGAAGGAGAACCCGGTGCGCTCGAGCTTGAGGCTGGCATCGCCGCTGGCGTATTCGACCGACCAGCCGGCCGTGGCATTGCCACCCGACAGGGTCCACTGTTCGGGTTGATCCGCGCTGGACGATCCCACCTGGGTGGGGCCGGGCGCCGGGCGCACGCGTTTCATCAGCGGCTTCATGCCATGTTCCTGCGCCAGCCAGGCAGCCATCGCATCCATGTCCTTGCGCGCAGGCTCGGGCACGGTGATCCGGACCGGTTCGCTGGTTTCGCGCTCGCCCTGCGGCAACTCGAGTGCAAAGCGGTGGTTCAGCACCAGGCCGGAGAGTCCGAAAACAATGGCGGCGATCGCGCCCCAGGCGCCAATCCACAGATGTACCTGGCGGATGATCGGGTGGAAGCGGCTGCGGCGGGCCAGCCGCGAAGGTGTTGGGGAAGTCATCGTGTTCAGAAGCTCAGGTGCAGGCCGAGGTTGACCGCACGCGGCGATCCGGGGCTGATGTTGGTGTCGCTATGCGCCGAGACGAAGTATTCCCTGTCGAGCAGGTTCTCGACATTGAGCTGCATCTGGATGTTTTCACTCACGGCGAAGAACACGGCGCCATCCACGCGTGCATAACCGGGCAAGGTGACGGCATTGCTGGTGGAGGTGAACATCTTGTCACGCGCAATCAGGCCCAGTGCCGCGCCCCAGCGTGGATTGAAGTCGTAACGGTTCCACAGCGAGAACGTGCGGCGCGGAACCTGGGGCAAGATCCTGCCTGCGGGCAGCACAGTGCCCGGAGAAGTTTCGACGTCCTGCGTGGTTTGCGCTTCCTGATAGGCGAAGCCGCCCATCACGCTCCACTTCTCGCTGATCTTCCCGCTCAAGCCAAGCTCGATGCCCTCGACGCGCTGGCTGTCTCCAGTGAGCAATACCAACTTCCTGGAATCCAGCGGGTCAACCACGGCAACATTGCTGCGGGTCAGGCGATACACGGCTGCCGTTGCCGCCAGCGTTGGGCTGATGTCCCACTTCGCGCCCAACTCGAGGTTGTTGAATTCTTCCGGCTCCAGTGACTGGTTGGTTGCCGAAAGCGAAGCCAGTTGTTCGCCGGAACGCGGCAGGAAAGCCTTGCCCATGTTCGCGTAGATGGAGATGTTGGCCTGTGGCTTGTAGATCAGGCCGACGCGTGGCGAGACCAGCGAATCGCTCGATGACAGGTCATCGCCAGTGCGGTTGTTGTGCAGGTCCAGTTCGAAGTGGTCGTAACGCAGGCCGATGACGGCGAGCCAATTGGGCGAGAATTCGATCTGGTCCTGCACGTACAGCGCCGTCGTGCGGGCTACGCCATGGTTGTCGGCGTCGGACGTACTCTGCTTGAAGCACAGCGGGCCGGTGTAGCGCGGATTATCCAGCGAAACACGCACGGACGTCTCGGCAGTTGCGCAGGTGTCGGAGAAGTAGCCGGTCTCGCGGAAATTGTCGGTTTCCTGGCGACCCAATTCGGCGCCCACCAGCAGCTTGTGTTCGATCGAACCCGTGTTCGCAACGAACACGAGGTCGGTCTGATTGAGCAGGTTGTCGCGCCGCGTGTCATTCCTGTATGCCGAAAGCGTGACAGTGTCATCGGAGGCACGTGCCGCGCCCGGAAAGACATTCTGGTAGAACTTGTCGTAGCGACCGACCAGGGTCCGGTTGCGCAGGTTCGCGCCGTTCGCGAAACCGTGCTCCCACAGCGCGCTGAAAGTGTTTGCTTCGACCTTGGACTGGCTGCGGTCCGGATCGCCGAAAAAAGTGGATGGATCGACGTCCACTGGTTTGCCCAGCATTGAGCTTATGCCGCGGTCAGCCGTTCGTTCGTCCTCGAAATGCTCGACGCCCAGGACCAGGTCGGTGCTGTCGCCAAACAGGAAGGACAGCGTAGGGTTGATGCCGCGGCGGCTGGCGGAAACGTCGTCGCGGAAGCTGTCGGTTTCTTCAACCAGCGCATTGATCCGGAATGCGGCATCGTCGTTGATCGCATCGCTGACGTCGGCGCTTGCGCGCAGCCGGCCCCATGAGCCTACCTGCAAGTTCAGGTCGCGCCGTGTTTCGCCATCGGCCTGCTTGGTGACGCGATTGAGCACGCCGCCCGAACCGCCGCGGCCGAAGATCATCGCGTTCGAACCCTTCAGGGCTTCGACGCGCTCGATGTTGTAGAGGTCGCGGAAGTACTGAACGTCATCGCGCATGCCGTCGATGAAGAGGTCGGCCGTGGAGCTGCTGCCACGGAAAATCGGCGTGTCGCGGTTGCCTTCACCCTGGGCCATGCCCACGCCCGGCACGTAACGCACGACATCGGCCATGCCCTGCATGGCTTGGTCCTGGATGAGTTCCTGGGTGATGACGGTGATCGCCTGCGGCGTGTCGATCAGCGGGGTGTCGGTCTTGGTGGCCGACTGGCTGCGGGATGCTTCGTAACCCGTTTCGCGCTCGCCCGTGACAGTGACCGTCTCGAGTTCGGAGTTCTTGCGGTTGCGCAGGTCGCCTGCATCGAGGTCAGCGGCGTTCACCGTGGAGGGGATCAGGCAGGCCAGGGCCAGGCCGATAGCCGGGGAAAGCAGGTGACGCTCGTGCCGCTGTCGCATTTTCAGTTCTTCCAGGTCCGGGCCATCCCCGTACTGGAATCATAATGAGAATCATTCCCAACAACAAGCCCCTTGGGCAAAGTTGGGTCGATCAGTCGCGGTCGTCCCGGGTCCAGACCGCGTCATCCTCGATCCGGACCGGGAAGCAGACCGTGGGCGTGTAGGCGGGCGGACAGACGGCTTCACCCGTGCGCAGGTCGAACTTCGCGCCATGGCGAAGGCATTCCACGAGGTAGCCTTCGACGGGACCGCCGGCGAGCTCCCCGCCGTCATGCGTGCAAACATCCTCGATCGCGAACAACTCGCCATCGATGTTGAACACCGCTATCGCCGTATCGCCGTCGTAGGCGAGCTGGAACTCGCCGGGCAGCAAGTCGGCCCGGGCGCAGACGCGGATCCAGCCCATCATCGAATCGCTCATGTCAGTGTCTTTTCCAGGACTTCGAATCTCAGGTCGTCGCGCAGCGGGATGCCGAAGCGTTCGTCACCGTAGGGAAAGGGTTTCGTGATGCCGGTGCGGTGGTAGCCGCGGCGTTCGTAGAACGAAATGAGCTCGTCCCGGATATCGATGACGGTCATGCGCATCTTCCGGCATCGCCATTCGTGGGCGACGATACGCTCTGCCTCGGCGAGGACGAGCTTGCCAATGCCGCCGCCCTGGCAGCCGGGCTTGACGGAAAACATGCCGAAGTAACCTTCACCATCCTCGATGGCGACGTTCGCGCAGGCCAGCAACTCGCCATTGCGCTCGGCCAGAAGGATGCGGGCGTGTGGATTGGCGAGGATCGACTCGATGTCGTCAGCGCCGGTGCGGCGGCCTTCCAGAAAATCGGCTTCCGTCGTCCAGCCTGCGCGGCTCACTTCGCCGCGGTAGGCGGATTCGACCAACTCAACAACGCGCGCCACATCCCTGGCCAAAGCCGGCCGAAAGAGCAACGGGCCGCTATCTGCTTCCGATCCACTCAACCCAGCTTCTCCACTCGCACCCATCCCAACCCCCTGACACCGATATCAACATCAGCCAAGCAGCTTCCGAACCTTGCCCAACGCTTTTACGAACCCGTCAATTTCTTCAACCGTATTGTAAAAAGCCAGCGACGCCCGGCAGGTCGCCGGCACGCCGATGTAGGCCATGAGCGGATGTGCGCAGTGGTGTCCCGACCGCACGGCATAGCCTTCCAGGTCCAGCAAGGTGGCCAGGTCGTGGGCGTGGGCGCCTTCGACCAGGAAGCTGATCACGGCGGCTTTCTCGCGCGCGCGGCCAAAGATCCTGACGCCGTCGATCCGGTCCAGCGACTCGGTGGCGTATTGCAGCAGTTGCTTTTCGCGTTGTTCGATGGCCGCCATGCCGGTGGCCGACAGGTAATCGACAGCGGCGCCCAGGCCGACGATGCCGGCGATGTTGGGCGTACCGGCCTCGAATTTATGCGGCGGGTCGTTGAACGTCGTTTTCTCGAACCGGACTTCGCGAATCATTTCGCCGCCGCCAAGGAAGGGTGGCATTGACTGCAGGTGTTCGCGACGGGCCCACAATGCGCCGGTGCCCGTGGGTCCGAGCATCTTGTGCCCGGTAAACGCATAGAAGTCGCAGCCGAGCGCCGTGATGTCCACGGGCCGGTGCGGAATGGCTTGCGAACCATCCACCAGGGTGACGATGCCACGACGTCGTGCCTCGCGGCAGATTTCAGCCACCGGGTTGACGGTGCCCAGCACGTTGGACACATGCGTGAAGGCCAGGAGTCGAACGTCAGCCGTCATCTGGCGATACAGCGCGTCGAGATCGAGTTCACCCTCGGGCGTGATGTCCGCCACGCGAATGACGGCGCCGCAGCGTTCGGCGATCAATTGCCACGGAACGATGTTGGCGTGGTGTTCCATCCGCGTCAGCAGGATGACATCGCCCTTGCCCAGCGTCGGCAAGGCGTGGCTGTAGGCGACCAGGTTGATCGCCTGGGTCGTGCCTGAGGTCAGCACCAGTTCGTCGGCGCGCACATTGACGAAGGCTGCGAGTCGCGTGCGCGCGCCTTCATAGGCGTCGGTCGCTTCCATGCCCAGCGTATGGACGGCGCGCGAGACGTTGGCGTTGTGCTCGCGATAGAAGGCGTCGGTGGTCTCGATCACCTGGCGCGGTTTCTGGGAGGTGTTGGCGGAATCGAAGTACACCAGCGGCTTTCCGTGGACCGTGCGCGCCAGCACCGGGAAGTCGGCACGTTTCGCGGCCCAATCAATGGTTGCCGAGGCGGGTGTCGCTTCAGGGTTGACGGCGTCGCTCATGACGTGGCCTCCAGCGTGGCCAGCCGGGCTTCGAGTCGCGGCGAAAGCATCTCCACCAACGACAGGTCGCCGATGGATGCAAGTGCTTCGCGACAAAATGCCTGGGTCAGCAACGCGCGTGCCTCGGCAGCAGGAATGCCGCGGCTGCGAAGATAGAACAGCGACGTCGCATCGAGGCGGCCGACGGTCGCGCCATGTGCCGCCTTTACTTCATCCGCATGGATCTGCAGCACGGGCTGGGTGTCGATTTCAGCACCCTCCGACAGCAACAGGTTCTTGTTCGACAGGCGGGCATCACTGCCGTCGGCGCCGACCTGGATGGTAATGCCGCCGAAGAAGGCGACACGCGCGCGGTCTGCAGCCAGTCCGCGCCACAACAGGTTGCACTGTGTATCGCGAGCGGCGTGGGTGACAGCGAGCCGCGTATCGGAATGCCTGCGACCACCGGCAAGGAGTGCTCCACCGGATATCAGTCGCGCACGGTCACCGGCCAGCAGGATGTTCAACTCCAGGCGAGACAGGGCGCCGCCCATGTCGAGGTCCAGGCGCTGGTAGCTTGCGTCGGCGCCGACCTGCGCGTCGGTGCGGCTGATCAGCGTCGCCCCGGCATCTTCATCCTGGATGCGGGCATGCACGAGGGACGAGCCTTTGCCCAACCGGACATCGACCAGATGGCTGGCGAGATGGCGATGGTTGCCCACGCAAACATGGTGTTCGACCAGTGTCAGCCTCGACCCATCGTCCAGCACGATCGCGTGGCGCAGGTGCGACGCGATGTCGTCGCTTGCTGGCGTGCCGACGAACACCAGGTGAAGCGGTGCTTCGACCTGGCTATTGGCGGCAATCATCAACACCGCGCCATCGGATGCGAGGGCGGCGTTGACCCTGGCGAATGCCTCGTCGGTTGCTTCGAAGGTCCGGGAAAACAGGGCCTGCAAGTCTTGCGTGGGCAGTGCCTTGGCCGCTGAAAGCGCGCCAAGCGTGACACCCTCGGGCAATTCCTGCAGCTTCGACAGGGCCGCGTCAAAAATCCCATTGACGAAGACGAGGCGAGGCGAGGGTATGTCGTCCAGCGCGGCCGGATGTAGCAAGGGCGCCGCGGCCGCCGCCACGAAGCGACGTGCAGACAAGGCGCGCAGGCCGGTGTACTTCCAGCGCTCGTTGCGCTGCGTGGGCAGGCCATCGCGAATCGCCTGTCGCATCGCCGCGCGACGCAGGTTGCCCAGGCCCAGCGCGTTCACGGCGCTGTCGGGCATCGCATCGAAACTGGCCTGCAGGGAGTCGAGCAGGGCACTCATGGGGCGATGCGGTCCTTTACCCAGGCGTAGCCGTGCTGTTCGAGTTCCAGCGCCAGTTCAGGGCCGCCGCTCTCGACGATGCGGCCCTCGGCCAGCACATGCACGAAATCAGGCTTGATGTAGTCGAGCAGGCGCTGGTAGTGGGTAATTACCAGCAAGGCGCGCGTCGGCGATCGCATCAGGTTGACGCCTTCGGCCACCAGCTTGAGCGCATCGATATCCAGGCCCGAATCGGTTTCATCCAGGATCGCCAGCTTGGGTTCGAGCACGGCCATCTGGAAGATTTCGTTGCGCTTTTTCTCGCCGCCGGAAAAGCCTTCATTCACGGCGCGATGCAACAGGTCGTCGCGCATGTGCAAGACCGACATCTTCTCGCGCACGCGCTTCAGGAACTGCATCGAATCGAGCTCGGATTCGCCGCGATAGCGACGCTGCGCATTCAGTGCGGCGCGCAGGAAGTAGGTGTTGTTGACGCCCGGGATCTCGACCGGATACTGGAAGGCCAGGAAGACGCCTTCCGCCGCGCGATCTTCCGGCTCAAGGGCCAGCAGGTCCTTGCCTTCGAACTGCACCGAGCCACCGGTGACCTCATAGCCTTCGCGGCCGGCCAGCACATTGCCCAGGGTGGACTTGCCGGCGCCGTTCGGCCCCATGATGGCGTGAACTTCGCCCGGCTTTACGGACAGCGTCAGGCCGCGGAGGATTTCCTTGCCGCCGACGGTGGCGTGGAGGTCTTGGATAGTCAGCATGTTGATTCCGTTCGATTCGTTTCGTTTTGTGACTCGGCTCAGCCCACGGCGCCTTCGAGGCTCACTTCCAGCAATTTCTTCGCCTCGACGGCGAACTCCATCGGCAGCTCGCGAAAGACCTGCTTGCAGAAGCCGTCCACGATCATGGACACCGCGTCTTCGGCGCTGAGGCCGCGCGCCCGGCAATAGAACAACTGGTCGTCGCTGATCTTGGACGTGGTCGCCTCATGCTCGACCGTGGCGGTCGGGTTCTTCACCTCGATGTAGGGGAAGGTGTGGGCGCCGCACTTCTTGCCGATCAGCAGGGAATCGCACTGCGTGTAGTTGCGCGCGCCCTCGGCGCCCTTTTCCATCTTCACCAGGCCGCGATAGCTGTTTTGGCCGCGGCCGGCGCTGATGCCCTTGGAGATGATCTTGGACTTGGTGCGCGCACCGAGGTGGATCATCTTGGTGCCGGTATCGGCCTGTTGGCGATGATGGGTAAGCGCCACCGAATAAAACTCGCCGGTGGAATCGTCACCGCGCAACACGCAGCTCGGATACTTCCAGGTAATCGCCGAGCCGGTTTCCACCTGGGTCCAGGAAATCTTGCTGCGCGCGCCGCGGCATTCGCCGCGCTTGGTCACGAAGTTGTAGATACCGCCAACGCCATTTTCATCGCCGGGGTACCAGTTCTGCACGGTCGAATACTTGATCTCGGCGTCTTCCAGGGCGACCAGCTCGACCACGGCGGCGTGCAGCTGGTTCTCGTCGCGCATCGGCGCGGTGCAGCCCTCGAGGTACGACACGTGGCCCTTGTCCTCGCAGATGATGAGCGTGCGTTCGAACTGGCCGGTGTCGCGGGCGTTGATTCGGAAGTAAGTGCTGAGCTCCATCGGGCAACGGACGCCACGAGGAATGAACACGAAGCTGCCGTCCGAGAAGACCGCCGAATTCAGCGCGGCGAAATAATTGTCGCCGGGCGGCACCACGCTGCCCAGGTATTGCTTCACCAGCTCGGGGTGTTCCTGCACGGCTTCGGAGAACGAACAGAAGATCACGCCCTTCTCGGCGAGTTCCTTCTTGAAGGTCGTGCCCACCGACACCGAGTCGAACACCGCATCCACGGCCACGCCGGCAAGGCGGGCGCGCTCGTGCAGCGGCACGCCGAGCTTCTCGTAGGTTTCCAGCAGCTTGGGATCGACTTCATCGAGCGAGGCGTATTTCTTCTTGGGCGCGGCGAAGAAGCTGATCGCCTGCAGGTCGATCGGCGCAATCTCGAGTGCGGCCCAGTCGGGCATCGGCATGGTCAGCCAGTGCCGGTAGGCCTTCAGGCGCCACTCGGTCATCCATTCGGGCTCGCCCTTCTTGGCCGAGATGAAGCGGACCGTGTCCTCGGACAAGCCGGGTGGCAGGGTGTCGCTTTCGATATCGGTGACGAAGCCGGCGTCGTAGCGGCGCTCGAGCTGGCGTTCGATCTCGGTGCGTTCGATGGCCATGGCGTCAGGCGCTCGCAAGTTTGATGGGGATGGCCTTGGGCAGCATCTGGGCCAGGGTCATGCCGCGCAGCGTATCGGCGATGACGTCGTTGATCTGTCGCCAGTGGCCTTGCACGCCGCAATGCGGCTCGTGCTCGCAGCTGCTGTGTTCGCCGGAGCACTCGGTCATGCCCAGCGGGCCTTCGATGGCTTCGACGATCTCGATCAGGCTGATCTGGCCGGGTGCGCGGGCCAGGCGATAGCCGCCGCTTGCGCCGCGGAAACCCGTCACCAGGCCGGCGTGGGCCAGCGGCTTGAGGACCTTGCTGACCGTGGGCAACTCCAGGTGCGAGCGTTCGGCCAGCTCGGCGGCGCTGTGCACGCGGTTTGGCGCAACGGCCAGGGCGGCCAGCACGACGGTGGCGTAGTCAGTAAGTTTGGTGACCCGAAGCATGGGCTTGCCCAGAGGATTCAAAGCGGGAAGTCAATCAGTACCGAAATTGTACTATATCAATCGGGCACGCTCAATCACGCGAAGTGCGCGACAATGTGCGCTGTTCATCACCGCTTCCCTCCGATGCCCGCCAAGATAGCCACCCGCCGCTCCGCAATCCATGGCAACGGCGTGTTCGCCATCGCCCCCATCCGCAAGGGCGAACGCCTGATCGAATACAAGGGCCGCCACCGCACCCACAAGGAAGTGGACCGCGTCTATTCCGACGACGTGGACACCGGCCACACCTTCCTGTTCACCCTCAATCATGTCTATGTGATTGATGCCAACGTCGGCGGCAATGCCGCGCGCTGGATCAACCACAGCTGCGATCCGAACTGCGAAGCCGTGCTTGTGGAGGACGAGGACGAGGATCCCGCCAAGGACGCTGTCTTCATCGAGGCGATGCGCGCCATCAAGCCGGGCGAGGAACTCACCTACAACTACGGCATCGTGCTCGCCGAAGCGCATACCGAACGATTGAAGAAGTTGTGGGCCTGCCGCTGCGGCTCGTCGAAATGCACGGGCACGATGCTGCAGCCCAAGCCGGGCAACAAGCCCGGCAACAAGTCCGCCACGAAGAAAAGCAGCTAACGCTGCCTTGCCAGCCGCGCCTTTCGCTCAGGCGTGAAGTACCACCAGGGCCGCGAAGGGCCGCCTTCCATGAAGCGAACGGCGGCAATGAAGGTGTCGCACAGGCAGGGGTCGTGGGCGACCCCGGTAATCTCGCCCATTCGCCGGTACAGCTGATACGGATCCTGGCCGACCAGCTGCGCGGGCTCGTAGATGTCGAGCGCGCGCAGGTCGTCGGCGATGGACGGACCGATATTGGGAATGTCTTCAAGGCGCATGGCGGCCTGCGCGTTTCTTGCCTTTGCCATCTGATCGATCCGTTCGGCTAGTCCTCATCGTGCCGTGGCTTGTAGGCTTCGATCAACTGTTTCTGCACGGGCGGCGGCACCGGCTCGTAATGGCTGAACTCCAGGTCGTAGCGACCGCGACCCCCGGTCGAGCCTTTCAGCTCGGCGGCATAGTCGCGCAGCTCCGACAAGGGCACCTGCGCCTTGATCAACACCTCGCCGTCCCGCGTGGAGTCCGTGCCGTTGATTCGCGCCCGCTTGGAGGCCAGGCCGCCGGTGATGTCGCCCATGTGGTTTTCCGGGGCCGTCACTGCCAGGTCCACGATGGGCTCGAGTACTTGCGGTCGCGCCCGGGTGATGGCGTCCAGGAAGGCTTTCTTGCCGGCCGCGACGAAGGCTACTTCTTTCGAATCGACCGGATGGTACTTGCCGTCGTAAACCGTTACTCGAACGTCCTGCAGCGGATAGCCCGCGACCGCGCCGCCGTGCAGCACCTGGCGCACGCCTTTTTCCACCGCCGGGATGAACTGCCCGGGGATGGTGCCGCCTTTCACCGCATCGACGAATTCAAAACCGGTGCCGCGATCGAGCGGTTCCACGCGCAGGAAGACTTCGCCGAATTGTCCCGCGCCGCCGGTCTGCTTCTTGTGCCGGTGGTGGCCCTCGGCATGGGCGCCGATGGTTTCACGATAGGCGATGCGCGGCGGTCGCGCGTGCACGTCCACGCCATAGCGTTCCTTCATGCGCTCGATCATCACCCGCAAGTGCAATTCGCCGAGGCCGCGCACCACGGTCTCATTCAATTCAGGATTGTGCTCGACACTGAAACCCGGGTCCTCCTCGGCAAGTTTCTGCAGCGCCACGGCGAGCTTTTGTTCTTGTCCGCGCGTTGCCGCCTCGATGGCCAGGCCGAACATCGGCTTGGGAAACTCGATCGGCGCCAGGTGGATGTGGTCGTCTTCGTGCGAGTCATGCAGTACGGCATCGAAATGGATTTCCTCGACCTTGGCCACGGCGGCGATGTCGCCGGGAATGGCCTGGTCGATCTCGACATGGTCCTTGCCGCGCAGCTTGAACAGGTGGCCGACCTTGAAGGGCTTGCGGCCATCGTCGATGTATAACTGGGTATCGCGCTTCAGGGTGCCCTGGAAGACGCGGAAGACGCTGAGCTTGCCGACGAAGGGATCGTTGACGATCTTGAAAACGTCGGCGATGACGTGCGCTTTCGGATCGGCCTGCAGCACGATGTCCTGCACCTCGCTGCCGGCGCCCTTGCGGAACATCGGTGGATTGCCTTCGAGCGGACTGGGAAACAATCTTTCCGCCAGGTCCAGCAGTTCCTTTACGCCCGCGCCGGTGCGCGCGGAAACAAAACAGATTGGCACGAGATGGCCTTCGCGCAGGCATTGTTCGAAGGCGTCGTGCAGTTCCTGTCCGGACAGGCCTTCTTCGCCTTCTTCCAGATAACGGCCCATGACCGTCTCGTTGATCTCCACCACCTGGTCGATGATGCGCTGGTGCGCGGTGGCGACATCCTCCACATCGCTGCTGCCGGTGGGGTTGAAGAAGCAATCGACCACGGACGCGCCGTTGTTGGCGGGCAGGTTGATTGGCAGGCATTCAGGGCCGAACGCATCGCGCAGCTGGCCGATCAGCGCGGCAAGCTTGCCGGGTTCGGCATCGATTCGATTCACTACCAGTACCCGGCACAGGTTCCGCGATTTCGCGGTGTCCATCATGCGGCGAGTTCCGTATTCGACACCTTGGCTGGCGTTGACCACCACGCAGACAGTTTCAACCGCCGAAAACGCCGACAGGGTGGGGCCGCGAAAATCGGGGAATCCTGGGGTATCGATGAGGTTGACGTGGATGCCGCCATGGTCGGTGGAAGCGATGGCGGTGTTGAGCGAGTGCTGCCGGGACTTTTCCATCGGGTCGAAGTCGGACACGGTGGTGCCCCGTTCGACGCTGCCTGCCGTCTGTATTGCGCCGCCGGCATGCAGCAGGGCTTCGAAAAGCGTTGTTTTGCCGGCGCCTGAGTGGCCTGCCAGGGCCACATTGCGGATTTGGGCTGTGCTGTACGACATAACGACCTCTCCTTGCTCAAGGCGCTGAGGGCGTCATGGTCGGCGGCGCGGAAGCGCGGCCTTCGGTCGCATCATTGTGCAACCGCGCGTCGGTCATGGCGGACGGCCCGGCAGGGCCGGGCAGCCCTAGACTTCCACCGGCGGAGGCCGGGGTCAAGCCGTCAAGTGCAGCCCTTGCGAGGCGCGGCATAATGGTGCCCCGCATCAAACCGTCGAGGAGAATCCCATGGGCTTCAAGCGTTATGCGACTGCACACTGGCAGGGCGACCTCAAGTCCGGCAAGGGCGCGATGAGCACCCCGCAAAGCGGATTGTTCGCCGAGCAGAACTACTCCTTCAACACCCGCTTCGGCGAAGAGAAGGGCACCAATCCGGAAGAATTGCTGGCCGCCGCGCATGCGGGCTGCTTCAGCATGGCCCTGGGCTTCATCCTGGGCAACGCCGGCCACGTCGCGACCCGCATCGATACGCGCGCGGAAGTGCTGATGGAGACCGGGGAAGCAGGTCCGAGTGCCGTCGGCGTGAACCTGATCGTCTCGGCGACCGTCCCGGGCCTGGATGCCGCCGGATTCGCGGCCATTGCCGACAACGCCAAGAAGAATTGCGTGATTTCCAGGACCCTGGCGATTCCGGTGAGCCTGGAGGCAACCCTGCTTGGCTGAACAGGATTGGCGTGAAACTGAACGAGGTTCAGGAAGCCGATTCAGTTAAGGCTGCGGTTAGCCGGACTTTCGTAAGGTTTGCCTGCGCCAATTCCGGCGACTGGAGTCTTCTCAATGAAACGTATCGCTGTAAGTGCTCTCGCCTTGGCCATTTCTGCAGTCGCTGTTGGCGCCGCGGGTGCCCAGGACTACGGCCGGGGTTACGACTCCCGCTACGACAATAACAGCCGCACCCAGCGCACTGACGTTGCGACGGTGATCAGCGCTGTGCCGATCTACGACCGCTATGCCGCGCAGGGTTACCAGCGCCAGGAATGCTGGGATGAGCGCAGCAATGCCTATGACGACGGTTACTACCGCGACAGCAACGGCCGCCTCTATCGCAATGGCACGGACAGCAACGCCAACGGCACGCTGATCGGCGCATTGATCGGTGGCGCGCTGGGTAACCAGGCTGGCAAAGGCGACGGCCGCAAGGCTGCCACCATTGGCGGCGCGGTGATCGGCGGCGTGATCGGCAACCAGATCGACCGCAACAACGATGCGTCGGGCAACTACGACCAGTATCGCGACAACTCGGGCACCGTCCGTCGTTGCCGTACCGTTACCGACTATGACAACAACAGCCGTCAGGTCGAAGGCTACACGGTGACCTATCGTTACGCCGGCCAGACCTACACGTCGTACTCGTCGCGTCGTCCGGGCCGCACCATGCGCGTCGTGGTTGACGTGCGTCCGGTGGATGACGGTTCGAACTATCGCCGTTGAGTTTGCTGCAAGTAAACGTTGAACCGGAAGGGGCCCGAAAGGGCCCCTTCTTTTTTGCCTACCAGTGCAGGCTGCCTTCAACGACGGTGTGGCATTGGCCGCCTACCCAGACCTGGCCTTCCGGGTCGATTTCCAGCTGCAGCTGCGCATCGCGCGACATTTCCCGGCCCTGGCTGACCCGATAGGCGCGGCCAAGCCCGTCGAGCGCGCCTGCTTCATCGAGGAAGGCGGCGATGGCGGCATTGGCTGCGCCGGACGCGGGGTCCTCGTTGAGCCCGACGCCCAGCGGGTAGGCGCGCACCACCAGACCGTGGGCCTGGCCCGTGCAACGTGCAAAGACACAAAGGCCCAGGCTGCCGGTGGCCTTCGCCAGCGCGGCGATGGCGTAGGAATCCGGCTGCATGGTGCGGACGTCGGCTTCGCCGGCCATTTCCGCAAGCCACCAGCGACGTCCACCTTCCACCAGTGCAGGTGGCAGGCGCCCTAGGCGACAGTCGCGCAATGCATGCCACAGGGCGGCATCGCCGTCGGCGGCGTAACGCACGATGCGTGAACGTGGCACGCGGACCGACAGGGTGCGCGCGTCCGGATCGCCGGTGACCCGGATCGGCAGCACGCCGGCAAGGCATTCCTGTTTCAGGATGGATCCTTCGCCAATCGTCGCCAGGCCCGTCGCCAACGCGGCATGCGCACTGCCGATGCTGGGATGGCCGGCGAACGCGATCTCCTGGCGCGTGGTGAAGATTCGAACCCGGTAGTCGGCCTCGGCCAGCGTCGCTGGCATGAGGAAGGTGGTCTCGGCCAGGTTCGTCCAGTTGGCGATCGCCTGCATGGACGCCGTGTCCAGGCCGTCCGAAACATGCACTACCGCCAGGGGATTGCCTTGCCCGGGACGCGGGGAGAACACATCGACCTGGGAAAATCCGCGCGGCTTGGTCGCGCTCACCAGTGCAGGCCCATCGTTTATCATTCCTTGGATGTGCGCCGTCGCTTGAACGCCGGACCGCTCCCGAATCATACCTTTGCCGTGGGTCCCCTTCCTGCCATGACTGCCATCGCTAGCGCGGATGACTGGATCGTCCTGAAGTTCGGCGGTACCAGTGTTTCCCGTCGCCATCGCTGGGACATCATCGGCATGCTGATGCGCGAGCGCGTGCGCGACGAACAATGCCGCGTGCTGGTAGTGGTGTCGGCCTTGTCGGGCATCACCAACGAATTGCAGGCGATCATCGACCATCGCGGCGCGCTGGCCAGCGTGCAGCAGCGAATCGACGCCATCGTGCAGCGCCACCTCGACTTCTGCGTGGAGCTCGGCCTCGATGCCGCCGTGCTCGACAGCCGCCTTCAGCAGCTCGCCGCCCTGACGCAGGATCTGCGTCGCGACAGTGACGACCTTGCCTGGGCGGCGGAGGTGCTGGCGCAAGGCGAGTTGTTGTCTTCCACCCTGGGCGTCGCCTATCTGGCCTCGCAGGGCCTGCCGGTGGAATGGCTCGACGCCCGTGACTGGCTGCAGGCGCAATCGCTGCCCAACCAGAACGAATGGTCGCAACGCCTGTCGGTGTCGTGCCGATACCAGGGTGACCCGACGCTGCGCGCTCGCTTCGCGAAGAATGCCCGGCTGCTGATCACCCAGGGTTTCATCGCCCGCAGTGAAGACGGCGGCACCGCCATCCTCGGCCGCGGCGGCTCGGACACGTCGGCGGCCTATTTCGGTGCGCTGCTGCAGGCGCGCCGCGTTGAAATCTGGACCGACGTGCCCGGCATGTTCAGCGCCAATCCGCGCCAGGTGCCTGACGCGCGATTGCTGACGCGCCTGGACTATGAGGAGGCGCAGGAAATCGCCAGCACCGGCGCCAAGGTGCTGCATCCGCGCTGCATCCATCCCTGTCGCGAGGCG
This sequence comes from Gammaproteobacteria bacterium RIFCSPHIGHO2_12_FULL_63_22, assembly GCA_001801685.1. Lineage (GTDB taxonomy): Bacteria > Pseudomonadota > Gammaproteobacteria > Xanthomonadales > Xanthomonadaceae > Arenimonas. Next base: position 38,461 of record MGYJ01000005.1, on the reverse strand, counting down.
CGCGTCCCGATCTGGATCCGCGACACCGAACGCCCGCACATGGCCGGCACCGTCATCGACCACCGCGCCGCCACCCTGGCCGGCGTGAAGGCAATCAGTTCGCGCCGCGGCATCGTGCTGGTGTCCATGGAAACCATCGGCATGTGGCAACAGGTTGGCTTCCTGGCGGACGTGTTCGAACGCTTCAAGCGACGAGGCCTGTCCATCGACCTGATCGGCTCGTCGGAAGCCAACGTCACGGTGTCGCTGGACCCCTCCGACAACCTGGTCAATTCCAACGTGCTGGACGCGCTGTGCGCGGACCTGGCCGAAGTGTGCCGGGTCAAGGTGATCACGCCCTGCAGCGCCGTAACACTGGTCGGTCGCGGCATGCGTTCGCTGTTGCACAAGCTGACCGACGTCTGGAGCGAGTTCGGCCGCGAACGCGTGCACCTGATCTCGCAGAGTTCCAACGACCTCAACCTCACCTTCGTGCTGGACGAGGCGCTGGCCGACGACCTGATGCCGCGCCTGCACGAACTGCTGATCCATTCCGGCGCAATGCCGGTGGACGAGGCGGAAGTATTCGGCCCGAGCTGGCGCAAGCTGGGTGTGGACAAGGCGGCCATTGCGCCACGGCACTGGTGGCAGGAGGCGCGCGGGCAATTGCTTGAAATCGCGGCCCGTGGCACGCCGCGTTACGTCTATCACCTGCCAACGGTTCGCGCTCGCGCACGTGCGTTGGCCGATGTCGGTGCCGTGGACCGACGCTTCTACGCGCTGAAGGCGAATTCCAATCCCGCGGTGCTGCGCGCGCTGGATGCCGAAGGCTTTGGATTCGAGTGCGTGTCCAAGGCGGAACTCGACCACCTGTTTGGTTTGCTGCCAGGCCTCGATCCGACCCGAGTATTGTTCACGCCCAGTTTCGCGCCGCGTGCGGAATACGAGGCGGCGTTGGCGCGCGACACCTGGGTAACGGTGGACAGTGTCTTCCCCTTGCGCGCCTGGCCCGAACTTTTCCGCGGTCGGCAGATCGTGCTGCGCATCGATCCCGGCTACGGCCTCGGCCACCACGAAAAAGTGCGAACTGGCGGTCGCCAGGCAAAGTTTGGCTTGCCTGCCGAGGGCCTGCCGGAATTCATGGCGGTTGCCCGCGAGGTACAGGCGGGCATCACCGTGCTGCATGCCCATGTCGGCAGCGGCATCGTGGACGTGAAGCATTGGCCGCAGGTCTATGCGCAATTGGTCAACCTGGCCGAGACCATCGGCACGGTGTCGGCCATCGATGTCGGCGGCGGTATCGGCGTGCCTTACGAGCCGGAAGGCGAGGCCTTCGACGTGCCGGCATTTGCCCTGGCGATGGCAGAGATCAAATCAATGTGGCCGCAATACGCGCTGTGGATCGAACCCGGCCGCTACCTGGTGGCGGAGGCGGGCGTGCTGCTCGCCCGAGTGACGCAGGTGTCGTCGAAGCTGGGCGTGCGCCGAATTGGCGCGGATGCAGGCATGAATGCCTTGTTGCGGCCGGCGCTGTACAACGCGTGGCACGAGATCGTGAATCTTTCCCGGCTGGACGATGCAGCGGGCTTGCCGGCGGAAGTCGTCGGCCCCATCTGTGAAACAGGCGACGTGCTTGGCCGGCGCCGACACTTGCCCGAGGCCACGACCGCCGACGACGTGCTGCTGGTCGCCAATACCGGCGCTTACGGTTTCGTGATGGCCAACCGCTACAACCTGCGCGAGTTGCCGCAGGAGGACATTATCGATGGCTGATTTCCAGTTCGACCGCCAGGCCATCCAGGCCTTTCGCTTCCTCCGCTGCCACTTCGACGAGGCCAGCGGCGTGGCAAGCCTGGTCTATGCCTTCGACCAGGGTCCCGAGCTCACCGAAACCATCCGTTTCCCGGCTGCGCCCTACCAACTCGATGTGGCGCGACGCGACGCAGTCGAGCAGGCGCTTCGCTTGCTGCACCTGATCGCCGGCGTCAGCTATTTCAAGGCGGCTGCGCCGTCGCGCATCGAGATCGATGGTTATTCGATCGATGCCGACACCGCGGCGCTGATGACCGAACTCTACGAGAACGGGCTGGGCGAATTTGCCTACCGCAACGGCATGGTCCTGCGCGGCAAGATCCGTTTTCCCGTCGCTGCCGACAGGCCTGCACCCGCGCCTGCCATCGGCTTGCGCAAGCATGCGCTGGTGGCGATTGGCGGCGGCAAGGATTCGCTGGTATCCATCGAAGCGCTGCGCAAGGCGGGCGTGGCGCAGACGGTCGTGTGGGTCGGCTCGTCGCCGCTGATCAAGGCCTGCGCCGAGCGCACCGGCCTGCCGATGTTGAACATCGGCCGCAGCCTGGCGCCCGAGCTGTTTGAAATGAACAAGCTTGGCGCGCTCAACGGACACATCCCGGTGACCGCCATCAATTCGGCGATCCTGGTGCTGGCTGCGTTGCTGCACGATGCCGACCAGGTCGTGTTTTCCAACGAGAGATCGGCCAGCTATGGCAGCCTGATCCCGGGCACCGGCGAAGTGAACCACCAGTGGTCGAAGGGCTGGGCGTTCGAGCGCGACTTTGCCGCGCACCTGCGTTCGCACGTGGCAAGCGATGTGAACTATTTCTCACTTATCCGCCCGTTTTCAGAGTTGGCCGTCGCCCGCCAGTTTGCTCGTATAGACCACTACGATGCCCATTTCTCGAGCTGCAATCGCAACTTCCACCTGCTCGGCGAACGGCCCGCGCAGCGCTGGTGTGGTGCCTGCCCGAAATGCCATTTCGTGTTCCTGGCGCTCGCGCCCTTCATGCCCAAGCCTCGGCTGATGGGGATTTTCGGCCGCAACCTGCTCGACGAGCCCGACCAGGCCCCGGGTTTCGATGCCCTGCTTGAGTTCCAGGACCACAAGCCCTTCGAGTGCGTGGGCGAGGGCCGGGAGTCGCGCGCGGCCATGGCAGCGCTGGCGGCCAATCCGTCCTGGCGCGAGGATGCCCTGGTCGCGAGATTCGTCCGCGAGATCCGGCCGCAACTCGAAACTGTGGACTTGATGCTGGAACCGCTGCTCGAACCGTCGGATGATCACGGTATTCCAACCCCGCTCTGGATTCCCCTGCTTGAAAATTTCAGAGCTTGAAGGCAAGGCAGTAGCGATCTGGGGTTACGGCCGTGAAGGCCGCGCCGCCTTGGCGGCATTGCGGTGGCGCCTGCCGCGGCAAAGCATCACGGTGTTCTGTTCGGAAGCCGAGGCTGAAACCCTGCAGGCGATGGAGGATCCGAACCTGGTCATCGAAACCGAGGTGGATGGCGAAAAGCTTTCCGCCTTCGAGGTCGTGATCAAGTCGCCGGGCATCAGCCCCTATACCTCGCCGGCCGTGGACGCCGCGTTGCATGGTACGCAGTTCATCGGCGGCACCGCATTGTGGTTTGCGGAAAATCCCTTCGAGCGCACCGTTTGCGTCACCGGCACCAAGGGCAAGAGCACCGTCACCGCGCTGATCGCGCACCTGCTTCGGTCGGCCGGCCGCCGCACCGCACTGGCCGGCAACATCGGCCTGCCCCTGCTCGAGTTGCTGGATGTGGAGCCCGCCCCGCAGTACTGGGCCATTGAACTGTCCAGTTACCAGGCCAGCGAGGCGGTCAATCCGGAAGTTGCCGTGGTGCTGAATTTCTACCCCGAACACCTGGACTGGCACGGCACCGAGCAGCGTTATTTCGACGACAAGATGGCGCTGCTGACCAAGTCGTCGCCACGCGTCGCGGTCCTGAATGCCGGCGACCCGAAGTTGGCCGAAGCCGAGTTGCCGCCGTCCTTGCGCGTGATCTGGTTCAACGACGAAGATGGCTGGCACCTGCGCGATTCGGAACTCTTCCATGGCCGCCAGCGGGTGATGGATACGCGGGGGCTGCCGCTGCCTGGCCGGCACAACCGGCTGAATCTTTGCGCCGCGCTGGCCGCGATCGAGGCACTGGGCCTGGACGCCGAGTCATTGGCCGTGCATGCACACACTTTCAAGCCCCTGCCGCATCGCCTGCAGTTGCTCGGTGCGCGCGACGGCATCGAATACGTCAACGATTCCATCAGCACCACGCCGCATGCAAGCCTGGCTGCGCTGGATTGCCACAAGGGCAGGCGCATCGCGATCCTGGTAGGTGGTTACGACCGGGGCGTGGACTGGGGTGTGTTCGCCGAACGCATGGTGCTGGACCCGCCACGGGCGGTCATCACGATGGGCCAGAACGGCCCGCGCATCCACGAGCGCCTGAAGCAGATCGCGGTGAACAAGCATTTTGCGCTGGCCGAAGCCACCGAGATGGAAGATGCGCTGCGCCTGGGTCGCGAAATCCTGGAGAGCGAGGGTGTGATCCTGCTGTCTCCCGGGGCACCCAGCTTCCCACGCTACGCCGATTACGTCGAACGCGGCCGGCATTTCGCCAAGCTGGCCGGCTTCGACCCGAAGCAGATCAGTTCGATTCCCGGCCTGGGCGTGTCCTGATAACACGGCCTTGACGCCGGTTGGCGATAATCCCCCTCCGGTTCCAGGAAGGAGATGTGCCATGCGCGCCCTGATTGTATTGCTGTTGTTCGCCGCTTCGTTCAACGCAGCCGCCGCGCCGCGCGCCGACAAGATCAGCTGGACCGACGGCGGCAAGACCTTCGACGGTTACCTGGTCTGGGATGATTCGAGCAAGGCGCTGCGGCCGGGCCTGGTGATGGTTCCCAACTGGTATGGCGTCAACGACAGCAACCTGGCCAAAGCCAAGACCCTCGCCGGCAAGGACTACGTGATCCTGTTGGCCGATGTCTATGGCCGCGGCCTGCGTCCGGCCAACGCCGACGAGGCGGGCAAGGCGTCCGGCGCTGCCGCCTCCGATCCCGCCGCGCTCCGTTCGCACGTGCAGGCTGCGCTCGCCGCTTTGCGCAAATCCACGGGCAAGGCGCCGGTGGACGCAGGGCGCATCGGTGCGATCGGATTCTGCTTCGGCGGCATGGTCGCGCTGGAGCTCGCCCGCAGTGGCGCCGACCTTGCAGGCGTCGCCACCTTCCATGCCAATCTCAGTACTTCGATGCCCGCGAAGGCGGGCGTATTGAAGTCGCCGGTGTTGTCGATGAACGGCGCCAACGACAGTTTCGTATCGGCGGCTTCGATCAGCGGCTTCGAGAAGGAGATGCGGGACGCAAAGGCGGACTGGCAGTTCGTGAATTTCGGAGGCGCGGTGCATTGTTTCGCCGAGCCCGATGAACACGGCACGGTGCCGGGTTGCGAATACCACGCGCCGAGCTACCGCCGCAGCGTCGCCTTGATGAAGTCATTCTTCGGCGAAGTTTTTGCGCGGCGCTGATCGGCCTGCCGCGTCGCTTCAGCTCTGGCGGTCGATCGAATAGAGGGCGAGGGCGTGCAGGGCGCGCGTCCAGCGGTTGTCGGGCAGTGCGGCGAGGTTCGCTTCCGCCGCGCGCGCGTAGTGCTCGGCCATCTGCCGGCTGTATGCCAGGCTGCCGTGCTGGTGGATGGCGTCGAGTACCTGCCCCAAGGCGTCGACATCGCAGTCGGCGATGATGCGGGCGAGCTTTTCCCGGACCTCCGGGTTGGCTTGCGACAAGGCATGGATGACCGGCAAGGTCGCTTTGCCTTCGGCCAGGTCGTCGCCCAGGTTCTTTCCCAGCGCCGCCGCATCCGCGGTGTAGTCGAGCACGTCGTCGGCAATTTGGAAGGCCATGCCGAGGTTCATGCCGAAATCGGCCAGGTCCTGTTGCAGCTTGGGCGATGCGCCGGCCAGCATGGCGCTGAGGCGGGTGGCTGCGGCGAACAGGACGGCAGTCTTGCGGCTGATTACCCGCAGGTAGTCGGCTTCGGTGGTGTTGGGGTTGCCGACGTGCAGCAACTGCAGCACTTCACCTTCGGCGATCCGGTTGGTGGCGTCGGCCAGCACGTGCATCACCGGCATGGAGTCGAGCTCGACCATCAACTGGAAGCTGCGCGAGTACAGGAAGTCTCCGACCAGCACGCTGGGCGCATTGCCCCACAAGGCGTTGGCGGTCTTGCGCCCGCGACGCAGGTCGGACTCGTCCACCACGTCATCGTGCAGCAGGGTTGAGGTGTGGATGAATTCGATGATCGCCGCCAGTTGGAAATGGCTGTCGCCGGCGTAGCCGAGCGCGCGGGCGGCGATGACGGTCAGCATGGGCCGCAGGCGCTTGCCGCCGGCAGCGACGATGTGCTCGGAAATCTGGTTGATGAGGGCGACATCCGAGCCCAGGCGGCGGCGGATCACGGCGTTTACCTGGCTCATCTCCGCGGCGGCCAGGGCCTGGACTTCGGAGATTCCGGTTTGGCCGGTGGCGGCATCGAGGGCGGGCATGGCGGCAATTATAAGCGGGCGGCGCTCGGTGCAGCCGTTTTCCTACGGACGAAGGGGGAAACAGCGGGTTGCGGCCCGGGCTGGCTATAATCAGGCTATTGGCAACAACCCCAGATAAGGAAGCACGACCATGGCACGCGGCGTCAACAAGGTAATTCTGGTCGGGACGCTCGGAAAGGACCCTGAGGTCCGTTATTCGCAGGCGGGCGCTGCGCTTGCATCGGTGTCGATCGCCACCAACGAAAGCTGGAAGGACAAGAACGGCGAAAAGCAGGAACGCACCGAGTGGCATCGCGTGAAGTTCTTCGGCCGCCTGGCCGAGATCGCCGGCGAATACCTGAAGAAGGGCGGCATGGTCTATATCGAAGGCTCGCTGCGCACCGAGAAGTACACCGACAAACAAGGCGTCGAAAAGTACAGCACCGACATCATCGCCAACGAAATGCAGATGCTTGGCGGCATGCCGGGCGGCGCGGAACGTGGCGAGCGCAGCGGCGGCGGTGAGCGTCCGCAGCGTGCGACCGGCGGTTACGAGCGCAGCGGATCCGGCTCGCCGGCACCCGCGGCCCGTGTTGACGAGTCCTTCCCGGACGACGACATCCCGTTCTGATCGGGGTCGTAGGCCAGGTGATGGTCGACGTGCAGTCGACCTATCAACCGATAGAGTTGTGCGCGCGAGATTCCCAGGGCGGCCGCTGCTGCCGGGACCTGCCCGTGGCTTTCGCGTAGCGCCTGGGTAATTGCCTCGCGCTCCGCCATGTGCCGGGTTTCGCGCAGGGACACGCTGCTGCCGGCTGGTTCGCGATGCAGTCGGGTTGACTCGGCCAGGCCCAGCAGCTCGGCCGTCAGGTGCGTTCCGTCGCACATCACCGAGGCCTGCAGGACGCGATTCCGGAGCTCCCTGACGTTTCCGGGCCAGGCATGCGTGGTGAGCTGCCGCTGGGCATGGTCGTCGAACTGCAGCGCGCGCGCGCCGGAGAAGTTGTCCAGGAAATGCCGGGCCAACAGGCCGATGTCCGGGCCGCGCTCGCGCAGCGGGGGCACGTCCAGGCGCAGGCTGGCGATCCGGTAGAACAGATCCTCGCGAAATTCGCCGGCGTGGCTGCGGCGCTCCAGGTCGGCGTGGGTCGAGGACAGCAGTCGAACCGGGGGCTCCCGTTCGTTGCCGTCCCCGCGCTGCAGGTACAGCAGCAGCGCAGTCTGCGCATCCGGGGACAGGTCGCCCACTTCGTGGATGAACAAGGTGCCGCCGCTTGCCGCGCTGATGTCAAGCGCAGGGGTCGCCTGGCTGCCAGGGTCTGCCGGATTCGAGGCAGGCTGGAAGAAGGCGGGTGCCACCGCCGCGCCGCTGATGGCGACGAACGGCCCGGCCGCACGACTGGATCGCTCGTGGATGAGCCGGGCGACCAATTCCTTGCCGGTGCCGATTTCCCCCGTGACCAGTACGGGTGCCAGGGCCTGCGCGACCTTGGCGATGGCTCCGCGCAGGGCCTCGATCCGCGGGCTGATGCCCAGGAACTTGAGGGTCACGTCCTGGACGAGGACCTCGTGGTCCCAACCTTCGATCTTGTCCATGGTTCCGCCTCCTGGCCGTTTCCGGCGCTGAACAGGATTGGTGAACCAGGCCTCGCTCGCATTCATGAATCCTGCATTGGTCGGAACGAGAAAAATTTGCGATAGCGGCCATCGGCCCGGCCATTTCCCGGCCGGTCCCGCCAAGCTGTGCGGTCCGGTTCGACTAAGTTAGACCCAACCTGCCAAAATAGGCGGTAGGCCGCCGTCCGCGCGGCCCCGGGAAGCAATTGATGAAAACTTGGCTGGTCACGGGCGGTGCAGGCTTCATCGGCGGCAATTTCGTGCTGGAGGCGATGGAGGCCGGGGACATCCGGGTCATCAACCTCGACCTGCTGACGTATGCGGGAAACCGGGACACCCTGGCGTCCATCGACGCCGACCCCCGCCACGTATTCGTGCACGGCGACATCGGCGACCGCGCGCTGGTCTCGAAGCTGCTGGCCCAGTACCAGCCCGAGGCAGTGGTCAACTTCGCGGCCGAAAGCCATGTGGACCGTTCCATCGACGGTCCGGCCGCCTTCGTGCAGACCAACGTCGTCGGTACGCTTTCGCTGCTCGAAGCGGTGCGCGACTACTGGCGAGATTCCGCCCCCGAGGCGCGCGACCGCTTCCGCTTCCTGCACGTCTCGACCGACGAGGTATATGGCTCGCTGGGCGATTCGGGGGCGTTCACCGAGGAAACTCCTTACGCGCCGAACTCGCCGTATTCGGCAAGCAAGGCCGCCTCCGACCACCTGGTGCGTGCTTTCCACCACACCTTCGGCTTGCCGGTGCTGACCACGAATTGTTCCAACAACTACGGTCCCTACCAGTTCCCGGAAAAACTCATTCCACTGATCATCCAGAAGGCGACCTCCGGCGCGCCGCTGCCCATTTACGGCGATGGCCTGAACGTGCGCGACTGGTTGTTCGTATCCGACCACTGCGCCGCCATCCGGCGTGTGCTGGAATCGGGACGCATCGGCGAAACCTACAACGTTGGCGGCGATGCCGAGCGCAAGAACATCGACGTGGTCAACGCCATCTGCGCCCTGCTGGATGTTCGCCGCCCGCGCGCCGACGGCCAGCCGCGCGCAAGCCAGATCACCTATGTCGCCGACCGTCCCGGCCACGACCGCCGCTACGCGATCGATGCATCGAAGTTGAAGCGCGAGCTCGACTGGGCGCCGAAGGTCGGTTTCGAGGATGGCATGTCACGCACCGTCAACTGGTACCTCGACAACGAGGCATGGGTGGGGCGCGTGCTGGACGGAAGCTATCGCATGGAACGCATGGGGCAGGGCGCATGAGCCGCCAACGCAAGGGAATCATCCTGGCCGGAGGCTCCGGCACGCGGCTTTACCCGATCACGCAATGCATCAGCAAGCAGTTGCTGCCGGTGTATGACAAACCGATGATCTACTACCCGCTCAGCGTGCTGATGCTGGCCGGTATCCGCGAAGTGCTGATCATCAACACGCCGCATGAGCAGGAGCTGTTCAAGCGCCTGCTGGGCGACGGCTCGCAGTGGGGCATGCACATCGAGTACGCCGTGCAGCCGTCCCCGGACGGACTCGCGCAGGCCTACCTGATCGGCAGGGAATTCCTTGACGGCGCACCGAGCTGCCTGGTGCTGGGCGACAATATCTTCCACGGGCAGGGCCTGAGCGACTTGTTGCGTCGTGCCAATGCCCGCGAACATGGCGCCACCGTGTTCGGTTACTACGTGCGCGATCCAGAACGTTACGGCGTTGCCGAATTCGACGCCGACGGGCGCGTGGTGGGGCTTGAAGAAAAGCCGACCGATCCACGATCGAACTACGCCGTCACCGGCCTGTACTTCTACGACGGCCGCGCCAGCGACTTCGCTGCCGCACTTAAGCCTTCGCCACGCGGCGAGCTGGAAATCACCGATCTCAATCGTTGTTACCTGGAAGACGGGTCCCTGCAACTGGAAAAGCTGGGCCGAGGTTATGCCTGGCTGGACACGGGCACCCACGAGACGTTGAACCAGGCCTCCAATTTCATCGAGACGATTGAAGCGCGGCAAGGCCTGCGGGTCTGTTGTCCCGAGGAGGTCGCCTTCTTCAAGGGCTGGATCGACGCCAACCAGATGCGTGCGCTGGCCGCGCCACTGGCGAAGAACGGTTACGGGCAATACCTGCTGAGCCTGCTCGAGCACGGGCCGATCGAATGAAATTGATCGAGACTTCCTTGCCAGGCTGCGTGGTGATCGAGCCGCAGGTCTTTGGTGACAGCCGCGGAAGTTTCTTCGAGTCCTGGAACAAGTCGCGCTGGGCCGGGCACGGCCTGGACCTGGATTTCGTCCAGAGCAATGTGTCGAGTTCGTCGCGCGGCGTATTGCGCGGGCTGCACTACCAGTGGCCGCAGCCGCAGGGAAAACTGATCAGCGTGATGGAAGGCGAGGTTTACGACGTGGCCGTGGACATCCGCCGCGGCTCGCCGAATTTCGGCCAGGCCACGTCGGTGTTGCTGAGCGCGGACAATCGCCGGTTGTTCTGGATTCCGGAAGGATTCGCGCATGGCTTCGTGGTGATTTCGGAGCGCGCGGTATTCCATTATCTTTGCACGGCGCCCTACCTGCGCGAGGCCGATGCGGGCATCCGATGGGACGATGCGCGGCTTGCCATCGACTGGCCGGTCAGCGAACCCCTGCTGTCCGACAAGGACGCGCGGCTTCCGTACCTGGACGATATCGCTGAAGAAAGACTGCCGGAGTACCAACCATGAAAATCCTGCTGCTTGGCGCCGACGGCCAGTTGGGTTACGAATTGCATCGCGCCTGCGCCCCGCTTGGCGAGATCCATCCGTTCACTTATTCCGGCAAGCTCGCCGGCCGGCAGGCTTGCGGCCAGGTTGATTTCGAGAAGCCGGGCGTGCTCGACGCGCTGGTCCGCGAGTACAAGCCCGGCATGGTGTTGAATGCGGTCGCGCATACGGCAGTGGATCGCGCCGAGGATGAGCCTGCCATCGCGCAACGCGTGAATGCCGACGCGGTGGGCGAACTCGCGCAAGCGTGCAAGCGTGAAGATGCGATGCTGGTGCATTATTCGACCGACTACGTTTTCGACGGCCGCCTTCGCCGGCCGATCCGCGAAGACGATGCCACCGGTCCGGTCAGCGTCTACGGCAAGACCAAGCTTGCGGGCGAACAGGCCATTCGCGCCAGCGACTGCCGACACGTGATCCTGCGCACGGCGTGGGTGTATGCCGCGCGCGGACAGAATTTCCTGCGCACGGCCCTGAAACTGGCGCGCGAGCGCGATGAAATCCGCATCGTCAACGATCAGGTCGGCTCGCCGACACCGGCGCGCTGGCTTGCCGCTGCAACGGCACTCGCGCTGGCCCGCAACCCCGAGGCGAACGGAACCTGGCACGTGGTCGCGGACGGCGAATGCACCTGGCACGATTTCGCGATGGCCATCTATGGCGATGCCCTGGTCGCGGGTGTGTTGGCCAAGGCGCCGAAGCTGATCGGCATTGCCAGCCAGGAATTTCCGACCAAGGCCAAGCGCCCCGCGTATTCGCGGCTCGATGCCTCGGCCTTCGCGCGCGATTTCGGACTGCGCCTTCCCGATTGGCGCGTGGGCCTGCGCGAAGTGGTTGGCGAAATCGCGGAGTCGCAAGCCGGCTAGGCTGGCCTTTACTTGACGCCGTGCATGCCGCGATTGAGCAGTGGCACCGCCAGCAGCGCGACCAGCGCGCAGCCCAGTCCGGCCCAGGTCAGGGTCCAGAATAGGCCTTCGTACTTCGCGGCTGCATCTATCCAGCCCGCGGAGTGCTGCGCCAGTTCGCCGGCATCCTCGATCGACGCCAGGGTGCCGAGTTTCGCCGCCAGCATTTCCGAAAACGCCGTGGCCAGGAACCAGGTGCCCATCATCAGGCTGACGACGCGATTTACCGACAGTTGGGTCACCGCTGACAGACCGACCGGCGACAGGCACATCTCGCCGATCTCGATGACCAGGTAGGCGAGCACGAGCCACCACACACTGGACAAGGTGCCGCTGGCGCCACTTTGTTGCGCGGCGATGGCCAGTGGAACGAAGGCCAGTGCGCCGAACAGCAGGCCGATGGAGCTCTTCAGGGGTTTTCCCGGGTTCAATCCCAAGGGCTCGAGCCATCCCCACAGCCCGCCAAACAGTGGCGCCAGCAGCAGGATGAACAGCGCGCCGAGGAAGGTGAGCGATCCACCTGTCTGCCGCTGCAATACCGCCATGCCCAGGACCATCGCCAATGCGACGACTGCACTCGATACGAACACCAGCATCGGCAGTCGCGATCCCGGGCGCCGCACCTGCAAGGCATTCGCCACGATGAAGGCCACCGGCATCAACAGCACGGGCACCACGAAATACCAAAGCGGCAAGCCGCCCTCGACGATCAGCGAGGGGAAGAAGTCCTTGGTCAGCATGCGGTCGGTGAACACCACCCACGACCCATAGGACTGCTCGTACAGCGTGAAGAACACCAGCGCCATCAGGATGAGCACCATCAACGTGATCATCTGCTGGCGCTCGACGCGGTTGCAGCTGCGCACCAGGAAGACCACGAACCACACCATCACGATGCCCAGCACCAGCAGCATCAACATCTGCGCGAGCGTGAGGTCGAAGCCGATGTCGAGGCTGAAGGCATTGTTGCCGGTGGCCCACATCAGGCCGGCGATGGGCGCGAGGCCGAGCAGGGCGCCGAGGTAGATGACGATTTCCCGATCGATGCCGAAGACGCGTTCGCGCAGCAGCGCGGGCTCGGGAGGTTCGGCGTGGCCATCCAGGAATTTCTGGCCCCAGAGGAACATGCCCAGTCCGGCCAGCATGCCCAGGCCTGCCGCGCCGAAGCCGTATTTCCAGCCATAGACTTCGCCCAGCACGCCGCAGACCAGCGAGGCGAACAGCGCACCGAGGTTGATGCCTGCGTAGAAGAGCGAAAAGCCGGAATCGCGGCGCGGATCGCCCTCGGGGTAGAGCTTGCCGACGATGACCGAGATGTTGGGCTTCAGGAAGCCGACGCCCATGATGATCAGCGCCAGGGACGAATAGAAAACCGACAGGGCCACGTCGTCGCGAACCACGACGTCGCCGACTCGTTGCGCCGCGGTGCCTTCATAGGCCATGCCGAAGTGGCCCAGGCACAGCAGCACGCCGCCGAATATCACCGCCTTGCGCGTGCCCAGGTAGCGATCGGCGAGCAGGCCGCCCACCACGGGCAGGCAGTACACCAGGCCGCCGTAGGCGCCGAGCAGGTTGAGTCCGCCGGTGTCGCCGAACAAGTGGTACTTGGTGAGATACAACAACAACAGGGTCTTCATTCCGTAGAAGGAAAACCGCTCCCACATTTCGGTGAAGAAGCAGATGTAGACGCCTTTCGGATGTCCGAGGAAATCGCCGTGGGCAAAGTTTGCGGGAACGGTGTGATTCACGGGATTTCCTTCCGCCGATTTGAATTCGAGTATAGCGATGCAAGCCGGAGGCGGTCGTTCAAGGCATCGGGCCCAAAAAGAAAGGCCCGGAGCTTCAACTCCGGGCCTTTGCCGTTATGGGCGGCTTCGCCGGTTCCGACGCTCCCCAGCGTCTGTTGGAACCCGCTTGGCGCCTCCCTCCCCGGTACTAGAAGCTGTCAGCGAAGCCGTCGCTGATTACCAGCTTTTTCATTTCCTGTGTCTTGGCGCGTCCGGGCTCGAGCTTCGATTCCAGGATGCGCGCGGCGACGCCGACGCGGCTGCCCTGGTGCTCGACGCGAAGCACCTGGCCGCGGCAGCGCAGGGTCATGCCGACCCCGACCTCATTCTTGAATTCCACCGAAAACGCCAGCGGGGAGTCGCCCACGGGCTCGTTGTCGGTCTCGAAATAGATGCCAGAGGCGCTGATGTCGCGGGTCATGCCCGTCAGGCCGCCCGGCAGGGTCACCGGCACCCTCATGCTCACGCGCTCTTCGGATCGATGGGTCTGGGGCATGACGGCGTGCCGGCAGGTTACGTGGGGCTGAATCTACCCCCAGACCCGGCCCAGCCCATGAGCGGAAAATACCTTTCTTCTAGTAGTACCGTCCGAGGCCGGCCCGGAGGCGCTAGTGCACTTCTACCAGCCGGGCCTGGGTTAGACTTCGGCCCATCCGATCCTCGGTGCCCCGGTTTCAATGACGCCACACGACAAGCACGCGCTGTCCCTCGGCACCACGGACCCGTCCTTCCCGATCGGTTCGGTCGACTCCCGCATGATCGGCGTGATGCGCTGCATCCTGGCGCTGTCGGCGCTGCTGATCATCGCCATCGACCCGAGCGAGCCCGGCCGCCTGGTCAGCCTGACCTATGGTTCGGTCATTGCCTACTTCGTCTGGAGCGGGGCGCTGGTGTTCCGGGCCAACCGCCGTTCGCTGTCGCTGCCCCCGCGCCACGAACACTGGGTGGACGTTGTCTTCTCGGCCTTCCTGGCGGCGCTGACCCACGGCACCGGCAGCGTGTTCTTCTTCGTGTTCCTGTTCGCCATCCTGGTGGCATCGTTTTCGCGCGGGTTCGCCGAAGGGCTGCGCGTCACCTTCGCCTCCGTGGTGTTGTTCGGCATCGCGGTGCTTGCCTTCCCGCAGGACGGGCTGGCGTTCGACCTGGACCGCATGGTGGTGCGGCCCTTCTACCTGCTGACCCTGGGTTACATGATTGCCTACTGGGGCGGGAATGAAGTGACCCATCGCCAACGATTGCGACTGCTGCAGGAAATCAACAACCAGTGGAATCCGCGCTTCGGCCACGACCACGCGGTCGGCACCAACCTGGAGCGCGCGCTGGAGTTTTTTTCCGCCGGCGCCTGCGTGCTGGTACTGAAGCGGCCGACTTCGCCACCGATCTACCTCACCTACCACACGTCCGGGCGCAAGCGTGGCCAGGCGATGTTGCCGAGCGCGATCACCCAGGAAACTGCAGCCATCCTGCTCAGTTTCCCGCAGACGTTCGCGGCGCGCTACGACGAGAAGATGCCGGCATGGCGCCGCTGGTTTTCGGGCTCGGGCTTGTTGTCGCGGGACAGCGCAATGGCCGAACAGTGCCAGGTCCTGGCCAACCTTCTCGACACGACCAGCTTCATGACCGTGCCCTATTCGCAGCGCGACGGCACCGAGGGACGCGTGTACATGACCGCGGGCCGGCGCTCGTTCGAGCAGGTGGACGTCGATTTCTTCGGCCAGCTGATGACCACCATCTCGAACGTGGTGGAGGGCATGCAGCTGATGGATGAGCTGGTGTCGCGCGCGGCCGAGCACGAACGCTACCGGATTTCGCTCGACATCCACGACACCACCATCCAGCCCTACATCGGCCTGAAGCTGGGCCTGGACGCCGTCGCGCGCGAAGCCGGGCCAGACAATCCGCTTTCCCCCAGGCTGGGCGAGCTGCTGGGCATGACCGAAAACACCATCCGCGACCTGCGCCGCTACATGACGACGCTGCAGGAAGACACCAGCCTGGCCGGGGATTCGCTGGTGCTGGCGGTGCGCGACCAGGCCAGCCACTACCATCGCTTCTACGGCATCGAGGTGGATGTCCGATGCGATACCGACCTGACCGTCAGCTCGCAGGTGGCCGGCGCGGCCCTGCAGATCGTTTCCGAGGGACTGAGCAATATCCTGCGCCACAGCAAGGCAAAACAGGCTTACGTGGGCATGCGCAGCGAGGGCAACCGGCTGATGCTGGAAATCGCCAACGAGAGCCCCGACGGCCCGCCGGACGAGGAACCGGGCTTCACCCCCCGGTCCATCGCGGCCCGGACCCGGTCACTGGGCGGGTCATGCGTGGTTGAGCGCGACCCGTTGGGGTATACCATGGTACGTATTGCCATCCCGCTTTGAGTGGTACCAACCGCCTATGCCCAGCCCCGCTGTCGAAAACCAGATCAAGATCCTTCTCGTCGATGACCATCGCAGCGTGCTGTGGGGCCTGGAGAAGCTGATCGAGGGCGAATCCCCGCGCATGGTCGTGATCGGCAAGGCGACCACGTCGGCCGAGGCGATGCGCCTGCTGGACGAAGCCAAGCCCGACATCGTGTTGCTCGACATCGACCTGGGTGGCGAGAGCGGCATCAATGCCATTCCCAACCTGATCGCCAAGTCGCAGGCCAAGGTGCTGGTACTGACCGGATCGCGCGACTCTTCAGTGCACGACGCGGCCGTGCTGGCGGGCGCCATGGGCGTGGTGGAAAAAGGCGAGTCGGCCGAAACCATCCTGAAGGCGATCCAGAAGGTGTACGAAGGCGAGATCTGGCTGGACCGTTCCGCCACCGGTCGCATCTTCCTCGAGCTGTCGCGCAACAAGGCGGCCGAAGCGCAGAACCCCGAGCAGCGAAAGATCGCCAGCCTGACTCCTCGTGAAAGACAGATCGTGGCCGAGATTGGCGGTGATGCGGCGGCCGGAAGCAAGGTCATCGCCGAGCGCTTGCATATCAGCGAACACACGCTGCGCAACCACATCGCATCGATCTACGAGAAGCTCGAGGTATCAAGTCGCCTCGAATTGTTCGCCTACGCCGGAAAGCACGGCATCACCCGCTAGAGCCAGCGAGCCTTGCGCAACAAGCGGTAAAGGCCGAGGCAGATCGCCAAGGTCATGGCGATCACGACCCAATAGCTGTAACGGCCGCCAAGCTCGGGCATGTGTTCGAAGTTCATGCCGTACCAACTGGTGAGCAAAGTCGGCGCGGCGAGCAATGCCGCCCAGCCGGCCAGCCGCTTGACGATTTCGCCCTGGGCCACGGTCACCAGTGACACGTTGACCGACATCGCTGCCGTCAGCATCTCACGCATGGTGTCGGTGGCCTCGTTCACGCGCACCACATGGTCGTGCACGTCGCGCAGGTACACGCGAACTTCGTCCCGGATCAGTGTTGGATACAACTGCACCAGCTGGTTGAGCATGTCCAGCATGGGCGACACGGCAAGCCGCATCTGGGTAAGGTCGCGCTTGAGTTCGTACAGGCGATGGATGGTCTCGCGGCGATAGTCCTCGGCGAAGATGTCCTTCTCGAGCTCGTTCAATTCGTCCTTGAACTCCTCGACGATCGGGAAGTAGTTGTCCACCACCGCGTCGAGCACCGCATACAGTCCGTAGCTCGGCCCGAGTTGCATCAGCGTGGTGTTGCGCTCGCAGCGTTCGCGTGCAGGGGTGAAGGGCAATGACGCGCCGTGGCGAACGGTCAGCAGGTAGCGCGGGCCGATGAAGACATGCGTCTCGCCGAATTCGATGTGCCCCTTCACCACCTGCGCGGTCTGCAGCACCAGGAACAGCGAGTCGCCGTAGAGTTCGACCTTCGGGCGCTGGTGCGCCTTCAGCGCATCTTCCACCGCCAGCGGATGCAGGCCGAATTCTTCCTGCATCTTCAGCAGCAGGGGTTCGTCGGGCCGGTACAGGCCGACCCAGACGAAGCCGGTTTCCTTCGATGCCAGCGCATCGCTGATCTCTTCCAGCGAGATGTCCGCCAGCCTGGTTCCGTCCACGGAATAGGACGCCAGGTTGCGGACCATCGAGCTGGGCATTTCGTCTGGATCGGGTGTCGTGCTGGCTGGGCTATCCATGCCGCGCATCATCCGTGATTCAGCGCTTGGGGTCGAATGTCCGCGCCAGAGCCAGGTGCATCGGCAGGAACAACAGCACCCACTCGACGTTTTCCTGCGGCCGGAAGGGCAGGAACTTCAGGAAGCCGGCAATGGCTGCACTGGCCGCGACCACCCACAGCAGGATCCGGAACCAGCGCGGCGCCGCGCGTCCGCGCACGACCTGCCAAGCACCGGCCAGCAGCAACAGGCACAGCGGGCTGAGCACGAGGATGTTTTCGTTGCCATGGCCCGCGACATGCGCGGTGGCGGCCCACAGGTACAACATCACTGCGCCGGCGACGCCGCTGACCAGCCAATACGGCATGGCCAACGCGGCAACCAGTCGCGGCCGGCGCCGGCCAAGCCAGGCAGTCGCCAAGGCGGCAGCCAGGCCGGCGAACAGCGCGATCGTCTTCCAGCGAGGCATCTCGTCAGGAGGCAGCTTCAGCTTGTGCGGCAACAGGACTTGTTCCGACGACACCAGCGGCCGTCCGTCGCTGCGACGGACTTCGCGCAATGAATCGCGCAAACGCATCGGGATGAAGGCTTCTTCCCAGCGCGACAGCGGTCGGTCGCCGTAGCCGGACATGCCCAGGTGGAATCCGAACGCCATCCATTTCGCAGGCCAGGCCAGGCGCACCGATTCGCTGCGATAGGTGTTGCCTTGCGAGCGGCCGGTCAGCTGATTGCGGATTTCGCCACCCAAGGCGCGGTCGAGCGCATCGCGCACGCGGGTGGAGCAGTTGTCGGCGTAATAGTCGTAGCGATAGCGGGCGTTTTCGGGACGGGCGTTGAACGCCAGCGCCTGCGCGAGTTCGCGTGCCTGGGACGGATCGAGGTCCAGCCATTGCACGGTGACGCCGCGGCCTTCCTCCCGATAGCTTGCGAGGTCCCGGGCCAGCGGCAATGCGACCAGGTAATAGCGCATGTGGCCGCGGATGAAGTTGCGCACGAAGCCCGGCTCGGACATGTCGAAGAAGCCGAAGTTGTAGGAGACGGCGTCGCCGTCCTCCACCACGATCGCGTCGTGCCCGAAGCGTTCCCAGAATTCATTGCCCGGTTCCATCGTGACCACGCCGATGCGCGGCGGATCGACGCCGAAGGGCGTGCTGCCGACGGTGGCGGCGGCAGCCGCAGTGGCGGCATCAGTGGGACCCGCGGGCACCTGCGCGGGAGCGGCCGCGGCGATGCCGGCCCAAGCGAGGGCCAGCAGCAGCGACAGGACCTGAAGCCAGCTTGAGCCGGATCGCCTATTCGGCGGCATTGACGCTGACCACGAAGCTCTGCACCCGGCGCCGGTCGGCGCGACCGACGCGGAAGTGGAAGCGTCCGAGGGCGAGTTCCTCACCGGCCTCGGGCAGGTGGCCGATGGCCGAGGTGACAAGGCCGCCGACGGTGTCGTATTCGTCATCGGGGAAGTCGGCGCCGAATTGTTCATTGAAGTCGCTGATCGGCGTCAACGCATCCACGGCGAACTGGCCGTCGGGTTGGGCGGAGATCAGCGTGCTTTCTTCGGCTTCGTCGTGTTCATCGTCGATCTGGCCGACGATCTGTTCCAGCACGTCCTCGATGGTGACCAGGCCGGCAACGCCGCCATGTTCATCCACCACGATGGCCATGTGGTTGCGCGACAGGCGGAATTCCTTCAGCAAGACGTTCAGGCGCTTGGATTCGGGGATCAGCACGGCGGGGCGCAACAATTCGCGCACCTGGCCGGGACCGCCATCGGCGACGATGCCGCGCAAGAGGTCTTTCGCGAGCAGGATGCCGAGGATGTCGTCCTTGTCGTCGCCGTGCACCGGGAAGCGCGAGTGGCCCGATTCCACGACCAGCTTCATCAGGTCCATGAATTCAGCGTCGGCGGGGAGGGAAACCATTTGCGATCGCGGCAGCATGATGTCGCCGACTTGCAGCTCGGACACCGCCAGGGCGCCTTCGAGCATCTTCAACGTGTCGCCACCGATCAGTCCGTTGTCCTGGGCGTCGCGCAGGATCTCGATGAGGTCCTCACGCGTTTGCGGTTCGCCGGAAAACGCCAGGCTCAGGCGTTCGAGCCATGAGCGGCGTTCCGGCGGGTGACTGTCTGGTTCTTCGGACATGAGCTGGCTTGCGACGCCGGAGTCCGGCGGGATTTCAGTTTATCAGGTTGTGGCGAGGGGGCTGGAGCGGGGTCTGCAGCAACTATTCGTCTTCGTCGCCGTACGGGTCCTCGTAGCCCAGTCCGGCCAGGATCTCGCGCTCGAGCAGTTCCATCGCCTCGGCCTCGCGCACATCCTCGTGGTCGAGCCCCAGCAAGTGCAGCACGCCGTGCACGGTCAGGTGCGCGTAGTGGGCGTTCAGTGGCTTGCCTTGTTCCTGTGCTTCGCGTTCGACTACCGGTGCACAGATGACCAGGTCGCCCAGCAGGGGCATGGGCATGTCCACGCCTTCAGGCAGTTCGGCGGGGAAGCTGAGCACGTTGGTCGGCTTGTCCTTGCCGCGATAGTGGCGGTTGAGGGACAGGCCTTCCTTGCTGTCCACCACGCGGATGGCCAGGTCGGCCTTCATGATGCGGCCCTCGCAGGCCGCCGCCGCCCAGCGCTTGAAGCTGCTGGCGGAGGGAATGCCGGTGCGCGGCAATCCGTAACTGACGCTCACGTCCAACTGGATCGGGCCACGGGTCATGGGTCGATTCTACGTCAGCTTTCGTGGTCCAGGCGACCATCGCGTGCGTCGTAGGCCTCGACGATCCGGGCCACCAGCGGGTGGCGGACCACGTCCCGGGCGGTGAAGAAGGTGAAGCTGATGCCGGCCACCCCACGCAAGACATCCAGGGCATCGTTCAGGCCCGACTTCTGGTGCTTGGGCAGGTCCACCTGGGACAGGTCGCCGGTGATGACGGCGGTCGAGCCATAACCGATGCGGGTCAGGAACATTTTCATCTGCTCGATGGTGGTGTTCTGCGCCTCGTCCAGGATGACGTAGGCATCGTTCAGCGTGCGGCCGCGCATATAGGCCAACGGGGCGATCTCGATGACCTGGCGTTCGATCAGCTTGGCCACTTTCTCGACGCCGAGCATTTCGAACAGGGCGTCGTAGAGCGGGCGCAGGTAGGGATCGACCTTTTGCGACAGATCGCCCGGCAGGAAGCCGAGTTTTTCGCCAGCCTCCACCGCGGGCCGCACCAGCAGCAGGCGCTGCACGCGCGATTCGTTCAAGGCCTCGACCGCGCTGGCGACCGCCAGGAAGGTCTTGCCCGTGCCGGCGGGGCCGATGCCGAAGTTGATGTCGTGCGTGGCGATGGCGTGCAGGTACTTCACCTGATTGTCGCCGCGGCCCTTCACGTAGCCGCGCTTGACCTTGATGCTGATTTCCTGGGGCTCGTAGTCGTCGCGCTTCGCGTCGCGCAGGCGCGCCACGTTGGCGGCGTTCATGCGCAAGTGGATCTTCTGCGGGTCGAGCGGTTCGGAGCCGGCGTCTTCGTACAAGCTGCGCAATAGGCTTTCGGTGGAACGCGCCGCTTCGTCCGCGCCGGTGACGCGGAATACATTGGCGCGGTTGGCGATTTCCACGCCCAGGCGCGACTCGATCTGCCGCAGGTGTTCGTCGAACGGCCCGGCCAGGTTGGCCAGGCGTTCCGCATCGTCGGGTTGCAGGGTGAAGTCGCGATGGATCGTCGGCGTGCTCATCGAGTCGGCATGCTCATCATTGCGCTGGATTCAAGCCGCGACTTCGTCGGCAACCTGCACGCGTCCGCGCAGCGAGTTGGCCATCACCTCGGTAATCAGCACGTCCACGAATTGTCCGATCATCCGCGGATGGCCGGCAAAATTGACGTAGCGCATGTTTTCCGTGCGGCCGGTGAATTCGCCTGGATCGCGCGTGCTGGTCTTCTCCACCAGCACGCGTTGCACGGTGCCAACCATGGCCTGCGCGATGTCGCGCGCATTCTGGTTCAGCACCGCCTGCAAGCGCTTGAGTCGCTCCGACTTCGTTGTGTCCGTCGTGTCGTCGGGCAGGCTGGCGGCAGGCGTGCCTGGGCGGCGCGAGTAGATGAAGGAAAAACTCTGGTCGAAGCCGACGTCGGCGATGAGCTTCATCGTTGCCTCGAAGTCCTGGTCGGTTTCGCCCGGGAAGCCGACGATGAAATCGGAACTGATGCAGATGCCGGGTTTGGCCTCGCGCAAGCGGCGCAGCTTGGCCTTGTACTCGATCGCGGTGTGGTTGCGCTTCATGGCCTGCAGGATGCGATCGGAGCCCGACTGCACGGGCAGGTGCAGGTAGCTGGCCAATTCCGGCACGTCGCGATGCGCCTCGATCAGCGAGTCGCTGAATTCCAGCGGGTGCGAGGTGGTGTAGCGGATGCGGCCGATGCCCTGGATGCGCGCGATGGCGCGGATCAGCAGGGCGAGGTCGGCGAATTCGTCCGACTCGAACATCGCGCCACGATAGGCGTTGACGTTCTGGCCCAGCAGGTTCACTTCGCGCACGCCCTGCGCCGCCAGTTGCGCAACCTCTACAAGCACGTCGTCAAACGGTCGCGACACTTCCTCGCCACGCGTATAGGGCACCACGCAGAACGAGCAATACTTCGAACAGCCTTCCATGATCGACACGAAGGCGGTTGGTCCTTCCGCGCGCGGTTCCGGCAGGCGATCGAACTTTTCGATCTCCGGGAAACTCACGTCCACCTGCGCCTTTCCGGAACTGCGCCGTGCCTCGATCATGTCGGGCAGGCGATGCAGGGTCTGCGGGCCGAACACCAGGTCCACGTAGGGGGCGCGCTTCAACAGCGACTCGCCTTCCTGCGAGGCGACGCAGCCGCCGACGCCGATGATCACCGACTCGCGGCCGGCCTTCAGCGACTTCCAGCGGCCCAGTTGCGAGAAGACTTTTTCCTGGGCCTTCTCGCGGATCGAACAGGTGTTGATCAGGATGACGTCGGCTTCGGTCTCGTCCTGGGTCAGTTCCAGGCCGTGCTCGGCCGCCAGCACGTCGGCCATGCGGGCCGAGTCGTACACGTTCATCTGGCAACCCTGGGTCTTGATATACAGCTTGCCGGCCGTTGCGCGGGCAACGGTTGCGGTCCCCGCCTCGGGCGGGTTGGAAACGACGGGTTTCCCGGTCATGGCGCTTATTCCGGTCGGGATAAGTCGCCATTGTAGGGTCCGGGCCCGGCCGGGGCCACAATTTCGTGACCTAAGTACTTGGAATTTATGAAGGAAGGGGGGAGACTCCGGCCATGGGGAAGCTAGCTGTACTGATGCTGACGGGACTGATGTTCGCCGCACCCGCGGCGGCGGGTACGCTTTATCGCTGCGTGGGTGCTGACGGAATCCCCAACTACAGCAGCAAGCGCGTCAGCAATGCGGTGTGCAAGGCCATGTCCACCGGCGCTGGCGCCGGCCGCGTTTCCAGGTCGTCGGCCAGCAAGGCCCCGCCGGCCAAACCCGTACCGGTCGCGACACCTGCCGTCGATACCGGCGCGTCCACGACAGCCGCTTCTGCCGGCGCCACCAAGCAAGTGGTGTTCAGTACTTCGGATGCGGCCGCGCCTGCCAAGGCGCCGAAGGCGGGCGGGGGAACCCGGGTCCTTCGCGGCGCGGTCTATCGCTTCGAGCGCGACGGCGTCACCCACTATACGAATGTGCGCCCGCGCGGCGCGGCACAGTCCAAGTTGCTCTTCAGCTATGTGGAAACCTGCTACGCCTGCGGCCTGATGGCCAACGTGAACTTTGGCTCGGTCCGGCTAAACACCTCGGCCTACAGCAGCGAGATTCGTGACGCGGCAAGCCGGTTCGGCGTGGACGAATACATCGTCCGGGCCATCATCCATGCCGAATCCGCGTACCGGCCGAACGCCATTTCACATGCCGGCGCCCAGGGCCTGATGCAATTGATTCCGGCCACGGCCTCGCGTTTTGGCGTGTCGGATCCGTTCGATCCAGCACAGAACATCAGCGGCGGCGTTAAATACCTGGCCTGGCTGATGAAGCGCTACAGCTCCAACCTGACCCTGGTCGCCGCGGCGTACAACGCCGGCGAGGGCGCGGTCGACCGCAACGGCGGCGTGCCCCCGTATTCGGAAACCCAGCGCTATGTGCAGCGCGTGGGCCAGCTCGCCGATCGCTACCGCAGCGCCCTGGCCAATAACTGATCCGAGGCTGTCCTTCGGGCCGACGCCCCGGGCCGATTGCCGGCAAACGCACCTGCGCCGTTGTTCGAGACCAAGCCCATCCGCTACAATTGGCGGTCTTTGGACGGACGGGGTCGTCCTCCAGCCCTAATCAACACAGCAAGTCTCGGAGAGCCGGATGGCTAACGATGAAGTTCACTCGGGCCGCCGCCGCTTCCTGACGGCCACCACGGCCGTCGTCGGCGCGGTTGGCGTCGGATTCGCGGCAGTTCCCTTCATCACGTCCTGGAAGCCCAGTGCCCGCGCGGAAGTCGCCGGCGCCCCGGTGGATGTGGATATCGCCAAGCTCGAAAACGAGCCGGGCATGCGCATGATCGTGCAGTGGCGCGGCAAGCCCGTCTGGATCTTCAAGCGCACGCCGGAACAACTGAAGGCGCTCGCCACACTGGACGGCAACCTGCGCGACCCGAAGTCGGACAACCCCGACCAGACCCCGGCCTTCGCCAAGAACGAAGCGCGCGCGATCAAGCCCGACATCGCCGTCATCGTCGGCATCTGCACGCATCTGGGTTGTGTACCTGGCTACGTTCCGGAAATGTTGCCGCAGCCCTTCGACTCGAAATGGCAAGGTGGTTTCTATTGCCCGTGCCACCAGTCGCGCTTCGACCTGGCTGGCCGCGTGTACCAGGGCGTACCGGCGCCATCCAACCTTGAAGTGCCGCCGTACCACTTCGTCAACGACACCCACCTGGTCATTGGCGTTGCGCCGAAGGGAGCCGCCTGATGAACCTCATCGAACGCGCCGTCAACGGCGGCATGGCCTGGATCAATGAGCGCGCGCCCGGCCTTATGCCGGTTTACCGCAAGCACATGTCCGAGTACTACGCACCGAAGAATTTCAACCTCTGGTACTACTTCGGCGCATTGTCGATGCTGGTGCTGGTCAACCAGATCGTCACCGGCATCTTCCTGACGATGCACTACAAGCCGAGCGCGCTGGAGGCCTTCGCCTCGGTCGAATACATCATGCGTGACGTGTCCGGCGGCTGGCTGATCCGCTACATGCACTCGACCGGCGCATCGCTGTTCTTCGTGGTGATCTACCTGCACATGTTCCGTGCACTGATCTACGGATCGCACCAGAAGCCGCGCGAACTGGTCTGGATCCTCGGCATGCTGATCTTCCTGACCCTGATGGCCGAGGCCTTCATGGGCTACGTGCTGCCGTGGGGCCAGATGAGCTACTGGGGTGCGCAGGTGATCATCAACCTGTTCGGCGCCATTCCATTCGTGGGCACCGAGCTCACCGAATGGATCCGCGGCGACTACCTGGTGTCCGACGCGACGCTGAACCGCTTCTTCGCGCTGCACGTGATCGCGCTGCCGCTGGTGATCCTGCTGCTGGTCGTGCTGCACCTGGGCGCACTGCACGAAGTCGGTTCCAACAACCCCGACGGCGTGGACATCAAGAAGCTCAAGGACCCGGCTACCAAGATTCCGAAGGACGGCATCCCCTTCCACCCGTACTACACGGTGAAGGATTTGTTCGGCGCCGGTTTCTTCCTGACCATCGCTGCGTTCATCCTGTTCTTCGTGCCGACCTTCGGCGGATTGTTCCTGGAACACGACAACTTCGTGCAGGCCAACCCGATGGTCACGCCGCTGCACATCAAGCCGGTCTGGTACTTCACGCCGTACTACGCGATGCTCCGCGCGGTTCCGGACAAGCTGTTCGGCGTGATGACGATGGGCGGCGCGGTGATGATCCTGTTCCTGCTGCCCTGGCTCGATCGCAGTCCGGTCAAGTCCATCCGCTACCGCAGCATGATCTCCAAGGTGATGGTTGCGCTGTTCGTCATCGCCTTCGTGGTGCTCGGCTGGCTGGGCATGCAGGCCGGCAGCACGACGCAGACCTGGGTTGCTCGCGGCCTGACCTTCTTCTACTTCGCTTTCTTCATCACCATGCCGATCTGGACGCGCCTCGGCACGTTCAAGCCGGTGCCTGAGCGAGTGACCATGCATGACTAAGCTTCGTTCCCACCTCATGAAATCCCTCGCGCTGGCGCTGCTCCTGCTGCCGGGGATTTCCCTGGCGTCGTCCGAAGGCGGCGCCATGGAATCGGCGCAGATCGACCTGACCGACAAGGCAGCGCTGCAACGCGGCGCCAGCCTGTACATGAACTACTGCTCGAGCTGCCATTCGCTGAGCTACCAGCGCTACTCGCGCATGGGCGAGGACCTGGGCCTGACCAAGGAACAGGTCGAGCAGAACCTGATCTTCACCGACGCCAAGATTGGCGAAACCATCGACACGGGCATGGACGCGGCCAACGCGACCGCCTGGCTGGGCAAGGCTCCGCCGGACCTGAGCGTGGTTGCGCGCACCAAGGCCGAGGGTGCCGACTGGATCTACAACTACCTGAAGTCCTTCTACGTGGACGAGTCGCGTCCGATGGGCTGGAACAACACCGTGTTCCCGGGCGCATCGATGCCGCACGTGCTCTGGGAAATGCAGGGCATGCAGCACCCGGTGCTCGAGCCGAAGCGCAAGGGCGCGAATGGCGAGGAAGAGGCCTGCCATGCGGGTGAAGTCGGCGGCCAGTGCATCAAGGGCTTCGTCATTCCCGATGCGCAGAAGGGCAGCATGGACGCGGAGCAGTACGATCGCGTCGCCCGCGACCTGAGTACTTTCCTTGCGTATGTTGGCGAGCCTTCCGCCGTGAAGCGCGAGTCGATGGGCGTGTGGGTCGTCCTGTTCCTGGCCTTCCTTACGTTCTTGGCCTACTTGCTGAAAGTTGAGTACTGGCGCGACGTGCACTGAGTCACGCTTTCCGGCGCACGCGCCGGAGGCCTTGCGGAATCCCTGCCGTTTCGGCAGGGTAGGGCTTGGACAATCCACGGCAGGGGGCCGCGGTGTCCCCTCGAGGTGCCCTTGATGGCCGCTAGTCCGCGTATCCGCAACGCATTGACGCTGTTCTCCTCGCCTGATTGTGTCGTCTGCCACCGGGTGCGCCTGGTGTTGGCAGCGAAGGGCGTGAGTTACGAATTGGTCCCCGTTGACACGGCCAATCCGCCCGAAGACCTGCTCGACCTCAATCCCTATCATTCGGTGCCGACGCTGGTCGATCGCGACCTCGTGCTTTACGCGGCATCGGTGGTGAGTGAATACCTGGACGAGCGCTATCCACATCCGCCATTGATGCCTGTTGATCCGCTCTCTCGCGCACGCTTGCGCCTGGCGATGCTGACCGTCGAACGGGAGTGGGTGCCGCAAGTGCAGGCCATCCAGTCCGGCAGTCGCGCCGCGGCCGAGGCCGGCCGGAAGCGGCTGCAGGAATTGCTGATCGGTTCGCTGCCGGTATTCAAGGCCGCGCGCTTCTTCCTGAATTCCGAGATGAGCCTGGCGGACTGTGCAGTCGCGCCGATCGTGTTCCGCCTGCCGACGCTGGGCATCGTGTTGCCCAAGGAGGCGAAGGTGATTGAAGACTATGGCCTGCGAATTTTCCGGAACCCCGGCTTCCTGCGCAGCCTGACGCCGGAAGAAAAACTGCTTCGCGAGTTGCCTGCGTGAGTGACGCAACACCGATGACATCCAATCGCCCGTACCTGCTGCGGGCGCTGTACCAGTGGATCGGCGACAACTCCATGACCCCGCACCTGCTGGTCGACGCCACGCGCGAAGGCGTACAGGTGCCGGCATCCACGGTGAAGGAAGGTCGCGTCGTGCTCAACATTGCCGCGCGCGCCGTCGCCAACCTGGACCTGGGCAATCGCGACGTGCGCTTCAAGGCGCGCTTCGGCGGCGTCAGCCAATCGGTGGTGGTGCCCATGTCCGCGATCCTCGCGATCTACGCGCAGGAGACGGGGCAGGGAATGATGTTGCCCGAAGACGGCGGGACCCTGCCTGCCGATGAACCCGATTCAAGCCCCGAGCCGCCAGACGACGGCCCGAAGCGGGGCGGCCACCTGCGCGTGGTCAAGTGAGCCTGGCTTCAGCGAGCCGGGTTTCAGTTGATCGTCTCGACGGTGCGTGGCATCGGGCCGACCAGGCTTTCGAGCTCGCTGCCCAGCATGGTGATGAGGCCGGCGTGCCGGTCCTCTCCGCCATCGGAATATTCAAACCGGTACTGGCGCTGCCAGCGGACCCGGCCCTGCGCATCGCGGCCCAGCCTCACGCGAACCTGGTGGACACTCTGGTCGAGCCATTGCACGCCTGCATGCTTGCAAGCGCGACGGCCATGCACGGCGGCATTTTCGGCCGCGGCACGTCCCGAAAACCAGAACGCGATGGCAGCTGCCAAGGCAAGGAGGACGAACAGGGAAATACTCATCCTTCTAGTGTGGGGCTGCATCGAGGCTGGCTCAAGTCGGCAGCCGCGCGGATTTTCGTCCGTCGGGCCGTTAAGATAGCCCTTGCCATCCGCCACGGCGGTCCGGCAATTTCGCGGGAGGGCGAAAGATGAAACTGGTGTTTCCCAATGGCGAGCATGGTCAGGTGCTGCTGAACCCGGGCGTGAATCGCATCGGTTCGGATGCGCAGAGCGCTGCCGTGCTTCGCCTGGAAGGGATACTGCCAGTGCACTGCGTGATCCACCTGACCAGCAGCGGCGCCAACCTCCAGGTGCCCGCCGGGGCGGGGCCCGTGGCGGTGAATGGCAAGCCGGTCACCGACATCATGGGCCTGCGCTCGGGCGACCTGCTGTCGATCGGTCCAGTGACGGCCCGGTACGTGGTGGTGGAGGAGGCGCGCGCGCTTTCCGCCGCCGATCCCGACGAAAACAACGACAACGCCACGCGCGTCCGGCTGGCGCTGCCCAAGTTCCTGTTGCGTGGCGTTTCCGGTGCGGTCTTCGGCAAGGTATTCCCGATCACCGGCCCGGTGGTCATCGGCCGCGCCGCCGAGTGCGATATTTCCGTGCCCGCCGACGAAATGTCGCGGCGGCACGCGTTGGTCAAGCCGACGCAGGAGGGCCTGTCGGTCGAAGACCTCGATTCGGCCAACGGCACCTATATCAACAACAAGCGTGTCAGCCAGGGATTCCTCAAGCCGGGTGATGAACTTCGGCTCGATGCCGTGCGTTTCATGCTGGTGTCGCCGGGCATGGAAATGCCTGCCGCCGCGCCCTCAGCGCCTGCGAAGGTGGCCGGCCTGACGCTCGGGCAGAAGTTGCAGATATGGGCGCTGGCCCTGCTGACCCTGTCCGCGCTTTCGGTGATCATACTGCTGGTGTTGAGGCGCTAGCCTCAGGCGTGGTCGCCCAGCCGCATCGAGAAATCGACGGCGTGAACATGCTTGGTAAGCGCGCCGACCGAGATGCAATCCACGCCGGTCAGGGCGATCTCGCGTACTCGTTGCAGGTCCACGCCGCCTGACACTTCCAGCGGGACTTTTCCCGCAGCGATGCGCACCGCTTCGCGCATGTCCGCGAGCGAGAAATCATCAATGAGTATTCGCGTGCAATCGGTGCCGAGCGCCTGGCGCAATTCATCGAGCGATTCCACTTCGATGATCAACGGCAACTGCGGGTGCTTGTCGCGGGCCATCGCCGCTGCGGCGGCGAGCGAGCCGGCGGCAAGGATATGGTTTTCCTTCAGCATCACCGCGTCGTACAGGCCGAGGCGATGGTTGTTGCCACCGCCGATGCGCACGGCGTATTTTTGCGCCGCGCGAAGGCCAGGCAGGGTCTTGCGCGTGTCGAGGATTCGCGCGCCGGTGCCGGCGACTGCGGCGACGAATTCAGCGGTGCGCGTCGCGGTGGCGGAAAGCGTCTGCAGGAAATTCAGGGCGCAACGCTCGGCGCTGACCAGCCCACGGGAGTTGCCCTCGAAACGGCAGACGACCGTCTGGGCGTGGACGCGCTCGCCCTCTGCGGCGGCCCATTGCACGCGCCACGCCGGGTCCAGCCGGCTGAAGCAAAGGTCGAACCAGGGGCGGCCGGCGATGACTGCCGATTCCTTGGCGATGACATAGCCGCGCTGGACCACTTCGGGCAGCAGCGACGCAGTGACGTCGCCATCGCCGAGGTCCTCGGCCAGTGCGCGATCGACATCGGACTCGACCTGCGCCTGCAGGGGCTGCATTTGCGACGCTGACAGGGGGCCCGCCACGATCAGCGTGGAAAGCCGGGGATCGTGGCCGTTGCGATGGCCTCGTCCGCCAGCAGCACCGGTATGCCGTCGTCGATTCTGTAAAGGGTCTGGTGGTCGCGAGTGACCAGGCCTTCGCTGACCGGTTCCGATTGCGCGCTGCCATCGGCCCGCTGCAGGCCGCCGGCGGCGATCGCTTCGTTCAACGCGGCCAGTTCGGCCTTGTCCAGCAGTGCCAATGGCTGCTTGGTGACGGGGCAGCAAAGGATGTCGAGCAGCTTGCGGTCCATTGGGGTCGTAGAGTCAGCCGTGGGATGCGTCTAGAATACGCGCTTCGCCCCGTTCGGTGGACCATGGACCTGCCATGAGCACAAGCACTGCGCCCACCGTCGGAGTCGTCATGGGGTCCCGCAACGACTGGGACACCATGCAGCATGCGGTCGCCCGCCTGGAAGAAATGGGCATCCGTTGCGACGTGCAGGTGGTGTCGGCTCACCGCACCCCCGACCTGTTGTTCCAATACGCCGAGACGGCGGCCACGCGCGGCATCCGGGTGATCATCGCCGGTGCCGGCGGCGCGGCGCACCTGCCCGGCATGCTGGCGGCAAAGACACGGCTGCCCGTGCTTGGCGTGCCGGTGCAGAGCAAGGCGCTGAATGGACTCGATTCCTTGTTGTCCATCGCGCAAATGCCCGCAGGTATTCCGGTGGCAACGTTCGCCATTGGCGCTGCCGGTGCGGCCAATGCCGGATTGTTCGCGGCGGCCATCCTTGCATTGACGAATGTCGAAGTCGCCCATGCGCTGGAAGCCTTCCGCGCCCGGCAGACCCAGGACGTGCTGGATCAGCTGGACCCGCGGCCAGCGTGACCACCGTAGGCATTCTTGGCGGCGGGCAACTGGCCCGCATGCTCGCGCTTTCCGGCGCGCCACTGGGCTTGCGCTTCCTGGTGCTCGACAGCACGGCCGATGCCTGTGCTGCGCAATTCGTGCCGAGCCTGCAAGCCGACTACCGCGACCAGCCGGCGCTTGCCGAATTCGCCTCGCGCATTGACGTGGCGACCTTCGATTTCGAAAACGTGCCGGCCGAATCGGCGCAGTGGCTGGCCGAGCGCATTCCCGTGTTCCCCAGTCCGCGTGCGCTTGCGATTGCACAGGATCGCCTCGCCGAAAAATCCCTGTTCCGGGAACTGGGGATCGGCACGCCTGATTTCGTCGACATCGATTCCCGCGACAGCCTGCTCGCCGCCATCGAAAAAATCGGCATGCCCGCCATCCTGAAGACGCGACGCCTGGGATACGACGGCAAGGGCCAGTTCCGAATCAAGTCGCAGGCTGACATCGATGCGGCGTGGGAATCGCTGGGATCGCAGGCAAGTTCGGTCGGGCTCATCCTCGAAGCGTTCGTGCCTTTCCAGCGCGAGTTGTCGGTGGTGGCCGTGCGCGGCAAGGACGGCGAGTTCCGCGCCTGGCCGATCACCGAAAACTGGCACGAAAGCGGCGTGCTGTCCGCCAGCCTCGCGCCCGCAACGGTGGATGAGGCATTGGCCGCGGCGGCGATCGCCAATGCGCGACGCGTCGCCGAAGCACTGGACTACGTCGGCGTGTTCGCGCTGGAGTTGTTCGTGCATGAAGGCCGCTTGCTGGCCAACGAGATGGCGCCGCGGGTGCACAACTCCGGCCACTGGACCATCGAGGGCGCCGAGACATCGCAGTTCGAGAATCATCTTCGCGCAGTGCTGGGCTTGCCCTTGGGCAATACGCGCAGCATCGGCGAGTCGTGCATGCTCAACTGGATCGGCCGCCTGCCATCGGCGGAACCGATCCTGGCCGAGGCTTGCGGGCATTGGCACGATTACGGCAAGACGTCCCGCGTGGGCCGCAAGGTCGGCCACGCGACCTTGCGGGCCGGGACACGCGCCGAGTTGGCCGAGGCATTGGTGCGGGTGGGCGACGCATTGGAACGCACCGGCCAGGTGCAGCCGGTGCTGGATCGACTCTCGCAGGGTTGATGCCGGGCGACGGAGGCCCGGCCGTCAAGGCCCTGCGCTTACGCCATCTGCGAAGCAGCGTAATCCCAATTGACCAGGTTCCAGAACGCTTCCACGTACTTCGGCCGCGCGTTGCGATAGTCGATGTAGTACGCGTGTTCCCAGACATCGCAGGTGAGCAGTGGCTTGTCGCTGCCAGTGAGCGGCGTGGCCGCGTTGGGCGTGCTGACCAGGCCGAGGCTGCCGTCGGGACGCTGCACCAGCCAAGCCCAGCCCGATCCGAAGGTGCCGATGGCGGTCTTGGTGAATTCTTCCTTGAACGCCGCGAAGCTGCCGAAGGTCTTGGCAATGGCGTCGCCCAACTTCCCGGTGGGTTCGCCGCCGCCCTCGGGCTTCAGGCAGTTCCAGTAGAACGTGTGGTTCCAGATCTGCGCGGCGTTGTTGAACATGCCGCCCTGCGCCTTGCGCACGATGGCTTCCAGGTCGAGGTCGTCGAACTCGGTGCCCTTGATCAGGTTGTTCAAATTCGTGACATAGGTCTGGTGGTGCTTGCCGTAATGGAAATCGATCGTTTCGGCGGAGATGTGCGGCGCCAGCGCGGTGCGATCGTAGGGCAGGGGGGGCAGTTCGACAGCCATGGGGATTCCTTCCGGTGATGGGGACCACGCGCCCTGCGTGGCCTAAGCCTTATAATTCTAGCCTGAAGCTACGCCGGGCATCCGTTCCCGCGCGTGAATGGAGAGTAGTGATGAGTGCAACGATCGACCGCATCCGGACCGAGGTGGAAGGCCATCCGGTGGTGCTATTCATGAAGGGCACGCCGCAGTTCCCGATGTGTGGTTTCTCCAGCCGGGCCAGCCAGGTCCTGAAGCAGGCCGGCGCGCAGATCCATTCCGTCAACGTGCTGCAGGATCCGGAAATCCGCGCCGACCTGCCGCGGTTTTCCGACTGGCCGACCTTCCCGCAGTTGTTCATCAATGGCGAGTTCATCGGCGGCTGCGACATCACGGTCGAACTGTTCGAAAGCGGCGAGCTGGCGCGCATGGTGGCCGAGGCGCAGAAAGCCGCATGAGTTCGCCGTCTGCCCCGCTGGCGACCGGCTCGCTGGCGTTGTCGGATCGCGTCATCCTGGTGACGGGCGCCTATGGCGGCCTGGGTGAGGCCGCGGCCAAGGCCTGCGCGCAAGCCGGAGCCACGGTGGTCCTGCTGGGCCGCAAGGTGCCCAAGCTCAGCCGCACCTACGACGCCGTGAAGGCGTTGGGCCCGACCCCGGCCCTGTATCCACTGGATCTGGCGGGCGCCGATCCGGCGGACTACGAGCAACTCGCGTCGACAATTGAATCAGAGCTGGGCGGGCTGCACGGCATCCTGCATTGCGCGGCCGAGTTCACCGGCCTCAAGCCGCTGGAAGCCACGCCGCCGGAGGAGTTCGTGCGCAACTTGCATGTCAACCTGACCGCGCCCTGGCTGCTTACCCAGGCCTGCCTGCCGCTGCTGCGCAAGGCGGCCGACAGCGCCGTGGTGTTCGTCGTGGACGACCTGTCCCGGGTCAACCGGGCCTACTGGGGCACCTATGGCGTCGCCAAGGCCGGCCTGTTGGGCCTGGTGCGTGTGCTGCACGACGAGACGGACCGCAGTACGGTCCGCGTCAGCGCCCTGCAGCCGGGGCCGATGCGCACCACCATCCGCAGCCGTGCCTACGTGGAAGAAGCCGCGTCCCGTGTTCCGTCGCCCGACCAGTACGCAGGGGCCTGTGTCCGGCTTTTGTCGGCCCAGGGCATAGAGAGCCGCGGGCAGGTGGTTACCCTGGACCTGGCCCCTTGACCAGCACCATCTCCACCGCGCTGCTGCTGTTCCTGATCCTGGACCCACTGGGCAACATCCCGGTTTTCCTGAGCATCCTGAAGCCGCTGACGCCGGCCCGCCGCCGCATCGTGCTGTTGCGCGAGATGCTGATCGCGTTGGGCGTGCTGTTCGCCTTCCTTTGGGGCGGCAGCTACGTTCTCGAACTGATGCACCTGCGCCAGGAATCGGTGTCCATCGCCGGCGGCATAGTGCTGTTCCTGATCGGGCTGAAGATGATCTTCCCCAGCCCTGAAGGCATGTTCGGGGAGACCCCCGGCGGCGAACCTTTCATCGTGCCGTTGGCGATCCCGCTGGTCGCCGGCCCCTCGGGCATGGCCTCGGTAATGCTGCTTGGCAGCCAGGAGCCCGACCGCATGGCCGACTGGAGCCTGGCCTTGTTCCTGGCCTGGCTGGCCACGGCGGTGATCCTGTTCTCGGCCACCCGCCTTTACAAGGTGCTGGGCCAGGCCTTCCTGGTCGCGGTGGAGCGCCTGATGGGCATGCTGCTGGTCGCGATTTCGGTCCAGATGCTGATGGATGGCATTGCCGCCAGCCTGCGCGCGCAAGCCTCCGTCGGCTAATAAAAAAGCCCACGGAAAATCCAATTTGTGACGGTCACCTGACTGTCATGGACCCCGGCTACCGTGTTAAAGTCCCGTTACTGCTCAGGGTGACCTGGGGACGGGACTGAGCATTGCGCTGTGGCTTCCCAAAAGTGCCTGGAATGGCATTGCGACGAACTGCGGAAGGACGCCGCGCAAGGACGCTCGAGAGACGAGTCGGCAACCGTGCCGACAAACCAAATTTTCCATTACTCAGGGTACTCACCATGATCAATCGCAATCAGGTCCGGCTGTCGAAGTTGGCCCTCGGACTGGCCATCGCGCTCGCCGCCGCTCCTGCCTTCGCGCAGAACACTTCGTCCGCCGTCGGCGGCCGCGTCAGCGATGCTTCGGGACAGCCCGTTGCCGGCGCGCAAGTGACCATCGTCCATAGCGAGTCGGGCACCGCCAGCCAGGCGGTCACCGGCGCCGATGGCCGCTACCTGTCGCGCGGCCTGCGCACCGGCGGCCCTTACACGATCACGATCACCAAGGACGGCAAGACCGAGACGCGCAGCGGCGTGTACCTGGCCCTGGCCGAGACCGGCAACGTCGACGCCACCCTCGGCACCGCGGCCACCACCCTGGATACCGTCCAGGTCGTCGGCACCGCCGGTGTGTTCAGCCCGACCGCGATGGGTACCACGACCAACGTCAGCCGCGCTGACATCGAGAACCTGCCCTCGTCGACCCGCAACATCCAGGACTACATCCGCCTCGATCCGCGCATCACGCAGGTGAGCAAGGCCGACGGCGCGATCTCGGCCGGTGGCCAGAACTCGCGCTACAACTCCATCAAGATCGACGGTGTGGGCGCCGGCGACCCCTTCGGCCTGGAGTCCAACAACCTGCCGACCGAGCGCCAGCCGGTCTCGGTGGACGCCATCGAGGCGATCAACATCGCCGTGGCCGACTATGACGTCACCATCGCCGGCGGCGTCGGCGCGGTCGTCAACGCGGTCACCAAGTCGGGCACCAACGAGTTCCACGGTAGCCTGTACTACGCCTTCCGCGACAAGAGCTGGGTCCGCGAAGAACTGCGCGGCGTGAACTTCACCGGCTTCGAGGACGAGACCACCTACGGCGGCACCTTCGGCGGCCCGCTGATCAAGGACAAGCTGTTCTTCTTCGCCAACTACGAGAAGTACGTGCGCACGTCGCCGGGCGTCGGCCTGGGCGACACGCCGCTCGGCACCGGCAACATCAGCCAGGCTGACGTGACCGCCGTGCAGAACGCCGCGACCGTCTGGGGCTTCGACGCCGGCACGCTCGATCCCGTCAGCGCCGACACCGAGATCGAGGAAAAGGCGATCAAGCTGGACTGGAACATCAACGACGACCACCGCGCCTCGCTGCGTTACAGCGAGACCGAGCAGGTCGTGGTTCGCTTCCCGGAGCTGGACAACAACTCGATTTCCCTGAGCAGCTTCTGGTACGCGCTGCCCAAGACCTATGACTCGACCGTCGTGCAGCTGTTCAGCGACTGGAGCCAGAACTTCTCCACCGAGTTCAAGTACTCCAACCGCGGTTACTCGCAGGAGCGCGCCACGTTCTCCGACCTGCCGTCGATCCGCATCAACGGGTACACCGGCAACAACTCGATCTTCATCGGCACCGAGCAGAACAGCCACGTCAACCTGATCGACACCGAGCAGGACAGCTTCTACGGCGCCGCCAACTGGTACGTCGGCGACCACGTGGTCAAGTTCGGCTTCGATTACGAAACCAACGACATCGTCAATTTCTTCGGCCGCAACCTCAACGGACATTACGAGTTCGCCAACTTCGCCGCGTTCCAGGCGGGCACGCCAGCGCGCTACATCGTCCGCGTGCCGGTTCCGGGCGGCAACCTCGAGGAAGACGTCCCGGCGGCCTACTCGATGTCGAACCTGGCGCTGTTTGTGCAGGACACATGGACCGTTACCGACAACCTCACGGTCACCCTCGGCGCGCGTTGGGACAAGCCGTCCTTTGACGACCAGCCCAAGCGCAACACCTACGTCGGCGGCATCTACGGCTACGACAACACCGTGGTGCCGGACACCGCGCTGTTCCAGCCGCGCTTCGGCTTCAACTACACCTTCGACAGCGAGCGCCCGACCCAGGTGCGCGGCGGCCTCGGCTTGCTCCAGGGTGCTGCGCCGAACGTGTGGATCGCCGGCACCTACCAGAACACCGGCCTGAACTACCTCGAGTATGACCTGTCGAACCCGGGCCCGATCTTCACCGACAGCGTGGATCCGCCGTACTACCCGGCCACCCCGACGCCGGCCCAGTGCTCGCCGACCCCGACGCTGAACAACTGCGCCCGCCAGAACGTCGACTTCATCGAGGAAGGCTTCGAGCTGCCGTCAGTTTGGAAGGCCAACCTGGCGTTCGAACACGAGCTGCCGTGGG
Organism: Gammaproteobacteria bacterium RIFCSPHIGHO2_12_FULL_63_22; assembly: GCA_001801685.1. Taxonomy (GTDB): domain Bacteria; phylum Pseudomonadota; class Gammaproteobacteria; order Xanthomonadales; family Xanthomonadaceae; genus Arenimonas. Next base: position 1,942 of record MGYJ01000005.1, on the reverse strand, counting down.
ACGGCATCGTGTTCTCGGCCGAGGCCGTTCGCACGCTGGTCAACAAGGGCATCTTCGTGCAGCGCCTTGACCTGTACAACGCCGCCGGCGACGGAGTCACGTTGGTCGGCCAGGACGGTCGCGACCTGTTCTGGAACCCGGGCACGGCCCCCAACGCCGGTACCGGCATCGCGACCTTCACCGGTACCAAGTTCCGCCGTCCGGTCGGCGTGGGCGACTCGCTGCTGGTGCGCAACACCGACAAGGGCGCCAGCACGCAGATCACCTTCGGCCTCGACCGGCCGATGAAGGGCGACTGGTCCTGGAGCGCCTTCTACACCTACACGGAAGCCACCGAGGTCAGCCCCCTGACCAGCTCGATCAACAACTCGAACTGGAATGGCCAGCTCGTCTTCGACGCAAACGAGGAAGTGGCCTACAACTCGCGCTACGCCATCCGCGACCGCTTTACCGGCACGGTGAACTGGCAGCACGCGTTCTTCGGTGACTACAAGACCAAGGTAGGCCTGTTCTATGAAGGCCGCTCGGGCCGTCCGTACAGCCTTGTGTTCCGCAACGACGCCAACGGCGACGGCAACTCGAGCTTCGTGGACCTGTTCTACGTGCCTGCCGGCCCGAACGACGTGGTGTTCTCGGGCGGCGCGGCGATGGAAGCCTCCTTCTTCTCCTGGCTCGATACGCACCCGGAGATCAAGCGCTACGCCGGTCGCGTGGTGCCTGCCAACTCCATGCGCGCGGGCTTCACCCACAACTTCGACGTGCGCATCAGCCAGGAGCTGCCGGGCTTCTTCGAGGGCCACAAGTCCTCGATCTCGCTCGACATCAATAACATCGGCAACCTGTTCAACAAGGATTGGGGCCTGATCGAAGACTACGGCTTCTTCACCACGGCCCGCGTCGCGTCCCTGTCCGGCATCTGCAAGGCCGCCGGCACCAGCCCGACCGCTCCCTGCGGCGCGGACGACATCGGCAAGTACGTGTACAACTGGACCGGCGCGTTCGACCAGCCGGCGATCCAGGAGAACAACAACGACAAGGGTAATACCGGCGTATCCCGCTGGTCGGTCCTGGCGACGTTCAAGTACGAGTTCTGATCCAGGCCACATTGCAACAGGCGACGGCCGGTGGAAACACCGGCCGTTTTCTTTTTTGGAAGGCAAGACGCAAGATATGGCCATGAACGAAGCAGACGAAAACGAGAACGGCGCCCAGCCGATAGCACCCCTTCCCACCGTGAATGCGCGGATTTCCCCGCGTGGCGGCTTGGACATCCTTTCCCGCGCCGAGATCGCGCGCCTGCGCGATGCCTCCAGCGGTGGCCTGCACGAGCTGTTGCGCCGTTGCGCGCTGGCTGTGCTGACCACGGGCAGCGACTCCGACGACCCGCGTGCCGCCCAGCAGCGGTATCCGGATTTCGACATCCAGGTGCACCAGCAGGATCGTGGCATCAAGATCGAATTGATCAGCGCGCCGGCCTTGGCGTTCGTGGATGGCGAGATCATCCGCGGCGTCGCCGAACTGCTGTACGCCGTCGTGCGCGACATCGCCTACGTGGCGATGGAAATCTATGGCAGCGACAAGTTCGACCTCGACACCAGTGATGGCATCACCGGCGCCGTGTTCGAGATCCTGCGCAACGCTCGCGTCCTGCGCCCGCACATGGACCCGAACCTGGTGGTCTGTTGGGGCGGCCACTCGATCGGCCGCGACGAGTACGACTACACCAAGAAGGTGGGCTACGAACTGGGCCTGCGCCGGCTGGACATCTGCACGGGCTGCGGCCCGGGCGCGATGAAGGGTCCGATGAAGGGCGCGACCATCGCCCACGCCAAGCAGCGCCGCAACAACAATCGCTACATCGGCGTGACCGAGCCCGGCATCATCGCGGCCGAATCGCCGAACCCGATCGTCAACCACCTGGTGATCATGCCGGACATCGAGA
>MGYJ01000004.1 GCA_001801685.1 Gammaproteobacteria bacterium RIFCSPHIGHO2_12_FULL_63_22 | reverse complement strand
GCGCTGAGCCGCTCCTCGATGGTTTTGTGGACGGGTTCCGGGGGCCGCGCCAGGTAGTCGGCTAGGATCTTCGCCTGTTCGGAGATGGACGGTTTCGGGCCTAACAGATCCTCTGGCCAGTTTTCGATTTTGCCGTCCAAGCACGTCAGTTTGTTGGGGAGCGCGCCGAATTTCCACATGAGCGCGGCCGGTAATTTCTCGTTCCTCATAGGTTCCTCTAGGCCACGACTTTGACCGGGATAGAAACATACTGCCAGTTCGCCGGCGTCAAATACGCGCCGACAGATGTCGCCTTGTGCAACAGGTACGGCCCTGCCCAGCAATTGATCGTGACGTTGGTTGCGTCCCGGGTGGCATGGAACCCGATATTGGTCGAAATCTGAAACGACGCTACGGAAATTTGGTCTCCCACGGAAAAGCCCTGTTCGGGCGTTGTGCATTCATAGTAGTCAATCGTGAAATTCGGTTTTGCACTGAGCCCATGCGCCTGTACCGTGGTGCTGTTGATGGTCACAGGGTTTTGTACACAGGGTGTTCCGAACGTCAGCTTGCTGAACAGCGCGCCCAGGACGCCGCCCGAGGATGAATCCAGATGCGTATGCACGGGCAGAGCGCCACCGAAGTAGCCGAGCAGTAGGAGCAAATCGAGCCAATCAAGCGGGTATATCATGGTGCTTCCTGTGATCGAGCGAGAGCCGCACGTTGGCGATGATGCCCAGCGTCAACGAGAGAAAACAGACGATGTTCCAAAGTGCTTCATACAGCATTATGCCCTCTTCGGATAGGTGATGAAGTCCATGCCGGCCGCAAATTCCGTGGTTCCCGGAGCGGTCGCGTCCAGCGTGCCGACCACTTCCATGAGGGCGCCCGGCATCAGGAGATAACCGGGATCGAATTTCGCCCGCTGTTCGGCGGGTGCCCACTGCGAGGCCATGTTGTCGAACGGCGGCAGCGGAGATCCATTTTGCCGCACCTGAAACAGCACATGCCCGTTGCTCCCGGCGAGGCCGATGGAATTGCCGAACCCGACCAGGTACGTCTCGCCGTCGCGGGGAACCTTCTTGGAGCAGATCACGATGGGGCCGGTGCCGACGAGGAGGTTGACCGCCACCGTGCCCGTGGAATCAGGAATGCCGCCGATCATGTGAGCACCTCATGGACGGTTAAGGGTAAATCGAGAAACGCGATCGCGTTTTGCAGGGCGAGGACTTTTTCCGGGAAGGTCCGGCCTTGCGTGAAGTAGCCCGCGCCGCCGCGCGCCCAGGCTTGGGCATAGTCCGCCGCCGTGCCGCCTGGGAATTGCCGCATCAGGCCGCGCAGATGCTTCATGGCGATCCCGGCGTTGATTCGGTTGTCCAGGAGTTCGCCGGTCGTGATGGTGGGCGCATAGTCGCGGGCCGTGGCGAGCTTGATCTGAAAGAGCCCCAGGCTTTTGCCCGCGTCGCCGCTGTCGAACAGGCCGAGGCTGGATTCCGTGACGGCGAGCGCAATCATAAACGCCGGCTTGACGCCCGCCAATTGCGCTTGCTGGATGATGATGTCCGCCGCGTCCCGTTGTTTCGCGTTGAGCTTGCCTGCTGCGTAGAACGGAGCAGGGGGCGGGGGTTGGGCCGCGTCGGGTGCCGTTGGCGTGGCCTGGGCCTCCTGGCGTTGCAGGGCAAGGGCGAGAATCGCCGCCACACCAACGAAGATGAGCAGGGTGTTCATTACAGCGCCTTCACCACCACCACGATGCCCGCCAGGACCGCCACGCCCACCAGGGCTTCTTTCCAATCGAAAGTGGTTGAAACCGTGGCCGCAGGCCGCGCACCGCTCAGGATCGCCGCGCCGGTCTGGTACGCGGGCGATGCGGTGACCGTCCGCACAGTGGGCGACGTGACTGCCGCCGACAGGCCGATCTTCGCCAGATCAGCCGCCAGGCGAGCCGCGTATTCCAGGCTGGCTTGCGCCATGACACCGGATTGCGACGACGCGGACAAATCTTCCGCGAGGCGGGCCTGATAGTCGGCCTCTGCCTGCATGTCCACATACGGCGCGGGCGGACCGTAATATTCGTTGGCCGTGACGACTGCCGCGCTCTCGAAGCCGTAATCGTAGTAGTTGCCTTCTTCGTCCATGGTCTTATCCTTTCGCTCTCGCATGGGCAAACGCCGCCGCGCCGCCGATGATCAGGACTGCCGCCACAATCGCCGTGACGGCGCCGCCTGTTGGCGTGCTCCCGCCGTCGCCTGGGGTGCCGGGGATCGCCGGGTCGTTCGGGTTCATGAAGGGCGGCAAGATCGAATCAAGAATCGAGTCAAAGAATCCGACCGGCTGCGCCGTGGGGACGTCAACCGTGTTGCCGTAGTTGAACCATGTTGAGCCCGTGGTATTGATTGCGCCGCCCGCGATCGGGTACGAGACAGCCGCCACCCGTGCCACCGGTGCGACCGCATCCGAGAGTGAGGCGGACAAGGGAGCCAGCGCCGTCCGCGTGATCGTAGACGCCACGCCCGCGAGCGCCTTGGCCGTGGGCGGAGAGACGAGCCCTGGCGATGTGATGGACGCGACGGAGAGGCCCGCCGTGCCCTCTTGAAGCGCCGCCCCGAGCGCCGCCGTGCCTTCGGCTAGCGTCGTGGTCAGGGCCGTGCCCGCGCCGAAATTCAACGAGGACGAGCCGAGCGCCGCCGTGCCTTCAAAGAAATTCAAACTCGATGATAGCGTGCTCTTTGCCGCTGAGATCGTCCCTTGCTCAAGCGTCGTGGTCAGGGACGTACTGGCCACGCTTGTCGTCGGGCCGCTGAGCCCGGACGTCACGCCCGCGCCGACCGCCGCCACGCCGCCCGCAATGGCCGCGCTTTTGAGCACGTCGCCGATTTCAAATTGCGTCCCAGAGATCGCCGCTTCCGCGCCCGTCCCCGCGATGGTGCCCAGTGCCGCACCGCTGCCAGCCGCCAGCGCCGCCGCCGACCATGTGAGGGACGCGCCGCCCGTTGGTGCCGCCAGGGCCAAGCCCACGATAGCCCCAAAGAGTCCGCCCGTCGCGCCGCCGAGGAAGCCCTTTTTCTTCGCAACAATTTCATATTGCGATAAATACACGCGCCGGTTCGAGACCGTTTTCCCGTCTGCGCTTTTCGCAAACTCGACATAATCAAAATGCCCCTCTGGGTCGGTCGGGCGGCCCTCCGGAAGGCGTTGATTGTAAAACGCCGAACCAACTTTCGCCGGATAGGTGACAGTCGCGCCAGGTTGGAGCACGTTCCGGTAGAAGTTCTCCACGTTGAACGCGGGTAGCTCACCCAGCGGAATCAGGCCCGCCGCATACATGGCGTATCCAGGGTCGCTGGCCAGGTCCACCTGCAACCATTCTTCAATCGTGCGAGTGGTGGCCGGTTCGTAGTCGTAGCGGGTCGGCATTATTTGCCTGCAAACACCTGATGCACGGAGACGCCCGCCATGCCCGCCAGGAGCCCGACGCCTGGGTCCGTAATCGGCGAGCCGGGGATCTGCGAGGACATCGCCCCGATCACCGCCGCCAGGACCGGCACCGCCTTGGGTGGCATCTTCCCCAGGAGTTGCCCCATGCCCTGCTTGACCGCCTCCGTGATGATCGGGATCAGGAAGGGCAGGAGCAGTGCAAAGATGTTCACGGCTTCACCGGGCAGTCTTTCTTGTCACAGCCGTTGCCGTTCACCATCCCGCCGCATTTGTGGCAGGACACTTCCCGGACCGTTTTGCCGTCCCAGGGCTTCGGCGTGGCTGCTGCCGACGCCGGGGCTTTCTCTTTCTTCTTGGTCGCCATGGTTCCTCCTAGATGTGCGTGCAGGCTTGGAACACCTGCATCTGATAGTTGGCGAGCGCGGCCGAGTCGAACACCAGATCGAACGCCGACAGCGCGTTCCCTTTTTGGAGCCCGCCGTACTGCTTGTTCGACGCGAAGTCGATCCACAGATACCCGGCCCGGAGCGTGATGCCGTTGCGTCCGTTGCCCACGGCATTCTGAAAGACGGACACGGGGAGCTTGTCCTTGAGGTCAATCGAAGGACCGCCGATCAAGGACTGCTTCACGCCCACGTTGGTCAACGGCGTAATGGCCGTGACGTTCGGCGTCGTGCCGAAGCTCCCCACGCGGAGCAACAGGCCCCGCGTCAGATAGCCGGGCCGGAGCAGCGGCACTTTGCGATCCGTGCCGGTGATGTTCATGTCCACCGCCGAATCCACAGGGATCAGATCGAAATGCAACTGCCGCCCCCTCACCTTCACGGGGCGGTAGCCGGGCAGTTCCATGGCCGTCGCCCGCAGGGTGTAGGTCATCGAGCCCTGCGTGTTCCCCGACACGTAGCGGTTGAACGCGGCAAACTGCACCTTGAGGATCGCCTTCGTCACGTCCGTCAGGTCCAGGTACGTCATGGCCGCCAGCGATTGCGGCTTGCCGGTCTTCGGGTTGATCCAGTCCTTCAGATCGAGCCGCCCCATGTCGAGCTGCAACGTCGAGGAAAAGGCTTTGCCCGCCGCCACGCCCACAGCCGGATCGGTCTGTGCGAGGGCCGCGCCGCCCATGATCCGGTTGCCCTCATAGAGCGCCGGGCCTTTCCAGAGGCGTTGGACCACGCCGTCCACTTCGATCCAGATGGAGTCGATCAGGGACACGTTGCCCTCCGTCGCCATCGTTTCCGCGCCCACGGATTGCTCGTAGCTGCCGGCCAACTGCAACTGGATGTTCTCCAGCGTGGTCCGCATGTTCAAATCGAACGTCTGGACCACCGGCACTGTCGTCACGGCTGCCGGCGTGACGGTGATGAGAGGAAGAATGGTCGGTTTCTCGTTCACGGTATTGCTCGCTTTCTCGGACCGAATTGAATGGTTTAGTTGTACACTTCGTCGAACACGTCGCTGCTGCTGCTGGATTTCACAACCTGCGCCCCGCTCTGATAGCGGACAAACGCATTTTCAGGCAGGAACGGCAGCGCCCGCAGGCCGAAGGGTTCCCACCAACCGGACTGTTGCGCTGCGAGCGGTTGCGGAATCAAACCGGCCCGCGCCGCCGCGCCGGGCAAGAGCCGGGTCACGACGATGAGGGTAATGATCGTGCCCGCCACGCCGATGAGCACGGGCTTGAGATTCGGAATGTGCATGGTCCTATCCTCCTACTTCGTCACCGTCAGATATTCATGAGGCGGAAGCGCCGCCACGCGCCGGACCAGATCGGGAGCGAGATAACGGCGGAGCACCTGGAGATCTCCGCCGCTGTCGAGATGGAACACAAACAGTTTCTTTGCCTGCCCGGTGAGGGCACGGGGCAGGCCGCTGATTTCCTGTGTCGCGTAGTAGACCGAGAGGCCGCGCTTGCGCCCTTGATAGAGCAGCGCCCCGAGTCCGCCCGATGTGCGGTTGCGCGGAAGGACCGAGAGCGCTTCGTCAATCGTAACTGTGAGCTGGCGGCCGTACTTGAGCAGGAGCCCGGCGAATTGTTCAAACTCACGGGGCAAGTCCTCAAGGGACCGGGCGAAGTGCGGGCGGTAGACCACGCAGAACGCCCGACGCTTGGCGAGGCGGGGAATGTCCGCGAAGGTGATTTGTTCGCCCCGGTATTCATCTTCAATATCCCAGTGAACAACGCGGTCCTCCCGTGCGGCCAGCGCCTTTAAGAGAGTGGTCTTTCCACAACCGGACTGCCCGGCGAGGAAGTATTTTCTTGTTTTGTCGGACACGGTTGCTCCGGTGTCATGAGTTGCACGGCATAAAGCGTGGTGATGTGGACACCGTAGAGGATGAAGAGTTGCCCGCCCGGTCCGATGGTCGGGATGTACGCGCCAAGTTGCATCATGGCCTGATTCCACAAGGCCACGGCCTGTTCGTGTTCCTCTGGTAGAAGCGGGCCAGCCGGTCCGAAGTACCGCGCCAGGACGCCATCCACGAGGCACGCCGCCAGCTTGCCGCCTGAGATCGTGACGGGCGGGGGTACGGGGGGAGCGGTCGGTCCGCCGCCCGCCCCCCCGCCGCCTTGATCGCCCGGCTGCGCCTCGGAAGTTGCTGCCGGGGTTTCAAGTCCTTGCGCCGCGTTCGTCGCCGCCCACACGTCCGCCGCTTGTTCCTGCGTCAGCCTGTCGGCGTCGTCGCCGTTTTTACCAGAAGCCGAATCGTTCACGGGGCTTGTCCTCTGTAACAGTCGCGGGCGGAGTTTTTTCTTTTCCATTGCCGGGCTCCGGAGCGGGCTTGGCCTTCGCCGCCGCCAGTTCGTCTTTCACGGTTTGCAGATCAGCCCGCAGCGCCGCCAGCTCGTCGGCGTGGCCGGGCTTGTTTTTGAGGTCGTTGATTTCAGCCCGCAACGCTTCGACGGTTTCGGTCAGAGCGTCAGCCTTTGTTTTGTTTTCCGAGCCAGCCATCTGCGTATGCCCTCACCAGTGGGTTAGCAAGTAACTTGTCGAGCGCGTCCCGGTCCAAAATCAACGGAGGCACGTCAGGATGCTTCAAGCTGAAATCAATGAGGACGTGGGAAACGTCGGAGGTTGTCATGGCGTGAGCGTAGGGGAGGGAAGCGGGGGCCGCAACCGGCCCCCGCGTATAGCTATAGACTATAGCTATAACTGAGAAATTTTTAAGTTCAGGTCCGCGCAGTGGTAGCAGTTGGCATACAAGAACCCGCGAAAGCCGCAGCCTGCCTTGGCGTTCATGTTGGTTTTCTCGTCCTTGTCGCAGTATAGGCTATAGTCCCCAGGCTTCTTGGGAATGATCTTTATCGGGACCGGCAGATCACACGCGATGCAGGGGATCGTCTCCGGTTTTTTGCCCTGCCACCAAAGCCGTTGAATCGTTACCGTCTTTTGTTTTGTCGCCATGTTGCCTCCCTTGTTGTTTCCCACCGGCCACTGATAACCAGCGGGCCGATCCAGAGTTCAAAATGCACCGTGCCCGGCAGGTTCGCCACGGCGGGCGAGTACCCGCCATGCCCGAACGCCCCCCAGTCGAACCAGTCCCAGTCAATCCAGATCATCGCGTCGCCTTTCGTTTGAGTCCCGCCGTCCAGGAGCGTTCGCGGCATCCGTCGCACACCACGTCGCCCTCCATGTTCACGCCCCACTTCTCCGCCAGCTTCGGCGGGAAGTCGTGCTTGCAGTCCGGGCAGGTGACGGCATAGGTTTTCATCGCTCAATCTTTTCCTTAAGGGCTTGTATCGCTTCTCGGAACAAAAAAAACATCATCTTGCCGGTGTCCTGCCTCAATGCTCGCAAGGCGTCGCGGTCTGTTTTCTCCACTGTGATTTTGACCACATTTTTCATGCCTTTTTTCATCGCCGCCTCCGTTTCTTTTTCGCGTCGGCAGGGGCGAGGCCTGAGCCCACGCCCACCGGCCACAGGTTGAGTTGTTGCAGATCGTCGCCCGTGCAGGTGTCGCACAGCGGCCCCTTGCCGCAGACGAAATGCCGCCCGCTTCCATCGAACGAGCGCCCGCACGGGCACCGCTCCAGGTCGGGGAGCTTAAAAGAGTTCGGCGGGCGCATCGCCGTTGCCTTTCTTCGGGGAGGGCGCCTGCCGCGCCAGTTTTCTGAGCCGCGCTTGCGCTTCCCGAATGTCCGACCGCGCCTCTTCCTTCGCCAGTTCCGATTTGTAAAACCGTTCCAGCGCGTCGAGATAATCCTGCGTTGCCACCGCCTGTGCTTTCGTCATGAGTCCCTCCCTCCTGGTGGTTGGATAGAGCGTTGCCAGTTCAAACGGCCTCACTTCGTTGTGTCGTCCCTACCGGCAGGCGCGACACCTGCATAGCGGTTCCATGCCAGAGTGACCGCGCCAGAGCCGGGAAAAAGATCGTGGAAGGTGTCGCCCCGGACCGCGCCGAGAATTTTAAAAATCCATTCCGCGAAGGCCGGAGGCTTCATGCCGATCATCGCGCCGGGAAAGGCATGAAAGCGGCCCTGTGCAATCAATCCGTCCGCGACGTTGCACACCGCATTGACCGGATACGGGCGGCCGCCAGCGACAATTACAGGTTCCCATGACGTCAGGGCGCGACGGCTCCGAGTGGGCCGTGGGCCTTTGAACCACGCGCAGACCCGCACACCGGGCGGGCAGAGTTCTAAAACGTCGCGTAGCGCGGCTGACGACGTGGAGAGCGCCCACCCGTCCGGGTACTTGTTCTGTAACTTCTCGAGCAGCGACACATGATCGACTTCCGTGTTTTCCGGGTAGTAACCGGCCTTGCCCGGATAGGGCGGGTCGGCATACGCGAACGTCATGGGTCTGTCCGTCGCTTCGCTGCAGCAGCGACAAACGCCGAAGCGCCAGGAGGCTTGCCGGCAGGACTTAGAACAGAATTTCGTATCGCGTCGCTTGTGACGATCGAGAACCTTCCGGCACCAGATACAGAGCCGTTCCCCCTGGCCAGCGGAGACAGGTACGAGGGAAAGGTCGCTTCCGGATCTCACGACGGATTGTTCGTCGCGTGTCGATTGGCTAACGACAGCTAAGGCGTCGTCTAGGACCGGCGCGACACGACTCATTGGTTACGCTCTCCTTTCCCGCCCGATCAGCGACAAGAGCCGCCAGCCGGGGCTGTAGATGTTGGTTTTCCGACCGCCGCGCCATTCGTTGTGTATCCAGCCGTGCCGCCCTTCCAGGCCGTAGATCGCCCGCGTGACGGTCCGCCGTGAGCAGGAAAACATTTTCGCCATCCGGTCGAGCGCGGGCTGAAAGGGCTTCTTGCGCCGGTAGCAATCCGCCACCGCCAGGAGCACATGCTTTTTGGTTTGCGTGAGCCGATCCCGCCCCAGGTCCAGCGCCAGCACGTAGAAATGCAGGCTCTGAATGGGGCGCTGCTGTGCGTAAGGCTGTGCATTGGGCATTACCTGTCCACAGTAATAGGGTGTCTGTGTGACACCCCATTGGGCGATCCGGTCTTTAGACTTGCAGCCGAAGAAAAAGAAGGAGTCCGATTGAATGTGTGGATATCGCACGTCTCAAGAACAGACCGGAGAAGCCGCAGAGGTCGGGAAGGTGGAATTTGCAAAGACCGTGCCGGTGGCCGGTAGGCCGACGCCGGAGGCAGGATCATATTGAACGTGGAAAAGGACCACTCCAAAGACCGGAAGCGCGGATCGGCGACGAGCTGCCGGATCGCCTCACGATGCAAGAGCCCTGAGCGCCGGAGAGTCAAGTAGGCTTTCAGAATCCGACGCCGGACAGCCCGATCTTGGGAACACTGCGTCGCCACGCGACGTTGACGGGTGAGTTTCTTTTCTTCGTGGGTGAGCCCGTCCGCCAGTGAGGAAAGCACGGCGAGGCCGCGACAAAGCGCCTGTGTCCATCCAGTAGGGACGGTCAGAATGATGCGGGTTCGCTGTTGGCGGGCGGGTTCGGTACGGAGAGAAAAGGGCGTGTATGGGTAAAGAGCAGCCGGGCCGAGTGTGAGCATGTGGCATCCTCCGGGTTAAGCCCGAAGGGTCTATCGGAAAATTTCTACGTTGCCATGTTTTCCACCCCCTAATTAATGTCGGATAAGTGCGAGAGTGGTTAACAAATTAAGTGGCAAGCGTAGGTAGTTTTTCGATAGCCCTCCTTTCGTCAGTCCTTGAGAGAAATTTTTGTGATCTCACACGGGCCGGGGCCATCGTCCAGGCGCGGGAATCCGACTTGTCGAGCATAGCGGCGTTCTTTTCCGCCCATGCACACAGAAAAACCATCCGAAGATTCTTGTAACCTGCCATCGAAGAGAGATAGGTACTTTGCTGTTACAGGGAGCCGGCGGGTTTCGGCCCAGGCGAGCATTTCAGCTAAGGCCGCGTCAGGATCGTCGCGCAGAGAACCGGCGAGAGCTTGCCCGGCCGCAGCCCCGAGCGGCGGCGGGATGCCCAACCCGGAGGCCACAGATCCCCCCACAAGGCCAGCGATTAACGAGCCGATACCTCCCCCAGGCGGATGCTCTTTTTTCCATTTTGCGGTCAGGTGGACGGCGTTCGCCTGTGCGTGTTTGATATGTTCCCCTGCTTGTTTCGCCGCGAGCGGTTCTAGGACTTGTTCCGTGAAAGCCGCTTTAGAGGGGAGCGGAGCGGTTGGAGTTGTGGCACACCCAGGCGCGAGAAACAGGGGGAGTATGAGGGCTGCGGTTCCGAGGCGCATGTCTTAAAATCCCCGCGAACGGTTAAAAAGTCAAGAAAATTCCGTTACGGCTGGCTCAGGCCGAGCGCCGCTTCGCATGCGCTGAGCCGCTCCTCGATGGTTTTGTGGACGGGTTCCGGGGGCCGC
>MGYJ01000003.1 GCA_001801685.1 Gammaproteobacteria bacterium RIFCSPHIGHO2_12_FULL_63_22 | reverse complement strand
GCTCGCGCACGTTGATGGTCAGCGGCATGTCCAGCACCGGCAGGATGTCCGGCCATTTCGGCAATTCGGTCGGCGACTCGTCGCGTGGGATGACCCACGTGGCGCCTTCGATGGTCAGCGAATTGATGTCCAGGCGACCCGACAGCAGCGGCCACAGGCCGTGATCGATGCGCAGGCGCGCGGCATCGAAGCGATGCGCCTTGTAGGCGTAATGCAGGCCGCGGATTTCCAGCGGGCCCGATAGCGATCCGTCCATTGATTGCCAGCGAACGGTCGAGCCCTCGGGCAACATCGCGATCGCGCGGGCGAGGAAGAAGTCGCGGCCGCCGGTGCTGCGCAGCAACCACATGGACGAAATCAACGCGACCAGCAGGCCTGCCGCCAGGCCGATCAGCACGATGCGCCCGCGCCGCGACAGGGTCACAGGTCCGGCCCCACGCTGATATGCAGGCGCAGGCCCGGATCGTCTTCGCTGACGTCACTGGCGATATCGATGCGCACCGGCCCCACCGGCGAGCGCCAGCGCAGTCCGGCGCCAAAACCGATATGCGCATCGAAGTTGCCGTCGAAGGCATCGCCGGCATCGACGAAAACGGCCGCGCCCCAGACCGGCGTGAACATGTGCTCGAATTCCGCGCTGGCCACCACCAGGTGCTTGCCGCCGAACAACTCGCCATCGACCGTGCCGATTTCCTTGTAGCCGTAACCACGCACGCTGTGGTCGCCACCGGCATAGAAGCGCAGCGACGGCGGCAGGCGGGTGAAATCATCCACCACCGTCGTGCCCAGCTCGCCGCGCAACAGCAGGCGGTTGTCGATGCCGAGGCCACGAATCCAGCGGCCCTCCGCGCGCATCTGCAAAAAATCCACGTCCGACCCCAGCGACGCGCTGCCCGCGCGCGCCTCCACGGTGAGGCCGAGCGCGCGACGCGGCGTGTTCACGTCGTCGCCGGTCTTCCACTGGCCCCACACCGACGGAAACACCACCGTGTAATAGTCGTGCTGGTCGTTGATGAAGGAATCAGCGCGCTCGCGCTTGTAATTCAGCCCGGCCAGCAGGTTCCAGCCGCGCCAGCGTCCGCTGCGGTTCACCGCTACGTCCACTGTCTGTGTTTTCAGGTCGACGATCTCTTCTTCGCGCAGGCTGGCCGAATAGGTCAGCCATCCATCCAGCCAGCGGAAGGCGGGGATCTTGTATTGCGCGGTGAAGTTGCTCTTGAACTGCGCGATGTTGAGGTCGAGCAGCAGCTTGTGGCCACGGTCGTTCAACCAGCGCCGCTCCAGTCGCGCATTGATACCCGCACCGCTGTCCGTGCCATAACGCAGGCCCAGGTTGTAGACGCTGCGCTTGGCCGGCACCAGCGTCACCGTCACCGGCACGACATGGTCGATTGCCTTTTCCGGTTCCGGCTGCAGGTTGATGCCGCTGAAAAAATCGGTATCCACCAGTGACTGCTGCAATTCCAGCAGGCGCAGTTGGTCGAACGGTTCGCCGGATTGCCATGGCACCAGCGGATCGAGCACGCCGGCGCGCAGCTGCTGGCCTTCGAAGGTGACGGCGCCCAGGCGATAACGCTCGCCGCTGTCCCAGGACAGCGCGATGTCTGCGGCGTGGTCGGCGCGGGTAACATTGACGCGGTGGGTGCGCAGTTCGGCATCGAAATAACCATGCTCGCCCAGGGCGCGGGCAATGCCTGCCTTGTTGACCTCGTACAGGCCCGAGTGGAATATTTCGCCGACGCGCGGACTGAAGTTCACCAGTCGCTGCACCACCAGCTCATCATCCACGCCCGGCGCGGACACGCCGACATCCAGCGCGCGCACGCGCACCGGCTCGCCCGGCACCACGGCCAGGCGCACCGTTACCTTGTCGCCGTCACGGATGACCTCGGGCGTGACGACCGCATCGTAATAACCGAAAGGCTCCAGCCCCTGCCGCACTTCATCGGGCGCGGCGCGCACCAGGTAGGACAAACGCGTTTCGCTGACCCGCGTGCGCTGCGCAGCCGACATGCTTTCCAGCGACAGGTGGGCACGCACGTTCGCCGCCAGCTCGGGATCGAGCCCGGTCAGTTGCAGGGGTTGCAGGTCTGCGGCATGGGCCAGCGATGGCAATGCAAGAAAAGGCAGCAGGACCCATGGCAGCGGTGCGCGGGGCATCTGCCCAGTTTAAGGGACGCCCCGCACCCGGTTCCGACCCGCACCTGAACAACAATGGTGCGGGTCAGGCGCTCAAGGCTGGCAGTTGCGCACCTTCAGCGTGATCGGCGCCGTGTTGTTGCCCTCGTTCGATTCGCCCACCTGCATCTGGTGGTCCACGAACACACCGACCTGGTAGTCGCCATTGGGCAGGAACAAGACGCCGGCGATATTGCGCGTGGCGCCTGCCGCCAGCGACACGACATTGCCCTGGTGCGCGGGGTTGCCGCTGACAGCCAGTCGGCTCTTGAACGCGCCGGCATTGCCCGCGCCAACATTGCGCAGGTCGTAGTTGAAGGCCAGGCCGCAGGCATTGCCCTGCTTCGGCAGGTTCGACTTGCTGGCGTTGACGGTAAGCGTGTGGCCCCACTGTGCCGAATTGTTGCCGACGTGCAGCGTGGCGCCCGGCACCAGGTCGGGCTTGGCCTGTGGCTGGGGCGGTGGTGGCAGCGGCCCGACGGGCGGAATCGGCGGCTTCGGCCGCGGCGCCAGGTTGCCCGGCCCACCGCCCACCACGCAGGAAATATTCACGTCCACGGCGTTGGACACCCGCTCGCCCGGCCCGTCGGTCACCAGCGTCATCGTGCGCGCCCAGGAATGATCGACGTCGATCTTGCGCGTGACCTGGCGGCTTTCAGCCTTGCTGAAGGTCAGCGTGGACGGCGCGGAAATCGTGTTGCCGCTCTTCCATTGGTAGTCGACCGAGCCGGCCTTGTTGGCCGTTATGGTGCCGGTGAGCACGACCTCTTTCGGGCACGATCCCTGGTACTGCGTGGGGTTGGCCGATAGCGTCAACTGCGTTACCTGGAACTTGCTGGACAACTGGCCGGGCATGTTGCCGGTGTCCACGCCTTCCGAGTACGGCCGCGCCTCGCAGCGCACCGTGATGTCGGGCGGGCCGTCGAACACCGACAGCCAGGTAATCTGGTCCTGCGGCATGCCGCAGGAGGTCCAAGCCTGCAATTGCAGGTTGTCGCGCACCCAGCCGGTCTTGGGCAGCGGCAGTTGCCGCGCGGTGGCCATGGCCTTCAGCACGCTGATGCCGTTCTTGTCCGCCGATGACTTTACTTCGGCATTGCAGGCGTTGATGGCCGCATCACGAAGTTGCGATTTCATCGGGCCGATCAATGTGCGGCCGCCGACGGCGCGGCTTTTCTTGCCGCTGTCCACGCCCCAGCTGTCGAGCAGGTCGGTGTAGCTGCCAATCGCCTTGTGCTGGAAGTTGTCACCCTTCACGTCGTACCAGGACTGCGAGTTGCTGAGCGCCACTTCGAAATAATGGATGTCCCACAAGCCCTTGCACGTTACCGAAGCGTCGTAGTGCATCGAGAATTTGTCGGCCGCCACCGTGTCGTACTGGTTGCCCTGGGCGGTAACCGTGATCATCGGCGTTGCGCCGGACTGCTTGACCGAAATCTTGTCGACATGGGTGGTGACGCTGATGCCCGGATCGTTCTCCGCGGCGGCTGCCGCGCCGATGGCGACGCACAGCGCAAGACCCAGCAGCGCGACTCCAGCGGTAGCTTCGTTACGAGTGCTCATGAGGTTCCCTCCCAGGTGGCAGGCCAACCTTACGCCCCGCACGGCTAGAAATCGACGGTGATGGTTATCTGGTCGGAATACGTGCCCGGCCGAAGGCGCTGGCCGCCGGCGATGGCGCCATACACGGGGATGTCCAACGGCGCACCGGCGCGCGACAGCACCAGGGTCAGTGCGCTTCCCGCGTGGGTGTCGTCGCCGAATACGCGCTCGCGCGCCGGGTCGAGGTACAGGTTGTAGCGGATGCGATGTTCGCCGTCGCGCATTTCGCGTTGTTCGGGGCGCATCGAATTACCCGCGCCCAGGCCGATGCGCACCACGCTGCCTTCGGCGCCGTCGCAGCGCAAGGTAATCATCCCGATGGCTTGATGCTCGCCCTGCGCCATCGGCTCGAGACGACCAAAGGCGATCTGCCCGCCTTCAATGGCGCAACCGTCGGCGTTGGCCGCAGCGGGCGCCAGCAACAGGCAGGCGGCAATAGCGCGGATTACTTGGGCACGCACATTATCTCTCCCAGCCAGGCCATCGGTCCTGCGGATGGAACGGTCAACTCGCAAGTGAAGCTGGCGCCTTCGCTGCTGGCCTGCAACACATGCACGCCCGGCGCGAGGTCATCGAAATATACCTGCCCGTCGCGGCCGATGGCCGCGCTGCGCGCGTTGTCACCCATGCCAACGAGCGCCTCGCCATAGCCCAGGCGTTGTCGCTCGCCGTCACGTACGGTAGCGAGGAAGGCTTGCACCGCGCGCAAGGTCTTCACCTGGAAGTCCACCAGGCCGACGCCGTAGCGCGGCATGCTGACGTAGGCCTTGTCCTCGTCCAGGCGCACGTCGGCATCGAGCTTGCTGGCATCTATGCCGATCAGGTTGGACTGGTAGGGCTGCATGCCCGGCACCAGGACGGCGCCGTCTTCGCCCGTCACGCCGACGCGCGCGTTTTCGCGCAGCACGGGCACGCCAGCCATACCGGATGTGCGCACCAGCGCATAAGCTGACGCGCCCGGTTGTGAAACGAAGACCTGCCCCTGCGCCCAAAGCACGCCGCCGGCGAAGCGCAGGTCGGCATACGACTGGCCGCCGAACTGGCTGGCGGTGAAATAGCTGCGGCCGATCCGACTGGCGTGGTCCACGCCGACCCGAATCGAATCACCCTCGTCGCCCTGGTCCACGTCCAGCCGATAGCCCCAGCCGCTGTCGATCGGTGCCGATCGTTGCACGGCGAATCGAGCCTGGTTGCCGCCATCGCGGCGACTCGCGCCCAGGCTGAAACTATCGCGACCCAGCGGCAGGTTCAGGGCGAGGAATATTTCGTCACCCTCGGTCACGTCGCCGCGGCGACGGGTCAGGCCCAGCGAGGCGCGCAAGCGGCCGAGCCGCCAGCCCAGGTTCAAGCCCAGGCTGCGGCGCAAGCTGCCGTCGCTATAGTCCTGCTCGATGAATCGGCTACCCACCGACACGCGCCGGCCCAGCGCGAAAGAGGCTTGCGCGTAGCGCTCGCGTCGCAGGCTCGCAAAGGAAAACGCGTCGGAGAGTTGCAATACGGACTGGTAACCGGCAGCGCGCCGATGCATGCCCATCCCAAAGCCCATTCGCCGGCCCTGGTAGCTGTAGTCCGCGCGCCACGCCGTGCCCACTTGCCCGTCGTCGTCGCGCGAATGCGCAAGCGCCGCCTGCAAACTTCCTACGCCCGGCCGCAGGTTTACGGACACGCCCACGTTGCGTCGTCCACCAATTTGCTCGTATCGAATGCCTGCAGTGAGCACATCGCTGAAACCATAGCGGTGGTTCAAGGACAGCAGCGGCGGACCCGGCCGGTATTCGCTGTCACGGCCAGGCTGCCTGACCCAGCCAATGCGGTCGTCGAACTCGTGCAAGCCTTGGCGCAGCAGCCTCGCGCTGCCGTAGTAGTCGCCCGACAACTCGTAAGTGCCGGCGAATGGGTCATGCACGACGATACGCAAGTCGTTGCTGCCTTGCGCCAGCACCAGGTCCTGCAGGTTGAACGGCCCCGCCTCGAGCTGCTGGCGCGTCACCAGCATGCCGTTGGAATAAACGTCCACGCTACCGGGCGCCTGCATCACGCCACGAATGTCGGCACCGGGAAAAGTAACGAAGCCCGGCGTCAACTCGTAGGCGCGAAACACACCCAGGCCCGCCACCCGGCCACCTGCGCCAAACGGGTCGAGTGCGGCGAGGGCCTGGTCGCCCAACACCCAGCGCCGCTGCCGGTCGGGCTGGTCGAATTCCAGCGAAGTCTGGCGCCGGCCGAGGCGGCCGGACACGAAATCGAAACTGCTGCGCAACAGCCAGGCACCGCGCACCCAGCCTGCATCGAAATAGGCGCTGCGACTGTCATTGCTGGTCGCATAAAAGCTGTAGTTGAGGAATACGCTGGGGATCGTCGACACCGGCACCTGCGGGCGCGATGGTACGCGGGCGCTGCTGTAACTACGCTCGGACCAGGCGTTGCCAGGCAGCGTGAAGGCAAGCGACTGCGTCGCTTCATCGACAGTCAGCGTTGCAGCGGGAAAACGCGCGAGCAGATCGATGTAGCGCAGGCCTTCGCGCTGCTGTCCCGGCCAATCCCGCGTATCGATGCCGGCGCCGGCGAGCGCCTGTGCCTCCACCAGCCACTGGCCGGGCGCCACGGCCAGCACCGCAACGGACTCAGTGCAACGGCCATTCAAGCAGACATCGTAATAGCGAAGCGCATCGTCGCCGGCCCACGCCGGCGCGGCTGCGAATGCCGACAGCAGGGCCAGCCGGCGGCCAGTCAGGGGGCGCAAGACCGCGGCCCCGGCGGCAGCGCACCTTTGTGCGACGCCAGGGGTGACGCGGCCACGATTTCGAATCGGACTGCGTTGCGGCAAGCCTTCGGATCCAGCTTGGCTTCCACGGGCAGGCTTGCACCCGCCAATACGTAGTCGTGCATCAGGGCCTGGGTGGACAGCAGCTGGTCGCCGGCATCGAACAATCGCAGGCTGACTTTTGCCGGGTCCAGATGGCCGTTGTCACCGCTGCGCAGGACGTATCGCCAGCGGCCGTTTTCGATGGCGCCGACCGCTAGCGAAGGCTGCGGTTTTGCGCTGCCATCCGAAATGAATATCGGCAGGCTGAGCTGGGTCAGCACGCCAATTCTCGACGTCGCGCCCGCCACTTTTTTCGACGGCAACTGACGCACCAGCAAGCGATAGGCTTGCTCGTTGCCTGTTGGCGTACGGGCCAGGCCCACGCGCAACAGCTGTGTCTTGCCTGGCTCCACCTGGAAGGACAGCGGGTGCACCACCAGATCACTGGGCCCGCTCAGGTCGAGCAGTTTCCACTCGCCGCCGGCGTCCATCTGCCAGCGCTTGATGGTGACCTCGAAGCCGACGGCAATGTCGCCGGGATTGCGAAGGCGCAGCGTCTGTACCTTGGACGTTGGACTGAGCAACGCGCGGGTCGGGCTGATGTCGAAGCCCGAGGCCGCCGCATTGCCAGCGGCCATCGCGACACAGGCGCACAGCGCTGCGCCGCCAAAGCTGAGTGGTGGCATCTTGTCCTACCTTGGTTGGAACCCACTCAGAACGTGACAGTCACCGTGACGGTGTCGGAATAGGTGTCGGCCAAGGTGACTGCGCCGGCGGGGATTCGCCCATAAACGGGGAAGAGATCGAAGCTGACGCCATTTCCAATGCCGGCCACGTCGGTCTCCGGGGAGCAGCCCCAGCCAATCGTCCGCGCTTCATCGGAATACAGCTCGTAACCCAAGTTGCCAGAATTCGGTGGGGTCGTGCTGACCATGCCCCGTGGGGGAACCGGCGCGCCCGGATCGCAGGCAAACTCATTCATCTGGGAGTTCAGGCCTCCATCCAGGGCGATCGTAAAGGCAACCGCGTCAGGACAAATGACGTAGATGGATCCGATGGAATCCAAGTCAACGCCACCGTTGATGTTGGCCGTGGTGTACAGGCCGAATTCCAGGTCGAAAACATTGATGGCGCAGAATGGCTCGATTTCTGCAGTTACCTGCAGCTGCTTGGTGACGGTGGCTGCATCGGCAGTCGGACTCGCGGCAAAAGCGAAGCTGGCAAACGCCGCCATAAGGAGTACTGGTTTCATCAACGATCCCCTGAGAGTGATGGTACGCAGAACGCCCCAATGCACTGCGCTGAGTCCGATGCTGCAGCCTGAACGAGCGTGCGTCAACAAGGCTGAGAGGCCTTCACACGGGGCTAACGCAACCTTCACGCTTGGGGCAAAATCCCGTCGTCGTTCAAAATTGCGCTGCGCAAACGCGAAACTGCCTTGACTCCGGACATGCTTGCGCTGGCCGAGCCTACGCAACTTCTGCGTTGCAGTAGAAACCAGGGCGCCCCCCGTGCGGCCCGTGGAGCGCGACGTGGCGACCTCGACCCGGTTGAAGCTGGCGCTGGCGATCGTCGCCGTGTGCCTGATCCTCGTCTCCCGTTCCGCGCGCGGCCAGTCCACGGACGGCTACCACGGCGTACAAATTTTTCCCGTCGTGGTCGACTCGAGCACCTTCGCGCAGCGCTTCACGTTTCGCATTCCCACCGTGTCGGTGGCCACCGCTGACCCGGTAACGGTCGCCGCCACGTTCTATCCGGGCAATGGCGCGCCGCAAAATGCACCCGTGCCGTGCCCCAACTTCGTCATTCCCTCCAGCGGGCAAAAAGTCTTCACGAGCCTGCGCGAACTTTGCCCGGGCCTGGCCCTGGGTTCGACCTTCGGTTACCTGCACACGGCAGAAATCGATCCTCAAACCCACCCATACGCCGCCTATTCCCGGGTCAGCAATATGGCCGGCAGCGGATTCAGCATCGAGGCGTTTCCCGCGCACACCTTTACCATGGCCTGGAGCGTGGTAACCGGACTGCGCCGGCTTGCCGCCACGCCCTCGTCGCCGGCCTACCAGACCAATTGCTTCCTGGCCAACCTCAATCGGATAAACGATCCGACCAGCTCGACCAACACCACGTTTCATTACTTCATATATAACAGCGGCAATGTGTTGATCGGCGAAGGCGTCATCAACCTGGTGCCCGGCAAGATCTTCCGCATGCTCGACATCTTCGGCGCGGGCGGCGTACCGGCAGGCGACCTGGATGATGCGCGCATCCGGTTCAACTGGGCCGCAGAAAATCCCTCGGCGCCTTACATGGCCTTTTGCACGGTGCAGGACAACACCAGCTTTGGCGCCGACTTCCGCATCGCCAAACAAGAGTGGGACCACACGACGTCGCCGTCCGACGTGGCCGCGCACGACGACCACGTAAGGCGGGTGACTCGTGCGTCAGGCGACGCCTACCGGACAGAAGGACAAGCCATTAGCCGCGCGTTTTCCATCCCCGCCGGCGCCTTCCACAACGACCACGCTTTCATGCTGCGCCATCCCGATAATGCGCAATGCGAATTGCTCGACGTGACGACGCATCTTCGGTTGATGCCGGCGCATGGGCTGGAAATGCGCATGGTTCGCCGCAATTTCGTGGCACCCAGTGGCTTCGAGGTCATCGCCGGCGGCGCCGGATCGACCGGATTCGGCGAGGTGTACCTGGGCGACAAGCCCGACTACAACGGCGGACGCAACTCACGATACTGGCTACAGGTTGAGAGCAACGGCCAGAACACGGCGGCCGTCCGCCCGTACATGCTGCAATGCCAAAGTGGCAGCGGACATCCGTTTCCGGACATCGTGTATTACAACGAGCCCGGCGAACGGTTTTGATGCGGGCTACTGCAGTTGTTGAGTGACCTTCAGCGGTAGCTGGTCGTAGCGCCAACGGCCATCCGCGCGCTGGCAGGCGCGGGCCGGCAACGCGCCGTCGGTGCCGGTCCATTGGGCGCCGTCGCTGTTGGCGTAGTCGGCAGTCGCAATCTTGTCGGCAGCGGTCTCGGCGGGTCCATCGCAGGCCAGCGTCACCGTCAGCACGCCGTCATGCAAACGCGCGCTGTCACCCGCCAGCAATCGCGTTGCGCGAAAGCCCTTCGCGCTCCACTGCTTGCTGTCTTTGCTGGTATTGGCGCCTGCGGTATCCACGATCCACACGCCGCCATGGCCCATCACCTGCAGCGTGGCATTGTCGTGCTCGTCGATGTCGGCCTTCAGCACGGTGGCTTCGTCCACGCCGAAACCGAAGCGTGATTTCGTGTCCAGCAATAGGCGCAGCAAACGGCCTTCGCGTTCGCGCTCGTGGAAATGGGTGTCGGCCACGCCGATGGAAAACACGCGCAGGCCGCCTTCCGCGCGGTAGGTCAGCTGGTCTTCGTCGCCGTGCATGGTGCAATTGCCATTCACCGCGCATAGCACCGTGTTGGCTTCCACGGGCAGCGCGCCATGGCGCAAGGCATGCGCGCTCTGGCCGCCACTGAACATCGGGATGCTGCCCGCGCGATTGCCCGATTGCACTGCGGTGCCGGCACTGCTGCCGCCCAGGGGAATGCCGGCCTCGACGCGGTCCAGCAAGCGCTGCGCCAGCGGCGTGAACTTGCCGGGCTCCAACTGCAGGCTGCGCAAGGTCAGCGACTGGTCGCCACCGTTGATGAAGAAGGCATCGGCGCTGTCCACCCGTTGCTGCATGCGTTCCGGATGCAGGCAGTAGTCGCGCTGTACTTTCGCCAGTTCCGGATAATTCGCGCTGCGCGAGTGCACGCCGTTCCATTCGAAGCGCAGGGCGTCGAGCTGGCTGCAGTCCTTCGCGCGAATCAGCGCGGGCTCCAACGGCAGCCAGAATGCGTCCGCGCCCGCGGCCTCGAATAGCGACAGGTAGTAGCTGGCGTATTCGAACGCGTCGTTGGACGAAGCGGTAAGTATCACTAAGCGCGGCTTGGCGGGCTTGCCGGGCGCCGAGGGTTTCGCGCCACGCTGCGCGCCCGCGGCGGCCGACGCCACGAAGTCGCGGAAGATCGCCTGCACGTAAGCCGGGCTGCCGTCCAGGTACACCAGGGCTTCCTGCGTGCTGCCATCGCGACGCAGGGCCTGCACCTGGAAGATGTCGTCCACCAGGCCGAGCGGCTCGTTGCCCAGGCCCAGCGGCTCGAGCAAGGCGTGCCAGTCGCGCGCGCCGAGCGTCTTGTCGCCGAGCGGCGCGCCGATGGCGTCGATCCTTTCCATCGCCGTCTGCGTGCGCGCGGCATCGCCCGCCCAATCCTTGATGGACGCAAGCCGATGCCGCGCCACTGTCGAGTAGCGGAATTGTTTTTCGCGCAAGGCCTGGCGTTCGCTGAAATAGCGCTCGGCTTCCGCCAACTTTTCCGGTACGCAGAATTCCGGCTCGACGCTGGAACAGACCGGCTCGCCGCCGCCGATCAGCCAGAGTTGTTTTGCGCTTGCGGCTTCGGGCAGCAGACAGGCGAGGAAGAGTAGCAGGCACGCCGCTTGTCGTTGTTCGATTCCTGGTTGCTTACGAAACATCTTCTGTGAACTCCATTCACTCGATTGCGTAGTCAGCCTCGCACAAACTCCAGCAAGGGTCGGTAGTCCTGTGCGTCTGCTGCTCGAATGGCGTCCAGGTACGCACGTCGTTGCGTGTCGCCCGGCAACCCTGCACCCCATGAGAACTGCGTTGCGCCACGCTGGTCCAGGTACAGGTCGGCTATCACGCGTGAGCAACGACCATTGCCGTTGGGAAACGGATGCACGAACGTCAGCCGATGATGAAGCCGTACGGCGCGCTCATCCATGGGATAGGTGTGATGTTCATCCCAGGCGATTGCGTCTTCGAGAAGGTTCTTGATCTCGGTGGAAATAGAATGCGGCGGCACACCAATATTCCTCTCCGAATTCCGATATTTTCCCGCCCATTCCCACACATGGCCAAACATTTGCCTGTGCAACAGGCGCAAGAATTCCTGAGTGAGGACGGGTTGCCGTCGAATGGCGCGACCGCCCCAGGCAATTCCCGCCGCAATATTTTCTTCCTCGGCTACGTTCAAGTCGGCGCGGGTGGCGATCCAGGTCGGCAGCAACCCTCGTGCTTCGTCCGGATCCAAAGGCGTCTGCCCTTCGTCTTGGGGCGCGGTGATTCCCATGACGAAGCCAGATTTCATTTTGCCTTCTTCCATAGCTGTCGGTCGGAGATGGAGGTGGTAGCGCGATCCAGCCGCCACGCGTCCAGGCTTGTGTCATGCGTGTCCTGGCCCTCCAGCGACATGTGGGTCTGCACTTTGGCATTGAGCTGACGGGCAAGCCTGGCTCTCTCCTGCTCCACCGCGCTTTCCAGTGGCAGCTTCGGAACAAGTGCGTAGACCAGCTCGCAGTTTAAGGCTTCCGCCGCCCGCCGCAGTGTGTCGAGTTGAATCGTTCCGCGTTGTTCGGATGCCTCGACTCTTGATGCCGTGCTGCGGGTAACGTCCAATCTGTCCGCTACATCGTCAAGGCTCATTCCCAGCGCATTGCGAATCGAACGCAGCCAGCCTCCGCGCGGGACGGTCATCGCGCCAAGATTTGGTCGCAGCGGTTCCAATCGCGCA
Organism: Gammaproteobacteria bacterium RIFCSPHIGHO2_12_FULL_63_22; assembly: GCA_001801685.1. Lineage (GTDB taxonomy): Bacteria > Pseudomonadota > Gammaproteobacteria > Xanthomonadales > Xanthomonadaceae > Arenimonas. The sequence continues at coordinate 6,000 of MGYJ01000003.1, read as the reverse complement.
TCCAGGCGCAGCCTGGCCAGGGCACGGTCCCTTCCCGGTTTCGTGTTCTTGAGCGACGCCATTGGAAACCTCCCGCCTAGATTATGTCGCACTGTAGTGCAAGGTTCTGTGTCTATTTATTGCATTAAAGTGCGACTTTATCAGAGCTCATGGGGCATTACAAGGCAACTTATCGCTAGAGGGGGACCCTGCCGAGCAGAATTCAGGACGGTGCGATTGACCCGCCAGGGCTGCTTCTTCGCTGATGATCTAGAGTGGCAAGCGCCGACCAAGCCGGAGGACAGACGATGTCGCATCCAAACCCTTGGCACACACGCCGCGCGCTCCGCGCGATCGCCGCTACGTGCCGACGGCCGATTTCGAGGCCAAGCGCGCGCTGTATCCGGCGCCCAAGGTGCTGCATGACTGGGCCGACGTGCCGCTGCCGGGCACTTATCTTGAGGCCGAGAAGCTCAACAGCGCCGAGCTCGAGTTCTGGGGTGGCGACCTGCGCAGCGCCGCGACCAAGGTCGGCTACATCCGGTCGCTGGGCGCGGACGTGCTGTATTTGAATCCCATCCACCTGGCCTATACCAACCACAAATACGACGCCTTCGATTATCGGGAAATTTCGCCCGAGTACGGCACGCATGCCGACTTCCGCGCGCTGGCCGACGGTGTGCACGCTGCCGGCATGAAGCTGGTGATGGATGGCGTGTTCAACCACATGGGCCGCAACGCGCCGCGCTTCAAGGAGGCTTTGCGGATCCGCAGAGCAAGTGGCGCGACCGCGATTCCGTCGTGCGCGGCTGGCTGCGCCAGGGCGCGGACGGTTGGCGGCTCGATACCGCGTTCGAGCTCGGCCCGAAGAAGCTGCGCGCCCTGACCGACGCAGCGCACGCCGAGAAGCCCGGATCGTTGATCGTTGGCGAGATCGCCAACTACCCCGGCGAGTGGTTGCAGGCGATGGACGCGGTGATGGGCTTCAACCTGCGCCATGTCTTGCTGGGCGCCATCAACGGCCAGATCGAACCGGCTCGCGCCACGCGCATGATCGATCGCATCACCACCGATGCCGGCATCGAGGGCATGCTGAAGTCGTGGATAGTGATAGACAACCACGACATCCTGCGCATCGCCACGCAGATTCCGGACCCGGCGCAACGACGCCTGGCGCAAGTGCTGCAGTTCACCCTGCCGGGCGCACCGAATGTTTACTACGGCGCCGAAGTGGGCATGGTCGGCTGGCCCGATCCGCAGAACCGCGGGCCGATGCGCTGGGACCTGGTGAAGGATGACAATCCCGAACTGAAGTGGATGCGCAGTCTGATTGCCTTGCACAACAGCAACCGCGCGCTGCGGATTGGCGACTTCCGCACGATGGAGAGCAACAAATTGCTGGCCTTCGAGCGACACACCGACAAGGTGCTGGAGACGGCGCTGGTGTTGGCGCCGAGGGAGCGGGAGTTGGGTGGGTATAGTCGTTACAAGGGCGTGCGCTAGCGATTACTTGCCGCGCAGGTCCACCACCGCCAGCGAGCCCTTGCTACGCAATTGACGCTGCGATTTCGACACGCGAATCTCGCCGACGTTAACGCCACCGGGCAGCACCCAGGCCATTACCGGATTCGTCCACGCCTCATGCGGGCGGTCGAACAGGCTCTCGCCCAGGCCGGTGCTGGTGACCAGTTGTTTGCGATCGGAAACGCGGGGCGATCCGTTCCACAGCGCGCGACAGGTCAATGAACTGTCGTCCGCCTCATCGTAGATGCCGATGACACGGCCAGACATCGTGAAGTGAAATTGCTGCCGGATGGCCGGATCGCATTGGCCCAACAACACATAGTTGACGCGCATGTTGGCCACGCCACCGGAGGTGAGCGCCGCGACGGTGGAGGTCGGGCCGCTGCCGATCACGTTGATGCGATCGGGCGATACGCCATCGCGGATGAGTTGCTTCACCCGGCGCGATACCGCCCGCGATGAAGCGACCGGATCGTCCCTGTCGAGCCAGAAGGTAGTGACGTCGTGTCCCTGGTCGATGAAGAGCCGAGCCATGGCTTCGTGATCGACACGGGATGCGTCGGAATGCAGGTAAAGGATGTACGGAGCGTCCGGGTCCGGGGCCTGCGCCACGGCCGAACCCGACAGGACCAACGCGGCCAACATCGCCGCGCCAAGAACACACGGATGCCCTAGCCTTTTTTTCTGGGGAGAGTTATTCATGGAAAGCACCTCGGCGTTGCACCAAGATCAGCTGGGATCGGAGGGGGGGTACGACCGCACCGCGCACGCCAGCTTGATTTGATATTACGCTTGCGTTGAAGCGTGGCATGCGCCAGAAGTAATAGGTGGTGTCGGGTCGCGAAAGCGCGACGCGTGCACTATTCGAGATTCACCAGTGTGATGGCTTCTCGATGGGCCGCTTTCGTGTTGCCACACGCAATGGCAATTGAGCTGCGACCAGCTCGTCATCGAGAATGTATTTACGCGCCCAGTCCACGTGGCGCGCCAGAGACTTGCTGATCGCCCGGAAGCCACTGCCGTCTTCGGCCGCCGGGGCGCCCGGAGTAACCAGGCCAAGGACAACGTTGGGGAAGTCCTCTCGAACTGCTTGAAGCACGGGCTCGATGTCACTGTCGTTGGAGCAAATCACAATTTGTTCGAACCGACCTTGCACGACATCCCTATAAATAGCGATTGCAAGGTTTACGTCCGTTTTCTTTTCTTCAAGCTTCCAGACCTTGCATTTCACCGAACGATCGAACGGCTGTCCTGCGACGTACACGGGGAGAGTCGTCCCATCCACTTCGAACGTATGTGACCCATAGACAAGCGAAAACCTCTCTGGGTGCAGAATCGACAGCGCTCGGTGATAGCTCTGCTGGGCTTTCATGGATTCGTGGCCATGTGCCGCAAACTTGGCGAGTGCAGGTGCACTAAACAACTTGACGGCATCGAGAGTCGCGGCGGGATCCTGAACCCGCAGGATGCCTTCGAATAGTGAAACCACATCGAGCCATTTGTGCGCAGTGTGACGAAGACGCCCGTAGTACAGGTTGTAGCCGTCAATGTAGACGGCAGTCCTTCTAGGTTTGGACTCCACTGGACGACCCCTGACTGCCGCAGACATGAAAAAACCGCCTTGCGGGCGGTTTTTTCGTCCCGAACCAAGGCCGACTTAACGACGCGGTAAGGGAGGAGTGCAAGTACTTCATCACGCTAGTGAACCAGTGTCAATAGCTTGACTGTTAAGGTAACACATACGTTACTATGTGAACTTCTCGTTGGACCGGAAGTGAAGCATGGCACTCACGCGCGACTTCAAGTTGACGATGGTGGAACGCGCCCAGCGCGAACCTGCCTTCGCCAAGGCGTTACTCGACGAGGCGGCGACCCTGTTCCTCAATGGCGAGCCGGAGACGGCGCGCTTGATTCTCCGCGACCTGGTCAATGCGACCGTGGGTTTTGAATCCCTGGCGCGCCAGACCGACAAGAATGGCAAGAGCCTGCACCGAATGTTGTCCGCCGGCGGGAACCCGACGATGGACAACCTGGCCGCGATCTTTGATGCGGTGCGTAGCGCATTGCGGGTTCGACTGCAGGTTAGCGTCGTGAGGGTTGCGGGTCGCTAAGGAAATCCGGCACCGCGCAATGCCATCCTCTCGTGCGAGAAGATCATTGCGTTTTACTGGGCTTGCCCTTGTCCATCTTCAGGTTATCCAGGACCAGGCTTTGCGCTTGCTCGCCCGCCACGCGGCGCAGCTTGGCATATTGCAGGGACAAGCTGCGTTCGCCGCCAATCTCGAAGAAGGCATGCACATGGGTTCCGTCACTGTCCTCCAGTACCGATCCCACGCCCCACTCAGGTAGGCCGGGATGGACAACGCGATCACCACACTTCAGCGGGCCCGTGTCGAAGTCAGGCTGGTCGGCACTCTGCCCACACAACTCGGCCCATTGCCCACGGCGATCTTGATCAAGCAGCTGCCAGCTCGATTCAAGTAGCGGCCAAATCCGGCTTGCATGGTGCGATTCGACGAACACCGGACGCAGCGTGCGCCATGGATGGCGATCGAGCGCCTTCAGCGCAAGCGGCCAGCTGCCCCACTGGCTTCGTCGATGGGCCATCGGAACGTCGTCAACGTAGGCCAGGGTCTGGCCATTGAGGAATGCGGCGTACACCGGAGTGACGGTTCGGGTCGCCAACAGGCGCAAAGAGCCGCCCTCGGCCATCACTTCCAGCACCAGGTCGTAGGGCTCGGAAGCGGAGACTTGCGGAGTATCCATGCATCACCTCGTGTGGAGCGGAAGGGTCAGAGTAGCCCCGCGGTGAATAGGATGACCAGCGGTGGGATATCGGCATGGCGCTGCCATTTGCCCCAAGCCGAGGCTTCCAGCGTGTCCGAAATCGCGTTAACGTGCAGGCTCCCCAGGTGGCAGGAGTCGATGATGAAACGTTTCGCAGCCCCACACGCGATCTTGCTTTCCCTGTCGATGGCCGTTTGCACGGTCGCCTCAGCCATGCCGGCCTACATGAAGCTGGGCGACATCAAGGGTGAGTGCGCCATGACCGAGCAGGCCTTGCTCGAGTTGAAGTCCTCGCAGCCGCAGCCGGTGGCCCTGCTGCTGCCGGCGGTGCAGAAAGTACGCGAGGCGGCTGCGCGCGCCCGCAGCAGCTGCCAGGACCAGCGCGATCCGGAAGGCTGCCTGTCGGGCGAGCTCTCGCGCCTGATCCTGGCCTCGGATGATGGTGCCGCTCCGGCCCTTAGCCTGCTCGACCTGTACACGCGCGGCACGGGCAAGTCCGTCAGGAATGCCAAGCTTTCGCTGCGCAAGGCTGGCGATGCCGGCGGCAATGGCGCAACGGCGAGCAGCGAGATGATCTCGGCCCTGGCGGCGGGCCTGGTGGCGCATATGCAGGCGGCCAAGATGCCGGCCTCGGTGATTGGCCCGATGCGCGAAGTGCAGAACAACCATGCACCGCAGCGCCTGTCGGCGCCTGCCGGCGGCTAGAACTCCCGACCTTGCGGCATCCGAACCGCGGCCCGGACGTGGCTAATAGGACAGGCGGTCGAACTCGCCCATGTTCTCCAGCAGCAGGTACACGCTCTGCTCCACGGCCTCGCGGGTCTGCGCCCGCGACAGCTGCCGCATCGAATCGACAATGGCGATCCACCAGCGCATGTGGCTGGCACTGAGCTGCGCGGCTACCGGGATCATGTCGCGCACCAGCGCCAGGGCCTCCACGCTCTCGCGCTTGAGCGAGGTCATGCTGCGCAGGCTCATGCGGCTTTCCTCCAGCTCGCGCATGAAGCGGGCGACGCTGTCCACGTCCTGTTCCAGCACGCGGGTCCGGGTGGGCTCGGCATTGGGGGCCAGGAATGCGATGTCCAGGTTCGACAGGATGCCGCGCAGGGAACCGCGCAGGCTCAGCCACAGCTCGCGGCGGCGGGCGCGCTCGCGCGATTCCTGGATCAGCGACAGCAGGCCGACCAAAAAGAATCCCTCGATGCAGAAGCCGATCAGCTCCGGCACCAGGTTGTCGTGGAAGGGACCAGACCGGTCCGACAACAGGAAGTAGATGGTGAGTGCGACGCCGGACAGTCCGAAGACCGCCATCGGCGCGACCAGTAGCGCGGGACTAGTCTTCATCGGCCGCCGGCGCGTCCGCATCCTGGGCCAGCGCCAGGATCACCCGCGAAATCTTCCGCGCCTCGCGCGCGGTCAGGTCCAGCGGCAGGTTCTGCACGTAGACGATGCGGTCCTCGCGCAGGGGCACGGCGACCAGGTCCGCGGGCCACTCGCTGGCGGCCAGGGTGATCTCCTCCAGCGCCTTCTGCTCCCGGGCGATCTCCTTGTCGGAGGCGGCATGGCGCTTGTCCTTGCGCAGCCCGTCGCCGCCGATGGAGGAAAAGCCCCGAGGGTTGTCCAGCCACGCGAAGTAGTCGGCCAGCGCCGCCTGCACGCGCTTGTTGTAGAGCGTCACCACTTCGGGGCGGATGCTGCTGTCCTGCAACT
>MGYJ01000002.1:38215-108760 GCA_001801685.1 Gammaproteobacteria bacterium RIFCSPHIGHO2_12_FULL_63_22 | reverse complement strand
GGCCAGCTACCGCTACAACGGCCTGGGCCAGCGCGTGCTCAAGACCGATGCGGTGACCCCGGCCAACAGCCGGCAGTACGTGTACGACAGCGCCGGCCACCTGCTGGGCGAGTACACGCTGGCAGGCGTGGCGGTGAAGGAATACGTGTGGCTGGACGACACGCTGGTGGCGATCCTGAGCAACTTCGACGGCAGCACCTACCAGTACGTCGAGACCGACCACCTGGGCACGCCGCGGGCGGTGGTGCATCCGGCCGAGAACACGATCCTGTGGCGCTGGGACCTGACGCCGACGGCGTTTGGCGAGCACCTGCCCAATGGCAATCCGGATGGGGATGCGTTCACCTACACCTTGAACCTGCGGTATCCGGGGCAGTACTTTGATGCGGAGAGTGGGCTGCACTACAACTACTTCCGCGACTATGAGCCGGCGACGGGCCGGTACATCCTGAGTGATCCGATTGGGCTGAGTGGTGGCTCATCCACATACTCGTATGTGGGCGGCAACCCGTTCGCTTCGATTGATCCTCAGGGTCTGCTGGGCACGGGCATGGGGCCGACGTACGAAAACTTTCTGGAAGCCCAATCTCACAAATTGCCGCGCTACTGGCGCCCCATGGGAAATGGCATGTATTCCTTCGTCCATCCCGATCCGATGAGCTTGGCCAACAGAGAACCCTTCTTGAATCCGGAGGGCGAGATACAGTGTGTCGAACTGGTCAAGCAAGGGTTCAAGGATCCGCTCCTGAATAATACATCAGCCAAATATGGCTGGCGCAAGGGGCCGAAGGTCGACCAAAATACTCCTATCGGAACTGCGATGGCGAACAGATGGGTGGGCGATCGCTACCCAAGCAATGCCAGCAACAATCATGCAGCGCTCCACCTAGGTTGGTCGCCATTTGAAATCCGCGTGTTGGATCAATACAACGGCAAGTCCGTAATCTCCGAACGCATGATGCCGACAAACCTAGGTCCGGGTGCGCCTGCGTATCGTGACGGTGGCGATATGCACGTAATCCTTTGGGAGAGAAGATGATTTCTATCGCGCTAGCTGCCCTTGCAACGCTCACAACCAGTGACGTATGTCCTTCGAGGATTCAAACGAATCAAAGCGCTAAAGCTGCCGAAAAAGGGTGGCATGCGATTCAGGCTCCACGGGTACACGAACTGAACGGCCTAATGCTGTATTACGATCACCCCAGCACCTTGCGTGAACTGCCTCCGGATTCGGTCGAAAAGACGGCCTCTGGCGAACGGTTCAACTATGTGGTCCCCAAAGATGCGAGGCAGATATGGGTCGAATGTGAATACGTCGCCACGTCAGTTGTGCTTCGAAAACAGCTACCACGTTCACTCAAGCAGTGCGTAGTTGTCCGAGCGCGCAGTCGGAAGGTTGTCGAATCAATATCTTGCAAGTGATTCGATCGACTTGTGGAATTGGAACTGAGCAAGTAGGCGCTTTCACCTTGGCCGAATTTCTGGAAATTCATTTGACCGTTGTAAGCATTACGTCGAAGCCCCGCAGATGAGGGGCAATCGTGACATGCCTGATAGCATTTCTTGGATCGGTCGCAATTCCATAGTACGAATAATGAGCTGAGCAAAGGCTCCGTGCACCCGCCAAGAACGTGTTAAACCTGCCTAGGGTTTCGGCACCAATACGCGTTGACCGTTAACGTTCACTACCACGCCGTCGCGCCGGATTTCTTCCACGACGCCGTTGCCCAACAACGATCCCGCAGCGACGCGCTTGCCGTCGATGATGGCGAAGCGTTTGGCGGGATCCTGGCCGAAGACATGCATGCTCAGTTTCAGCGGCGGCAGCGAGGCACGCGTACCGGAGTCGAGCACGGCTAGGGTGGGTAATGATTCTTCCGATGGCGATTCGGCAATTGGTGCGGGCGCAACTTCTGGAATCGGAGGCGACGGAATCGCGGGCGATGCGGGAGCGATCGTCGGAAGTGACTTGGTCGTTCCAACGCTTTGAGACGGAGACGATGGAACGGACTGTGGGCGTGTCGCATCGCTCGTCGCAAGAGCCGGCGACGCTGGCGTCGACGACTGAGCGCCCGGGATGGGCCGCGCAGAATCGTCGCCGAAGTTAGCCGCTCCAGTTACGGCATCAACCACTTCGATACCCGCATCCGCCGGCACAGCTTTCGCAGTCGCCGATTGCTCACTCTCCGCCCGCCGCGATTCTCCGCGCCAAATCACCCACGCCGACGCCAGCAGGAACGCGAGGAACACCAGCACCGGCCACAACTTCATCCGAGCAAACGTCTCGCGCTGCACGCCGGGCGTGGCCGCGAACAAGCCCGGCGACTTGCCACGCTGCCGCTCGGCCTCCGATTTGCGCAAGGCATCGAGTATCAATGACATGTCAGATCATCCCCCGCGACCACAGCGCCAGCCAGAGCGAAGCGGCGCCGGCCAGTACGAGACTCCAGCCCAGGATTCGCCAGCCAGAATTTTCCTCGCGCCGTCTTGCCAGCACTTCGGCCGCGGCTTCATCTATCAGCGCGGCATCGATGCGTTGCCGGCCGTGCACGTAGCCGGCCAGCAACGCGCGTTCGCCCAGCACGTTCAACAGGCGCGGCACGCCGCCTGACAACAGGTGCAAGCGGCGCACGGCGGAATCATCGAACGGAAAGGCGCTGGCAGCGGCGACGGTCATGCGATGGCGAAGGTACGCGCCCGTTTCACCAGGTTGCAAGGGCGTCAGGTGGTAACGCGCGGTGATGCGTTGTGCCAACTGTCGCAGCGCCGGCCGCGCCAGGGTTTCGCGCAATTCCGGCTGGCCTAGCAAAACGATCTGCAACAGTTTTTGCGTCGGCGTTTCAAGATTCGTCAGCAGGCGGATCTGTTCGAGCAACTCGCGCGACAACTCCTGCGCCTCGTCGATGATCAGCACCACGCGCAAACCCTGCGCGTACGCCTGCAGCAGGTATTCGTTCAAGGCATCGATCTGGGTCTTCAGGCTGCGCCGTTTGGTCGGCGCGACCACGTGCAGTTCTTCGCAGATGGTTTCCAGCAGTTCCAGCGGCGTCTGCTTCGGGTTCAGCACCAACGCGATGCGCACGTTTTCGGGAAGTTGCTCGAGCACCAGTCGGCAAAGCGTGGTCTTGCCGGTGCCCACTTCGCCGGTGAGTTGCACGAAGCCGCCGCTGCCGCCCTGGCCGATGCCATACATCAGGTGCGCCAATGCGTCCCGGTGGCGTTCGCTCAGGAAGACGAAACGCGGATCGGGCGTGATGGCGAAGGGCGCTTCGGCCAGGCCGTAATGGCTAAGGTACATAGCGCAAGGGTAGGGCAAAGCCGCATTCATTGCTGCGGCGATAGTGGCTAACGCTGCTGCGGCTGCCGCAATTACTGCGGCGTCAGCTCCACGGCCACGGCCAGGTGGTCGGATCCTGCGGCCGGCATGGCCCGGTAGTTGGTCACATCGAAGCCCGCGGTCAGCACGTGGTCCAGCGCACGCTCGGGCGCCCAGCTGGGAAAGGTCGGCAGGCATAGTGCGGGCGGCGTCAGGCGGGTGCGCTTGTACAGCATGCGCATTTCCGCCGCGTCCGGGTCGCAGTTGAAGTCGCCCATCAGGGCCACGCGTTTTTCATCGGCGAGCAATTCGGCCAGGAATCCCAACTGCATGTGCCGCGACTTGGGGCCGAGCGACAGATGGGTTACCGCCAGCAGCCACGAGTCCTTGCCCTTGCCGAATCGCGACAGCAACACGCCGCGGCCGGCGACGCGGCCAGGCAGTGCGTAATCAAGCAACTCGGTCGGCTCCAGCCGGCTGAGCATCGCATTGCCGCTGCCAGCGATGCGCGAAATGCGCCGATTGGACTGGTGGCTGACGAACGGAAACTGGCCGCGCTCGGCCAGGTAGTCGCTCTGGTTGTCGAAGCCCGAGCGCATGCTGCCCGGGTCGCTCTCCTGCAGGCCGACCACGTCGTAGGGCGAGAACAACTCGGCCAGGCTGTCGAGGTTGGCGCGCTTGCCGGTCGGCAGCACGTGCGACCAGCTACGCGTTACGTATTCCCGGTACGCGCGCGTGCTCGAGCCTGCCTGGATATTGCAACTGAGCAGGCGGAGCGGGGTTGCGGGGGGAGTCTGCGGCATTGGCCTCGGTGGCGTCGGTATCAGCGCCCGGTCGGGCTGCTTGCGGCGATGGCGGGACCGGTGGCCGGGCCGGGAACGTTGGCTGATGCCGCGCGTTCTTTCTGGATCAGGAAGTTGGCGGTTTCAAGCATGCCCTTGAAGCCACGGTCGGTGGTCACGTTCACTCGCCACTTGCCGTTGATGATCAGCGTCGGCGTAGCGGTGACGCCGGTGCGCAGGCCGAATTGCTTGGCGCGATTGAGCTTGGCGGTGACGCCGAAGCTGCTCATCGTGGCCAGGAATTTCGCGCGATCCACGCCGAGGCCGGCGTAAAGGTCGGCGATTTCTTCCGGCTTGCCGGTCTTGATCTTCTGCTCGATGAATACGCCATTGAAGACGGCGTCGTGGGTGCGCTTCTGCACGCCCATCACGTCGGCGGCGAAGTAGGCGCGCGCGAAATCGTTCCAGGTTCCGCCGAACGCGGCCGGCACGTATTCCCAACGCACGTCGGCCGGCAGCTTGCTGGTGTACTGCGTGACCAGCGGCTGGAACTCGGCGCAATGCACGCACTGGTAGCTGAAGACTTCAGCCAGTTCGATCTTGCCGTCGGCCGCACCCCAGGTCGGCTGCGGAACGGCGATCGCCTCGTAGTCGGTGCCGACGCGCGGTTCGGGCGCATTCGGATCCGGCGCGGCGGGCGGCGTGGCGGCTTCGGCGGTGGCCGGCGGGGTCGCGCCTTCAGCCGGTGCAGCTGCGTCAGTAGCGGGCGCAGGCGCTGCCGCAGCGGCCGTTGCGTCCGTCGCAGGAGCGGCAGCCGGCGTTGCCGCCGCATCACTCGCAGGCGGCGTGGCGGGCTGGGAGCAGGCAGACAAGGAGGCCAGCAGGATCGCGGGGGCCAGTAGGCGGCGGAACATGAGCTTATCTCCGGTGACAAATGCAAAAGCCGAAGACACCATGCCTTCGGCTTGCTGAATGATCGCTATGGGACCCGAACGAACGGGTGAAGTTCCTACTCGGACTTCGCCGTCGCGTTGGCCGCGTGCAAGCCTTCGACATAGGTGGCCAGGCCCTGGATCTCTTCGTCGGTCAGGCCTTTCACGGCCTGGCTCATCACGACATTGGCATTGGCTTCCTTGCCCCAGACGCCGCCATCGCGGAAGAACTGCAGGCGGGCCACGGTGTAGGCCGAGTGCTGGCCGCCCAGGGACGGATAGGACGGGCCCGGATTGCCGCGGCCGGTCGGGCCATGGCAGGCGGTGCAGGCGGGGACGCCAGCGCTGGGCTTGCCGGCGCGGAAGATCTTCTCGCCGACCTGGTAGAACTTCTTGTCGGCATTTGGGCCGGCCGCGATGACGGTGTCGTCGGCGACGCCGGCGGTGGCCTTCTTGGTGGCGTAATAGGCGCCGATGTCGCGCATGTCCTGCTCGGTCAGCGCGGCGGACATGCCCATCATGATGGCGTTCTCGCGCTCGCCGGACTTGAACAGCTTCAGCTGGCGACGGATGTATTGCTCGTGCTGGCCGGCGAGCTTGGGGTACAGGGCGTCGGCGGAGTTGCCGTCCAGGCCGTGACAGGCAGCGCAGGCGCCGGCCTTGGTGGCGCCGGCTTCGGCGTTGCCCGGGACTACGGGGCCGGCGACCACGACGGCCGGAATCGCGGCGACGGTGGCGTCGGCGGCAACGGCGTCGGTGGCGGCGCCTGCGGTGGCTTCAGCCGCGGTCGGGGCCGTAGGCGCGGGCGCCGGACCGGTGGCGGGCTGGGGACGAGTAGCCTGGCTGGCCATGGCCGACGTCATCAGGACAGCAGCGGCGACACCGAGGATGCGCAAAAACTTCATGGACCAGCTCCGGAAACGCTTGGATGGCACGGAATGAGGGAGGATCGCGGCGAGACGCCGGACAGCGGGCGATTATCCCAGCCACGGCCGGGACTGGTCAATGAAAGCCTGCCGAAACACGGCCCGGGCTCGCGTAACATGGCGGGATGTCGAACTTCCTAGCCAGCGCCAGCTACAAACTGGCCGCGCACCTTCCCCACCAGCTGCCCCCCGATACCGGTCGCGAAGTGGCCTTTGCCGGCCGGTCCAATGCCGGAAAATCCAGCGCGCTGAACGCCTTGTGCAACCAGCACCGCCTGGCCAAGACGTCCAAGACGCCGGGCCGCACCCAGCAACTGGTGTACTTCGAGGTCGTGCCCGACCGCTATCTGGTCGACCTGCCCGGCTACGGCTACGCCAAGGTGCCGCTGGGCCTGAAGGCGCACTGGCAGGAGTTCATCAACGGCTTCTTCCAGAATCGCCTCTCGCTGGTCGGCCTGGTGGTGGTGATGGACATCCGCCACCCGCTGCGTGAATTCGATCTGAAGATGCTCGACTTCGCGCGCTCGCGCGGCATGCCCGCGCATTGCCTGCTGACCAAGGCCGACAAGCTCAGCCGTGGTGCGCAGGGCAATACGTTGCTGGCGGTGCGCAAGGACCTCGGGTCGATCGCCAGCGTGCAGTTGTTTTCCAGCGAGACCAAGCTCGGCATCGATGAGGCGCGCGCTGTCGTCACCAAGTGGCTGAACGGCTGATCGAGGCGGCGCGCAGCGTTTAATCATTTGTCGGGGCGTCGAGCCCCCGCGCCCAAATCAGGGCGTCGGCGCCGGCTGCGATTGCTGAATGCGTGCGGCCTCGCTTTCCATCAGCGCCTGCAGCTCCGGCAGATGCTTCTCGACCTGCTTGCTGCCGATCTCCGCGCCCAGCGTCATCATCCGCGGCATGCTGGCGATGAACTTCTTGCCGGTGTCGGATGAGTAGAACGCCCGCGCCGTCTTCAATTCGGCGGCAGTGAATTCACTCGCATACAGTTCGACCAATTCCGGCTTCAACGACTCGTAACTCATGTGCTTGCGCAGGAAGCCCAGCATTACTTCCTTGTAGGGCACGAGCTGCGGATTGGCCTTCAGCTGGCTGTCCAAGGACATCACGACGGCCTGGTCCATGGTTGCCTGCATGTCGAGAACATCGAGCAATTTTGCGGCTTCTTCCTTGCCGGCGTCATCCGCGAAGACCGGGCCGGCGAAAGCGAGTGAAGCCAGCAACAGGGCGATGGGCGCGAGTTTCATACGGATTCCTTGGAGTGCTTTCTACAGTTGTCCGCCAGTCTAGATCGTGGCGGCCTGCAACGAAACCCGCTTGCTGCCGCCGGCCACCCACTGTGTTCCAAGCTCGCGAAATCCGAACTTGTCGTGGAAGGCCCGGGACGCGGGGTTGGGTGGTTCGATGTTGTACTCGCAGGTGATCAAGGTGATGCCCTGGGACCGCGCAAAAGTGAACAGGTCTTCGTAAAGGCTGCTGCCAATCTTCAGTCCCGCGAATTCAGTGCCGACGACGATACGGTCGACGTATAGAAACGTTTTCGCGTTCGCGGTGAACCACGAGAAATTGTCGTTCGAATAGGCCGCGCCGGACGGAATCGCCAGCAGGAAGCCTGCGACTTGTCCGCCAAGGTCGGCGACCTTGTGGTAGCCGGCCAGTCGGTGAAGCGCGCGCAACCTGTCCATATCCATGGCGCTGGTCTGCTGCACCTCGGCATCGTTCAACCCGAGGATGCTTTCGAAGTCGGCCTCGGCAGTGTCACGGATTTTCAGCGGCGTCACCCCGGGCATCACGAGTCCACGGACGGCTTGGCCTTCGCGCGCAAACGCGCGACCACGAAGAGCACTGCCCAAACCAGTGCTGCAAACGCGAGTGAGTTGATCGCGGCGTTCAAGGGAAATGATTCTCCCGAGAATACCGGCACCAGGGCGGTTTGCGCAGCCGACAGGGGAAAGTTGAAAATGTTGTTCGCCACGAGTTGACCCGACATCGGGTCAATGCACTCGCCGCCGAAAGCGCAAACCAGGCGCGGTCCGAGAAACAGCGTCAGCGCGTAGTGCGCCATGCCAACCGAAAAGGACATGAGAATTCGTGACGGCAGCTTCATCGGCCTGTCCCCCTGGCGCTCATGCACAATCCTACTCCAGTGTCGGTCAGGCGTCGCGCAGGCGCGGATCCATGGCCGACCGGAGCCAGTCCACGAGCGCGTTGATCACCACGATGGCCGCGCCGATCACCAGCACCACGCCGAGCACCAGGGTGTAATCGCGATTGAGTGCGCCCTGCACGAAGTAGCGGCCGACGCCGGGAATGCCGAATACCTGCTCGACCACGGCGGAACCACTCACCACGTTGATCAACGCGGGCGACAACCAGGCTACGACCGGCAGCAATCCGGGGCGCAGTGCATGTGCGAACAAAAGCCGCGACTCCGACAATCCACGGCCACGCGCGGCCTGCAGGTAATCCGCCCCCAGCACTTCCAGCAGGCTGGCCCGAGTGAGTCGGGCGCAGTAGGCGAGGTTGGGCAGCGACAGCGCGATGACAGGGAGGATCACGCTGCGCCAGCTGCCATCCCAGCCGCCGGCCGGCAGCCACTGCAGGGTGACCGCGAACAACAGGATCAACAACGGCGCCACCACGAACTTCGGCATGGCCAGGCCCATGCTCGCACCCAGCATCAGCACGCGATCGGTCCAGCTACCCGAATGCAGCGCCGCCCACACACCCAGGGGCAGGCCGATCAGCAAAGCCAGCAGCAGGGCGAGGCCGCCGTTGAGAAGCGACACCGGGAGACTCGCGGCGATCAGTTCGTTGACGCTGTAATCGGGATACTGGAAGGACGGGCCCAATTTCCCGCGCACCACGTCACCCAGCCAATGCCCGTACTGCGAAAGCAGCGGCTGGTCGAAGTGGTATTGCGCCTCGATGGCGGCCTGCACTTCCGGCGGCGCGGATTTCTCCGAATCGAACGGACCGCCCGGCGCCGCGCGCAGCAGGAAGAAGCACAGCGTCGCCAACAACCACAGTGTCAGCAGGGCCTCACCGATGCGCGCCAGCCAGAATTTCATCGTGCCACCGGCAGGATGGAAAGGAAGCGGCTGGGATGGTGGTCGAGCGGGTTGGCCTCGAAGCCTTGGACCTCGGGGCGAACCAGGTGCTTGGACGTGTAGAAATAAACCGGCACCACGGCATGCCGCGCCAACAGATGGGCCTCGGCGCGGCGCAAGGCGGCGGATCGAAGCGCAGGCGATGCCGCATTGTCCGCGGCCTTCAGCAAGGCATCGAAGGCCGGATCGGCCAGGCCGCTCCAGTTGGTGACGCTGCCGGTTTCAAAATTGGCCAGGAAATTGCGCGCATCGTTCACGTCGGCGATCCAGCCGCCGCGAAAGGCCTGGGTAATCACCCGTTGCTTGCGATTGCCGACGAACACTTTCCATTCTTCATTGCGCAGCGTGACGCGCGCGCCCAACACCTCGCGCCACATCGCCGCGACGGCCAGGTTCAGGCGGCGGTGCGGCGTGGACGTGTTGTAGCGAAGTTCGATCTGCAAGGGTTTGGCATCGGAATAACCGGCCGCGCGGTAGCGTTGCCGCGCCAGGGCTTCACGCGCGGCTTGCGTATTGCGCGACCAGGGAAGGGCGGCGGGCGTGTAGTCGGCAACGCCGGGCGGCACCACGCCGTAGGCTGGCGTTTCGCCCAGGCCGGTGATGTAGCGCGTCAGCTTGTCGCGATCGATCGCCAGCGACAGCGCTTCGCGCAGCGACGGATTGCCGCGCATCGGCGGCTGCGCCAGGTTCAGGCCGAGCCACATCGATCCCAGGTACGGGCTGATGCGCAGTTGCGCGCCGAAGCGCTTGCGCAATTGTGGCAAGGGCTGTGGTGGCACGGTTTCGGTGATATGCAGGCCGCCGGCCTGGAAGCGCTGCAATTCACTGGCGGCGTCTTCCGTCACCAGGAAATCAATGCGCGCGATGGCGGGCGCCTCGCGAAACCGGGGGTTGCGCAGCAGCGTCACCGACGCTTGCGGCGCCCATTGCGCGAGCCGGTAGGCGCCATTGCTGACCAGCTTGCCCGGACGCGTGTGTTGTGCGCCGAACTCGCGCAGCGCGGGCAGGTACACGGGATAGGCAATCGGCAACAACAGCAGCTGCGGCAAGGCCGCGCTGCGATCGAGGCGGAAGACCACGGTGCGCTCGTCCGGCGCCACGATGCCGATCGCACCCGGCGGCGCTTCACCGCGCAGGACGCGGGTTGCGTTTTTTATCGCGTCGAAATGCACGGCGAAGGGCGCCGCCGTGGCCGGTTCGAAGGCGCGGCGGAAACTGGCGACGACCTGGCCGGCGGTCAGCGGCTGGCCGTTGCTCCAGCGCAAGCCGGGACGCAGGTGGAAGGTCCATTGCCGGCCATCGGCGGAAACGACCCAGCGTTCCGCCATGCCCGGAATGACCTGGCCGCGCGCGTCTTCTGCCACCAGGCCTTCATACAGGTCGCGCAGTATATTGCCGCAGGCCACTTCAGGGCAGCGATGCGCATCCAGGGTGGACGGCTCCGGCCCGTTGCCACGTTGCAGGGCGTTGTCGTCCAGCGAGGACCGCGCCGCCGTCGTGCCGCTGCCAAGCAACAGCAGCAGGCCCAGGATGAAGGCGGGTTTCACGAGGGTTGGCTAGACTGGCAGGTCATCACTTGCGATTGTAGGGGCTCGCCCCCAGATTGCGGAGACTAAGGGGAAGCACCGTGTCCAGTCCGAGCAATGTCAAGGATTCGCCGATCACCAGCCGTCACGAGCTGGTCGAGTTCCACGCCAGCGGCAGCCGCCCGCCCGAGCAATGGAAGATCGGCACCGAGCACGAGAAGTTCGGCTTTCGCCTGGACGACCTGCGCCCGCCCACCTACGAAGGCCCGCAAGGCATCGAGGCCATGCTGCGTGGCCTGACCCGCTTTGGCTGGCAGCCGGTGGAAGAACACGGCAAGGTCATCGCCCTGCTGCGCGATGGCGGATCGATCACCCTGGAGCCCGCAGGCCAGTTCGAACTCTCGGGCGCGATGCTCGACAACATCCACCAGACCTGCTGCGAAACCACCGCGCACCTGAAGGAAGTAAAAACCGTCGCTGAAGAAATCGGCCTCGGCTTCCTGGGCATGGGCTTCCAGCCGAAGTGGAAGCGCGAGGACATGCCCTGGATGCCCAAGGGCCGTTACCAGATCATGCGCGACTACATGCCCAAGGTCGGCAACCTGGGCCTGGACATGATGACGCGCACCTGCACGGTGCAGGTCAACCTCGATTTTTCGTCCGAAGCCGACATGGTGAAGAAATTCCGCGTGTCGCTGGCCTTGCAGCCGATTGCGACGGCATTGTTTGCCGATTCGCCGTTTACCGAAGGCAAGCCCAACGGCTACCTGAGCTATCGATCGCACATCTGGACCGACACCGATCCCGATCGCACCGGCATGCTCGATTTCGTTTTCGAGGACGGCTTCGGCTTCGAGCGCTACGTTGATTACCTGCTGGACGTGCCGATGTACTTCACCTATCGCGGTGGCGAGTACATCGACTGCGCGGGCCTGAGCTTCAAGGATTTCATGGCGGGCAAGTTGCCAGTGTTGCCGGGCGCGTTGCCGACGATGAAGGACTGGGCCGACCACATGACCACGGCCTTCCCGGAAGTGCGGCTGAAGAAGTACCTGGAGATGCGCGGCGCCGACGGCGGCCCGTGGAATCGCCTGTGCGCGTTGCCGGCGTTCTGGGTCGGCCTGCTGTATGACGACGAGGCGCTGGATGCCGCGTGGGACCTGGTGAAGGATTTCACGATGGTCGAGCGCAATGCCCTGCGCGATGGCGTGCCGAAGCACGCGCTGAAGCTGCCGTTCCGCAATGGCACGGTGCGCGACCTTGCATTGGAGGCATTGAAGATTGCCGGACAAGGTTTGTCGCGCCGCGCGCGCTTGAACAAGACGGGCGCGACCGAGGCGGTTTTCCTGGAACCGCTGATCGAGTTTGCGCTGGCCAACGAAACGCCGGCGGAACGCAAGCTTGCCTTGTTCCATGGCGAATGGAACGGATCGGTGGATCCGGTATTCCGCGAGTTTGCCTATTGATCGGCAAGTTCACAGGGTATCCTTCACATCCGGATCACGGGTTACAAGGGGAGCTTGGAATGCAGATGATCGATATTTTCCTGGAGCCGACGAAAGTCTGGACCCAGCTCAAGGAGCGGCCGACCTTCCTGCTGCCGGCACTGGTGGTGGCGGGCGCAATCACCCTGGCCGCGGTGCTGTACTTCCTCCACGTCGACCCGGTCTGGTTCGCCGACTACCAGATCCAGGCGATCGGCAAGGACATGAGCGCCAGCGAAATCGCCCAGATGCAGAAGTTCATGCCGGGCGCCCGCACGCTGGCATGGATCACGGCAGCGACAACGTTGCTGACCTTCGCCATCATCTATTCGCTGGTGGCTTTGTATTACCTGTTGGCGGGCAAGGTCGGCGGGCACCCCGTCACTTTCCGGCGCGGCCTCGCGCTGACGACCTGGTCGAGCCTTCCGATGGTGGTGGTCGCGGTGGTGTCGATCATCGGCACGTACATCAGCTCCCCGCAAACGTCCTACGAGAGCCTGCAAATGCTCAGCGTCGATCCCTTGCTGGTGCAGCTGCCCATGGACCACGACTGGTCAACGCTGGCCAAGAGCTTCAGCCTGATCAACATCTGGACCTCGTTCCTGGCGGCGCTCGGCTGGAAGACCTGGTTCCGCACCAGCTGGGGCCAGGCGTTTTTCGTCGTCCTGTTGCCGCTCGTGCTGATTTTTGGCGGCATGGCCCTGTTCGCAGCACTCTGAGCCGGACGACCTGATGAAGTTGAACAGGAAGTTTCTTGTCGCCGGGTTGCTCGTGGCCGTGATCGCGGTGCCTCTGCTGATCAAGGCAACCCGCGGCGACTCCAGCAAGGAAGTGGATATCGCCGTGGCGGCGGAGCAAGACATCCGCCCGACCATTCTTGCATCGGGCGTGCTGGCCTACCTGGAAGAAGTGAACCTCACGTCCGAACTGGTGGCCAAGGTGCGCGACATCCACGTCGCCGAAGGCGACACCGTTCAGAAGGGACAGCTTCTGCTGACGCTGGATCCGGAGACTTACCGCAACGCGATCGAACGCGAACAAGCCAGCCGGCGACAGGGCGTGATCAGCATCGAGCGGCAACGGCTGGCGTTGGCGCTTGCCGAGAAGCGGCTCGTGCGCGGCGACGAGTTGTTCAAGCGCAAGATGATCGGCCAGAGTGAGTACGACGACCTGCGCAACGCGCGCGACCTCGCTCGCGTCGAGCTGCGCAGCAGTGAAGAGGCCTTGCGCCGCGCCGACGCCGTGCTGAGCGAGGCGGGCGAGCAATTGCAGAAGACCGACATCCGTTCGCCGATCGCGGGCACCATCGTCAGCCTGCCGATCAAGGTTGGCGAGACGGCTATTCCGTCAACCAACGCGTTGGCCGGCGCAAACCTGATGAAGATCGCCGACACCTCGGCGATCCAGGCCGAGCTGAAGGTCGACGAGGCCGACATCGCCCGAATCGTTGTCGGCCAGGACGTGGATGTCTACGCGACTGCGTTTCCGGAAACCGCGCTGAAGGGCAAGGTGCAGCGAATCGCACTCGCGCCCACGCTCGAGAACCAGGCGCGCGCCTACGAGGTGATCGCGCTGATCAAGCCGCCGAAGGACCTGGAACTGCGTTCCGGCATGAGTGCTCGCGCCGACATCTTCCTCGGCAGCGGCGACGCGCGCCTGGCGGTTCCGGTTGAAGCCGTGGGCACCGACGAGAAGGAAGATGGCAGGAGCGAGCGCTTTGCGTGGGTCGAGCGCGACGGCGTCGCGCGTCGTATTGTCGTCAAGGTCGGGCTGTCCGACGATCGTTGGGAAGGGATTACTGCGGGACTCAAGTCCGGTGATCGGGTCATCACCGGTCCCGCGCGGACCTTGCGCGGTCTGGTCGATGGCGACCGTGTGCGCGAGCGGCCGGCGGACGCCAAGGGCAAGGACGAAGACGAGGACGCGGAGTCCGGCGCCGAATGATTCGCCTGACCGGCATCACGAAGCATTACGTGATGGGTGATGAGCAGGTGCACGCCTTGGACGGCATCGACCTGCACATCGCGCGCAATGAATATGTCGCGCTGATCGGTCCGTCGGGCTCGGGAAAGTCAACGCTGATGAACCTGATCGGTTGCCTCGACACGCCGACCACCGGCAGCTACGTGTTGAACGGTCGCGATACATCCGACATGGGCGAGAAGGAATTGGCGCAAGTGCGAAATCGCGAGATCGGTTTCGTGTTCCAGAGCTTCCACCTGCTGCCTCGGCTCACGGTGTTGGACAACGTCTGCCAGCCGCTGGTCTACCGTGGCGTTCCCCGAGCGGAGCGGCAACGCCTGGCGACGCACGCGCTGGAACAAGTCGGGCTGGGCAACCGAATGGGCCACCGCCCGAACCAGCTTTCCGGCGGCCAACGCCAGCGCGTCGCGGTCGCCCGCGCGCTGGTCGGCCGGCCGGCAATCCTGCTGGCCGACGAACCGACCGGCAACCTCGATTCGCGCACGTCCGCCGAGATAATGGCGCTGTTCGACGAGTTGCACGGCAGCGGCCAGACGGTGGTGGTGGTGACCCACGAGCCGGACATCGCGGCGCATTGCCGTCGCACGATCCGCCTCGGTGACGGTCGCATCGTCGAGGACCACGTCAATTCGCCGCTTGAGGCAGCGCAATGACCGCCTACCTCGAAGCCTTCCGCGCCGCCCTGACCAGCCTTCTGGCGCATCGCATGCGCAGCTTCCTGACCACGCTTGGCATCCTGATCGGCACGGCGTCGGTGATCGCCGTGGTGTCGCTGATCCAGGGCTTCTCGGCCTTCGTCACCGCGCAGTTCGCCGACATCGGCGGCAGCACGCTGACCCTGCAGGCACACACGCCCTTCAACGAGGCGGTGATGGGCAGGGAGAACTTCCTGACCTTCGAGGACGTCGACGTGCTTCGTCACCGCGTGGCCGGTGTTGGCAAGGTCGTGCCGACGGCAGCCGTGCCGGTGCCCGCCATTACCGTGCGTGGGCGCACGGCCATGGCGCAGGTGCTGGCGACGTCGTCGGAATTCACCGACGTGCAAGCGCTATATCCCGAGGTTGGCCGGTTCCTCGTAGCCAGCGACGACAAGAGTCGCCGGCGCGTCGTCGTCATCGGCGCCGAGGTGCGCGAGAAACTGGAACTGCCGCGCGATCCGGTGGGCGAGTTCATCCGCATCGGCAGCGACTGGTTCAAGGTGATCGGCGTGATGGAACGCCGCGGCGAAGTGTTCGGCATGAGCCAGGACAACTACGTCGTCATTCCCTTCGATGTAGGGCGAACGATGACCGGCGCCAGCAACCGGCCGCGCATGTCCATCTCATTCACCGCCAGCGACCTGGCCGAGGTTGATGCCCTGCGCGAGCGGGTGAAGCGCGCGATCCGGCAATCGCACAAGCTCAAGCCGGGGCAGGAGGATGACTTCCGCATCCAGTCCGCGGAATCGGCGCTCAAGAGTTTCGAGGAGTTCGCGGCGATGACCACGGCGGTGCTTGGCGGCATCGTCGGCATTTCGCTGCTGGTCGGCGGCATCGGCATCATGAACATAATGCTGGTGTCGGTGACCGAGCGAACGCGCGAGATCGGAATCCTGAAGGCGCTCGGCGCGACTCGCCGCGACATCCTCGTGCAGTTCCTGGCCGAAGCTGGACTGCTGGCGTTGCTCGGCGGACTGATCGGCATCGTACTGGGCTGGCTGACCGGAATGGGCGTCGCCGCATTGATCCCGAACTTTCCGCCGGCGTCGGTGCCGCTGTGGGTAGTGTTCGCGGCCGCCGGATTTTCCGCGCTGGTCGGCATCGTGTTCGGCATCATGCCTGCCTCGAAGGCCGCAGGACTGGATCCGATCGAGGCGCTACGCTACGAGTAAAAGCGCGATGGCCGTCTGCGTCTGCGTCCGCGGATCGTGCCCGAACCCGCTCATTCCGTCGCTCATCGCATCGTCATTGCGTCGCGACGTGCTGGCGAGGAAGGTCCTGCCCTGACAAGTGCATGGGGAGTATTTCCCCGCTCATGGGGGGGAAATGTTGAATCCGCAAACGGTCGAATCCGCGCGTTCGCGCCCGATCGACGTCCTGGGCCTTTCGGCCGCGGCGTGGCTGCTGGCGATGATCCTGGGCCAGTGGGCCTTCTTCTACTACCTGGCCGCGTTCTATGGGTCCTCGGTGGTCACTGGCGACCTTGAAGTCTGGAATCGACTGATCGCCTTTGGGCGCACGCCTTATGTTGCCGGAGACTCGGTCGGCAACTTCACGTTCGCCAGCCACGCGCTGGCCGCAGGGATCATTGCGCTCGCGGGCGCACTGCAGTTGCTGCCGGCGGTGCGCAATCGGTTCCCGGTCTTCCATCGGTGGAACGGTCGGCTATTCCTGATGACAGTGCTCGGACTGGTACTGTCCGGCTTCTATCTCGTCTGGATACGCGGCCCCGCGCCGACCCGACTTGAAGAAATGGCGACATCGCTGAACGGGTTGTTGATCCTCGCCTGTGGCGCTGCTGCCTTCGTGGCCGTCCGAAGGCGAAAGTCCAGCGTGCATCGCAAGTGGGCCCTGCGCTTGTACCTGCTGTCCAACGGCCAGTGGTTCGTGCGGGTCGGCTTCTTTGCCTACTTCGTGCTCGCCAAGGCCCTGGGCCATGGGCCCGGAACAGTCGACGCATTTTTCCAGTTCTGGAAGTTCGGAAGTTTCCTCGTGCCGCTGGCCGTGCTTGAGCTGTACTTCTTCGCACAGGCCAGTGGCCGTCGGCCTGTGAAGGTCGCCGTATCGATGCTGGTCATCGCCTGCACGCTGGTCATGACGCTTGGCATGATCGTGTTTGGCGAGTTTTCGCAAAAGATGATCAGCGGCGCATGACCAAAAAGCTCCTACTTGCGCTGGTACTGTTCGCCACGGCTGGCGGCGTCCACGCGCACGCGCCTTGCGCGGTTGATCCGAAGGCAAAAGACGCCGAGGCATGCGAACTCGCCGGCCCCAGTTCGACAACGCCGAAACGAAATTGACCGATTCACAGCAGATGTGGCGTGAGCGCGTCATCGCCGACTGCGAGGCGGGCAGCGCCGGGCTGATGGTTGCGGCGGCGAAACAGTCCCGGTTCATGGCGTGTGACACCACCCGAACTTCCGATCGGGCCGAGGCGCTTGGCCGTTACGTCGCCGCGCTCAAGGCCGTACAAGCCGCGCCTGGTACGAAGCCGCCCATTGCGCCTACCTTCAGCTGCCCCTACACCGCCGCCGACACGTGTGCGCCCGCCATGGCCTGCGCGGCACGCCTTGGGAAGCACCGGCGGAAGCCACCCCTTGCACCACCAGGTAAGGGCGGCACCATGGAAACGTCAGCGATCACGACTCGCGAGTTGTCGCAGGAATCCTTGCTGCGAAACTATCGCGAGGCGGGATTTACTCCCGTGTGTTGCTGCGCGCAGCGGTCGCGAGGTTGCGACGCTTGATCAGCACGCGCACCAGCCAATAGGCCAGGTGCAGCACGACCATCAGCACTGGAATGGCGAGCAAACCTGACTTGCGAATGGGCTCGGGAAATTGCTTGGCCTGTCCGAGGAAGAAGGATGCGGTGGCAATGAACATCGCGAATTCCATTCGCCAGATGTGACGGGCCAGGCGGTGGACGCCGTCGATGCTGCCGACTGCCAGCATGCGGGCATCGAGCAGTGCAGCCGACAAGGCTACGAAGCCGAACACGAAATACAGTGCGGGGGGCAGTCCATCCAGCCTGCCGCCAACGCCGGACAACGCGGCCAAGCCCAGCCCAAAGGCGGAAACGCCAACCGATAGCCCCATCATCATGAAGCCGGTGATCCACTCCCGCGCTTCCTGCACAGGGCGGCGCATGGTTAGCAACGCGGTGCTGACAAGATAGAAGGTCAACAGTCCGGCCAACACCGTTACCACTGTTCCTCGCTTGTCGCTGACGGCGGCCATTCCGGCACCGATGGCGGACATGAACCACATGGCGCCCACGAAAATCCGGCCAGCCTTGCGATGCAGGCTGCCGCCCTTCAGGACGGCCATGGCCACCGCTCCCGACGCCAACGCCAGCATGCCTGCCATGACATGGACGGGTAGCAAGATCATGTTCGGACTCCGGCCGGGTTTCATCCGACCATTGCCCAATCGCGGCACGACGACCAGCGGGTTGCGACGGACAACGGGCCCATGGGGTCGAGCCACGAATTGGCAGGATAGGCCGCGCCTCCTGCCAGGGCGTTCCTTGCTATCGTCTAGCCATGGCTGCTGCGATCCCTCCACCCATTCCACAAGCCTTTGCGCCCATGTTCGGCTGGCCGCGCCTGCGGGTCGTATTGTTCACCAGCGTGCTGGTGAGCCTGATTTTCCTGCCGAGCTGGAAGTCGTCATGGGCAGTGTTCCTGGTGCGCCTGCTGTTCGTCGGATTTGGCCAGTTGTTGGTATTCGGCCTGTTCGAGCGCTGGCCTGCACGTTTGCCGCGTTGGCTGGCGCGCTGGGTGTTGCAAGTCGTGGCGGTAGCGGTCGTCGTGCCATTCTCGCTGGCGATCGCCTATTCGGTGACGACCGTCGGCGACAGCGTGCCGTGGCCGAGCAACTCCTTGCGAATGTCTGGATTCCGAATGATCTTCGGAATCAGCATCCTGCTGTCGCCGTGGATCGCGATGTCGGCCTTGTATCGGCAGATCAGCGGCGCGGCGCAGCGGCAGGCGCTGTCTTTCGAACTGGAACGAAGCCACTTGCAGCGCAATGCCGTCGAAACTCGCCTGCGATTGTTGCAGGCGCAGGTCGAGCCGCATTTCCTGTTCAACACGCTGGCAAATGTCCGCGAGCTGGTGGATTCGGGATCGCCAAAAGCGTCTGCCGTGCTGGGCCACCTGATTGCTTACCTGCGTGCAGCGGTGCCGCGGCTGAATGCGAAGGCCACCACGCTTGGGCAAGAGGTCGAGCTTGTGCGTTCTTATCTGGAGCTGATGCACATGCGCATGCCCGATCGCCTGCAGTTCATGGTGCAAGCCGATGACGCAGCCTTGCCGATGGATTGCCCGCCCATGACGCTGTTGACCCTGGTCGAGAACGCCGTCAGGCATGGCATCGACCCGAGCGAGGAGGGCGGACGGATCGAAGTGCGCGTACGCCTGCGCGACGGTCGTTGCCGCGCCGAAGTGATCGACACCGGCATCGGACTGCTGGCGTCCGGTGGTGGATTGGGCACGGGCCTGTCCAACTTGCGCGAGCGTCTGCAACTGGCGTATCACGGCGACGCCAGCTTGAGCCTTTCCGCGCTGGCGCCGCATGGGGTCTGCGCCGAAGTGGAGTTTCCGGCCGCGCAAGGTTCGCCATGACCCCGCGACGTCCCACGGCCCTGGTTGCGGACGACGAGCCCCTGCTGCGCAAGGCGCTCACACGACTCCTGGCGCAAGCCTGGCCCGAATTGGAGGTGGTGGCGCAGGCGCGCAACGGTCGAGAGGCAGTCGACCGCTTCGAGGCCTTGCAACCGGACGTGTGCTTTCTCGATGTGCACATGCCCGGCCTTTCGGGTGTTGAAGCGGCCCGCCACATCGGGGGGCGCGCGCATTTGGTCTTTGTCACCGCCTACGACCAGTACGCGGTGCAGGCCTTCGAGCAGGGTGCACTTGATTACCTGGTGAAGCCCGTTGAACCCGCGCGTCTTGCCAGCACGGTGGCGCGATTGCAGGAGCGGCTACGCGCGGTGCAACCGGCGACGGCCAGCGAAGCGCTGCTGGAACAATTGGCTGTGCAATTGCAAAAGCGCGCCAGCCCTGAACCCATGCGTTGGATTCGCGCGTCCGTGGGGCAGTCGCTACGCCTGATTCCTGCCGAGGAGATCGACTACCTGCGTGCCGACGAAAAATACACGTTGGTCGCCTGGCGCGGTGACGGTGGCAAGCCGGGTGAAGCCCTGATCCGCGTGTCCCTGAAGGACCTGCTGGCGCAGCTCGACCCCGCGCAATTTATTCAGGTGCACCGTGCCGTGGTCGTCAGCCTTCGGGCGATCAGCCACGTCACGCGGGGTGAGAACGAGACCGCGCATATACATCTCAAGGGCCGCTCCGAAGTGCTGCCCGTCAGCCGCACCTACTTGCACCATTTCCGCCAGATGTAGAAGTGGCTGGCTTCAGGGAATCTGGTGGCGCGCCTTGAACTGATCGATGCTTTCCAGCACGTCCGCTGAGATGGTATCCATGTTGATCCTCGAGAAGATGCTTGCGAGCACATTGCGCTCGCGATCGTCCATCAGTCCATCCGCCATCGCCAATCGTTCCAGCATGGCCAACTCATTGGCATCGATCGTGCCGTCATTGGCGAAGATGCGGATGAACGAGTACTGCATTATTGCATTCCAGTTGCTGGAAACATTTGTCATCTTGTTGCTCCCCCGATTGGATGAAACCGAAAATTTGCCCCACCAAGATTATCGCAACCAGACCTCGACCCGATCATTCCAGTAGCGCGATGCCGGCTGCGACGCGTCCAGCAGGTTCATTTTGCCGCCGAATCCGCGAACCGTGACCACCTTCATGTTCAATGCCAGCATTTCGCTGGACACCAAGTCGGCGCGTTCCTGGCTCATGAAGAGTGACTGCATGGGCGAGCGCGGTTGCGGATTGGCGAAGCCCATCAGCACAACGCGCCGCTTGGCGTTTTCCGGACGCTTCATAAAGGCAGCCAGGCGCTCGATGTCCTGTCGCGCCCTGCTGTCGAACAGGTCGAGGCCCGTGGAAAATCGAAGAGTCATGGGCAAGCGTTGGGCGTTGGAGACCATCTGCTGGTATTCGGCAGGCGCCCTGTCGATGCGGCCCGGCGCTTGCGGCCGAACCGACAGGGATACGAATTGCGAGCGTTCGACGGCAGCTTGTCCGGCCGGCGACACCACCCACTGCGCGAAGCCGCGACCCAGTGCGGTAATCATCTGGCCGGTGTGGAAATACACGCGTCGGGTCAGGGGATAGTCTTCCGAGGCGATGCCAAGGGTGTCCGGCGAAATCGACCGGCCACCCGTGCTGATCGCGAGCGCGCGAAGGCCGCCGCGCGGGGCGCGTAGCCCAATGATGCCGATGCTGCGTGGATCGCTTCGCACGGCAGCGAGCACTTTGGCCTGGGTGGAATGCCGGACCAGGCCGGGCATAGTCTTGTCACCGGCCAAAACGATGCGTGTCAGTGCCTCCTGCGTGCCGGAGGCCGTTGACAGGGTGTGCACTGCGATGGGTCCTGCCGTCGCCCCGAGTTGCTGCCAATCGCGAATCCTGCCCGCAAGCACATCGCGCAATTGCTGCTTGCCCAAGGCCTGGACAGGGTTGTCAGGCGAGACCAGCAACACCAGCCCATCCAGCCCAACCACCCACTCCTGGGTGGGTGACTTCAAGTCACCCAGCTGCCAGGCATCGTCAATTTCTTGCGCGTTCGGCTGTCGCGCCGACATGCAGATTTCGGCCTCGCCAGCGATGATCGCCTGCAGGCCGGATGCCGTGCCGCGCTTGTCGATCTCGACGATCAGCGGCACGCCGTCGCGCACGGCGCCAATCTCGGTCCGGGTCGGGCCGAGATCGCGCCGCTTGACCTGGCTGTAGCCGATGTCTTTCAGCCAGCTTTCGACCAGTGCCGGCACCAGGCGCGCGCCAAGGAGATTGGAGCCATGGATGCGAAGCCGTTCGGTGTCGTCGACCTGGGCCGCGACCGACTGGCAAGCGAGTGATGCGACGGCAAGGACGAGCACGCGAAAAAAGCTGGACATGGAACCTCCACGCAGAGCGAATCAGCATGCGCAGGTGGTATTGCAGCGGTATGACACGCGCAGTTGTCATGGCGTCGACATCGCGCTGCCATTTGCCTGTCGCGTAACCGCCTTAGGCTGCGCCTGGGCACATACCAACCTGAGCGCATGCTCGAACTTGACCGAATTCTCGCCGAACGTCACCCGCGCTGGTTCGCCGGAGCCCGCGGCGCCTGGCCACGTTCGGTCGCGCGCACCTTTGGCCGGTTCGCGAAGCTCGACCGCGCCGCGTCCTTCCTCGACAGCCATCGACACCTGAGGGGCTTCGCGTTCGTCGAGGCGGCCCTGGAATTCCTGCGCGTGCGCTACACCGTTGACCAGGTCGAACGCGACCGGATTCCGCGGACGGGCCGTCTGTTGATCGTGGCAAACCATCCGGCCGGTGCGCACGACGCACTGGCCCTGCTGCATCTGGTGGGCAGCTTGCGGCGCGACGTCAAGATCGTCGGCAATGACCTGCTGATGCGCATCGAGAGCTTGCGCCCGATCCTGCTGCCGCTTCGAATGATGGGCGGCGGCCCGGGTGGAGAAAGCATCGGAGCGATCGAACGCGCGCTGGCCGACGAACAGTGCGTGATCGTCTTTCCAGCTGGCGAGGTGTCGCGCCTGCATTGGCGCGGAATAACCGACACGCGCTGGCGACGTGGCTTCCTGCGCTTTGCCCGGAAATCCGGTGCGCCGGTGCTGCCGGTCAAGATCAAGGCCCGCAATTCCGCCTTGTTCTATGGTGCTTCGGCACTTTTCAAACCGCTCGGCACGCTGCTGTTGCCACGCGAAATCTTCATGCGCAGCGGCGCCCGGCTGGAAATGCGCATCGGCCATCCCTTGCGGATCCTGACGACACAGGCGCCGGCCGACGCGCTTGCCACGGTAAGGAAGACGCTTTACGCAATCGGAACGCGCAAGGAAGTCCGCGCGCCCGGCATGGAGGCGCTGGTGCCGGCGGTCGATCGCAGTGCCTTGCTTGCCGCCCTGCGCGCACTACCGGTACTCGGCCACACTGCGGATGGCAAGCGCATCCATGCTGGCCGGCTTGACCCCGATTCGCTGCTGCTGCGCGAGATTGGCCGATTGAGGGAATTGAGTTTTCGAGCCGTCGGCGAGGGCACCGGCCGGCGTCTCGACGTGGACGCGTATGACGGCTGGTACGAGCACATCGTCTTGTGGGACCCGGAGGCGCTCGAAATTGCCGGAGCCTACCGGGTTGCACTGGGCGAGCAGGTGCTGGCCGAGCGTGGCATCGAGGGTTTTTACACCGCGTCGCTGTTTCGATTCGACTGCTCGATGTTGCCGCGCCTGGCGCAGGGCGTCGAACTGGGGCGGAGTTTCGTGGCGCCGGCCTACTGGAACTCGCGCAGCCTCGACTACCTGTGGACCGGCGTCGGCGCCTGGCTGCGCCAGCATCCGCAGGTGCGTTACCTGTTCGGTTCGGTGTCGGCGAGCGCTGCCTTGCCCGCATCGGCGCGTGACCAGCTGGTGGCGTATTACCAGAACTATTTCGGAGCCCGCAGCGAACAGGCGCGGGCCCTGCATCCATTCCAGTTTGAGGGCGCTGCGCCGAATTTTGGCGACCTGGACGCGGAGGCCAGTTTCCAGGTCCTCAAGGCCAACCTCGACCGCTTGGGCGCCAAGGTGCCGACCTTGTACAAGCAGTACACCGAGCTGTGCGAGCCTGGCGGCGTTCGCTTCCTGGCTTTTGGCGTGGATCCGGGTTTCGCGAATGCGGTTGACGGCCTGATCGAGCTGGACCTGAGCGCGATCAAGCCGCGCAAGCGCGTGCGGTATCTCGAAGCACCGGCGATCGCATGTCGCGGACTGCAATCCGCATGACTCCCCGGCCCGATGCCCCGAACATGCATCGGGCCGTGTTCCTCTCCGATGTGCACCTGGGCTCCACCCATTGCCACGCGAGCGAACTGGCCAGCTTCCTGTCCGGCCTTCGATGCCAGCGCCTTTACCTGGTCGGTGACATCGTCGACCTGTGGTGGCTGGCGCAGAAGCGCGCCACCTGGGGCGAGCCGCAGCATCGTGTCATCGCGGCGTTGCACGCACTGGCCAGGCAGGGTTGCGAGCTGGTGTACGTACCCGGCAACCACGACCGGCCGATGCGACAGCTGTGCGGACTGGTGTTGCCGAGGATGCGTTTCCGGCGCCGCACCGTGCACACGATGCTGGACGGCCGCCGCCTGCTCGTCACCCACGGCGACGACTACGATGGCGCGGTGCAGGCCGGCGATGCGCGCGAAGCCTTCGGCAACTGGTTGTACTACGTGATCCTCAGCGGCAATCGAGTGACCAACGCACTGCGGCGCCGGCTGGGATTGCGCTACTGGTCGCTGGCAGACTTCCTGAAGCGCAAGAGCAGCGCGGCCGAACACTACATCGAAAGATTCGTGCGCGCCGGCCTGGACGATGCACGTCGGCGCGGACTCGACGGCATCATTTGCGGGCATATCCATCGCGCCGACCTGCGGGTGGTGGATGGCCTGGTGTACGCGAACGACGGCGACTGGGTCGAGAGCCTGAGCGTGCTGGCCGAAGACAGCGAGGGCAACCTAAAGTTGCTTGGGCACACCGGCGTGGAGTTGGCCTGCCTGTCCAGCCGAATCCAGCCGATACGATGCATCGCCGAGGCCGCCTGAACCCAGGCGGGCGTACAGGTCCACGACGCGGTGCATCAAGCCTTCCACGCTCCAGGCGCGGGCATCCACCAGGCTGGCCATGCCCAGCGCTTCGCGCTGACTAGGCGAGCGCAAAAGCTCGGCCGCGTGCGCGGCAAATTGTGCCGGGTCTTCCGCGCTGATGCGCGCGCCGCCCGCGTCCTTGAGTACGGTTGCGGTGCCCATCACCGCCGTGGACACGATCGGCAATCCGAGCGCCATTGCCTCGATCAGCACCAGGCCCTGCGTCTCGGTCGGCGAGGCGAAGATGAAGATATCGCCGGCCCGGTAACAATCGAGCAACTCGGTGCGCCGATCCAGGTTGCCGAAGAAGCTCAGGTTTTTTTCCAGGCCGAGGCTGGCGCTGAGTTGCTTCAGGCGCGGAGCGTCCGGGCCTTCGCCGGCGACCACGAACAGCAGGTTTGGAAATTCCGCTACCAGCCGTTGGGTAACGTCGATAAGGAAGCCGATGTTCTTTTCCCGCGCCAGGCGGCTGACCGTCACCAGTATCGGGCGGCCCGCATCGATGCCATGCTTGCGCCGAAACGCCATGCCCGAGCCGCCCTGGAATTCGCCCAGGTCGATGCCCGTCGGCAGGATGGTGAGAGCGGTGCGGATGCCGTAGCGCTCCACCACCGCCACCATTTGTTGCGACGGCACGATCAGGTGGTCCACCTGGTGGCAGAGTCGACGCGACATGTGCCTCGCAAACGCGCGCAACAGGCCCGATGGCAGCCAGGGCAGGTAGAGCCCGACGTATTCCTCGAAATGCGTGTGATAGGTCTCCACCGTCGGGCAGCGGATGATCTTCGCCAGCCGCACGCCCAGCGCGTGCGCGCGGAATGGCGTGTGGATGTGGATGACGTCCCAGCGACGCAGGGCGAGCCGCGCCAGTGCGCCGCGCAGGGCCGAGTTCTTGATCAGGCGGTCTTCGGGGTCGAAGAACACCTTGCGCGAGGGCAGCCGGATGACCTCGTAGGCGCCGCCGCCATCATGCTCGGCCTGCTTGCCGGCGCTGCCATAGTCGGGCGCGACGATGGTGACGGCGTGGCCCATTCGCGCCAGCGATTCGGCGAAAGTGCGGATGGAGGTGGATACGCCATTGACCCGCGGGAAGTACACGTCGGACAGCAGCAGTATTCTCATGCGCGCAAGATTAGCCGCGCCGGGTTACCGATTTGCGACAGCGTCCCCGTGCGTGCCGCCGCGCGGGCCAAGCAACACGCGGGCGACCCCATGGGCGGCGAGCATGCCGACGAGCTGCGCCAGGACGAATGCAATCACATCCTCGGGTCGGATGCCGGCGAAGGATTGCGTCAGCGAACGGGCCAGGGTGACGGCTGGATTGGCGAATGACGTGCTGGCGGTGAACCAGTAGGCCGCGAAAATGTAGCTCGCGACCAGCGCAGGCACGGCAGCCGGCCGATGGCGAACGCCCAGCAGGATGGTCAGGACCAACCCAAACGTCGCGACGGATTCGCTGAGCCACTGCGCGATGCCGCTGCGTGCATGGGTCCCTGGCTGGATCAGCGCCTGCTCGAACATGGCATGCGCCAGCATCACGCCGAGAATCGCCGCGACCACTTGCACCAGCACGTAGGCCACGGCAGCCCGATTGTCGATCTCGCCGCGCATCCGCATCACCAGCGTCACCGCCGGGTTGAAGTGCGCGCCGGAAATCGGTCCCAGGATGACAATGAGCACGTACAGCGCGCCCGCCGTCGCCGCCGCGTTGGCGAGCAGCGCGATGCCGTCGTTCCCGTTCGACAAGGCCACGCCCATGACCCCCGAACCGACCACCGTGGCCAGCAACAGGGCCGTGCCGATGAACTCGGCCAGCAAGTTGCGCGAGAGGGAAGTCACAGGGACGCGAGCAAGGATTTGACGCGGGCCGAAATTTCATCGCGCACGCCGCGATAAGCCTCGTCGTCCATGTGCTTGGGATCAGGCAGCGCCCAATCCTCGCGCCGCTTCGCGGGGACCCAGGGGCAGCTGTCGCCGCAACCCATGGTCACCACGGCGTCGAATTCGCCCTCGATGTCGTCCAGTGACTTGGATGAATGCGCGTTGAGGTCGTAGCCGAGTTCGCCCATGAAGCGAATGGCCTTCGGATTGATCTGTCCCGAAGGCTTCGAACCTGCGCTGAGCGCCTCCACGGCGTCGCCGCCGTGGATGTGTGCGAAGGCTTCGGCCATCTGGCTGCGGTTGGAATTCTCGACGCAGACGAACAACACTCGTTTCATGGAAATCAGTTCCGTTCGTCAGAAGTCAGCAGCAGCCGGACGCAGGCGCGCAGCAGGGCGAGCCCTTGTCCACTTTCGGCTTCATCGCGCGCACGTCGGGGCTGCAACTTGCGCCATCCGTGGCGCAGGCGCTGTCGGCTGCGTAATACGAGGTCGCTTCACCGACCGTGTGGAAGGTTTCCCAGCGCGTACCCTGCGGGTCTTCGGTCCACAGCTTGTCGGACTTCGCGTAGCAACAGACCGTCGCTTCTTCCGGCACCAAGCTGCCGCCCGCGGCATCGAGGCGATGGCCGAGCTCGGCCAGCTCGTCGCCGGATTCGGCCTGGATTCCCAGGTGGTCGATGCCGGGGGCGCGGCCCGTGTTGGAGATCGCGAAGTTGACGCGCGGATCTTCCAGCATCCACTTGGCGTAGTCGTCCTTCAGCACGGTCGGCTGGCTGGCGAACAATTCGGAATAGAAACGGACGCTGGAGGCGAGGTCGGCAACGTTGAGGTGGACATGGAATCGATTCATTTCGAGGCTCCGGATTTGCGTGGTTTGCAGGTGCTGGCGGGTTCGCATTCGGCGGTGCCGGCGCAGCAGTTTTCGGTGAGGTAGGCGAGCAGGGTGTTCATCTGCAGGTAGTTGGCGCGGACGCGGATGACCCGGCCCTCGCGCTGGTCGTGCACCAGCGCGGCGGCGCGCAGGATGTTCAAGTGCGCGCTAAGCGTCGCCGGCGGCAGGTCCAGGTGTTCACGCAGTTCGCCAACCGACATGCCGTCGGGGCCGGCCTGCACCAGTTTGCGGAAGGCGGCCAGGCGCGATTCGTGGCTGAGGGCGCTGAGTGCGGCCAATGCGGTTTGGGTCTTCATAGTTCCACTATTCCGGAATAATGGAATGATGTCAATACCCCGGTTTTGGAATTCAGAGTGAAAGCTCAAAAAGCTCCGGTAGGCTGGGCTGATGAGTACGCCCCTGACAGAAACCGCCGACGAGCCCCTGCGCGACCTCGAGTTCGCGCCTACCGACCGCCTGCTGCGCGAGGACGTGAAACAACTCGGCGCGCTGGTCGGTGAAATCCTGGCCGAACAGGTGGGGCCGGAATTCCTGGCGGAGGTCGAGCGGATCCGGCGCGCCGCCATCAAGCGCCGCGAATCGGGCGCGCAGATTGACGAACTGGCGACCTTCCTCGCGGGCGCCACGCAGCAACGCGCAGGCGAACTGGTGCGCGCCTTCGCCACTTATTTCCAGGCCATCAATATTGCCGAGCGCGTGCATCGCATCCGGCGCCGGCGCGACTACGAGCGCAACGGGTCCACGCCGCAACCCGGTGGCTTGCGCGCCGTGCTGCAGGGCCTGCGCGACGAGGGCGTCGGGCTGGAGCAGATCGTCGAGCTATTGCCGCGCTTGCGCATCGAACCGGTATTCACCGCGCATCCCACGGAAGCGGTGCGGCGCGTGCTGCTCGAGAAGGAACAGGAAATCGTCGCCAGCCTGGTGGCGGACATCGATCGCGAGCGAACGCCCGCCGAGCGCCGCGCCGATCGCGAGCGCATGCGCATGGCGCTGACCGCCGGATGGCAAACGGCCGAAGCGCCGCCGGAACGGCCGAGCGTGGCGGACGAACTTGAGCACGTCGGCTTTTATCTTTCTGATGTCCTGTATCGCGCGCTGCCCGTGTTCTTCGAAGTCTTCGAAGACGCGCTTGCGGAAAGCCATGGTGAGTCCGTCACGTTGCCACCGCTGCTTCGCTTCGGCTCGTGGGTCGGCGGCGACATGGATGGCAATCCGAACGTCGGCGCCGAGACGATTGCCGCCGCCTTGTCAGCGCAACGCGCGCTGGTGCTGGCTGCCTACCGGCGTGACCTGTCCCGTTTGTCGAACGTGTTGAGCCAGTCGCTGTCGCGCATTGCCGTGGATCCTGCCGTGCTGGCGCGCATCGATGAGTATTCGCAGCTGTTGCCCGGTGCTGCGGCGCGCCTGAAGGCCGGCGATGCCGACATGCCCTATCGCCGCTTGCTGCCGCTGATGTCGGCGCGGCTGCATGCCAATTTGCTGGACAAGCCGGAAGGCTACGCCGATGCCGGCGAATTCCTCGGCGACATCGCCCTGATCGAGCACAGCCTGGCGGCGCATCGCGGTGAGCACGCGGGTGGCTTTGCCCTGCGCCGCCTGCGTCGCCGTATCGAAGCCTTCGGCTTCCATCTGGCCACGCTGGACTTGCGCCAGGATTCGGCCATGCATGACGTGGCGCTGTCGGTGCTGTTCGGCGATGCGGACTGGGCGTCGCGTAGTCCGCAGCACCGCGCGCAGCGATTGCGGGAATTCCTGGAAAACGGTGAACCGGTCACGCTGGTCCGGTCACACGACAGTGCGGCTGCGGTCGCCATCGCGGACTCCACGCTGGCTGTATTCCAGACGGTGGGTGAGTTGCGGCCCCGATACGGCGAACGCGCTTTCGGGCCGTACATCATCAGCATGAGTCGCAGCGCCGCCGACGCGTTGGCCGTGTTGGCGTTGGCCCGCGCGGCGGGATGCACCGATGAAAACGACAGGATTCCGCTCGACGTGGCGCCCTTGTTCGAGACTGTCGCGGACCTGGAAGCGGCGCCGGATACCTTGAGGTCCCTCTTCGCCGATCCGGTCTACCGCGCCCACCTCGCCGCGCGTGGCAATCGGCAGGTGGCGATGCTCGGCTATTCCGACAGCGCGAAGGACGGCGGCATCGTTGCCTCGCGCTGGGCACTGCAGCAGGCGCAGGTTGCGCTGACGGCGCTGGCGCACGAGACCGGTGTGCGCATCACTTTCTTCCATGGCCGCGGCGGATCCGCGTCGCGCGGTGGCGGCAAGACCGAGCGCGCGGTGATTGCCGCGCCCCGTGGTTCGGTGGATGGCGTGTTGCGCCTGACCGAGCAGGGCGAGGTGATCCATCGCAAGTACGGCATCCGTTCCATCGCGCTGCGCAACCTGGAACAAGCCACCGGCGCCGTTTTGCGCGCCACGCTGCGGCCGCGCCCACCGGAGCCGCGCGAGGACATCTGGCGGCCGCTGACCACGCAGCTCGCGTCCGACGCACGCGCCTGCTATCGCGCCCTCGTACACGAGGACAAGAACTTCCCGACCTACTTCCGCGCCGCGACACCGATCGATGTGATCGAGCGCCTGTGGCTGGGCTCGCGCCCGAGCCGCCGTACCATCGCCGGCGAAGGCGTGCCCGGCATCGATCGGCTGCGCGCGATTCCCTGGGTGTTCGCCTGGTCGCAGAACCGGGCCGGCCTGACCGCCTGGTACGGCGTCGGCACCGCGCTCGATGCCGGCATCAGGACGCATGGCGTGGAAGCCCTGGCGGAAATGGCGCGCGACTGGCCCTTCTTCGGCACCCTGGTTGACGATGTGGAGATGGTGCTGGCGAAATCCGACCCGGACATCTTCGAGCGTTACTCGCGCCTGGCCGGCGACCTGCATCCGGCCTACTACGCAAGGATCCGCGACGAATTCGACCGCACCCGGACCGCTGTCCTCGCCATCAAGGGGGAGGCCAGCCTGCTGGCGCACGACCATCGGCTGCGCCTGTCCATCCGCCTGCGCAACCCGTACGTGGACCCGATCAGCCTGCTGCAAGTGGACTTGCTGGAGCGCTGGCGCCGCACGGGGCGCGAGGACGAGGCCTTGTTCCAGGCGCTGGTGGCAACCGTGAACGGCATCGCCGCGGGCATCCAGAACACCGGTTGATCCATCGCGGGAACAAGAATTTCTATCTATTGAAGCTGGCCGGCATATCGAATCCGCCTGAGGTCCTGGCGCACACTTCGGCCCATGATGACCCGGCCCCTGCGTAGCAAACTGTTCGTGCCCGGCGCACGACCCGAACTTTTCGACAAGGCGCTGGCCGGCGATGCCGACGCCTTGTCCTTCGACCTGGAAGATTCCGTTCCGGCCGAAGGCAAGGCGCAGGCGCGCAGTGCGGTGGCCAAGTTGCTGCAGGGTGACGCCGTGCGGCAGACGAACAAGCTGATCATCGTTCGCTGCAACCCGGTGGACAGCGCGCATTTCGCCAGCGACCTGTCGGCCCTGTCCGGCGCCGGACTGGAATTGCTGAACCTGCCGAAAGTGGAAACCGTCGAGCAGGTGCGCGAGGTTGCCGGGCGACTGCAAGAATTCGAAGCCGCGCGTGGCGCTGGCGCCAGCACGTCACTGCTGTTGAATATCGAAACCCCCAAAGGCCTGCGCCACGCCGCCGAACTCGCCGCCGCGCATCCGCGCGTGGCAGGCCTGCAGCTGGGCCTGGGCGATCTGTTCGAACCCTACGGCATTGCCCGCCGCGACCTGGCCAACGTGCATGCCGCGATGTTCGCGATGCGCATGGCCGCCGCGGAAGCCGGCGTGTTTGCACTCGATGGCGCCTTCGCCGCGATCGATGATTCGACGCGCTTCGAAGCGGAGGCGCAGATGGCGCGACGCCTGGGCTACCTGGGCAAGAGCTGCATCCATCCGCGCCAGGTGGGCATGGCCAACCGCATCTTCGGGCCTGACGCCGACGAACTGGTGGATGCCATGCGCATCGTGGAAGCAGCGCGCATCGCGGCCGAGGCCGGGCAGGCGGTATTCACCGTGGACGGGCGCATGATCGATCCGCCCTACCTCAAGCGCGCCCAGGACATCGTGGCCGCGGCTCGCGGGGCGGCGCAATGATGCCGGCCCGGCGTGGCATGGCGGCGCTGTTGCATAAACTCCTTCTTGCCTGCCTGGTGTTTGGTGCCGGCATGGGCCTGGCCTGGTCGAAGGCGCTGACGACAGTGCGCGCCGGCGAACTGCCTGCGCTGGAAACAACGGAAGTGCCGCTTGCGCTGGTGTCCCTGACGGCGCGGCCGATTGCCGTCATGCCGACCAGTGCCTGGCAATTGAAGGAAGACAACTCGGGCTGGACACAGCTCGCGGTGACTGATGGCGGCTTGCCGGCGAATTTGGTCGCGACGATCGGCGATGGCAATCGCGCGTTCCTGTTGAGTGGCGACGGCGATGGCGGCGTGTCGCGCGTGCAGGAGATGATCGCCACCGGCAATGCCTTGCAATTGCGCAGCCTGCCCGCGATGGAAGGGCCCCTGCAATCGGCGCAGGCCACGGTGCTCGGCGGCAACCTCTACCTGGCCGGCCTGGCGACGAACGGCGCGCCACGCCTGCTGCAACTGGAATTGAACAAGGAAAACGCGCAGTGGTCGGCGAAGCCGGGTTGGCCCGGTGCCGCGCAACCGCTGTCGATGATCGCGCAGACGGCGGCCGTATTCATGGTGGTGCAGCAGGCGTCCGGCGCGCAGGGCCTGTTGCGCTGGAAGGCTGACGAGGGCTGGAAGGACAAGGGTCCGTTGCCCGGCACGCTGGTGTCCAACGCCGCGCGCGCCACGGGCCAGGCGCACATCCTCTACGCACTGCATCCCACCGGCAGCACCGTCGGCGCGCCGGCCACCCTGATGACCTACCAGACCATCACCAGCGCCTGGGCGGCGATGCCAGGCGTGGATATCGCCAACCCGATCGTACTGTCGGGCTGGAAGGATGGCCTGGTCTGGGCGCGTGTCGGCGCGACGCCCGGCCGGATCGCGTTTTCAAGCGCGCAAATCGAAGCGACGAAGGTACTGCTCGGCTGGCTGGACTGGGTGGTGATCATCGTCTACCTCGGCGGCATGATCGGCATCGGCCTGTATTTCTACCTGCGCGAACGGCGCAATGTCTCCACCGCCAATTTTTTCGTCGGCGGGCGCAGCATTCCGTTCTGGGCCGCCGGTATCAGCCTGTACGCAACCAACACCAGTTCGATCAGCTTCATCGCGATTCCGGCCAAGGCGTTCGAGACCAACTGGCAGTACCTGACCAACAACCTGATCGCCGTGTTCGGCTTGATGTTCGTGGCGACCTGGATCGTCCCGGTGCTGCGCCGGCTGGACCTGATGTCGGTGTTTTCCTATCTGGAGACGCGTTTCCACCCGGCAATCCGCATGCTGGCCAGTGCGCTGTGCATCGCCATGCAGATCGGCAGCCGGATGAGCGTGATCCTGTTCCTGCCGGCGCTGGCCATCGCCACCATCACCGGCATCGACGTGGTGTGGAGCATCCTGATCATGGGTGGCTTCACGATCCTGTACACCGCGCTGGGAGGCATGAAGGCCGTCATCTGGACCGACTTCGTGCAGATGTTCGTGATGATGGGCGGCGCCTTGTTCGCGATCGGCTTCATCGTGTTCCAGATCAACGGCGGGTTGCCCGAGTTCGTCGCCACGGCGATGGCGGAAGACAAGACCCACCTGCTGGACTTCAGCTTCGACCTGACCAAGGCCACCGTCTGGGGCTTCATCTTCCTGGTGGTGTTCGATGTCGTGCTGACGTTTCCGAAGGACCAGGTGCTGATGCAGCGCGTGCTGTCCACCA
This sequence comes from Gammaproteobacteria bacterium RIFCSPHIGHO2_12_FULL_63_22, assembly GCA_001801685.1. Classification (GTDB taxonomy): domain Bacteria; phylum Pseudomonadota; class Gammaproteobacteria; order Xanthomonadales; family Xanthomonadaceae; genus Arenimonas. Next base: position 75,623 of record MGYJ01000002.1, on the reverse strand, counting down.
AGTCGGCCAAGGAAGCAGGTCGTTCGATCTGGGCCATGGCGGCGATCATGATTCCGGGCGGCTTCGTGTTCTACGGCATCGGCACTGCATTGTTCGTCTATTACAAGGAAAATCCCGAGCGGATGAATCCCTTGCTACCCATCGATGCGACCTTCCCCTTGTTCATCGCGGCGGAACTGCCGATGGGAATCACCGGACTGATCATCGCCGGCATCTTCGCAGCGGCGATGTCCACCTTGTCGAGCATCATCAACAGCGTCGCCACGCTTGCATCCGTGGACTTCTACGAAAAGCTGGTGAAGAACCCGACGCCAAAACAGAGCGTCCGGTTCGCCGAGTGGATGACGGTCGCGGTGGGACTGGTTGGCATCGGGCTGGCATTGCTGCTGTCCACTTACGACATCCACTCCCTGTTCGACGTGTCCATCGAACTGGCGGGCTTGTTGGGTGGCGGTTTCGCGGGCGCCTATACGCTTGGCATGTTCACCCGCCGGGCCAACTCCGCCGGCGTGGCCATCGGCATCGGCTCGAGCATCGTGCTGACGCTGGTCGCCTGGTCCATGGACCTGGTGCACCCTTATTTCTACCTGGCGATTTCGATCATGCTGTGCATCGTGATCGGCTACCTGGCGAGTCTTTTCTTCCCTGCGCCGAAACGCTCGCTGGCGGGCCTGACCATCTATCCGGACCACGCCAGCGACTGAGTGCCCTGCCATTTGGCAGGAGCCAGCCCGGGCTTGCCGGTATAGTCTGCCCACGACAAAACGTGGGCGGCCATGGAAACCCAGTTCCTCAATACCTTCGTGATCGTGGTGGACCAGGGTTCGATGGCGGCTGCGGCGCGGGTGCTGAACATCACGCCAGCGGCCGTGGCGCAGCAGATCCGCACCCTCGAACGTGAGATCGGCGCACCGCTGATCGCCCGGGTCGGCCGCACCGTCAGTGTCACCGAAGAAGGTTCGCGCATCCTGCAGCGCGCCCGCGAACTGCTGCGGCACGTGGCCGACCTGCGCAGCGTGGCCAACGACAGCGCGGTGTCGGGCGAACTCCGACTCGGCGCCTGCACCACGGCGTTGATCGGCTTGCTGCCCGACACGCTGGCGCGGATGGTGGAAACGTTTCCACTGATAAACGTATTCATCAAGCCCGGTTATTCGGCCGAGCTGTGCCGGGACGTGGAGCAGGGCGACCTCGACGCCGCCCTGGTGCTGCAGGCGCCGTTTTCCCTGCCCAAGACCTGCGAGTGGCAGCTGCTGCGCGAAGAACCCCTGATCGTGATCGCGCCTGAATCCATGGCCGGGCGCGACCCGCACGAACTGCTGTCCACGCAGCCGCTGATCCGCTACGACCGCAACCAGTGGGGCGGCCGCCAGGCCGACGAATACCTGCGCGCTGCCGGCATCGTCCCGCGCGAACGCTTTGAATTGAATGCACTTAATGCCATTGCCGTGATGGTGGACCGGGGCTTGGGCGTGTCGCTGGTGCCCGACTGGGCACCGCCCTGGCCCGAGGGCCTGCGCCTGGCCCGGATCCCCGTGCCCAATGCCTCGGTGCCGCGCCGGCTGGGCATCATCTGGTCGCGGTCGAGCGTGCGCGAACGGCTGGTGTCGGTCTTCCTGCAGGAATCGCGCAAGGCGATGCAGGGCGCGCCCGCCCGCCGCTGATCAATACAAATCCTAGGCTCTGAATATAGCCGTCGCCGGTTCTACCCCCGGCCACTAGAGCATAGGCTCTGCTGCAACACGCCGCGCCTGGGAGGGCGATGTCGGGGGACACGCGGATAAGCCGCGGTCTGCAATCCGCAGCACAGAGCCGGAGCCCGTCGGGTTCCGCTGCCCATAACTAAATCATCGAGACTCGCCATGATCAAACCCTTATCCGCTGCGATCGGTTCCATCCTGCTGGCATCCGCCATGAGCGCCAGCGTGCATGCGCAAGAAACCGCCCCCGCACCCGCGCCCGATGCCGACGCGACGGACGAGGCGAAGAAGAAAGAGGAAGTAAAGACCCTCGGCGAAGTGATCGTCACCGGCCAGCGCAGCCCGAAGGCCGTTGACCAGATTCCCGGCGCCATCACGGTGATATCGCAGGAGGAAGTCGCGCACACGCTGGCGGTGACCGAAGACGCCACCGCAGTGCTGTCGCGCACGGTGCCCGGTTATGCCGAATCCTCGCAGGCCATGAGCAACTCCGGCGAAAACCTGCGCGGCCGAATTGCGCTGCGCCTGTTCGACGGCGTGCCGCAGGGTTCTCCGCTTCGCGAAGGCACCCGCAACGGCACCTTCACCGACATGGGCGTGATCGGAAACATCGAAGTGATCAACGGCCCCTCGGCATCGGAGGGCATCGGCGGTGCCGGTGGCGTCATCAACTACATCTCGCGATCGCCGACCAAGGAAGGCCCGGAAACCACGATCGTCGCCCGCTACAGCAGCCAGTTCGAGGACGACAGTTCCGGCTGGAAGCTCGGCCTGACGCATGCATACAAGAGTGGCGACTTCGATTTCATCGGCAGCATCGCCCGCATCGAGCGCGGTATTTCGTATGACGGCGACGGCCGTCGCATCGGCATGAACACCAGCGGCTCGGTGTCCGATTCCACCGCCGACAACATGTTCCTGAAAGGCGGCTTCAATTTTGGCGAGGACGGCGTTCAGCGCATCCAGGCCAGCTACAGCAACTTCAAGATCAAGGGCCATGGTGACTACATCCAGGTGCTGGGTTGCCGTCCGGGCACCTGCGCCGATCCCATCACCAACACCTCCGAGCGCGGCAGCATCTTCGGCAGCAAGGCGGAGTTCAACGACTTCGAACAATTCACCGTCAAGTACAGCCATGCCGATGTGTTCGGCGGCACGCTGGTCGTCGACTTCTACAATGCCGACCAGGCCATGCGCTACCTGCCGGAAAACGGCAATGACAAGCAGATCGAGCGGGTCCCCAATGAAGGAGAGACGGAGTGCTTCAATCCGTCGACTCCCTGCGGGCCGCGCATCTTCGATCAATCCGAGATCGACTCGAAGAAGCATGGCTGGCGTACCGCATGGGCACGCCCGGAAGCCTTCGGTATCGAAGGCCTGGAAATTCGGGTTGGCGTCGACCTTGTCTATGACGAAGCGCAGCAGCGCCTGGCGCTGACCGACCGCGTCTGGGTGCCGCCGATGGAATACGACAGCACGGCGTTCTGGACGCAGGCCAGCTGGGAAATCGGTCCGGTCACCCTGAGCGGCGGCTTCCGTCGCCAGGACGACGAGTTGACGGTGGATGACTACACCACCACCTACTTCCGCAACAGCGTGGACGTCGAAGGTGGCAACGTCCAGTACAAGGAAAACCTGACCAACTTCGGCGCCATCTGGCGCATTGGCGGCGGCTTCTCGGTGTTCGCCTCGTATGGCGAGGGCTTCACACTGCCGAATATCGGTATCCCGCTTCGAAATATCAACACGCCCGGCCTGTCGGTGGAGCGCATCGACGACCTGTTCCCGATCATCTTCAAGAACCGCGAGATCGGCTTCAACTGGCGCGGCAGCCGGGGTTCGCTGGCCGGTTCGCACTACGACTCGCGCTCGCCGTTTGGCGCATCGTTGGTGGTCGATCCGGCGACCAACGATTACATCCTGGCTCGCGCCCCGGTTCGCATCAAGGGCTTCGAGCTCAGTGGCGACTGGCGCTTCAGCCCGACCCTGAAAGTTACCGGCCTGTATTCGCATAGCGCTGGCATGACCTCGTTCTACAACGGCGGGCCGATGGTTCGTCCGATGGGCGTGGCGGACATCAGCCCCGACAAGTTCGGCGCTTCCCTGATCTGGAACTTCCTGCCGCAAGGCGACATGACGCTCGGCGTTACCCGCCTGGCCGATCGCAGCCTGCATGCCAGGGAGACCCGGCCGTCCAATGGCACCACGGTCGACGTCTTCAATGAAGAAACCACCGGCCACACGCTGTTCGACCTGAGCGTCAACTACAAGTTCGAAGACATGGGCAAGGTCACCGTCGGCATCGAGAATGTCTTCAACAAGCAGTACATCCTGGCCTGGTCGCAGGTGGACTTCTTCCAGAACTACTGGGCCGGTCGTGGCCGTTTCACGTCCGTCACCTACTCGTACACGTTCTGATCCAGCCCTCCGCTGGCGTGCCCCCTCCGGCACGCCGACACCGTCGCCCCACGCACTGCGTGGGGCGACGCGTGTCCGGTTAGGATAGGACCCATGTCGAGCTCCCCACTCGCTGCCCTGCTGGTCGCTGCGCTGGCTCTTGCCGCGTTGCCTCATGCGGCGCGCGCCAACGCATCGCCCGCCAACCCAAGGCCTGGCCCGGCCACCGCGCCAGCACGCGACGGCGGATTTTCCGCCGAGCGGCTGCAACGCCTGCATCGCTTCATGCGCGACAACACTGACGCCAAGGGCTACCTCGGCGGCGTGACGCTGGTATCGCGCCATGGTCGCATCGTCGACTGGAAGGCCTACGGCTATCGCGACATCGCGCGCACGCAGCCGATGCAGCACGATGACATCTTTCGCATCTATTCGATGACCAAGACGGTCGCGACCGTCGCGGTGATGATGCTGGTGGAAGAAGGCAAGCTGACCCTGGACGATCCGGTGTCGCGCTTCCTGCCTGCGTTCAAGGACGCGAAGGTGTTCGCCGGCGGCACGGCGGATTCACCCACGCTGCGCGAGGCCAAGGGCCCGATCCGCATTCGCCACTTGCTGACGCACACCGCTGGATTTCCGGCGGGCCTGGACGGTGATGACGAGGCCGGCGTGCTGCTCGAGCGCGCCGATCCGTATTCGGCGCAAGACCTGAAAGGTTTCGTCGACCGGTTTGCCAGCGTGCCCCTGGCCGCCGACCCCGGCACGCGTTTCGGCTACGACGGCGCGGCGATGGAAGTGGCGGCGCGCGTCGTGGAAGTGATCAGCGGGCAGCCCTTCGATGCCTTCCTCCAGGCGCGCATCCTCGATCCGCTGAAGATGGTGGATACCGGTTTCCGCGTGCCGCATGAAAAACGCAGCCGCGCCGTGGACATCACCACGATGGGAGACGAGGGCAAGCTTGTGATCGCCGATGGCCCAAGCGCCTTGCTGCCGGGCGAGCCCTTGCGCCGCTATCCGAGCGCCGCCGGCGGCCTGTATTCAACGGCTGCCGATTACGCGCGCTTCTGCCAGATGTTGTTGAACGGCGGCGCACTCGACGGCGCGTCGATACTCGGACGCAAGACCGTGGACATGATGTTTCGCAACCACCTGACCATGCTCGATCCGCCGGTCAACCAGTTCGGCCCGGCCGAAGGCTTCGGCCTGGGCGGTTACGTGGTGCTGGATGTCGCGCGCTGGGGCGTGGCCGTGTCGCCGGGACTGTACGGCTGGTCCGGTGCGGCGTCGACGACCTATTTCATTGATCGGGAAGAAGACTTGTACGCCATCGCGTTGATGCAGCACATCCCCAACGAACAGCCGGGCGACCTGCCGCGCGTCGGTCGCAAGATCATGGCGCTGGTCTACCAGGCGCTGGTGCCATGAGCGCCAGGACCGTATTGGTGGCCGGCTCGGCCAACCTGGATTTCGTGATCCGGGCATCGCACGTGCCGGCGCCGGGCGAGACGGTGCTTGGTCGTGACTTCGCGACATTTCCCGGCGGCAAGGGCGCCAACCAGGCCATTGCCTGCGCGCGCGCTGGCGGGGCCCCGACACGCATGTTGCTGGCGCTGGGTGCGGATCCATTCGCGATGCCGATCGAAAATTCACTGCGATCCTCGGGTGTGCAACTCGATATCGTGCGTTGCCCGGAACGTCCCACTGGCACAGCCTTCATCTGCCTGTCCGACGATGCCGAAAACGCGATCACCGTGGCGCCCGGCGCCAACTCCAGCTTGCGCGCGGAACACCTGCCGGACCTGGCAGGCATCGGCGCGCTTCTGCTGCAACTTGAAACTCCAATTGAAACGGTCGAAGCCTATGCCCGCGCCGCGCACGCGGCTGGCGTGCAGGTCGTATTGAACGCTGCACCCGCGCGCAGCATCCCCGCCTCGTTGTTGTCACTGTTGGACGTGCTGGTCGTGAATGAAGGTGAACTGGCGATGGTGAGCGGTGTGCACGGCGACGTGACACAGGCATTGGCGCGCATCGACGTGCCCTGCGTGATCGTGACGATGGGTGCGCGTGGCTGCGTCGCCCGGTACCAGGGCGACTTGCTGCAGCAGCCAGCCTTTACCATTGATGCCGTGGACACGACCGGCGCAGGCGATACGTTTTGCGGCACGCTGGTGGCCGCGATGGGCCGCGGTGAGTCCTTGCCCCGCGCCTTGCGCGAGGCCAGTGCGGCATCGGCCATCGCCTGCAGCCGGCTCGGTGCGCAATCGGCGATTCCGACGCGCATGGAAGTGGAAGCATTATTGGCGACCGACGGGGCCAGGCCATGAACGATGACCACGACGATAGCCTCGATCCAACCGCCCCGCGTCGGCCGGTGAAAACCGAATTCAAGTTTTCGCATGTCACCACCCAGCGCTACCTGCCAACACCGGGCAAGGCGCCGGGCTGGCCCTTCGCCGAGATTGGCCACTGGAAGATGGATGTCAACGGCACCAGCGAGGACTGGATTTCCGAACTGCTGGACTGGCGCCGCGAGCACCTGACCCGGATCGGCTACGACGATGCTAACTACCGCAGGCCCGACCTGCAGTGGGCGCAGAAGAATTTCGTGCACGCGCAGATGATGGTGGAGGATCGTTATTTCTACGATCCCGATGCGGGCCGCTACACGGTGGATCGCTACCTCGACGACCTGCAGGCGCGCTTCGGCGGCATCGACAGTGTGCTGCTCTGGTTCGTCTATCCCAACATCGGCATCGACGACCGCAACAAGACCGAGTTGGCGTCCGACATGCCCGGCGGCCTGCAAGGCCTGCGCGGCGCAGTGGATGATTTCCATCGGCGCGGCGTGCGTGTGTTCCTGCCGACCATGCCCTGGGACAACGGCACCCGCGAGCATCCGCAATCCGACTGGGAAGCGATGGCCGAGCTGGTGCAGGCGGTGGGCGCGGATGGCGTGAACGGCGACACCTACAACGGCGTGCCGCGCGCGTTTTTCGATGCCTGCCTGGCGCGCGGCAAGGCCGTGGTGTTGCAACCCGAGTCCACCATCAGCGCCGAGGAAGCATTGATCTGGAACGTGCAGAGCTGGGGCAAGAAAGTGCCCACCGACGTGGTGCCTTCGGTCGCCAAGTTCAAATGGCTCGAACCGCGGCACATGATCAACTACGAGAACCGTTGGGGCAGGGACCGCAACAACGACTTCCAGTACATCTTCTTCAACGGCGTTGGCTACAACGCCTGGGAAAACATCTGGGGCATCTGGAACCAGCTGACGCCGCGAGACGCGGAAACACTGCGCCGAATCTCGGCGATACAGCGCGAGTTCGCGCCCTTGATGGTCAGCATGGACTGGCGGCCCTACGCGCCGACCTTGCAGGCAGGCGTATTCGCCAGCCGCTTCCCCGGCGAAGGCCTGTGCGCGTGGACGCTGGTCAATCGCAATGAATACACGGTAGTCGGCGAGCAACTCAGCGTCGCGCATGTCGCAGGCACTCGCTACTTCGATTTATGGAACGGGCAGCCGCTTCAAGCCCTGGAACGGGATGGTTCGGCGGTGCTGGAGTTCGCGCTGGAGCCGCGCGGATTCGGCGCGGTGCTGTCGGTCGCAGCCGGCGTGCAGCCGGCGAACCTGGAATCGTTCCTGGCCCTCATGCGCGAGCATGCGACGACGTCGCTGCAGTCCTTGTCGAAGGAATGGAAGCCGATCGAACAAACGATAGTTGCCCCGACGACGACACGCCCTGCTGCGACCGCGCCCGAAGGCATGGTCGCGATACCCGGTGGCGAGTTCGAGTTCGTGGTCGGTGGCATCGAGATCGAGGGCCAGACCTGGGCGGGCGTGGATGTGCAATACCCGTGGGAAGACTGTCCGCGCCGCGGCCATCGCCGGCGCATGCAACTCGCTCCGTATCACATCGACCGCTATCCGGTTACCAATGCGCAATTCCACCAGTTCATTCGCGACAGCGGCTACACACCTGCAGATTCGCACCACTTCCTTCGTGACTGGGTGGATGGGGCGCCACCGGCGGGCTGGAAAGACAAGCCTGTTACCTGGGTGTCGATCGAAGACGCGCGCGCCTATGCGCAGTGGGCGGGCAAGCGCCTGCCGCATGAATGGGAGTGGCAGTTTGCCGCGCAAGGCAGCGACGGTCGTGTCTATCCCTGGGGTGATGACTGGCGCGAAGATGCCGTGCCCGCCACGAATCGCGGACGTCGGCTGGCGCCGCCCGCGAACGTGGATGCGCATCCGGCCGGCGCCAGCCCGTTCGGTGTCATGGACCTGGTGGGCAATGTCTGGCAATGGACCGATGAATTCCGCGACGAACACACGCGCGCGGCGATCCTGCGCGGCGGGAGTTCCTACCAGCCGCAAACGTCGCACTGGTATTTTCCGCAGGCATACCGGCTGGACCAGCATGGCAAGTACCTGCTGATGGCGCCCTGCAAGGACCGCGCCGGCACCATCGGCTTCCGCTGCGTCGTTGACGCCGCTTGAACGCACACTATCCGGGATGACCCACCTGAAAATCCAACTGGATGGCCTGCTCGGCGCGGCGCTCGATGCCAATCGCCGCGGCCGGCTGTCGAAATTCATCGTCAGCGAAAACAGCCCCGCCATCGCCTTGTTCGCGCCGGAAAAGCGCAAGGAAAACCGCGAAGGCGACTGGTATGGCGAGCACGCCGGCAAGTGGCTGGTGGCGGCGGCGAAGTCGGCGGCGCGCAGCGACGATGCGACGCTTCGAAAAAGTGTCTTGCGCGTCGCCGATTACCTGGTCGGTGTGCAGGAAGCCGACGGTTACCTCGGCACCTACGCAAGTGACCATCGCTTCATGCGCCGGCAGCCGCCCAAGCCAGGGTCCTGGGATGGCGCGCCGAGCGTGCGCACCTGGGACATCTGGAACCACGCCTACCTGTTGCTCGGGCTGCTTGAAGTGCACCGGCAGTTTCCGAATGCGCGCTACCTCGATGCTGCGCGCCGCATCGGCGACCTGTGCTGGCGAACGCTGGTGGACGAGGGCATCGACGTTACCGAACTCGGCAACCACCACGGCCTGTCGGCAACGGTGTTGCTCGACCCCGCGCTGGAACTTCATTTTGCAACCGGTGAACGTCGCTACCTGCAGCTCGCAGAAACGATCCTCGACCAGGCCGAGGCGCGTCCGCAAAGCGCCTTCCTGACGGCGGCCCTCGAAGGAAAGGATGCTTCCGAAATTGCCACCGGAAAGGCCTACCAGTTGATCTGGAACATGGTCGGGCTGGCAAAACTATTCCGCGCAACGGGCCTGGATGATTACCGCGATGCCGCGATTGCGATCTGGCAGAACATCCGCGAGTTCCATCTCAGCCTGGGCGGCGGCCCTTGGGGCGGCGCGTCATCGCGATCGCGCGAGACCTTCAATCCGGCCGGCGTGTTCGATCCGCGCGCCTATGTCGAAACCTGTTCAACCCTGGCCTGGATCCAGTTGAACCGCGAGTTGCTCGACATCACGGGTGAGGCCCGCTTTGCCGACGAAATCGAGCGCAGCGCCTACAACGATTTGCTGGGCGCACAGGCGCCGGACGGCGAAGACTGGTGCTACTACTCGTTCGGCAACGGGCGCAGGGTGCATACGACCTATTGGCGTTGCTGCAAGTCGAGTGGCGCGATGGCGCTGGAAGAATTACCGGCGCTTTCCTACCGCGCGCTGGGCAGTGAGGGCATCAGCGTGGAACTGTATTCGCCCGGTGCGGTGGAGTTCACGCACGTCGGCGCGGGCAAGGTACGGATCGAGCAGAAGACCGGCTATCCCTACGTCGGCGATGTCGAATTGGCCGTGCAGGTCGATGCACCGGCGCGTTTCGTCCTGCAATTGCGCATTCCCGCCTGGTGCCAGGGCGCGCGCGTGTCGGTGTCCGGCGAAGCTGCGGCCAGCGCGTCCGCTGGCGGACATTTTCGTCTCGACCGCACCTGGCGCAGTGGCGATATCGTGCACTTGTCGCTGCCGATGGCGCCGCGCGCGCATCGGGCCATCGATTGCAACGTGCAGGAGTCGAAGGCGCCGGACGGCAATACGGTGCGCCAGGAGGTCCGTCGATTCGAGTACCTCGGCATCACCCGCGGGCCGCTGGTGTATTCGACCGGGCTGATCGACGGCTTCAGGCTCGACGAGACGCTGTTGCTTCCCGATGGCCAGGCAGACGCGTGCCTGCATGAACTGGCGACAGTCCCCGGCGATGCGGCGCCACGCATCCAGTGGCAGACCGGCCAGCGTGAGCCGATCGTATTCGAACCCTACTTCCAGGCCGGCGGCCGCAAGGATGGCGCCTGGCGACTGACCTGGCTGTCCGTTGCGCCCACCCTCGAGGCGGGCAGCCCGCCGTGAAGACCGGGGCCCGAATGGCTCACGCAATAAATTGTGGCTCCAGAACATATCAAGCCCGCCTGTTTCTTTGCTTGTCGAAGCATCACAGTCGCCACATCCCGACCCGGTACCCGCAAACGCACGGACATGGATAACTCCAGGCACGATCCCGCGGCACCCGGCAGCAACGCCGGCCAGGCCCCGATCACCCCGACCAGCGCCGGTCCGCTGGCGGGCGTGCGCGTGCTCGACCTGAGCGCCTACATCGCCGGGCCCTACGGTTGCACGCTGCTCGCCGACCAGGGCGCCGACGTGATCAAGGTCGAGCCGCCGGACGGCGACAACCTGCGTCAATATCCGTCCACCTTGCCCAGCGAAAGCCGCGCGTTCCTCGGCGTGAACCGCAGCAAGCGTGGCATCGTGCTCGACCTCAAGAAGCCTGCGGACCACGCCGCGCTGCTCAAGCTGGTGCGCGAGGCCGACGTATTGGTGCACAACTTCCGGCCGAGCGTGCCGCCGCGCCTGGGCATCGACCACGAGCGTCTGAACCTGATCAACCCCCGCCTGATCTACTGTGCAGTCACCGGTTATGGCGAAACGGGGCCGTTGCGCGACAAGGCCGGCTACGACCAGGTGCTGCAGACGATGACCGGCATGTGCACCTTGCAGGGCAAGCCGGGCAAGGCGCCGGAAATCATCTATGGATCGGTCGTGGACTACTACGCGGCCGCATTGTTGGCGGCCGGCGTCGCATCCGCGCTGTATGAGCGCGAGCGCAGTGGGCTGGGGCAGTTCGTCGGTGTTTCGTTGTTGCGCAGCGCCTTGACCATGCAATCGGCGCGGATGATCTGGGCCGAAGGCGAGGCCCTGGATATCGGCCGCGACATGCGTTCGGGCGGCGTCACCGGCATCCATCCGACGCGCGACGGCTATCTATATCTTTCGGCAAACACGGCGCGATTCTGGAAGGCGCTGTGCGAGAAGACCGGCATGGCCGACCTGGCCGACGATCCGCGCTACGACACGGTGCGCAAGCGCGCCGAACATGCCGCCGACATCATTCCGCGCCTGCACGACAGTCTCGGCCAGCGCAGCGCGATGGACTGGGAAATCGAATTTGGCGACGCAGTGCCGTGCGCCGCTGCGCGTCGGATCGAAGACATGTTCGACCACCCGCAGGTGTTGGCCGAGGGCATGGTCGCCACGCTCGAACATCCGGTGGTCGGCCGTTATCGCGGCGTGGCGCATCCGCTGAAGTTCGCCCGCACGCCGGGCCCTGCGCCGTTTGCGGCGCCGGTGCTGGGACAGGATTCGGCGCAACTTTCGCCGGCCCAGGAGGGCGGCGGAAAGGCCGCGTGGCCGCGCCGGGAACGGTGATATCGTTTGCCTTCGAGTCAGGGAGGCAAGGCCATGGCCGAGAACAAGACACGCGCCACCTCGGCAAGCGTTGACGACTTCATCGCCGCCATCGCCGATGACGATCGCCGCAAGGATTGCCTGGCGCTGGCCGCCATGATGCAGCGGGCCACGGGTTGCAAGCCGTACATGTTCGGGCCGACCATCGTCGGCTTTGGCAACTACCACTACGAATACGAAAGCGGCCACAAGGGCGATGCCTGCATCACCGGCTTCGCGTCGCGCAAGCCCGACCTGACCCTCTACATCGTGCCGGGATTCCTGGCCAGTGAAGCCTTGATGGCCAAGCTGGGAAAGTACAAGACCGGCAAGTCCTGTCTGTATATAAGGCGATTGTCCGACATTGATCAGAAGGTGCTGGAAAAACTCGTCAGGACCAGCGTTGACTACGTCCGCAAGACGTATCCGGACAAGGCCTAGGCCGCGCCGCGCCAGTCCGGCATAGTCATTCGCGCTCCCCTGGCGAGTGTGGCTATTGTGCGCAAACCCGGGCGGCTTGCCAGCCCCGCCCCATGGCGTATGATTTTCACACCAATCCAGGGGAGTGGGTCATGAGTCCGAAAGTTGCCGCCTTGCTTGCGTGCCTGTTCGCTGCTTCCATCGCCTCGGCCCAGAACGTCGTGCCCATCCAGCAGTTGCAGATGGCCCCGCGGCCAGCAACGCAGGCCACGCAGCTCAACACCGAAGCCCTGGAAAAGGCGCGACTGGAGCGGGAGAACGCCCGACTGCGCGAGGAAAACGCGGCGCTGAAGCAGCGTGTCGACAATCTGACCAACGTCGGTGGCAGTGAGGTCCGCGCTTATTGCCCGAACCCCGAGACCAGCCGCAACACCGCAGGCGCCGAGTCCAATTGCCGGAACAGCGGCGGCTACCTGTGTGAACCCGTGTCCGGGTTGTGCCGCACCAGTTGCCAGACGTCCGACATGTGCGCAGGTGGCTGGACTTGCGATACCGGCGCCCAGCAGTGCGTGCGCACCGGCTAGGGTCGAATCGCGCCGGGAATTAGCCGGCAGTTACATCGCGTAGTTCCCAACCACTGCCTGCAAGCAGTCGCAGGCGGTGCTTGAACACGTTGCCGGGCAGGGACGTGGTCGCGACCAGGTCGATGGCGAGTCCGCTCTGTTCGCCGCGCACGGTGGCGGCCGGATCAACGGCGCCGAGAGACACGTCCACGGCGTCGGGATCTTCCTGGCGGGCGCGCCAACGTTCGAACAAGCCCGCGCTGCGCAGCGCGTCCTGGAACTCGGTTGCCAACCCCTCCGCGCCCTCGCTGCGGAACGCGAGGTCGATGTCGTTTCCGCGTGCATTGGCGGGTTCGGGAAGGCGCAGGAAATATTTCGTAGCCATCGTCTGGATTCCATTCCGGCGGGCTTGCCGTGCAACCGGCAGCGTATCGCAATTGTGACCGCGTGCGACGACATGCGACGCGTGTGATGCGTGTTGCGAATGGCGAAATTGCCGCTTTCCTGAACGTCAAAACTGAGACCGCATCTACATTTTGCGCCGACACCGGGCACCTATAGTTCGGCCGCCTCCTGGCCGCCTCCCCCCATTTCCACGGTGCCCTGAATGTCTCGAACCAACACAGTTACGCGCGTGCGCCGGATCGGCGCTGTCCTTTTCGGCCTTGCGGTTTCCATGGCGATACTGCCAGCGTCGGCGAACGTCGGACTGGTGCAGGGCCGGCTGCAAATCCAGGTGGAAGATCATGCCAACGGCCGCGCAGTCGAGCGCTACTTCGTGGACCAGGCGTCCCGGCGCGTGGAGCTGGCAGGCGTTCGAAATGGTGGTCGGCTGACCAGCGGCAGCACGGTCCGCGCGCGCGGCAGCCGCCTGGGCAACGTGCTGGCGCTCGACAGCACTGGCACCGTCGAACTCGCCGCCACTGCCCCAGCCGAGCTGGCGTACGCCACGGGCGTGCAGAACGTGGCCGTCATCCTGGTCAACTTCAGTGATGCCACGACCCAGCCGGTAAGTGCGGCCACGGTGCAGCAGGCCGTGTTCGGAACCACCGATGCCTTCCTTCGCGAAAACTCCGGCGGCCAGGCCTGGCTGTCGGGCAGCGTCATGGGCTGGTACACCTTGCCGATCAGCAAGTCGGCCTGCGACCCCGCGCAGATCAGCCAGCTCGCCGACCAGGCCGCGACTTCGGCCGGCAACAATCTTTCCGCCTACACGCGCAAGTTCTATGTCTTCCCGAAAAACGCCTGCACCTGGGCCGGCCTGGCCGACGTGGGTGGCGCGAACACGCGCGCCTGGTTCAATGGCAAGTTCGACCTGGAAAATTTCGGACACGAGTTCGGCCACAACCTGGGCCTGATGCACTCGCACGGACTCGATTGCGACCTCAGTCCGCTGGGCACCACCTGCACGCCGCTCAGCTACGGCGATGCGGCCGACATCATGGGCAACCTGGAAGGCCACTACAACGCGTTCCAGAAGCAACGCCTGGGCTGGTCGACCGGCATGGTGACGATGTCGGCGAGCGGCCGCGTCACGCTGGCCCCGTACTCCGGAACCAGCGGCACGCGCGCAGTGCGCATCCCGCGCGGCATCGATGCCAGCGGAGCAACCACCTGGTACTACCTGGAATATCGCCAGCCGACCGGCTTCGATACCGTGCTCGGTTATTACGGGACCTTGTCGAAGGGCGTGCTGGTTCGCACGGCCACCGAGGGCGATGGCGACAGCACCTATCTGCTCGACATGACGCCCAACAGCGATACCAGTTCGGGCTTCGTCGATCTGTGGGACAGCGCGCTGATGGCGGGTGCGACCTATGCCGATTCGGTCGCCAAAGTCACAGTGAAAGTTGTTTCCACCGATGCGACGGGCGCGGTGGTCGATGTGACGATGCAGGCCGGTGGTGGCGGCGGCGGTGGCAGCACGAGCAACCTCACGGAGACGGTGGCGACGTCGAAGGCGTCCTATCTTCGTGGTGAAACGGTTGGCATGGGTTCGCAGGTCCTCGACAACGGGGTTCCGGTCGTCGGCATCAGCGTCACGTTCACCATCACCCGCCCGAACGGCAGCAGTGTCAGCGTCAACGCTGTCACTGGCAGCAACGGCACCGCCAGCGCCGTCTACAAGCTGGCCAAGAAGGATGCGCGGGGCGGTTATGGCTTGCGCGCGCAAGCCAAGATCGGCAACCAGACAGCCACGGCGAATACCACGTTTTCGGTGCAGTAGCCACGCCAGCGACGCAGCAATAAAAAGGGCGATGGCCGAAGCCATCGCCCTTCCATTACCCACCTGCCACGTTTACGGAGCGCAACTCGGTCCGCTGCAAGGGCATAGCTTGCAAGTAGCGGTGGCTTCCGGCAGTGCCGGGTCGCCTACCGGTTCGCCGCTGATCGCACCGACGCCACTCACGTTGACCTCGTCGCTGAATGCGGCCTCAGCCGGATTGGTCTCGTTGCCATCGGCGTTGGTCGCCGTGTAGCACTGGTTGTTGTACGTCACGGTCTGGCCCGGAGTCAGCGTTCCGCCGGTCAGCAATGCACCGATGTGGTTGTCGGTGATGCTGACGCTCTTGAGCGATTCGACCGAGTCATTCTTCACCGAGATATTCACGCAGACCTCGAAACCACCGCCCACCTTTAGCTTGACGCCCGTGGGCGCACCCGTCGAGGGAGCGCATTCCTTGGTGACGATGATCGCCGGGTCGGGTTGCACGGCGCAGGTTTCACCGGATCCTGTCGTGTGCGAAGCCGACAAGTCGCGGTTGGCCTGGGCTTGCGTGGACTTCGCGCGTGCCGTCACCGAGTTGACCAGTGGATTGGCCTTGCTGTCGCATTCCACGATGATGTTCGACGTGGCGCCCGCGCCGAGCGACGCCAATACTGCAACGGCGCCATCGGTGGACATGTTGCCCGAGACGATCGGCGAGCTGACATGGCAAGAAGTGGCGAAGCTGCCTGGCAGCGCGGTGTCTTCCTCGATGGAAAGGTCATAGACCGTGCCGACGCCCGTATTGGTGATCGGGATGTTGAACTTGGTGTGGATGCTTTCGCCATCGCTGTTGATCTTCGGGCTGTCAGCATCGACCACGCAGGCCTTGCCGACCGAAATGCCGCAAAGCGGGAACGCACCCAGGGCAAAGTCCTTGAGTTGCGCGGTCTCGGAAGCCGAGGTGCGCGTCATCGCCATGAAGGAACTGAAGCAGGGTGTCTCCGACCCGCCCAGCAGCGCGCTGATGTTGACGCCGCCCTCATAGAAAGCAAACGGCGGGAAGTCGTTGACCGCGCCCGCGCCCTTGAAGGTGTAGCCGCCCCAGCTTGCCGGTACCGGTTGCGCCGTTGCATTGCGTATCGCGCAGGCGTAGGTGTTGGTGAGGCAGAACACGCCTGCGCCATCAGTACTGCCACCGCCCGTCGTCGACGACGCCAGGAGTTGCAGCGGATTCTGTCCGCCCACCCACTTGAACACGTTGATGACGCTGACGGTGCCGCCCGTGACGTTGTCGCTGGTCACCAGGATGTCGCCAACCGCATGCACACCGCTGAAGCCCGTGGCGGTGGTGCCGATGTTGTTCTTGAAGAACCAGAAACCCATCGCCGAGTCGCCGTCCGTGGAGAAGCGGTCCAGGCCAAAATAGATGACCAGGTCGCCGCCGACGTTGTAAGCGGCCGCGTAGGCGTGTTCGATATCGTTCTTGTCGGGTGGTTCACCCGTGGTGGCGCCCCATTGGCTGATATCGCGCACGTCTTTCGAACCGCCGCCGTGGAAGATCTTGTCGTCTCCCGTCACCGAGTCGGTAATGAAGACGCCTCGCAATGCATTTCCGCCGGTTCCGTCAGGCGCGATCAATTCCCAGTCGTCGCCCGCGGGCGCCTGGTCATGGGCATTGCCATCGAGCTCGAAGACGTTGGGATCCTTCACCGGCGCGCCGGCCAGTGCGGCTCCGCAGGCCAGGAGGAGGGAAACGAACAGACCAGCCCGGGGCAGCGACCGCCACCGGCTGGCAGATGCAGGTACTCGTCGCATGGTGATTCTCCTTTTTGATATTTTTCGCGGAGTGCCGACAGCCCCACGCTGTCGGGGGAGGGCAAGAATCAGCCGTGCCGCCGCTAGGCGGAATACGCCAAATGGAGCAATACGCCGTTGGATGTATGCCGATGACCGCATCTGTGCGGCGGCTGCGTTTGCTGTGATGCACAACGCCAATTTTTTTGGCAGGTAACAGGTAATCGATGAACGCCGTGGCGCAACAGGTGGTTTCCGAGCCGGCCCCCGATCTACTGGTGCTGGCCAGCCCGGATCGTGATTGGCGAAAGCGCATCGAAGGCGCATTCCAGCATGCCGCGCCCGGCCTGCCGCACCGGCTCCAGTGCATCGACGATGTCTCCGCGTTGGCGGATTCGACCTGTGGCAGCGGCGTCTGGTTGATTGACGAAGCGTGGCTGCCGGCCTTCCTGGCCGACCATCCGGTGCCGCCGGATTTCGACCCTGCGCCCAAGCTGGTCGTCCGTTTCGAGCAGCTGTGCAGTGAAGGCGTTTTCTCAGCGATCGGGGTGGGCGTGCGCGGCTGCCTGTCGATCGACTCCGCGCCGGAGGAGGTGCTGCAGGCGGTGCGCGCGGTGCGCGCGGGCGAGTTGTGGCTGAGCCGGAAACTTTTTGCGCAGGTGTTGACCCACTTGCTGGCGCAGGTCCAGGTACATGCGGCCGTGCACCGTCACGAAGAAGGCGGCGAGCGCATGACCGAACGCCAGCGTGAAATCGCAGCCTGTGTCGCGCGCGGCTTGAGCAACAAGCAGATCGGCCGACAACTCGGCATCAGCCCGACCACGGTCAAGACCCACCTGCACAACATCTTCGAGCGCGTGGGCGTGGGCGGCCGGACCTTGCTGGCCTTGCGCGCGATGGACGCGGAAAACCGCTGACGGGCGACGTCCGCCCGGCAGCGATGGGTTCAGCGCGAGTAAGCGCGGGGCAGGGTGCCTGGATCCTGCAGGTATCTGTCTCGCAATTGCGTCTGGCGCGAGCGCAGCGGCATGGACGTGCCATGCATCCAGACTGCCTCGGCCAGCGTGCTGACCTCCAGCGGATCGCCGTCCCAAAGCGCGAGGTCGGCTTCCATTCCCACTTCGATGCGACCGACCTTGTCGCCGACGCCGAGCGCCTGCGCCGGCACCCGGGTAATCGAGGCGAGTCCGTCTTCCCACGACAGGCCATTGGCAACCGCATTGCCCGCCGCCTGGCGAATCTTGCGCGCGTTGTGCGTGCTGTCGGGCGACACCAGCGCCACCTTCACTCCCGAACGAACCAGCAGCGCGGCGTTGTCGAGGCGCGAGCCCAGTTGGTCGAAACCCGAGGGCAGGTTCTGCAGCGCATCCAGGAAGACGGTGGCATTGGCGGCCTTCAGCTCGGTCGCGACCTTCCATGCTTCGGCGCCGCCGGTGATCAGGACCGGCAGGCCGTGCTTGCGACAGAAGCTGAGCAACTGGCGGATGTCCGCCGCGCGATCAACACTGAATACCACGCGGCCGCCGGCCAGGTAGCGCGCCAATGTTTCGCGGCCTGCGGGCGTGAGCAAGACATACGGTGAGGCGTAGGGCGCCTGGCCGCGTGCCTCGCGCACCGCCTGGTCGAGCAACATGTACTGGCCGGCACGCGAACCGCCGGTCATGCCATCCGCGCCCGCGCCGAGGTTGACGAACAACAGTCGCGTGCCGGTCATCGCCGCCGACGGATCGCCATCCAGGCGAACCACGCCGCCCTGGCCCGCGATCAGGCTGCCACCCGAGTTGGCGGTGAGCGCGGTGAAGGTAAGTCCACCCATGCGCGCCACGGGTATGACCATCGAGGCCGGGTTGTAGGCGATGGTGACGTCGAATTCCGGACGCGTCTGCGGAACGCCCGTGCCGGCCAGTTCAATCGAACTGTCGACGGTGCTCTTTTCAGCGGAGACTTCTTCCAGGCCGATGTCGGAGAAGCCGGCGAACAAGCCGGGCGTGAGTGACTTGCCATTGGCATCGAAAACTTTCACGCCGGGCGGCGTCAGCAACTTCGGGCCGACGGAACGGATGATGCCGCGCTGCACCAGCACGTCGGCATTCTTGATCGTGCCGCGGCTGCCGGCGGTGTGCACGGTGGCGTTGCGAATCAATACGTCCTGCGCCGTGGCGCTACCCGCGACCAGCAACAGGGAAAGGACCAGGCGCTTCATGGCGACACCCCCAGGCCCAGCATGAAGTCGGATCTGGGCTGGCGCGATTTGTCAGCGCGGTCGTAAAGCAGGGCGCCGTCGACGAACACCTTTTCCGCGTGGGCATAGACGCTGAAGGGCGTGCTGTTCCAGATCACGACGTCAGCCATCTTGCCGGACTCGAGCGTGCCGGTCTGGCCGTCAATGCCGAGCGCCTTGGCGGGATTCGCGGTAAGCCAGCGGATCGCGCGTTCGGGCCGGATATCCATGCCCGCCGCGCGTCCGTGCGCCATCATCTTCGCCGCTTCCTGGTTGAGCCGCTGGATGCCCTCGGACGAATCGGAGTGCACGATGGCGCAACCATTCGCCGGGCGATCGACCAGCGCCACGTTTTCTTCCACGCCGTCCAGGGCTTCCATCTTGAAGCCCCACCAGTCGGCCCACAGCGCGCCGCACACGCCTTCGGCCGCGAGGCGATCGGCCAGCTTGTAGGCTTCGACGCCATGGTGGAAAGCGGCGACCTTGAAGCCGAATTCCTTGGCGAGGTCGAGCATGATCGCCATCTCGTCGGCGCGATAGCAGTGGATGTGCACGCGGATGTCGCCCTTCATCGCGCCCATCAGAGTTTCCTTGGCGAGGTCGCGCGAAGGCGGTTCGTCGCCTTTCGCACCTGACTCCTCGTCCTGCTTGCCCCAACGCGATTTCTTCTTCGGCGTCTCGTCGGACGTCTGCCCGGACAGATACTTGTCCCAGCTGCGCATGTAGGCCTGCGCATCGATGAAGGCGGTGCGATAGCCGGCGACGTTGCCCATTCGGGTCATCGGCGTGCCGCCCTTGCTGCCATATACGCGCTTGGGGTTTTCACCGCAGGCCATCTTCAGTCCCCAGGGTGCGCCCGGGAATTTCATGGCCTGGTAGGTGACGGCGGAAACATTCTTCACCGTCACGCCGCGGCCGCCGATCAGGTTGCCCGAGCCGGGCAGGATCTGCATCGAAGTGACGCCGCCAGCCAGCGCGGTGCCGAAGCCCGGGTCCTGCGGCCAGAGGGCGTGCTCGGCCCACACGTTGGGCGTGACCGGGCTGGACATCTCGTTGCCGTCTTCATGCGCGCTGACGCCGGGGCTCGGGTACACGCCCAGGTGCGAATGCACGTCGATGATGCCGGGGGTGACCCACTTGCCGGTGCCGTCGATGACCTGGGCACCCTCCGGCGCCTGCAGGCCCTGGCCGACGGCCACGATGCGGCCCTGGTCCATCACCACGTCGCTGCCCTCTAGCCGTTCGCCGGTGCCGGTGAGCACGGTGGCGTTGCGGATGAGTACGGCGGGGGCAGGAATGCGCTGGTAGGTACTGGGATAAGGATCGGCGGCGGGCTTTGCCGGCGCCGCGGAGGCGCTTGCCGCGAGCATCGCCAAGGCGATGGCGATGGTTGGTCTGGACATGGTTATCTCCCCGGAAACCCAGCCACCCTATCGGCAGTCCGTCGCGCTGCCAACCCTGACTTTCGGCAGGGTCGCCGGCTCGTGTCAAAATGGGGAGAACGGAGGACGGGATGAAGGACAAGAACGAGATCGTTAGCAACTGGCTGCCGCGCTACACCGGCCTGGGCCTGGACCAATTTGGCGAACACATCCTGCTGACCAATTTCGGCGGCTATCTCAATACCTTCTCGCGCCTGACCGGCGCGCCGATCGTCGGCCTGGACCGGCCGATGCCCAGCGCCACGATCGACGGCATCACCATGATCAACTTCGGCATGGGCAGCGCCAATGCGGCGACGATGATGGACCTGCTCAGCGCATTGCCGCCCAAGGCGGTGTTGTTCCTGGGCAAATGCGGCGGCCTCAAGCGCAAGAACCAGTTGGGCGATTTGATCCTGCCAATCGCGGCGATCCGCGGCGAAGGCACCTCGAACGACTACATGCCCGCCGAAGTTCCCGCGCTACCGGCCTTCGCAATGCAACGCGTCATCTCCACGATGATCCGCGACCTCGGCCACGATTACTGGACCGGCACGGTCTACACCACCAACCGCCGCGTCTGGGAACACGACGAAGCCTTCAAGGACTACCTGCGCAAACTGCGCTGCATGGCCATCGACATGGAAACCGCGACGATCTTCGCCGCCGGCTTCGCGAACTCCATTCCCTGCGGCGCGCTGCTGCTGGTATCCGACCAGCCGATGATCCCGGAAGGCGTAAAGACAGAAGCCTCGGACAAGAAAGTCACCGAGGAATTCGTCGAGGCCCACATCACCGTCGGCATCGAGGCACTGAAACTCATCCGTCGCCACGGCAAGAGCGTCAAGCACCTGCGCTTCGACGAATAATTTCGCTTTCTATCGCCGACGGCTGGCGGCGCCGTGGGGCACGACTCCTGCGGCCGCCCCGGCGTAGCCGCATCCTGCGGACTCAGGGGCGTGCGGCCGGCCATCCCTGGCCGGCCTCCTCCGGAATCATGCCCCACGACGCCACCAGCCGTCGTGTACGGACGTGGTGTGTTCGACGAAGTGCATTTGAGCCGAAGTGAAAAAAGTGCAGAAGCGTTTCGAGCGATCGAGCGTTTCACGAGTTTTCGCGTTGAACCCAAGTGCGCCGCACTCGAAGCGACGCCAAGACTGCAGTCTTGATCGACGTTGACGTTGACCTTGACCCCCACAAACACGCGACGGTGTCTGACGGACGCTTGGCGGTGACGGGGGGCCTGACTACGCAGGAGGCCGGCCATGGATGGCCGGCCGGTCGACCCTGAGTCCGCATGGAGCGGCTACGCCGGGGCGACCAGGGCGGACCCGCCCCCCGGCGCCGTCAAGCGTTCGCGCCTCAAAGACTTCGCGATGGTTACCAGATGAATTGCATGTTGATGACGTCGGGCGTGTCCTTGCCTTCGACGAAGCGCACCCGGCATTCCAGGGTTTGCTTGCTTTCCGAGGCCAGGCCCGGCTCGATGGTGATGGGCCCGCGCAACAGCGATGCCCCGTCACCGGCGTCGGCCATGCTCTTGGCGAGTTCGGCGTGGTCGAGCTGGTAAGTCTTGTCTTCGAGCTGGCCCTTGGCGTAGGCATCGCAAGCGGTTGCGGCGAGTTCGTTCTTGCTGCCTCCGCCGCCCGCCTTGTTCGAACACGCCGCCAGCGCCATCAGCATCAACAACAAAGTGATCGCAGTCAGTTTCATAACGCCTCCCCCCGGTGGTGCCGGGCGCCTGCAATTGTGCAGGTCCAGCCGGTCATTACGTTGTGAACTTAGCGCAATTACTCTAACCGTACCGGAGCCCCGCGTCACACATCAATAACGCGGCACCTTGGGATCGACTTCCGTGGCCCAGGCATCGATGCCGCCTTCGACGTTGTAGATGTCGTGGAAACCGAGGCCGCGGAAGTGTTCGGCGGCTTGTCGGCTGGAATTGCCGTGGTGGCAAAGGAAGGCCAGGGGCAAATCCTTGGGCAGCGCGGCGAGGCGGTCGTGGCTGTCTTCGTCCAGCACCTCGTGCGGCTGCGGGAACGGCGCGATGGCGCGTGCCTGCGCGGGGCGCACGTCGATTACATCGATGGCGCCGGCGACGATCCGGTCATGCAATTCCTGCACGGTCATGGACTTCACTGGCGGCGGCGCATTGGGATTGGTGATGGCCAGGCCCGATCCGCGCACGTCCTCGACCCAGTCTATGGCGATGCCGTTGGCGCGTGGCGCGCTGGCCAGGTCCAGGTGCACGCGGATGCCGGAAGCCTCGGCCACGATCTCCTGGCCGGTGATCGGCTTGAGCTGGAACTGCGAGGCAAAGCGCGGGTCCACGGCCAGGTGCAGGCCCAGGCTCGGGTCGGCCGAGTCCAGCGCGCGGCGGATGGCTTCGGCGGCGGCGGGGCTGATGGTGAGGGTCGGCGGGGTGCGGTCGGGCGCGGCGACGCCCAGTACTTCATGCAGTTCGCCGGAGTTGAGCATCTGTTCGATGATGTCGCTGCCGCCCACCAGTTCGCCGCCGACATACAACTGGGGAATGGTCGGCCACTGGCCGTATTCCTTGATGCCTTCGCGGATCTCCGGATCGGCAAGCACGTCCACGCTGGCGTAGCCAGGCGAGATCGCATCGAGGATGCCGACCGCCTTGGCGGAAAAACCACAGCGCGGCGAACTGGGGTCGCCCTTCATGAAAAGCACGACGCGGTTGCTGGACAGGGTGGTTTCGATGCGCTGGCGCAGTTCGGGGCTGAGGGACATGGCGGACTCCGGGAGACTGCGGCCATTTTACCGCCCATGGCCTCCGGCACGGTGAACAGGCTTCGCTTCGGACTAGAATCGGGGCGACCAAAGGGGGCGGCATATGAAATCCCGAATGCGATTGTTGTTTCTGGCTGCGGCGCTTGGCGCCTGCGGCTACACCGTCCAGGCGGCAGATGCCCCCGCCGGTGCAGGCCCCACGCCACCGCAGATTATTTCCCTGAAGGTGTCGGTGGATGCCGCAGGCAAAGTCGTGGCGGCCAGGCCGTCCGACGCCCAGGCCCTGCCTGGCCTGAACCGCGCCGCGGAAGAGTTCGCTCGCAAACTGGTGTTCACCCCAGCCCGCAAGGGCGGCAAGGCGGTGCCCAGCGATACCCACCTGACGCTTGCGATTGCACTCGAACCGGTCGGCGAAGGTCGTTTCGCGCCCAGGCTCAAGCGCGCCTTCAACGGCCCCGGGCTGCTGCACATGGGCAAGATCGAGCCGCCGAAATACCAGGGGCGACAGGGTGGTGCGCTGGTGGTCGTTGCGGTGAACGTGGGCGCCGACGGCGCGCCGGACCCGGCCACGCAAACCACCGAGCGCATCGAATTGCGCGAACCCAACAAGTTTGCCGAGGCGCGCTACCTGGACGCGGTGACGATTTCAGTGCGTGGCAGCCGCTTCGAGCTCGACAAGGTGGATGGCCAGGTGGTGCCTTCGCGCCTCAGCCTGCCGTACCAGTTTGGCGGTGGTCCGGCCAAGCGGCCGGAAGGCGAAAAGAAACGAGGCGCAAAGCCGCCATCGCCCGATCTTGCGTCGATGCCGGTGATGGCTGCCGTCTCGGCAGTGTCCGACATCGAGCTGGCCAAGCTCGACTACAAGGCCCCCGACCCGGCTGCGCCGGCGAAATAATCGGGCCGTAAGCGGCGCGCCCTACAGGTTCAGGTAATTCGGACCCGCGCCGCCTTCCGGCGTAACCCAGTCGATGATCTGGTACGGGTCCTTGATGTCGCAGGTCTTGCAGTGCACGCAGTTGGCAGCGTTGATCTGCAGGCGCGAACCGCTGGCGTCCTTCACGATTTCATACACGCCTGCCGGGCAGAAGCGCGTGCAGGGATTCGCGTACTCCTCCGCGCAGGCGCCGATGCAGATATTGGTGTCGAGCACCTTCAAGTGGATCGGCTGGTCTTCATCATGCTCGGTGGCCGCGAAGTAGACGCCGGCCAGGCGGTCGCGCGGCGCCAGCGTGCGCTCGACGTAGTCGCGCTTCGGGCGTTCGGCGTCGGCAATCTTCTGCAATGACGACCAGTCGGGTTTCACCTTCATCGTCCAGGGCGAGTAACCCGCCGTCACGGTTTCCCACGCCGAATTGAGCAAGCCGAACACGCGGCCCTTTTTGAAGCCGGGCTTGAAGTTGCGAACCTTCCTCAGCTCCGACATCACGGCCGAACCACGCAATTTCGCATCCCAACCCATCGGCGCGCCGGTTTGTGCGATGTGTTCTGCGGCCATCATTCCCGAGCGCATGGCCTGGTGGGTGCCTTTGATCTTGGGTACGTTCAACAGTCCTGCACCGTCGCCGATCAGCATGGCGCCAGGCATTTCAAGGGTTGGCAGCGCCTGGAATCCACCGGTGACGATGGCGCGCGCGCCGGCCGACAGGATGGTGCCGCCTTCCAGCAGGGACTTCACGCTCGGGTGGTTCTTCCATTGCTGGAAGGCTTCGTAGGGTTCGTACATCGGATCGACGTAGTCGAGGCCGGACACGTAGCCCAGCGCGATGCGATCCTTGTCCAGGTGGTACAGGAAGCTGCCGCCGTAGGTTTTGTGATCGGCCGGCCAGCCCATCGAGTGCACGATCTTTCCGGGTGAAACGCGCCCGGCCGGCACCTGCCACAGTTCCTTGATGCCGATCGAATAATTCTGCGGATCGCTATTCGCATCGAGCTTGTACTTTTTGACGAGTCGCTTGGTCAGGTGGCCGCGCGCGCCTTCGCCCAGCACGGTGATGCGTGCCTTGATGTCGATGCCCTGCGCGTAGCCGGACTTGTGCGAGCCATCGCGCGCCACGCCCATGTCGCCGATGCTTACGCCCGCCACGGCGCCATCATCGTCGAACAGGATTTCGGCGGCGGCGAAGCCCGGGTAGATTTCCACGCCGAGCGCTTCGGCCTGCGGCGCCAGCCAGGCGCACATCGCGCCCAGCGAGACGATGAAGTTGCCGTGGTTGGACATCTGCGGCGGCACCACCGGCAGCTTGAAGCCGCCGGTCTTGCTGAGGATCCAGAACTCGTCCTCGGTGGCGGGAACGCAGATCGGTGGCGGTGCATCACGCCATCCAGGCAGCAGTTCGTCCAGCGGGCCGGGCTCGATAACCGCGCCGGAAAGGATGTGTGCGCCGATGGTGGAGGATTTCTCGATGACGCAAACGCTGAGCTCGGGCCTGAGCTGCTTGAGGCGGATGGCAAAGGCCAGGCCGGCCGGCCCGGCACCAACTGCCAGCACGTCGTATTCCATGACATCGCGCGTCGTCATCAGGCTTGCCTCGTGGGGATGGCCAATTGTCGCGGTTTGCCGCGGGTGCGGCAAATCAGGGAGACTGCCGCGCATGTTGCTCGACCTGCCCCTTGCCGATGCTTCGCTGCAGATGGACCCCGGTTGGCTGCCAGCGAGCCGCGCGGACGCGCTGATGGCCGAACTGCGTGAAGGCATCGATTGGGAAGTGCACCGCATCCGGATGTTCGGCCGGATGGTGGACTCACCGAGGTTGAGCAGCTGGATCGGCGACCCGGGCGCGGGCTACGTCTATTCAGGCACGCGATTCGAGCCGAGGCCCTGGCATCCGGCGCTGCTGCAACTGCGGCGGGAATTGCAGTCCCTGCTGGGCATCGAATTCAACTCGGTGCTGGCCAACCGCTATCGCGAAGGGCGCGATGCGATGGGCTGGCACAGCGACGACGAGCGCGAGTTGGGCGCGTGCCCGGTGATCGCTTCGATCAGCCTGGGCGCCACGCGGCGCTTTGCGTTCAAGCATCGTCGCGACCCCGGGCGAAAATTGGCCATCGACCTGCCGCACGGAAGCCTGCTGGTGATGCGCGGCGACACCCAGGCGAATTACCGCCACGCGCTGCCACGAACCGCGCGCGCCGTGCCGGACCGCATCAACCTGACCTTCCGGCGCATCCACGCCGGAAGTCCGGGCTCAGGGCTTGCCTGAATCGGGCGGTACTTCGTTGCCGCTGCGCAGGGTCCAGCCGACGATATCGGCGGTCGAGCGATCGAGCGCGCGGGAGAAAGCTTCGACCACCGTGCCCACTTCCTCACCCGCCGCCGGTTCGGCATGGCGGAAACTGCGCGCGGCGATGACGCGACCATCGGTGGTGTGCACCAGGCGCGCATACACCTCGACCACTGCTTCCAGCTGGCCGGGCCGCGAGTACACGGACTGGAAACTGCGCAGCTCGGTCAGCAACTGGTACTGGCCGCGAACGCCGCCGCCAGAACGCGAGACCGACAGGATTTTTTGCGATTCCTCGAAGGCTCGCAGCAGCGCCATGTGCAAGAGGTCGGGCGCGGCGTCAGCCCATGCTGCGGACTTGTAGACCTGCACGGTGCCCGGCGCAGGCTGTACGTTGATGCGCTCCGAGTCGATCTGCGTGCCGGCGACGGGTCGCGAGATCAAAAGTGACCAGCTCGCGCTGGGCCACTGCGGATCGGCGATGGTGGCCGTGCGCACCGGCTGGTAGATGGTGACGGGTTCGCGCTCGGGCAGGATGCTGCAACTGGTGGCCATCAACACGGCGAGCAGAAGCGGGAGCGCGAGTTTGGCGGGGACTGCCTTGGTCGTGATCATTTCGGATCGAACTCCTCGGGACGATTGCGGCCGGTGACATAGCCACTGGGGTTGCGGTCCAGGCGCGACGTGATGCGGCGCAGGTCGCGAATCAAAACGCGCAGTTCGACCAGGGTCGGTCCGACCTGGCCAAGCCCGTTCTGGCTGAAATTGGCGATGGATTCGCGGTTGTCGGCGATCACGCCATTGGCGTTCTTGCTGGCCGACTCGAGCGAGGACAGCGTGCGGTCGAGCTTGGCCATCAACTCCGGCAGGTTCTGCACGACATTCTTGTCGATGGTATCCAGGCTGCCTTGCGCCTTCACCAGGGTGTTGTTGAGCTGCACGCTGGTCTCGCGAAGGTTCTTGATCAGCGCGGCCACGTCTTCCTTCTGGCCGGCGACGGTGCTGCTGATCTGGTGGATGTCGTCGAGCGTGCCGGAGATGCGTTCGATGTTCTGGTCGCTGAGGATGGTGCGCAGGCGCTCGACGATGTCGTTGGCGGCTTCGGCGACGTTTTGCAGGGCAGACGGCTGGGTGGCGATGATCGGCACCTTGCGATCGGGCGTGGGCAACAGGCGAGGGCTTTCCGGCAGGCCGCCGGACAGCTGGATCTGCGCGACGCCGGTCAGGCCGATGAAAGCGAGCTTGGCCTTGGTGTCGATCTTTACGGGCGTGTCGGCCTGCAGCCGGATGCGCGCGATGACACGACGCGGATCCTTCGGATCGAGCGTGAGCTTGCGGACCTCGCCCACATTGATGCCGTTGTACTGCACGATGCCGCCCGTGCCCAGGCCGGTAACGGCCTCCTTGAAGAAGACGTCGTATTCGTCCCAGTTGCGGTTGGACGTGTAATTGGCCGCCCACAACGCAAAGAACACCGCCATCAAGGTAACGGCAATCGTGAACAGTCCGATCAGGACGTGATTGGCTCGGGTTTCCATTTATCTTTTCTCCTTGGCCACTTGCGCGGCGCGACCCCGTGGGCCGTGGAAATATTCCTGTACCCACGGGTGGTCGTACTTTTCAACTTCCTCCAGCGGCGCATTCACCAGCACCTTGCCGTCGGCCAGCACGGCCACGCGGTTGCAGATGGTGTAAAGCGTATCGAGGTCGTGGGTGATCAGGAACACAGTCAGTCCGAGCGCCCGTTGCAATGAAAGGATCAACTGGTCGAACGCCGCTGCACTGATCGGGTCGAGGCCGGCGGTGGGTTCGTCCAGGAACAGCAGCGCCGGATCCAGCGCCAGTGCGCGCGCGAGGGCCGCACGCTTGCGCATGCCGCCCGACAATTGCGAGGGAAACTTGTCGGCGGCATTGTCCGGCAGGCCCGACAAACGGATCTTGAGGATGGCCAGGTCGTGGATGAGATCGGCCGGCAGGTCGTGGTGTTCCTTCAGCGGCACCATCACGTTTTCAGCAACGGTCAGCGACGAGAACAAGGCGCCGTTCTGGTAGAGCACGCCGCTGTTGCGCTCGATCTCGAGGCGTTTGGTGGTGTTTTCCGACAGCGCGTCCACGCCCAGCACTTCGATCTGTCCCGCCTGCGGCCGGCGCAGGCCGAGGATCGCCCGCATCAGCACCGACTTGCCGGTACCGGAGCCGCCGACCACGCCGATGATCTCGCCGGCATGCACGTCGAGATCCAGGTTTTCGTGGACCACCTGCTTGCCGAAGGAATTGGACAGCCCGCGCACGCGGACCACCAGTTCCGGCGTCGTCGGCTGCGCGGTGGGCGCGACCGCGCTCACCAGTCCATCTCCATGAAGAACAGCGCGGCGGCCGCATCGAGCAGGATGACGAGTGAAATGGTCTGCACCACGCTGGAGGTGGTGCGCTCGCCGACCGACTGCGCGGTGCCCTGGGTCTGGAAGCCTTCCAGGCAACCGATCAAGGCAATCACCACCGCGAACACCGGCGCCTTGGACAAACCTACCCAGAAGTGACGGACGCTGATGTTTTCATGCAGGCGGGTGAAGAAAAGTTCGGGCGACAAGTCGAGGCTCGCCGCGCAGACGGCCATGCCGCCGACCAGTCCGGCCATCATGGCCAGGAAGGTGAGCAGAGGCAGCATCATCAGCAGCGCGAACAGGCGCGGCAACACCAGCAGCTCGATCGGATTCAGGCCGAGGGTGCGGATGGCGTCGATCTCTTCGCCGCTTTGCATCGCGCCGATCTGCGCGGTGAACGCGCTGGCCGTGCGGCCCGCCAGCAGGATGGCGGTAAGCAACACGCCGAATTCGCGCAGGAAGGCGATGCCGACCAGTTCGACCACGAAGATTTCGGCACCGAAATCGCGTAACACGGTCGCGCCCAGGAAGGCGATGACGGCGCCCACCATGAAGCTCAACAACAGCACGAGCGGAACGGCATCCAGGCCCACTTGTTCCATGTGGTGCACGGTGGAGGTGAGCCGGATCCTGGCGGGACGCAACAAGGTGCGCACCATGGTCTGCAGGGTCAGGCCGCCAAAACCGATCAGCGCCAGGATTTCCTTCGAATAGTCTTCGACCGAATAGCCCAGGCGCTCGAGCATGCGCCTGAAGCCCAGGTCCTTGGTCTTGCTGCGGGCCGGCGTTTCGCAGATTTCACGCACCGAATCGACCATGGACTGGTACTTGGGCTGCACCTCGACCGTGGACAGACCCAGCCCAACCCGCATCGCGTAACGCGACAACAGCATCGCCCCGGTCGAGTCGAGCTTGCCGATGTCGCGGCCGTCGATGTCCTTGGCCTTGTCCGGCGCATTGGCGATGAACGCCAGCAAGGCCTGGGCGTTGCGCAGGGTCCAGTCGCCGGTGGCGCGGAGGATTTCCGGGTCGCTGCGGCTCGGTTCTATGGCGGGTGCAGTGCTCATCTGGCCATCAGCATGACGGAAACTCCGGTCAGGGTCAGCCCCACGCCGATAATCGCCCGCCGGGTTAATTTCTCCTTCAGCCAGACGGCAGCCAACAGGAGGATGAAAATGGATGCCGTCTCGTTGAGGATGGCGGCCACCGAGGCCAGGGTGAACTTGTAGCCGGCCAGCCACAACACCATCGCCAGGAACTGGCCGATGAAGGCCGCAAAGGCCAGTTTGCGCCAGGGCATGCCGACCGTCGGCGGGGCCAGTTGCGCTGATTCGCCGCGAAGCCAGGCGATGACCACCATGCCGGCGATGGCGCCGACCATGCGCAGCCCCGTTACCCAGAGCAGGGGTTGTTGCTCGAGCACGCGCTTGACCAGGATGATGGACACGGCCATCAGCACGATCGCCAGCATGGCGTACATGAAGCCGCGTATGGCGTGTGCCGGGCGTGGTTCGGAGCCCGCGCGCGGCCATGCCGCGATCCATACACCGATGCTGACCAGCACGAATCCGAGCAGCTGGAATGCGGTCAGGCTTTCATCGAGGAAGAAGAAGCTGAGCACGATGACGAACGGGCTGTAGAAATTGCCGAGCACGCCCATGCGCCCGGCGCCAAGTTCATTGAGTGCGCGGAAGTACAGGGTGTCCGCGATGCCGATGCCGATCACGCCGCTGGCGACGGCGGCAAACGCCTGCCACGCCGTGAAATGCGGCACGTCGAAGCCATGCAGCAAGGGGATGGCGGGCAGCAACATGCCCAGCACCAGCAGGTTCTTGAGGAAGTTGAGCTGCAGCGGGGGCAGGGTGGCGCCCAACTGCCGATAGAACATCAGGCCGATCGCCCAGCACAGGGCGCTGAGGATCGAGCACAGTTCGCCGAAGCCGGTGCTCACGGCCTGGGGGCAGGGGACGGGGGGTGGGTCATCGCTGCCATTGTCCGTTGCCGGGCCAATTCATGCCATCCTTTTGCCGATGTCACACGCCAACTTCCTGGACGAATCCGACTCCCGCGCGCCCTATCTGGTGCGCGTGGACTTCCTGGTCGAACTGGCGCGGCGCCTGCACATGTACGGCACCTCGGCGCAACGGCTCGAGGGCGCCGTTACCCAGGTCGCGCGCCGGCTGCATATCGAGGCCGAAGTCTGGTCGAATCCGACCGGCATGATCCTGAGCTTTCCGGATCCGGAACGTGGCCCCGCGTATTCGATGACGCGCCTGATCCGCTTGGAACCCGGTGAAGAAAACCTCGGCCGCCTCGCGGCGTCCGACGGCATCGCCGAGGACGTGCTGGCCGGGCGCACGGATATCGCCGACGGGTTGATCGCAATGCGCGCGCTGGACCGCCCGCCGGGTCGCTACGCGCGGCCGTGGACGATTTTCAGTTTCGGCCTGGCGTCGGCTTCGGTAACTGGCCTGATGCGCAACACCGGATGGGCCGACCTGGCGACCGCTGCGATACTCGGCACCCTGATCGGCGTGCTCGCTGAATTCAGCCGCGACCACCCGCGCTGGGGCGATGCCAACGAAGCCGTGTCGGCCTTCCTGGTGACGCTGATGGCGACGGCGGTGGCAACTTTCATCGCGCCATTGTCGTTGCAGGGCGTGATCATCGCGGCCCTGATCGTGCTGATGCCCGGCCTGACCCTCACGACGGCGGTATCGGAATTGACCAGCCGGCAACTGGTGTCGGGCACGGCACGTTTTGCCGGCGCCTTGACGGTATTGCTGAAGCTGACCTTCGGCGCGGTCGCCGCGGCGCAGGTGGTGAACATGCTTGGCTGGCAGCCGATGCCCAATGCCGGCGAGGCGCTGCCGTCCTGGATGCCCTGGCTCACGCTGCTTGCCGGTTCGTTTGCGTTCGCGGTGTTGTTCAAGGCTGCGCGCCGCGACGTGTTGCTGGTGATGGCCTCGGTCTGGCTTGGCTACGCGGTGACGCGCCTGGCCAACATGGTGCCGGGCATGGTCGAGAACACCCTGCCGGGTGGCGTGTTCCTGGCCGGCATGGTGGTGACGGCCGTGGCCAATCTTTACGGCCACAAGTTCAATCGGCCCGGCGCGCTTATCCGGGTTCCCGGCATCATCCTGCTGGTGCCCGGCAGCCTGAGCTTCCGCAGCCTGAACTTCGTGTTCGAGCGCGACGTGATGCTGAGCCTGGATACCGCGTTTGCCGTGATCACGGCCTTGATTGCGTTGGTGGCCGGCATCCTGTTCGGCAACTTGCTGGTGTCACCGCGCCGGAATCTCTGAAGCGAGACTGCCTGGATCGAAAAGGCCGCTCCCGGGCGGCTTTTTTTTGCTGTCGCTGTCCGATCATTGCGACTTTTTTTCGTTCTATTGGATGTGGGTGTGAAAGGAGGTCCGGATGGACGGCAAGTTGGTTGAACGGCGCACGTCGCCGCCTGCGGAAGCCAGGTCGCTCAGGCGCGGCCTGAGCGCTGAACAAAAAGAGAAACTGGCCCTGCTCGAGCAAGTCGGTTGGCTGATCCAGTTCGTCCGGCGCGTGGCGCCGGGCCAGGTCATTGCCGGGGTGATGGATCCCAACAAGCACAGCATTGCCATCCTGTATCCGGACGGCCGGCTGGTGGAAGACGCGACGCGCTTCGTTCGCCACTAGGCGCAAGCGCGCGCAAACAAGCGCGCGGATTGCTGGCGAATGCGGTCAGGACCAGCGACGCAGCACGAGGCTGGCGTTGGTTCCGCCGAATCCAAAGCTGTTTGACATCACCGTGTCCAGCTTTGCATCGCGCGACTGGCGGACGATGGGCATGCCTTCGGCAGCCGGATCGAGGTTGGCGATATTCGCCGAGCCGGCGATGAAGCCCTGCTCCATCATCAGCAGGCAATAGATCGCTTCCTGCACGCCCGCCGCGCCCAGCGAATGGCCCGACAGGGACTTCGTGGACGAAAACGCCGGCACGTCGCTGCCGAACACTTCGCGCATCGCGCCCAGCTCGGCCACGTCGCCGACCGGCGTCGAAGTGCCGTGGGTGTTGAGGTAGTCGATTTTTCCCTCGACGGTGGCCAGGGCCTGGCGCATGCAGCGCGCTGCGCCTTCGCCGGACGGCGCGACCATGTCGGCGCCATCGGACGTTGCGCCATAGCCGACGATCTCGGCCAGGATGCGCGCGCCGCGGGCCTGGGCGTGCTCGAGCGATTCGACCACCACCATGCCGCCGCCACCGGAGATGACGAAGCCATCGCGGTCGGCGTCGTAGGCGCGGGACGCAAGCGTGGGCGTGTCGTTGTACTTGGACGACAGGGCGCCCATGGCATCGAACAGCATCGTCTGCGCCCAGTGCAGTTCTTCGCCGCCGCCGGCGAACACGATGTCCTGCTTGCCCAGCTGGATCTGTTCCATCGCCGCGCCGATGCAATGGGCAGACGTGGCGCAGGCCGACGAGATGGAATAGTTCAGGCCGCGAATGTGGAAGGCGGTAGCGAGGTTGGCCGACACCGTCGAGCACATCGTGCGCGTGACCATGTAGGGGCCGACACGGCGCACGCCTTTCGCGCGCAACAAATCGGCTGCCTCGACCTGGTTGGCGCAGGAGCCGCCGCCGGAGCCGGCGATCACGCCGATGCGCGGATCCGCGACCGCGTCGGCCGAGAGGCCAGCGTCCTTGATCGCGTCCGCCATGCTCACGTGGGCAAAGGCCGATGCGTCGCCCATGAAGCGGCGCTGCTTGCGATCGATCAATGCATCCAGGTCGATGTCGGGCATGCCGCCGACCTGGCTGCGAAAGCCAAGCTCGGCGTACTCGGGAATGGCGCGGATGCCGGATCGCGATTCGCGCAGTGACTGCGCGACGCTGCTTCGATCGTTGCCAAGACAGGAAACCAGGCCCATGCCGGTGATGACGACGCGTTTCATGACAACCTCAGGTTCTGTGATTCACAGTGAATCGGTGGAAGTGAACAGGCCGACGCGCAGGTCGGTGGCCGAGTAGATCTCGCGACCGTCCACGAACATCTTCGCATCTGCAATCGCCAGGACAAGCTTTCTTTCGACAATGCGTTTGATGTCGATTTCGTAGCGCACGAGTTTGGCAGTGGGCAGTACTTGGCCCGCAAACTTGACTTCCCCGACGCCAAGCGCCCGGCCGCGGCCGGGATTGCGCTTCCAGACCAGGAAGAAACCGACCAGCTGCCACATTGCATCCAGTCCCAGGCAGCCGGGCATGACCGGGTCACCGACGAAATGGCACTGGAAGAACCAGAGGTCCGGCGTGATGTCGAGTTCCGCCTCGATGCGTCCCTTGCCGTGCGCGCCGCCGTCGTCGCTGATATGGGTGATGCGATCCATCATCAGCATGTTGGGCAGCGGCAGCTTGCCGTTCTCGGGGCCGAACATCTCGCCCCTGGCGCAGGACAGCAACTGGTCGCGGGTAAAGGACTCGAGCATGGCAAACAATCCTGGAGACGCCCGGGCGGGCGCTTACGTGTGCATTGTTTCCGAAACCACGCACCCGACGCGACTGCAGGGCAGGGCGTCGGTGCTAATGTCTTGATTGCACAAGACTATGCGCGGGCGTATGCACGACGCCCCGGCGACCATCGTCGTCGCCACTGCGCGAAGCTCAGCTGAATAGTGCGAACACTTCGTCGCGGCTGAGCTGTCGGCTTTCGCTGTCACGACGGCCGCGGTACTCGAAGCTGCCAGCCGCCAGGCCGCGTTCGGACACCACCACGCGATGCGGGATGCCGATCAGCTCCATGTCGGCGAACATGCCGCCGGGGCGAAGCCCGCGATCGTCCAGGCAGGCCTCGATGCCGCGCGCGGTGAGTTGCTCGTACAACTCCACCGCAGCAGCCGGCACGACCGTGTCGCCCTTGGCGCTGATCACGCAGACCACGATCTGCCAGGGCGCCATCGGCGTCGGCCAGATGATGCCGTTGGCGTCGAAATTCTGTTCGATCGCCGCGGCCACGATGCGGCTGACGCCGACGCCGTAACAGCCCATGTGCATGACCTGCGCCTTGCCTTCGGCATCGAGCACGGTCGCGCCCATGGCTTCGGCATATTTCTGGCCCAGCTGGAAGACATGGCCTACTTCGATGCCGCGGCCGATGGTCAGCGTGCCCTGGCCATCGGGCGACGGATCGCCGGCCAGCACGTTGCGGATGTCGGCGACGATCGCGGCTTCAGGCAAGTCGCGCGCCCAGTTGACGCCCGCCAGGTGGAAGCCTTTTTCATTCGCACCGACCACGAAATCGGACATCGCCGCGACGCTGCGGTCGGCGATGACTTGGATTGCCTTCTTCGGATTGACCGGGCCGAGGAAACCCGGCTCGCTGCCGAGGTGCTCGAGGATTTCCGCTTCGGTCGCCAGGCGGTACTCGGCGAGGCCCGGCAGCTTGGCGAGCTTGATCTCGTTGACCATGTGGTCGCCGCGCACGAGCGCGAGCACGAAGCCCTGTTCGCCGACCAGCGCGACCGACTTGACCGTGCGCGACAGATCGATGCCGAGCAGCTTGGCTACTTCCTCGCAGGTGCGCTGCCACGGCGTTTCCACCTTGCGCATTTCTTCCGCAGGCGCGGCGCGCGGCGCGGCCGGCGCGATGGCTTCGGCCATCTCCACGTTGGCGGCATATTGCGATTTGTCGGAAAACGCGATGGCGTCTTCGCCCGAATCGGCGAGTACATGGAACTCGTGCGAGGCGCTGCCGCCGATCGCGCCGGGGTCGGCCGCCACGGCGCGGAACTTCAATCCGAGGCGTTCGAAGATGCGAGTGTAGGCGTCGTACATGGCCTGGTAGGTCTCGGCCATCGACGCTTCGTCGAGATGGAAGCTGTAGGCATCCTTCATCAGGAATTCGCGCGCGCGCATCACGCCGAAGCGCGGCCGGATCTCGTCGCGGAACTTGGTCTGGATCTGGTAGAAATTCAGCGGCAGCTGCTTGTAGCTGCGCAATTCCTGGCGCGCGAAGTCGGTGATGACTTCCTCGGCGGTTGGGCCGTAGGCGTATTCGGCTTCCTTGCGGTCCTTGATCTTCAGCAACTGGCCGCCGAATTTTTCCCAGCGTCCGGTCTCTTCCCACAACTCGCGCGGCTGCACGGTGGGCATGGTCATCTCGAGCGCGCCGGCGCGATCCATTTCCTCGCGCACCACTTGCTCAACCTTGCGCAGCACACGCAAGCCCAGCGGCGACCAGGTGTAAAGGCCTGCGGCCAGCTTGCGGATCATGCCCGCGCGCAGCATCAGCCGATGGCTGCTGATCTCGGCGTCGCCGGGGGTTTCCTTGGAGGTGTTGAGGTGGAAGCGTGACAGGCGCATCGGGGGACTTCACTGGGCAAAGAAGGCCATTGTACCGGCCACCCATGCCGGAACGACCCGGCCTGCCTTCGAATCCCGCCTGCGCGGCCTACTTTTTTGCGGCCTCGCCTTCCGCCGGCGCGGGCTCGGACATGGGGATCACGTTGACGTCTTCGCGCAGGTCCACTTCTTCGTACTTGTGGCCCTTGGGCGGCTGGTCCGTGATGTGCAGGACACCTTGGGCGTCGCGCCAGCGATAGATCTTGGGCTCGGCGGCTTCAGCCTGCGCGGCGGCGCGCTCCTGGCGTTGCTGCGACGTTTCGTAGCCGGGGTGGCCGAGCAGCCACCAGCCCACGGCGCCGCCTACCACCAGGCCCGCCAGCACTGCATGGACCAAACGCATGGGATTCTCCCGCCGGCCCGCAAGGGCTTCGTGCTGCGTTCTACCGCGCGCGGCGCGGGCTGGCAAGCGGGCCCGCAGCGGCTACACTGGCCGGATGGAACCCACCAACGATGTCCAGCCGCCGCGCAACCGGCATATCTATCTGTTGCCGAACCTGCTGACGACCTGCGGGCTGTTCTCGGGCTTCTACGCGATCCTGGCCGCCGCCAGCGGCCACTTCGACCACGCCTGCATGGCCATCTTCGTGGCCGGCCTGTTCGATGGCGTGGACGGCCGGGTGGCGCGCATGACCGGCACCAGCAGCGAGTTCGGCGTGCAGTACGACTCCCTGGCCGACCTGGTCAGCTTCGGCATGGCGCCGGCCCTGGTCATGTACCACTGGGCGCTGGCCGGCATGGGTGTGGACGGCAACCTCGCGGCCAAGATCGGCTGGGGCGCGGCCTTCCTTTACGTGGCTTGCGCGGCCCTGCGCCTGGCGCGTTTCAACACGCAGGTCGGCGTGGTGGACAAGCGCTGGTTCATCGGCTTGAACAGCCCTTCGTCGGCGGCGTTGATGACCGGCTTTGTCTGGTCGATGAGCGACTTTGGCTACAGCGGCGTCGAGTTTCGCTACCTGGCGGCCGGGCTGACGGTGGTCTGCGGATTGCTGATGGTCAGCCGCATCCGCTACACCAGCTTCAAGGGTGAAAAGAAAAACGAACGCGTGCCGTTCTGGGTCATGTTGCTGATCGTGATCTTCCTGGTGGCGCTGCTGATCGACACGCCGCGCGTGTTGCTGGCCGTTGCCGTTGCCTACGCGCTGTCCGGGCCGGTGTACTGGCTGTGGACCCGCGCGCGACGACCACGTCCGGTCGCATGAACTGGAGCGCT
>MGYJ01000002.1:0-38191 GCA_001801685.1 Gammaproteobacteria bacterium RIFCSPHIGHO2_12_FULL_63_22 | reverse complement strand
CCACAACTGCCCCTTCCACCAGAGTGGCTGCGAGCCAGATGCACGAGAAATTGCAGGAGGCCCTGCGCCGCGCCGCGGGTGGCAACGACATCAGCGCACTGGTCGATGACATTGAAAAACTGCGCGCCCAGCCTGCGCTGAAGCGCGCGTTGTGGCCGCGCCTGCGGGCGCTGCGCCGGAGCCATTGACATGAGCGCGCTGGCTGCCGACGCATCGCAGATCAGGATCATGCGGCAGGCCGATATCGAGGCCGTGTCGGCCATCGAACAGCGCGCCTATGTATTTCCGTGGACGCCCGGCATCTTCCGCGACTGCCTGCGCGTCGGGCACGAATGCTGGGTGCTCGATTGCCGGGTCGGCATCATCGGCTACGGCGTGTTGAGTTGTGCGGCGGGCGAGGCGCATGTGTTGAATGTCTGCGTCGCGCCCGAGCATCAGGGCCACGGTCATGGCCGGCATATCCTGCGCCGCCTGGTGGATATCGCGCGCTGGCACATGGCCGACCGGGTGTTCCTGGAAGTGCGGCCGTCCAATCCGGGCGCGATCGCGCTCTACGACAGCGAAGGCTTCAACGAGATCGGCCGCCGACCGAACTACTATCCCGCGCACAAGGGGCGCGAGGACGCCATTGTCATGGCTCGCGAGTTGCTTCCGCCGGAGTAGCCGGTTTCGCAGTGCGCTCGATCCACGCAGGAATCGCTTCGCGGGCATGCGCATAGCCGGCTTCGACGACTTTGTGGAAACACGAGACGTCCAGGATGTTGAATTGGTACACGGACGGCACCAGCAGCAAATCCGCGCGCGCACCGAGTTCGCGCACGCGCGCCACGGTGCCGATTTCAGTGGACTTCAGCATCAGGGTGGCGAGGCTGGGCACGCGGATACGCCGCTTGCCGCCGAACAGCCGCGAACGCAGCAAGGTCCATGCCGACGGCACGTGCTTGTAGTCGAGCAGGTATTCCTTGCGCGTGGACAAGTCCACCGCAATCACCCGGCCCACCGGCATCGCCTGCATCACGTC
The DNA here is from genome assembly GCA_001801685.1 of Gammaproteobacteria bacterium RIFCSPHIGHO2_12_FULL_63_22. Taxonomy (GTDB): domain Bacteria; phylum Pseudomonadota; class Gammaproteobacteria; order Xanthomonadales; family Xanthomonadaceae; genus Arenimonas. Next base: position 37,170 of record MGYJ01000002.1, on the reverse strand, counting down.
CACGGGCAGGCTGTTCAACACCGAACCGTCGATGGCCAGCTGGCCCTTGTGCACGGCGGGCGGCATCACGCCGGGCAATGCGGCGCTTGCGCTGAGCGCGAGCCACAATGGCCCGCGCTGGTGCACGTTGGAGGCACCCGTGGACAGGTTGCTGGAAACGCAGAAGAAGGGGATCGGCAGGTCTTCGATATTGCCCGGCAAGTGCTCGCGCAACAGGCGACGCATGCGCCGGCCGCGCAGCAGTGACACCAGCGGCAAGGTGTAATCGGAAAATGGCTTGCCCTTGACGAAGGCTCGGTAGGCGACGTCGATGGCGTGCGCGGCGGGCCAGTCGTAGGACATCGCAGCGGCCATGATGGCGCCGATGCTCGAACCACCCACCCAGTCGAGCGCGACGCCCGATTCCTGCATGGCCTGGTACACGCCCAGGTGGGCGAAGCCGCGAATCGCCCCGGCGCCCAGCACCAGGCCGGTGGCGCGGCCGGAGATGATGCGCAGCACGCGCTGCACGTCATCGGGCCGGTCGGCGCGGACATGCAGGTGGAAATCGATCTGGCGCGCTTCCAGCCAGGCGAGGGTGCCGGTGATCGGCGTCGCAGCTTCCGGCTGCATCAGCACCAGCGCCTGGTTCGACCCACCCGCGCGCTCGTGGGTGGCCTCGAGTTCGGACTCCCAGGTGCGCAAGGCCGGGTCGCTGCCGGCATCGCCAATTCGCAGCACCAGGTCGGCCTGGCGCATGCAGAACGCCGACCACGGCGTCGCCGACGGATCGCAGCGGAACACGAGGTGGTCGAACCGGGATTCCTGGTCGGCGAGCCAGTGCTTCAGGTTCGCGTCGGGGTACTGCATCTCATGCAGGGAGTCGGTCGGTGCGCCTGCCTTGCCGAGCGTCTCGCGATGCAGGTCGACGATCGTGCCTTGCGCGGCCAGGCATGCCACCAGGGCTTCACAGAAGCCGGTGACGCGCGGTGAATCGTCCAGCGGCAATAACGCGATCGTCTTCAGCACGCGGCTGCCGGCAGGACGCGGCTGCATGTTCTGCCGCATCCGGTCGGCGACGCTGGCAGCGAGCTTCATCACCAGCGCAGGATTTTGCCGGGCCATCAATTCCAGGCCCTTGCGGTCCACGCGCACCAGCAGGCTGTCGCGGATGGCGCGCACGCCGGCGCTGCGTGGATGGCCGGTCAGCAGGCCGGCTTCGCCGACACTTTCGCCGGGCGCCACTTCGCCAAGCAGTACGTCTTCTTCACCGGGCGAATCGGCGACATCGCGCCAGACCCGAAGGCGGCCGCGCACCAGCAGGTACATGCTCGAGCCCGGTTCGTCCTGGCGGAACAGCCACTGGCCGCCAGCGACCTCCACCACGTCCAGCAGGTCGCGCAGGCCCGGTTCACCGGCGAGCCGCATGCCGAAATACGCTTCCAGCATGGCAACGGTGCTGGCGTCGATGGGAGTCGGGTGGGTGCTGTCCCCGACTTCAATCACGTGCGTTCCTTCAGCGCGCTGCGCCGGCCCACCTGCAAGCCCTCGAAGATGCGGGCGATGGAGGCCAGCAGGTCTGCGATGTGCTTTTCGTCTTCTTCGGTGAAGGCCTGGCCGTCGCGACGATTGAGCAACTGGGCGACGGCGAACACGTCGCCACGGCGGTCGAACATCGGCATCGTCATGATCGACTTCGTGTGGTAGCCGAACATCTTGTCCACGTCCGGATTGAAGCGCGGATCCTGGTAGGCATCGGCAACGCGCTCGGATTTACCGCTGGCGGCCACCGCGCCGGCGATGCCGCTGCCGATCGGGATGCGGATTTCCTGGCGACCGGCAAGGCCTTCGGTGATGCGCAGCAGCAGGGTCTGGCTCGGGCGATCAACGAGGAACAGCGACGAGCGCTCGGCGTTCACCAACTGCGCCAGCTTGCGCGTGATCGCGAACAGGGATTGTTCCAGCATGGCCTGGAAGACGGTGTCGTTGGCCAGGGCGGTGGCGTCGAGGAAGCGCACGGCCTCGTCGGTGATCTCCTGCAGGCGGTCGTGGAAGGCCGCTTCGTCCATCGCTTCCACTTCGGCGCCAATGTCCTGCTTCTGCCGGCTGTCGGCGAGCAACTGCATCATCTGCTGGTTGTTGGCCAGCACCGAGTCGGAGAAGTTCGACAGCCTGCCATCTTCGAGGTGCACGATGCGATCGGCGATGTCGAGGATGCGGTTGTCGTGGGTGACCAGCAGGATGGTGCAACCCTGGTCCTTCGCCAGCTTCTTCATGCGGTCCACGACTTCGCGTCCCGACTGCTTGTCGAGCGAGGCGGTAGGCTCGTCGGCCAGCAGCATTGACGGTTCCGCGGCAAGCGCGCGCGCGATGGCGACGCGTTGGCGCTGGCCGCCTGAAAGCTGCTCGGCCTTGTAGTGGATGCGCTGGCCGAGGCCGACGGCTTCGAGCATGGCGATGGCCGTCTTGCGCCGCGCCGCCGCGTTGTAGCGACCGGTCACGCGCAGGCCGAGCTCGACGTTCTGCACCGCGCTGAGCGCACCGAGCAGGTTGTGCTGCTGGAAGATGAAACCGATTTGCCGCCGCACTTTTTCCAGGGTGGCCGGGGATGCGTCGCGCAGTTCGTCGCCCAGCACGCGCACGCTGCCGGCCTGGGTGGATCGCAGTGCGCCGACCAGGGTCAGCAGCGTGGTCTTGCCCGAGCCCGACGGCCCGGTGACGATGACGATCTCGCCCTGCGGGATCTCGACGTTCACGTCGAACAGGATCTGCTTGCGCAGGTTGCCCTTGCCGAAGTGGTGGGACAGGTTTTCGATGACGATCGGCGAGGCGGCCATCAGAACACCTCAGCCGGATCGAGCTTGCGAACCTTGCGCACTGCCAGCAAACCCGAGATCGCGCACATGCCGAGCGTGAGCACGAAGACCGTCGCTGCGCGTTCGAAAGTCACGTGCAGGGGCAGGAAGGTGGCCGCCGCCGCACGCCCGTACAGGAAATGCGACAACGCCAGCCCAGGCAGGTAACCCAGCACGCCCAGGATGGCCGCCTGTTGCAGCACGATGCCGGCGACGAAGCGATTCGGATAACCCATGGCGCGCAGCGTGGCGTATTCGTGCAGGTGCTCGGACACGTCGGCGAACAGGATCTGGTAGACGATGATCGCGCCGACCACGAAACCCATGATGGCGCCGAATGCGAACACGTAGCCGATCGGCGTGGCGCGGTTCCAGTAGGCTTTTTCGCGGGCGACGAAATCGGCCTTGGTCAGCACCAGCACATCCTTGGGCAAGGCGGCCTTCAGGCGGTCGCGCACCTGGTCGGCGTCGCTGCCGGGCTTGAGCTTGATCAGGCCGAGCTGGATGTCGTTGCGCGAGCGGTCGGGGAACATCCTCAGCCAGTTGTCGTCGCTGGTCATCAGGCTGCCGTCGATGCCGAACGACGTGCCCATTTCAAACAGGCCGATGGCGCGGACTTCGCGATTGTTGACTTCGGTGATGACGATGCCGCGGTCGCGCAGCGTTTGTGCGACGGGACCAAACTCCGGTCGTGAACGCGCGTCGAAGATGACCACGTCCTGGTCCTGCAGCAAGGGACGCGATTCGTCGAAACCTTTGGAGTCCAGCAGGTCGTCGGCCGGGTTGAAGCCGATCATGTTGATGGTGCGGCGCTGGTGGGTCCACGGGTTCTTCCACACTGCGGGGAAGATATAGACCGGGGCTACCGATTCAACTGCCGGATCGCCTTGCGCCTGGTACAGGCGACGGATGGAGAATTGCTCCGGCCGCACGATGAACACGCTGTCGGGACTGAACAGCGCGATGTCGTAGTTGAAGCGCTCGTGGTAACGCACCGCGCTTTCGAACAATGCCGAGCGGAAGCCCAGCTGCATCATGATCAGCAGCACGGCGAAACCGATGCCGAGCAGCGCCACCAGCAGGCGCAGCGGCCGGTGGCGAAGTTGCATCCACCCCAGGGGCGCGCTCATCGTCCGGGACGACGACCGATGGCGACTTCGACCTGCAGGTTGGTCAATCCGGCCGCCGGGGCCGAATCGTCCAACCGGATCTCGACCTCGACGATGCGCGCGTCCTTGCGGGCGGCGGGATCGGTGCCGATCTGGTCGAGCTTGCGCACCTGTTGCCGGATGCGTTCGACGACGCCGCCCAGCTGGCGGCCCAGCGCGCGGCTGGTGACAGTGGCGCGCTGCCCGACGCTGACGCGGCCGATGTCGGTCTCATAGACCTCGGCAATGGCGTACATGCGATTCACCTGGCCGAGTTCGACGATGCCCTTCGGTCCGATCATCTCGCCGGGACGCGCATTGATGTCCAGGATGCGGCCGGCGACCGGTGCGCGGATGTAGGCGCGTTGCTGCACTGCGGCAGCGCGGTTGAGCTGCGCGTCTGCCACGCTGACTGCCGCCGCAGCGGCGCTGGCGTTGGCGCGCGCTGCGGCGCAGGCCGCCTTGCCGGCATCGGCGTCGCCCTTGGCGCGCTCGGCGTCTTCGTTCGAGGAAAGTTTGCGGGCCAGCAAGTCCTGGCGACGTTTCGAGACCTGCCCGGCAACCACGGATTGGACGCAGGCGGAGGTGGCCTCACTGTTCGCGGCGGCTGCCATCCGGCGCTGGTATTCGCGTTCGACCTTGGCTTGCTCGACCTGCGCTTTCATCAGTTCGGCGGCCTCGGTGACCGCCAGCAGCTGGCCTGCCTTCACGTTGTCGCCGCGCTCGACCAGCAACTTGGCCAGCACCGTGCCGCCCGTGGATTCGGGGGTGATGGGGGCGGTGATCTTCAAGGTCCCCTGCCAGGGTTCCAGCCTGCCCAGGGCTGCGACCTGCGCAATGGCCTGCGAGGAAACAAACAGTGCTGCCAACACGGCTGCAGCTTTCATTACGCGCGCTGCTGGCGCCGCTTTGTCGCGGACATCGGAATGCATTGGCCCCCCCAAGGGTTTATTCCGTACTCAGGAAGCTTAACCTCCGGCGGCGTACGGATACAATGCGGGACTCAGATGCGCGCGCGTTGTCCGGTCAGCGCTGCCAATTGCGTACCCCAATCCGCCAAGCGATCCCGCTCCTGCGCGACCACGGCAGCCGGTGCATTGGCGACGAACGTCTCGCTCGACAGCTTCGCCTGGCACTTGGCGATCTCCGCTTCAATGCGGCGAATTTCCTTGTCCAGTCGCGTGCGTTCGGCTGACAGGTCCACCAGCCCTTCCAGCGGCACCAGCAAGCGCAAATCGCCAACGACGCCAGCGGCGCAGCCGTCGGCCTGGTCGTCGCCGACCCAGTCGATCGCTTCCACCCGGGCAAGGAAGCGGATCTGCGAGTTGGATTTCTCCACCCGTGCGCGGTCGACGTCGCTGCCACCCTGCAGGCGGAGCGAGATGGCCTTGCCCGGCGACAGGTTGAGTTCGCTGCGGATGCGGCGGAGTTGCGACACGACCTGCTTGAGCCACTCGACATCGGCCTCCGCGGCTGCGGTGTCCGCATCGAGCCCGCCGGCCTCGGGATAGGGCTGGGTGCTGATGCTGGTGCCGGTGATGCCGAGTTTCGGCGCGACCGTCTGCCAGATTTCTTCCGTGACGAAGGGAATCAGCGGGTGCAGCAGTCGCAGCAATCGCTCGAGCACCAGCAACAAGGTGTGCCGGGTGCTGTCCGCGGCGGCCGGGTCGTCGCCATGCAGGGCGGGCTTGGCCAGTTCCAGGAACCAGTCGCAGTATTCGTTCCAGGTGAAGTCGTACATCGCCTGCGCGGCCAGGTCGAAGCGGTAGGCGGCGAACTGCGTTTCCACCTCGGTCACCGTGCGTGCCAGGCGCGCGATGATCCAACGCTCGGCATCAGTTGTCACCGTGGGAGCGGCCTTGGCCGCGATGCTCCTGGCGCTATCTGGATTCGCGGCCAAGGCCGCTCCCACACCCAGGCCTTCGCAATTCATCAGCACGAAGCGCGCGGCATTCCACAGCTTGTTGCAGAAATTCTTGTAACCCTCGGCACGATTCAAGTCGAACTTGATGTCGCGACCATGGGTGGCCAGCGAGGCGAAAGTGAAGCGCAGCGCATCGGCGCCGAAGGCCGGGATGCCGTCGGGGAATTCCTTGCGCGTGGCCTTTTCTATCTTGGGCGCGTCGGTCGGCTTCATCAGGCCGGTGGTTCGCTTGGCGACCAGCGCATCGGCGGTGATGCCGTCGATGATGTCGATCGGGTCGAGCACGTTGCCCTTGGACTTGGACATCTTCTGTCCGTGGCTGTCGCGCACCAGGCCGGTGATATAGACATCCTTGAACGGCACTTCGCCAGTGAAGTGGTCGGTCATCATGATCATCCGGGCGACCCAGAAGAAGATGATGTCGAAGCCGGTGACCAGCACGGACGAGGGCAGGTAACGGTCGTAGCCGAGCTGCGCCATCGCTTCGGGCTGCGGCCAGCCGAGCGTCGAATGTGACCAGAGCGACGACGAGAACCAGGTTTCCAGCACGTCGTTGTCGCGACGCAAGGCCAGGTCAGGGCCGAGGCCGGCCTTGCTGCGCACTTCGTCTTCGCTGCGGCCGACATGGATGCTGCCCTGGTCGTCATACCAGGCCGGGATGCGGTGGCCCCACCAGAGTTGCCGGCTGATGCACCAGTCCTGGATGTTGCCCATCCAGTGCCGGTAGGTGCTGATCCAGTTTTCGGGCACGAAGCGTACAGGGCCCGGCTTTCCGTCAACGCCTTCGACGAGCTCCAATCCGCGCGCCGCCAGCGTGTCCATCTTCACGAACCACTGGTCGGTGAGGTAGGGCTCGATGACCTGGCCGGTGCGATCGCCACGCGGTACTTGCAGCTTGTGCTTCTTTTCCTCGACGAGCAGGCCGAGTTCTTCCAGATCCGCGAGCACGATCTTGCGCGCGGCGAAGCGGTCCATGCCGCGGTATTTTTCCGGCGCGTTGTCGTTGATGGCCGCATCCGGGGTCAGGATGTTGATCATCGGCAGGCCATGTCGCTGGCCCACCGCGTAGTCGTTGAAATCGTGCGCAGGCGTCACCTTCACCACACCCGTGCCGAATTCACGATCAACGTAGGCGTCGGCGATGATCGGAATTTCTCGGTCGGACAGGGGCAAGCGGACGGATCGGCCGATCAGGTGCGCGTAGCGCTCGTCCTCGGGATGCACCATCACCGCGGTGTCGCCCAGCATCGTTTCCGGGCGCGTGGTCGCGACCACCAGCGAGCCGCTGCCATCCGACAGCGGATAGCTGATCGACCAGAGCTTGCCGTCTTCTTCTTCGCTGACCACTTCAAGATCGGAGATCGCGGTCTTCAGTACCGGGTCCCAATTGACGAGACGTTGGCCGCGATAGATCAGGCCTTCCTCGTACAGGCGCACGAAGGTCTCGACGACGGCGGTGGACAAGCCCTCGTCCATCGTGAAGCGTTCGCGCGACCAGTCGCCCGAGGCGCCCATGCGTCGCATCTGCCGCGTGATGGTGTCTCCTGATTCCTGCTTCCATTGCCAGACGCGTTCGATGAAAGCCTCGCGGCCCAGGCCGTCGCGGGTCAGGCCTTCGCGCGCGAGGTTGCGCGACACCACCATCTCGGTGGCGATGCCGGCGTGGTCGGTGCCGACCTGCCACAGGGTGTCGAAGCCCTTCATGCGGTGGTAGCGGATAAGCGCGTCCATCAACGTGTGCTGGAAGGCATGGCCCATGTGCAGCGTGCCGGTGACATTCGGCGGCGGCAGCATGATGGTGTAGGGCTTGCCGGTGCCACTGGGCTTGAAGCAGCCAGTGGCTTCCCAGTGGGCGTACCAGCGGGTCTCGAAAGTTTGCGGCTCGAAGCTCTTTTCCATGGGGCTCAACAGACGGAGCGCCCGGCGCGGGGCCGGGCGGTGATCAGGCGGGAATGGGCTGGAATGCTAGCAAAACCGGGCATTTTCCGCACCCCGCGGCGCCGGCCAGGGCCTCAGCCGAGCTCGGCGAAGGCGTCCCGCGTCAGGTTTTCGGGGGCCGCGTCGGTGCAATGGACTTCATCCTCGATGCGCACGCCGCCGAAGCGGGTCAGGTGCTCGACCTTCTTCCAGTTCACTGATTTGGCCTGCGCCGTGGCCTTTAGTTTTTCCAGCAACGTAGGAATGAAGTAGATGCCCGGTTCGATCGTCACCACCATGCCCGGGGCCAGCGTACGCGTCATACGCAGGAAGGGATGGCCCTCGGGGCGCGGGATCAGCTTGCCGTCCACGTCCGAGAATCCGGCCACGTCGTGCACCTGCAGGCCGATCGGATGGCCGAGCCCGTGCGGGAAGAACGTCGAGGTGACGCCGGTTTCGAGCATGTTGCCCGGATCCATGTCGACGATATCGAGCGCCTTGAGTACGCCGCCGAGCCGAAGGTGCGTTTCCAGGTGCAGGTCGCGATAGTCCAGGTCGGCGCGCACCTTGCCCGCGAGCTGCTGCTGCTCGTTGTCCACCGCGCTCACCAATTCGGCGAACGCCTGGTCGCCATTGGCCCAGGTGCGGGTGATGTCGGAGGCATAGCCATCCACTTCGGCGCCGGCATCGATCAGCAGGGACCGGTGTTCGGAAGGTGCTTCGAACTGCTTGTACTGGTAGTGCAGGGTCGCGCCGTTCTGGTTCAGCGCCACGATGTTGTTGTAGGGCACGTCGGAATCGGTATGGCCGGCGGCGGCCAGGAAGGCGGCGTTGATTCCCGCCTCGGATTCGCGGCCGAGGAAGGCATGGCGCGCGGCAACATGGCCACGCGCACCCTTGCGCTGGGCCAGCCGCATCAGCGCCAGTTCGTAGGGTGTCTTGAAGGCGCGGTGGAAGTGGAGGTAGTCGAGCACGGCCTTCGGATTGTTCGGCGCGAAGCCGGGCAACGCGGCATCGGCCTCGCCGATGATGGCCGATCGACCGTTCGTCGGAAGATGGAGCACGGCCTCGACCGGATCGGCCAGCACGCGGATATCGAAGTGTTCGACCCATTCACCTTCGGGCGGGCTGGGTGGGACATGCCAGTAGTCGTCGGGCTGGTAGTAGGCCAGCACCGGCTTGCGCCCCGGGGTGTAGGCAATCCAGCAATGCGGGTGCCGGGTAAGCGGTAGCCATTGCTTGAACTGGGGGTTCACCTTGAACGGGTAGGGCGTGTCGTCGAGGAAGCGCATCTTTTCAATGCCCGAAGCCACCAGCAGGTGGTCAAAACCGTGACGGGACAAGGCAGTATCGACACGTGTCTTGATTGTTGACAGGTGGGCAGGGTAAAGATGACGGGACGAAAAGAAAGACATGGCTGGGGATTCGCTGGTGGCGGCTTGATTATTCTGCCTCATCGAGCCTTCCGTTTAGGGCAGGGCGATGCAAGACAGGCGTGACGACGGCGGATTTCTCGGGCTACCTGCCTGGCTATGGAGCCTGGGCGCGCTGCTGGCGGGCCTCACGCTGGCGGTGACGGCCGCCTGGCTGCATCAGTCGGCGATTTCGCGATCCGAACGCAGTCTGCTCGAGCGGCGCGCCGAGCGCAGTTTTGCCGCCGTGCAGAACCAGCTCGAGAACTGCGGCCTGTTGGTGCGCACCGTCCAGGCCTTGTTCCTGGCATCGGACCAGGTGACGCCGCGCGAATTCGACAGCATCTATTCCAACCTGCGTCCTCGCGAGTTGTTCCCGAGCCTGCAGGCGGTTGCCTATTCCGAGCGACGGGTCAGTCCGGAGACCGGACGCGAACACTTCATCACGACCATGGTCGCACCGGGCCCCGGCAACGAGCGGCTGGCCGGCCTCGACCTGGCGACGCAACCCTTGAACCTGCGGGCCGTGGCGATGTCCCGCGATACCGACCAGCCGGCGATGTCAGGGTCATTCACGTTGATCCAGCGACTGGGCTTGCCGGGTCCGAGTGACGGCATCACCATCCGGCTACCGGCATTTTCCCCGGGCGAGCCGCCCTGGAGCGAAGCCGAACGACGGCAACGATTCATCGGCTCGATCGCCGTGTCGTTCCGGGTGAGCAAGTTGCTCGAAAGCGCGGTGCCCGCGGAGACGCGGGAAACGATGGACGTGCGGGTCGTGGACATCACCAGCGGACAACGCTGGCCGCTGTTCCACTCCCCGCGTTCGTCACCGGCCGCAGTGGGTGCGCCTGGTGCACTCGATTACCGGTTTTCGAACGACGTGAAATACGGCGGCAGGACCTGGCGCATGGAACTGACCGGCCACCCCGGTGGCGGCGGTCCGCTGTGGTTGCCGGCGCTCACCCTGGCCGGCGGCGTGCTTGCCAGCCTGCTGCTCGCCTCGCTCACCTGGTCGATGGCCAATACACGCGCGCGTGCATTGGTGCTGGGCCGCGACATGGCCGCGCAGTACCGCGAGAGCGAGGAACGCTTCCGTGCCTTGAACGAGTTGTTGCCGACCCTCGTGTTGCTGGCCCGGCCCGACGGCCGGCTCGTGTACGCCAACCAGGTGGCGCGCGAGCGCCTCGCGCTCGGCGATCCCGAGAAGGAGCCGGTGCAGGTCAGGGACATCTTCGATGACGTGACCGTGCAGGAAAAAATCCGGCAGGTGATCATCGATGACCTGCCGATGCGCAATCTTCCGCTGCGCTTCGCCGGGGAGAAATTCTCGCCGTTCTGGGCCACGCTGTCGGTGTCGCGCATCGACCTGGACGGCAGCCCGCACCTGCTGGCCGTGGCCAACGACATCACCGAGTTGCGCGACCTGAACGAAATGCTGTTCTACCAGGCCGCGCATGATCCGCTGACCGGCCTGTACAACCGCCGCGAGTTCGGCCGGCGCCTGGACGCCGCGCTGGAACGGGTGGATGCGGGCGGTCCGTCCAGCGCCCTGCTGTACTTCGACCTTGACCAGTTCAAGATCATCAACGACACCTCCGGCCACAACGTGGGCGACCAGTTGTTGTCGCAACTCGCAGGCCTGCTGGGTAGCCATCTGTTCGAGGGCGAGACGCTGGCGCGGCTGGGTGGCGACGAGTTCGGCATCCTGCTCGAGTCGGCGACCCGCGAACAAGCCCTGGAATTCGCCGAGCGCATGCGCCTGGAGATCGACGGCTTCGTGTTCAGTTCGGAGCAGCGCATCTATGCGGTAAGCGTGAGCGTCGGCCTGGTGCTGCTGGACCGGCCCGGCATGAGCCAGCGCGAAGTGCTGTCGTTGGCCGACACAGCCTGCTACATGGCGAAGGAACGCGGCCGCAACCGCGTGCAGCTCTATTCGGAAAAGGACGCCGACACCATGCTCCGGCGCAGCGAGATGGAATGGGCCAGTCGCCTGCGCCAGGCGCTGATTGACGACCGGTTCGTGCTTCACTTCCAGGAACTGGCGGGGCTGCATCCTGCGCAGGACGGCGAAGGCCTGCACATGGAGCTTCTGATCCGCCTGCGCGACGAGGACGGCACCATGGTGCCGCCCGGCGCCTTCATCCCGGCGGCGGAACGTTTCGGCCTGATGCTGCAACTCGATCGCTGGGTGGTGGAAACTGCCTTTGCGAATTTCAATCGCCTGGACCCGAAGGGACGCCAGGTGCACATGTGCGCCATCAACCTGTCGGCGCTGACCATCGAGGACGATACTTTCGCGCCCTTCGTGCTCGAGCGGCTCGAGCGCTACGGCGTGCCGCCCGCGTCCATCTGCTTCGAGATCACCGAGACCGCTGCGGTCGCCAGCATGATCCGCGTGGTGGAACTGATGGGCACGCTGCGCAAGGTCGGCTGCAAGTTTTCACTGGACGACTTCGGTGCGGGCATGGCGTCCTTCGGTTACCTGAAGAACCTGCCGGTGGACTACGTGAAGATCGACGGCAGTTTCATCCGAAACCTGCAGACCGACCCGATCAGCGCATCGATCGTGCGCGCGGTGACCGACATCGGCCATCAACTGGGGCTGAAGGTGGTGGCCGAGTGGGTGGGAGACGCGCAGACGATCGAAATATTGCGGGAGGCAGACGTGGATTACGCGCAGGGCTTCCACGTCCATCGCCCCGAGCTGGCTTACTTCATGCGTTGACCGGCGGCGCCGCACCGGTCCTGCCCCGTCAGACGTGTTCGCCACCGGGCGCGGCTACCCAACTGCGCACGAACAACAGGTCGCTCGGCGACATGTCGATGAAGCGCAGCCCGGTCCAGACCTGGCCCGGCGCCGCGGCGGCATCGGACCACAACTCATGGGCGCCGATTTCCAGCGCATGTTCGTGGCCGTGCGGGTCGGCCAGCTTGAAGCGCAACTGGTACAGCCCATCGCTGGCCAGGGCCTGGTTCGCGATCAGTAGCATGCCGGTTTCGGACAGGTCGCTGAGGTGGCCGACCACGCGTTCGGTCATCAAGTCGAGCACCTCGATGCGATGCTCGACCTTGCGCCGCTTGGCGCGACGGAATTCGCTGCTCATTGGGCCACCTCGGAATCACCGGGCACCGCGAACGAGCGCAGCGCGTTCAGCACGTTTTCCCAGGCGCGATCAATTGCGCTGGTCTTGTCTTCCTCGACGATGGCGACCTGGCCCTTAGCCATCAGCCGCGCCAGGCTGTCGAGCGTGTATTCGGCGTTCTTCTGGCCGCGCTGGTTGACGAACAAGGCATCGCCGGTGGCGGTACTGAGCCAGGACAGGCGCCGGCGCACGCGATCACCCTGCGGATTGATGACGAATTCGAACCAGGTGCCGACCGGCGCCTGCTGGATGCGTTCCATCTCGGCTTCTTCGGCCGAGGTCAGCGGAATGCGCCGACCACGCTTGCTGGGAAGTTCCTCGCCCAGGCGAGCCTGCGCCTTGAGGCGCATGGTCAATTCAGTGCGGCTGCTGGTGTCGTCCTTGTCGTTGGGATGCACCAGGCGGCGGGCGATGGCGGCGACATCGTCGCCCTGGTAGCCGACCTTGGCCAGACCTTCCTCGATCTCGCGCTGCAGGCCGCGCTCGGGATCGAGCTGGTCGGGGTGCGTGCCTTCGGGCAGTTGCGAGATTTCGATCAGGCGCTCGGCCACCAGCAACTGTCGTTTCCAGGCCAGCGAATCCTCGCCCTGGCGCAAGGCCGTCAGCGCCATCACGTCGGTCCATGCCTGGCTGAGCATGGTGCGGGTGAAGCGCGGCAGCTTCTGGGCCTTGATCAGCGCCTCGACAGCCTGGGATGCGTGTTCCCGCGCGAGGGTGAGCTTTTCCTTGCCACGCGCGGCCTCGACGTGGCGCCGCTCGGCCACCTCTGCCTTCCTCGACAGGATTTGAAGGTGGGAGATCAGCTCATGCACCACGTCATTGAACACCGCTGGATCGCCCTTGTAGTCCTGCACCGCGCGATCGACGATGGAATGCATCTGCTTGGCCAGGCCATCGCTATCGTCATCGCTGAGCCAGTGCGTGCTGGTTTCGGCGATGGTGTTCAGCATCTGGCGTGCCGGATGCTCGTGGCGCGTGAAGAACCCGGAATCCTGCAAGGCCACGCGCATCAAGGGCACCTGCATTTTCGAAAGCAGGGCGGCGGCGTTGCTGCCTGGCTTCACGTCGCGCATCAGATTGTCGTAAAGCATGCCGACCAGGTCGAGCGCGTCGTTGTGTTCCTCCGACAACGCGGGCGCCTCCTGGTTCGGGGAGACGCGACGCAGCAAGGCGAGCATGTCCTGCTTGAGATGGCTGACATTGCGCGGCGTGGCCCGGCCGTGGGCGATCACTGGCGAGATCGGACGATGCTGCATACCGCGCAGCGCCTCCTGCAGGTCCGCGGCGCCAACCACGTGCGGGGCCTCGCGACTGTCGCGATTGCGATCGGGATTGAGCTTGCCCAGCAACTGCCGGCGACTGGACATGAGCTGGCGCAGCAGGTTGTATCCCTGGTCGTTGGCGATGTCGCCGTGGCCGCGCGCCATCGACATCAACAACTCCGCGGCCTGCCTTGCCAGGTCGGGTGGAATGGCGTTGGCCGCCTCGCCTTCGAAACTTCCGGAACGGTTTCGAAGCACGGTTCGCGCCGTCCGTTCGGTCGAACTGCCGGACAGGCTGAGCCCGTGGTCGATGATCTCCTGCAACATGCCGGCACCGGGTTTCTGTTCGACGCGGCGCGCGCGGATCGGCACGTATTGCAGGTTGGGAAGCACGCCGCTGCGGGCGAGCTCGGCATTCACCGCTTCCACCAGGTTGCCGAAGAGCGGCATCACCTGGCGTTCGAACGCGCGGAAGAACAGCAGGCGCGCCTGGACATCGAGTTCCAGTCGCTCGGTTGCGCGTCGCAGTGACCGGCACAGGGCCTGCGGGCCGACCGGGAGCATTTCAACGTCGAAGGCCGGTCGCCCAGCGAGCACGCCGAAGCGTTGCCCCAGCAGGAACAGCTGCAGGCTGTGCTGAAGTTCCGCGCGCGTGGCGGCGTCGGTCAGTGCGCTGGTCTCTTCGATTTCCAGGTCGTTGACGAGGGCGAGTTCATCGCCGCGCCGGTGCCTGGCCTGCAACTGGCCGCGCACGATCTGCGGGTCCTGCAGGTTGGCCATCTCGGCCTCGAGCGCATTCATGAAGTTCAGCACGATGTCGGGGCGCGAGTGCGCGACCTTGTCCTGGGCGATCTGCCACTGCTCGCCCAGCGACTTCTCCATGCTGGCTTCGATCTGCCGATACAGCAGTTGTTCGAACTCGCGGATGGCGCCGTCGACGCCGCGCTCGAGTTCCGGGGACATGACTTTCAGTACCGACTTCAGCAATTCGCGCACGCGGCGCGGCAGGGCTTGCGAGTCCAGGGTGGGAAGCGCGGTCGACTGGCTGGCAGAAACGGACATTCGGCCCCTCCCGAGTCGGATTCCGAAGCCTGATTCTAGGCACAGCAGGGCCTGCTCGCCTAGCGCCCCGGATGCGGCCGTTCAGTTGCAACGGCCGCACCCGGGTCGTTAGCTACCGCGCCTGCCAGCGCAAACTGATCACGCCGGTACGGCCGGGCGTGTTGTAGCCCTGCACCAACTCATAGTCGGCGTCGCCAACATTTTCGACGCGGGCATCAACCGTCCAGCCCTGTGCAAGCGGGGCGGAAGCGCGCAAATCGACGCGTGAGTAGCCGGGCAGGAGCGCCCCGCCAAAATCAGGCCGCGGCGAATGGACCGACACGTCGAGACCGGCGCTTGCGCCGTTGGCGAACGAGTAGTCCGCCGAGGCGTGCAGCTTGCGGTTGGCGCGACGCAACAGGCGCTCACCGGTATCGTTGTCACGCGCGTCCTGCCAGGTCGCATTGGCGCGAATGGCCAGCGCGCCCTTGGTCAGCGTGTAGTCGAGTTCGACGCCGTCGATGGCTGCCCTGCGGATGTTGATGGCGTCGAGCAGCGGGCCGGCGAAGGCGATCAAGTCGTTGATGCGGGTGCGGTAGGCGGACAGGCCGAGTGATTGCGAGTCGGACATTTGCCAGTCCATGCCCACTTCGACACTGCGCGAGCGCTCGGGATTGAGGTTCTCGTTGCCCGCGAACAGCACCAAGCCTCCTCCCAGGTCGAAGCCCGGGTAATACAGCTCATTGAAGTTGGGCGCCCGGAATCCCTGACCCCAGCTCGCGCGCAGCCGCAGCGAATCAGCAGCTCGCCATCCCCAGGCGAAGTTGCCGGTGCTGGCGCCGCCAAACTGGCTGTTCTCATCACGGCGCAGCGAAGCATCGAAGGTGTGCGCCCCGAATCCGCCCTGCCAGGTGACGAACGCCGCGGCATTGCGTCGGCTCTTCTCGAAGCCCTGGAAGCCTTCGTCGGAATACCCGGTCTCGCGGCTCCAGTTCACGCCGAAACCCAGGCTCTGGCGGTCGTGAAGCGCCAGCGAATTCACCCAGTCCAGGGAATCGCGGGTGCTGCCGAATCGGGAAAAGTAGGCGGGCGTGTCCAGGTCCTCGCTGCTGCGGCCCAGGGTCAGGGCGTGGGTCCAGCGGTCCGAAACCGGGCCGCGCAGTCCCAGGCCGAAGACCCGGTTGAGCGCCGCGGTCTGGCCCTCGCCGGGGACGCCGGTCCCGGCATCGAAGTCCACGTCGGCATCGGTGACCAGGCCGGTGATGAACAGGCTCTGCGAGCCCAGTCGGGCTTCGCCGCGAAGGGCGAAATTCCGGTTGCGATAGCCATCCGCGTCGGGGTCGTGGCCGAACGCCGCATCGTTGGTGGCAGAGAAGCCCTCAAGCCGTTCGCCACCCACGGACAGCCCGATCGAGGCGCCGTCGCGCGCGATGCCCAAGCCCGCGGTCGCACCCGCGAGACGATGGCCTCCCAACCGAGCCTCGAAAAATCCCTTCGACGCATCGCGCGTGAAGATCTGCACGACGCCGCCGATGGCGTCGGAACCCCACAAGGCCGCGCGCGGCCCGCGCACGATTTCGATCCGATCGATCTGTGCGAGTGGGATATGGGCAAAGTCGATCACGCCTTGCGTAGCCGCGTTGACCCGCACGCCGTCCACCAGCACGAGCGAGTGGCTGGAGTTGGTGCCGCGCAGGAACAGGGTGCTGGCCTGGCCGGGGCCGCCGTTGCGCGCGATGTCCACGCCGGCCTGTCGCGACAGCAAGTTGATCAGGTCCGGGGCTTGGGCGAGTTCGATGTCTTCGCGCGTGATGACGGTTACCGAGGCCAGTGTTTCAGCCACCGGCTTTTCAATCCGGTTGGCGGTGACCTGGACGGTGTCCAAGGTATTTCGTTGTGCTTCTTCGGCGAAGCAGCTGGGGGACAGTGCGATGGAAATGGCGACCGCGAGGGCTGCCTGCTGGATCGTGTGCTTCATGTGTTCTCCTGGAACGCTCACCCGCGTGGGATTTAGCGCGCGCGACAGGAAAAACGGCAAAACACAGGCGCGGCAAGGCGCGACGGTCATGCCGCGTTGCCCTCCGCAACGTGCTGATGGACGGCGTTGCCGATGGGCAACGCCGCTGTGTTCCAGGCCGGTCTCCGGACTTGCCAGGGACGTCGATGGGCTGACGTCGGATCCTTCGCCTTCCCAGGCGAACCCAGTGGCGTGATGAAGGAGTGTCCTGGCTTACCGTTGCGGGGGCAGCGCCGGAGTCTCACCGGCTTCCCGAGCACCTGGGACGCGGTGATTGTAATTCATCCCGCCTTCACTCGTCGCGGTCGGCGTCGAGTCCTTCGAATTCACCGTCGCTGCCGGTGCGCAGGTGCAGCGTGATCGGGCGGCAGCAGACCGGGCAGTCCTCGATGTACTCGGCCTCGCCGCCGGAGGCGTCGGCCAGGGCTTCGAAGCGCTCGCCGCAAAATGGGCATCGGACGAAAGTGGAATCGAGCATGGTCGCTGCCTCGCGGTGGGATCAACCGGCTGTGATCGGAAAGGCCTGGTCAAGCGGCCAGGAACAGCGATATCACGTCGTTGGTGAACCGTCGCCCAAGTTCGGTGGGCAGCACCCGGTCGCCGGTCTGCTGCAGCCAGCCCATCAGCTTCGCGTGGTCCAGTTCGCCGCGGATGACATCGCGGCCCAGGCCCGTGCGCGATTCAAAATCGCCCAGGCTGAAACCCTCGACCAGGCGCAGGGCATTGAGCATGTAGTCGAAGGGCAATTGCGACGGCGGAATCGGGTCGTCGCCACCGATGCGGCCCGCGCCTGCCGCCTGCGCCAGGTACTCACGCGGGTTCTTCACCTTCCAGCGGCGCAGCACCGAGCCGTCGGCGCCCGACGAAATCTTTCCGTGCGCGCCGGCCCCGATACCCAGGTAGTCGCCGAAGCGCCAGTAGTTGAGGTTGTGCGCGCACTGCCGGCTTTCGCGCGCATAAGCCGACACTTCATATTGCGCGTAGCCGGCGTCCGCCATGCGCTCGATGCAGCGCTCCTGCATGTCCCAGGCGTCGTCTTCCAATGGAATGCCGGTGGGAGGCTTCGCGGCGAAGGCGGTATTGGGTTCCAGCGTCAGCTGGTAATGCGACAAGTGCGTGGGCGACAAGGCAATGGCGCGCTCCACGTCGTGCAATGCCATGGCCAGGGACTGGTCGGGCAGGGCATACATCAGGTCGAGGTTGATGTTTTCGTAGCCGGCGTCCTGCGCAAGTTTCACGGCGGCTTCCGCCTCCGCACTGTCGTGGATGCGGCCGAGCCGTTGCAGGCAGCCGTCGTCGAAGCTCTGGATGCCGAAGGAAAGCCGGTTCACGCCCGCCGCCAGGTAGCCTTCGAAGCGACCGTGTTCGGCGGTACCCGGATTGCACTCCATGGTGATTTCGGCGCCGGGCGCGAAACGCAGTCGTGACGATGCCGCGGCGAGGATCTGGTTGATCGCCTCGGGTGGAAACAGACTGGGCGTGCCGCCCCCGAAGAACACGCTGTGCACGGTGCGGCCCCAGACCAGAGGCAAGTCCTGGTCGAGGTCGGCGACCAGCGCGTCCACGTACTCTGCGATCGGCAACGCATCCGGTTGCTGGTGCGAATTGAAATCGCAATACGGGCATTTGCGCACGCACCACGGGATGTGGATGTAGAGCGACAGCGGCGGCGGGCGAAGGCTCACCGAAATTCGCGCAGCCGCGTGCGCAGCTGCGCCAGCGCCTGGCCGCGGTGGCTCACCCGGTTTTTTATTTCGGCCGGCAATTCCGCGGCGCCGGCGTTCAATGCGGGATCGAAGAAGATCGGGTCGTAGCCGAATCCGCGGTCGCCGCGTGGCGCGTCCAGTATCAGGCCTTCCCAGCTGCCTTCCGCGATCAGGGGCTGCGGATCGGCGGCGTGTCGGAGCAAGACGATGGTCGAATGGAAGCGCGCTGTTCGTTTATCTGCGGGAACGCCGGCCAGTTCCCGCAGCACGCGGGCGATGTTGCCAGCGGAATCGCCATGTACGCCGGCATAGTGGGCACTGATCAGCCCGGGCGCACCGCCCAGCGCATCTATCACGAGGCCTGAGTCGTCAGCCAAGGCCGGAAGGCCGGTCATCGTGCAGGCATGACGTGCCTTGATCAGCGCATTCTCGACGAAGCTCAGCCCATCCTCGATGGCATCGGCCACGCCCAACTCGCCCTGGGTGACGAGGCGCAAGTCCAGGCCAGCGAGCAAGGGTTGGATTTCAGCCAGCTTGCCGCGATTCGAGGTCGCCAGTACCAGCGTCTTCATCGCTTCTGCCTGCAAGGTATCAGGCGGGCAATCCGAGCGCGGCGCGCTGCATCGCCACCAACTCGGCCACGCCCTTGCCCGCGAGCGCGAGCAGCGCGTCGAGTTCCTCGCGACGGAAGGCGTGGCCTTCCGCCGTTCCCTGCAATTCGATGAAACCGCCGCCATCATTCATGACCACATTCATGTCGGTGTCGCAGTTGGAATCTTCGGCGTAGTCGAGGTCCAGCACCGGCTCGCCCTGGTAGATGCCGACCGAAATTGCCGCGATGGCGCCGAGAATGGGATCGCGGCTGAGGTCGCCGCGCTTGCGCAGCAGTGCGATCGCATCGCACAAGGCCACATAGGCGCCGGTGATGGCAGCGGTGCGGGTGCCGCCGTCGGCCTGAAGCACATCGCAATCGAGCGTGATGCTGCGCTCGCCCAGGGCGCGGCGATCGACGCAGGCGCGCAGCGAGCGGCCGATCAGCCGCTGGATCTCCAGCGTGCGGCCGCCTTGCTTGCCGCTGGCGGCTTCGCGATTCATGCGTTCGTTGGTCGAGCGCGGCAGCATGCCGTACTCGGCGGTTACCCAGCCCTCGCCCTTGCCGCGCAGGAAGCCGGGCACCCGGTTCTCGACGGTGGCGGTGCACAGCACCCGGGTATCGCCGAAGCTGATCAGCACCGAGCCTTCGGCGTGCTTGGTGAACTGCCGTTCGATGCGGACATCGCGCAGCTGGTCGAAGGCGCGGCCGCTGGGCCGGGTAATAGGGGACATGGGCGGATCCGACAAATTCTGGTCTGCTAGATTACCATTCGCGTCCAGCCCTGCCGGGCCCCGTGGAGCGACTCCCGCCATGATCCGCAGCATGACCGCCTTCGCCGCCTGCGAGCGCGCCGCCACCGGCGGCCAGCTCAGCTGCGAACTGCGCGCGGTCAACCATCGTTTCCTGGAGCTGTCGGTCCGCGCCCCGGAGGAACTGCGCCCGGTCGAAGCGGCCTTCCGCGAGCGCGTCGCGCAAAAGGTGTCCCGCGGCAAGGTGGACCTGTCCTTCCGCCTGCGTTCCGCCCCGGGCGCGCGCGCGGCATTGACGGTGAACGACGAGTTGATGGGGCAGCTGTCCATGCTTGCGCGCCGCCATCATTCCCAGTTCCCGCAGATGTCCATCGACTTCGTCGAACTGCTGCGTTACCCCGGCGTGGTCGAGGAGGCCGAACTCGATGCCGCGGGCCTGCAGGCCGATGCCATGGCCTTGCTCGACCAGACCCTGGCCGAATTCGTCGCCGCGCGTGAACGCGAAGGCGCCAACCTGGCCGCCGTGATGCGCGAACGCCTGGACGGCATCGAGCGCATCGCCGCCCAGGTGAAGGGCTGGCTGCCGGAAATCCGGGCCGCGTTGCGCGCCAAGCTCGATGCCCGCCTTGCCGACCTCAAGCTGCCGCTGGACCCGGGTCGCCTCGAGCAGGAAGTCGTGCTGAACCTGCAGAAGATCGACGTGGACGAAGAACTCGACCGATTGGCCAGCCATGTCTCGGAAGCGCGCCGCGTCCTGGGCTTGCCCGAAGCCGTCGGCCGCCGCCTTGATTTCCTGATGCAGGAATTCAATCGCGAGGCCAACACCCTCGGTTCGAAGTCGGTGGATTCGCGGACTACGCAGGCCGCCGTGGAGCTCAAGGTGCTGATCGAACAGCTCCGCGAACAAGTCCAGAACCTGGAGTGAGCATGCGCGGAACCCTCTTCATCGTCGCCGCGCCATCAGGTGCAGGCAAGTCGAGCATCGTCAACGCGGTACTGAAGGACACGCCGGGCATCGCCCTGTCCATCTCCTACACTTCGCGCGCGCCGCGACCGGGCGAGCGCCACGCCCAGCACTACCACTTCATCGGTGCGGATGAATTCCAGCGCATGATCGCCGCCGGCGATTTCTTTGAACACGCACTCGTGCACGGCGACTACAAGGGCACCGCCCGCCAGTCCGTCGAACCCCAATTGGCCGCCGGTCTGGACGTACTGCTCGAGATCGACTGGCAAGGTGCCCGCCAGGTTCGCGAGCAGATGCCGGACGCACTCAGCGTCTTCATCCTGCCGCCATCGCGCCACGCGCTGGAAACCCGCATGCGCAGCCGCGGCCAGGACAGCGAAGAAACGATCGCCCTGCGCCTTTCGGCCGCGCGCGAAGAAATGAGCCACTACGCGGAATTCGATTTCCTGATCGTCAACGATGACTTCGAAGCGGCGGTGCGCGAGATGCAATCCATCTTCCTCGCCAGCCGCCAACGCATCGCCGTGCAATCCGAGCGGCATGCGGAACTGATCAGCGCGTTGCTGTCGGAAGATCAAAAGCGCTGACTCTTGCGAAGGGCAATCGAAAAGCTTGTCGCCACTGGCGATCGCCGGCTTTCATTTTGAGTCGCCGCACGATACCGGCTTGGTCAAAATAAAATCCGGCGCTCGCCCGCAACTTCCTGCGCGGTCTGGGTCTTCACGGCAACACCCTGCTGTTCCGTCGCCAACGCAGGTCGCCCGCTGCCCCATTCGCAGGTGTGCTCGGTGGGGCCACCAGGCGATCCTGCGTTCTGTCGCCGCTGTGCGGGCGCATCGCTGCGCATGCCGCTGCCTGCCGGGTTGATGGAGTCAGTTGTGTGGGTATCTCCAGCCGGTGATGTCCAGATTTGCTTCGCTCCAGTCGGGAATTGCGGCCAAAGGCGCTCCCACTGGCGACGAAACGCAGGATCGCCAGGCAGTCCCCACCGAGCACACCTGCGAATGGGGCGCCGGGCGACCTGCGTTATCGATACAACGGCAGTGTGTTGCCCTGGAGCGATGTTGGTCGCAGCTGAGGGAGGGCGGGTGCCGGGTGTCATTTTGACCAAGCCGATTCCGTGTGGCGACTCAAAATGATGCGCGGCAACCGCCGCACCCAGAACAAGGGGATTTGAACGGCAAGGGCAACAGCGCGTATAATGCCCAGTTCCGCGTAACCCATTGATTTTGCGAGCCGGCTGAGTCCCGCCGGTACCGCCCTGGAGACTGTATGGCCCGCATTACCGTCGAAGACTGCCTGAACGTAGTCGAAAACCGCTTCGAGCTCGTCCTGATGGCTTCCAAGCGCGCCCGCCAGCTGGCGACCGGCGTCGAGCCGACCCTGGACAACAGCGAACACCAGGACAAGCCGACTGTCATGGCCCTGCGTGAAATCGCCGCGCGCAAGATCGACCAGAACCTGATTGACGAAGTCGAGAAGATCGAGCGCGAGCGCGCCGAACGTGAAGCCCTGGAATGGGCCGCCGCCGAAGTGGTGGACGACGACCTGAGCAAGGGCGGCGACGACTGATCCGTCGCGATGGCGTGATCGAAATGCAAACGGCCCTTCGGGGCCGTTTTTCGTTCTGCGTCAATTGATTGAAGCCTCATGCAGGGGCGGGTAGTCTGGACCCATGTCGTCCCTGACCCAGCCCACTGCCGCGAAGCAACCCAATCCGGACCCGTGTCCGGATGCCGTGCGCGCGCTCGAGGTGAAGCTGGCCGACTACCTCACCAAGGAACAGGTGCTGAAGGTCCGCCGGGCTTATCAGGTTGGCGCAGCGGCGCACGCCGGCCAGACCCGTCGCTCGGGCGAGGCCTACATCACCCACCCCGTTGCGGTCGCCGGCATCCTCGCGGAATTGCGCATGGATACCGAAACCCTGTGCGCGGCCATCCTTCACGACTCGCTTGAAGACACCGACCTGCCGCGCAGCGCCATCTCGGAAGAGTTTGGCGAAGCCGTGGCGGAACTGGTGGACGGGGTCACCAAGCTCGACAAGATCCAGTTCCGCGACCGCCAGGAAGCGGACGCTGAAAGTTTCCGCAAGATGATGCTGGCGATGTCGCGCGACCTGCGCGTCATCCTGATCAAGCTGGCTGATCGGCTGCATAACATGCGCACGCTGGATGCGATGAGCCCCGACTCTCGCCGGCGCATCGCCCGCGAGACGCTCGACATCTACGCGCCCATCGCGCACCGGCTCGGCATGAACCGGATCAAGGCCGAACTGCAGGACATGGGCTTCCGCGCCCTGCACCCGCTTCGCCACAAGACCATCGCCAAGCGCATCGCCGCGCAACCGGTGATGCGGCGCGAGGCCATGGCGACCATCGAGGCCAAGATCTGCCAGCGGCTGGCGCAGGAAGGCCTGCCGTTCCGCCTGGTCAGCCGGGTCAAGGCGCCGTGGAGCATCTACCAGAAGATGCGGCAGGAGAACAAAAGCTTCGACCAGGTGATGGATGTGTTCGGCTTCCGCCTGGTGGTGCCCAAGCTGATGCAGTGCTACCTCGCACTGGGCGCGGTGCATTCGTTGTTCAAGCCGCTGGATGCGCGCTTCCGTGATTTCATCGCGATTCCGAAGGCCAACGGTTACCAGAGCCTGCACACGGTCTTGTTCGGCACCTACGGCACGCCGGTGGAAGTGCAGATCCGCACCGAGGAAATGGATGTCATCGCCGAGCGCGGCATCGCCGCGCACTGGCTCTACAAGACGATCGGGCAGGGCATGAACACCGCCCAGGTGCGCGCGCAGGACTGGGTGCGCAGCCTGATGGACAGCCAGGAGTCTGCGGGTTCATCGCTGGAGTTCCTGGAAAACGTCAAGGTCGACCTGTTCCCGGACGAGGTTTACCTGTTCACGCCCAAGGGCGATATTTTTTCCTTGCCACGCAATGCCACGGCGCTCGACTACGCCTATGCGGTGCACACCGACGTCGGCAACCATGCGGTGGCCGCGCGCGTGGACAAGAAGCTGGTGCCCCTGCGCAGCAAGCTCGCCAGCGGACAGACGGTCGAGATCATCACCGCGCCGTCGGCCACGCCTGGACCGCAGTGGCTGGAGTTCGTGGTGTCGAGCAAGGCGCGCACCGCCATCCGCCACTTCCTGAAGCGGCTGGAACACGAGGATGCCGTGGACCTCGGCCATCGCATGCTCGATCGTGCGCTGGAAGCGCGCGAGACGTCGCTGGACCGCGTACCGCAGGAAAACATCGAACAATTCCTCGCCGAGCATCGTTACCGCCGGCTGGAGGAATTGCTGGCGGACATCGCGCTGGGCAATCGCATGCCGGCACAAGTTGCGCAGGTGCTGGTGCAGGGCTCGGCGGAGTTGCCGCTGCGCCATGGCACCGCGACCAGCAGCGAGCAGATCCTGATCACCGGCACCGAACGCGGCGTGCTCAGCTTCGCGCGCTGCTGCTATCCGATTCCAGGCGACGAGATCATGGGCTACATCAGCGCCGGCAAGGGCGTGGTGGTGCACCGCATCGATTGCCCGAATATCGCCGAGTACCGCAAGCATCCGGAGCGTTGCGTGCCGATGGCTTGGGACCGCTATGTGCAGGGTGACTACCGCGCGGCGTTGAAGCTGGACGTGGACAACAAGCCCGGTGTGCTGGCGCAGGTTGCCGCAGCGGTGGCCGAGAGCGACTCCAACATCGACTCCGTCGAATATCGCGAGCGCGACCTGCAGATTTCGGTCATGGAATTCGGCATCGAGGTGCGCAATCGCAAGCACCTGGCCGACGTGATCCGGCGCGTGCGTCGATTGGGCGTGGTGCACGGCGTGGAGCGCCTTTAGGCCGCGCCCCGGCGTAAACTCAGCCCACCATTCCGAGAGTGTCCGCCATGCCTCGCCAACCCATTGCCACTGACAATGCGCCCGCCGCCATCGGGCCGTATTCGCAAGCCGTACGCAGCGGAAACCAGGTGTTCCTGTCCGGGCAAATCCCGCTCGACCCCGCCACCGGGCAACTGGTCGAGGGCGACATCGCAACCCAGTCCCGGCGCGTCTTCGACAACCTGGCGGCGG
Source organism: Gammaproteobacteria bacterium RIFCSPHIGHO2_12_FULL_63_22 (assembly GCA_001801685.1). Classification (GTDB taxonomy): domain Bacteria; phylum Pseudomonadota; class Gammaproteobacteria; order Xanthomonadales; family Xanthomonadaceae; genus Arenimonas. The sequence goes on along the minus strand of MGYJ01000002.1, from coordinate 12,377 downwards.
TCTGCGCGGCCGCGGGCGGCTCGCTGGACCAGGTCGTGCGCGTCGGTATCTACCTGATGGACCTGGGCGACTTCGCCGCCGTCAATGCGGTGATGGCCGACTACTTCACGGCGCCCTATCCGGCGCGATCCACCATCCAGGTCTCCGGCCTGCCGCGTGGTGCGCGGGTCGAGGTGGACGCCATCCTCGCGTTCGACTGAGTGGGTCGCCGGGCCAATCCAGGCGCGCCGGCCCCGACCCTGGCGGCTGGCGGCGAGGCATCGGTCCGGGACTTGCCCGGCGTCGGGCCCGCGCTGGCCGAAAAGCTGGCGGCGCGCGGCCTCATCAGGCTGCAGGACCTGTGGCTGCACCTGCCGACGCGCTATGAAGACCGCACGACGCTGACGCCGATCCGCGACCTGGTGCCCGGGCAGCCGGCGCAGGTGGAGGGTCGGGTGGAAGCGGTGGAGCGCGGTTTTCGATATCGCCCCCTTCTGCGCGTGACCATCGCCGACGACTCGCGAGCCACGCTGGCCTTGCGCTTCTTCCATTTCAACTCGGCCCAGGCCGCGCAATTCATTCCAGGACGCAGGCTGCGCTGCTACGGCGATGCGCGGCCGAGTGGCCACGGCCTGGAGATCGTGCACCCGAGCTATCGCTTCCTCGCGGAGTCCGACGAAGGCGCGATGCGCGACTCACTCGATCCGGTTTATCCCCTGATAGAGGGCATCGGACCGCAGACGATGTCGAGGCTGATAGCCGAGGCGCTCAAGCGATTGCCGCCGGCGGAAGAGCTGGAGCTGTTGCCCGGCGCGGTGACTCGCGCGCTGGACATGCCGACCTTGAAGGAAGCCTTGCAGGTGGCGCACCGGCCACCGCCCGACACGGACGTCTTGCTGTTTTCCAGCGGCCGGCATCCGGCGCTGCAACGGCTCGCGTTCGAGGAAATGCTGGCGCACCACCTCAGCCTGCGCCGACAGCGCATTGCCTTGCGTGCGCACGGCGCGAGCGCGATCAAGGGCCGCGGTGCGCTTGCCGACTCCCTGCGCAAGGGCTTGCCGTATTCCCTGACCGGCGCGCAGCGTCGTGTCTACGACGAAGTGGCCGCGGACATGCGCAAGCCCGAGCCGATGCTGCGCCTGGTGCAAGGCGATGTTGGCAGCGGCAAGACCGTGGTCGCCGCACTCGCCGCCTTGCGTGCAGTGGAAGCGGGCAAGCAGGTCGCGCTGATGGCGCCGACCGAGCTGCTCGCCGAGCAACACCTCATCAATTTTCGCAGCTGGCTCGAGCCACTCGGCATCCAGGTCGCGTGGCTGGCCGGCAAGGTAACGGGCAAGGCGCGCACGGCTGCACTGGCGCGCATCGCGTCCGGTGAAGGACAGGTGGTGGTCGGTACGCATGCGCTGATGCAGGAGGGCGTGGTCTTCAAGGACCTCGCGCTTGCGATCGTGGATGAACAACACCGTTTCGGCGTACACCAGCGCCTGTCACTGCGCGACAAGGGGCTGGACGGCAGTCGCGTTCCGCATCAACTGGTGATGACCGCCACGCCGATCCCTCGAACGCTGGCGATGTCGGCCTATGCCGACCTGGATGTATCGGTGATCGATGAAATGCCGCCCGGCCGAACGCCGGTGACCACCGTCGCATTGCCGGGCACGCGCCGCGACGAGGTCGTCGAGCGCATCCGGGTGGCTTGCGCGGAAGGCCGCCAGGTCTATTGGGTGTGCACGCTGATCGACGAAGCCGATGCCGAGGACAAGCCTGGGCCGGGTGTCCTGCGCATCGATGCGCAAGCCGCGCAGAGTACTTTCGAGGCCCTGACGCTGGCGCTGCCCGGGCTGCGGGTCGGCCTGCTGCACGGGCGGATGAAGCCGGCCGAAAAACAATCGGTGATGGCGCAGTTCAAGGCAGGCGAGTTGCAATTGCTGGTCGCCACCACGGTGATCGAAGTGGGCGTGGACGTGCCCAATGCCAGCCTGATGGTGATCGAGAATGCCGAGCGGCTCGGCCTCGCGCAGTTGCACCAGCTGCGCGGTCGGGTCGGGCGCGGCGCTCAGGCATCGAGTTGCGTGCTGATGTACAAGCCGCCTCTTTCGCAGATGGCGCGGCAACGGCTGGAAGTGATGCGGCAGACCACCGATGGTTTCGTGATCGCAGAGAAGGACCTGGAGCTACGCGGTCCCGGCGAGTTGCTTGGAACCCGGCAGACCGGGTTGGCCGGCTTCCGGATCGCCGACCTGGTGCGCGACGCGCACCTGTTGCCGACCGTGCACCGCACGGCGGATGGATTGCTCGCGGAATCGCCGGCGCTGGCCGAGCGGATCGTGCAACGGTGGATTGGCAGCGCAGCGCGCTTCGCCGGCGCCTGAATCCGATTGCGCGCGGTGGCACGCCGCGCGCCCGGGGCGAATTTCTAGGCCGCGGCCGCGGCGGGTGGATCGCGTAGCAGCCTGCGCAGGACCTTGCCGATGTTGCTCTTGGGCAGGGGTTCGGTGCGGAACTCGACCAGCTTGGGAATCTTGTAGCCCGTCAGGTTTTCGCGGCAGTGCGCGATGAGCCCTGCTTCGGTGAGGGCAGGATCCTTTTTCACCACGACGATCTTGACCGCCTCGCCCGAGGAAGGATCGGGAACGCCGACGGCCGCGACCTCGAGCACGCCGGGATGCATCGCGACCACGTCCTCGATCTCATTGGGGAAGACCTTGAAACCCGAGACGATGATGATGTCCTTCTTCCGGTCGGTGATCCGGCAATAGCCCTTTTCATCCAGGTAGCCGATATCGCCGGTGCGCAGCCAACCATCCTGGGTAAAGACCTTCGCCGTCTCTTCCGGACGGTTCCAGTAGCCCCTCATCACCTGCGGCCCGCGGACGGCGAGCTCGCCCCGCTCACCTCGGGCCAGGTGTCCGCCGTCATCGTCGATCACGCTGACTTCGGTGGACGGAAGCGGCAGGCCGACGGTGCCGGTCCAGTCCTTGATGCTGAGCAGGTTGGATGTGACGACGGGCGAGGTTTCCGTGAGTCCATAGCCTTCCACCAGAGGGGTGCCCGTGGCCTTCTTCCAGCGTTCGGCCACGGAGCGCTGCACGGCCATTCCGCCGGCGCAGGCCAGCTTGAGTTTGCCCAGGTCGACAGCCTCGAATCCCGGCGCATTGAGCAAGGCGTTGTATAGCGTGTTGACCCCGATCATCACGGTTGGATGGTGATGGTCGAGCGTCTTGAGGAAGTCCGGGATATCGCGCGGGTTGGTGATCAATACGACGTGCGCGCCGATCTTCATGAAGACCAGGTTCGCGATGAGTGCATAGATGTGGTACAGCGGCAACGGCAGGATCGCGCACTCGCGACCTTCCACCAGGTCGCGTGAAATCCACGCAGCCAACTGCTGCATGTTGCTGACCAGGTTGCCATGCGTCAGTACGGTGCCCTTGGCAACGCCGGTGGTGCCGCCGGTATATTGCAGGAACGCGATGTCATTGTGGTCCAGCGGGATGTCCTGCAGCGTTTTGTCGCGACCCAACTTCAACACGGTATTGAATGGCACAGCACCTTCCAGTCGCCAGGCCGGAACCATCTTCTTCACGTGCTTCACGACCAGGTTGGTGAGCAGCCGCTTGGCGGCAGGAAACAGGTCGCCGACCTGGGTGGTGATCACGCGCTTGATCGGCACGCGGGCCATCACCTGCTCCAGCGTGTGGGCGAAGTTCTCCAGTATCACGATCACCGTCGCGCCCGAGTCCTTCAGTTGGTATTCGAGCTCCCGCGGCGTGTACAGCGGATTGACGTTGACCACCACCATGCCGGCGCGTAATGCACCGAATAGTGAGACGGGATACTGCAGCAGGTTGGGAAGCATGAGTGCGATGCGATCGCCCTTGTGCATGCCGGCGACTTGCTGCAGGTAGGCGCCGAAGTCGCGGCTCAACCTGTCCAGTTCGCAATAGCGGATGGATGCGCCCATGTTGGAATAGGCGGGCAACTCGCCGAAGCGCTGGCACGTGGACTCCAGGATGTCCCGGATCGACGCATACGCATTGATATCGACGTCGGCTTCAACGCCCGGTGGATATTGTCCAAGCCAGAATTTATCCATGACCATCAGCTCCCGATTTGAAGCGGACGGCGATCGGCAGCTCGCCGTCTGGTGCAGGGCCTCGTGGGCCTGGACGCTCCGTCACTGCATTTCCACCATATTCCCGGTTCCGGCACGGCGGGTTGACCCAGATCAAAGGCGCGGCCCGTCCCGCCCGGGCGCTTGAGCCCGGCAGCCTTCGATTCCGGGCGGCCCGGCGGCCACGGGCGGGGCCGTTCAGGAAACCGCCAGCACTGGCCCCCAGCGCCCGGCTGCGCGGCCAGGCTTGCGTGGGGTGGGGCTATCTGGCTAAAATGGGGGTCTTTCCCGAATCACTGTGGAGCTTTCCTGTGAAAGCCGATATCCATCCCAAGTACCAAGACGTCGTCTTCCAGGACGTTACCTCAGATTTCATCATCCTCACGCGCTCCACGCTGTCCAGCAAAGAGACGATCAAGTGGGAAGATGGCAAGGAATATCCGCTGGTGAAGGTTGAAGTCTCGTCGGCTTCGCATCCCTTCTACACCGGCAAGCAGAAGTTGATGGACACCAGTGGCCGCGTGGACAAGTTCCGCAAGCGCTACGGTGCCGCCAAGCCAGCGACCGAGTAATACCTCGGTTCGCCGCCGGCCAACCCGCCGGCCAGCAATTTCCGACAACGGCCGCCCTGCGGCCGTTGTCGTTTTCGTGCATCGGTTCACGCTAGCGACCTGCTTGGGGCATTTTCCGGCGGGTTTGCACTGCCTTGCACAAATCCCGTATGCGATACTTGGCGCTTGGCCAAAATATCGTTTTCAAGGAGCCTGTCGTGTCTGACAACCCGAGCGTGATTCTCAACGCTGGCGACAAATCCGTCGAACTTCCCGTGCACACCGGCACCCTGGGTCCGTCCTGCATCGACATCGGCAAGCTGTACAAGGAAACCGGCAACTTCACCTACGACCCGGGTTTCATGTCCACGGCCAGTTGCCGCAGCGCCATCACCTACATCGATGGCGACGCCGGCGTGCTGATGTATCGCGGCTATCCCATCGAACAACTGGCCAAGCAGTCGAACTTCCTCGAAGTCAGCTATCTGCTGATGCACGGCGAGTTGCCGAACGCCGAACAGTTCGGAAACTTCGAACACGAAGTCACCCACCACACGATGATGCACGAGGCGTTCCGGACCTTCCTGTACGGGTTCCGCCACGATGCGCATCCGATGGCGATGATGACCGGCATGCTCGGCTCGCTGGCCGCGTTCTACCACGGCGACCTGGACCTGGAAGATCCCGAGCAGCGTCGCCTCGCCGCCATCCGCCTGCTGGCCAAGGTGCCGACCATTGCTGCTGCCTGCCATCGTTATTCGATCGGCTGGCCCATCCGCTACCCGCGCAACAACCTCGAATACGTCGAGCGTTTCCTGCACATGATGTTCGAGGTGCCGAGCGAGCCGCTGGCGATGAAGCCGGTGGCCGCGCGCGCGCTCGACCTGCTGTTCATCCTGCACGCCGACCACGAACAAAATGCCTCCACGTCCACCGTTCGCCTGGTCGGTTCCACCGGCGCCAATCCGTATGCCTGCGTGGCAGCCGGCGTGGCCGCGCTGTGGGGTCCCGCGCATGGCGGCGCCAATGAAGCCGTGCTCGACATGCTGGCCGGCATCGGCCGTCCTGAAGATGTCGCCAAGGCCGTGGATCGCGCCAAGGACAAGAACTCCGGCTTCCGCCTGATGGGCTTCGGCCACCGCGTGTACAAGAACTTCGATCCGCGCGCGACCATCATCCGCGAGATGACCCACGAAGTGTTGGGCGAACTCGGCGTCAACGACCCGATGCTGGAAGTGGCGCTGAAGCTGGAAGAGGCAGCGCTGAAGGACGAGTACTTCATCGCCCGCAAGCTGTATCCGAACGTCGATTTCTATTCCGGCATCATCTACAAGGCGCTGGGCATCCCGCGCGAAATGTTCACCGTCATGTTCGCCATCGCACGCACCGCCGGCTGGGTTTCGCATTGGCTCGAACAGCAGACCGATCCGGAAAACAAGATTGGCCGTCCGCGCCAGATTTACACCGGCTCGCCGGCCCGCGACTACGTGCCCCTGGGCAAGCGTTAAGTCGTTTCGTCACCTGCGCCGCCCGATTCGGGCGGCGCGTTCAATCCAGCCCCGACAAGCTTGCGTACCGCCGCCAGGCTGGCGCGCGCCATCGGCTGCGCATCGGCGCCCAGCGGTGCCTGGCGGAGCAGGGCCTGCGGCAGGACCATGATCTCGAATGCCAGGCCGTCGGCCTGGAACGCCCAGGCCGGGTAACGCGCGCGGGTTTCCCGATCCACCCGGAGTGACTGTTCCGGCAATTGGCTCGCCGGCATGTTGGCGTCCATCAGGAATCGCGCGAAAAGTTCGGGGTCGTCGCTGAAGACCTGCAGCCGGATCGGCGATGTCGCATCGGCGGTGCCGTCCAGCACGCTGCCCACCAGCCGCGGCTGGAATGACTGGAAGAACTGCATGGCCGGGACTGCGGCCTCACGCCGAACCTGGAGTTGCCTCGACTGTTCGTCGCCGCGGAACAGGCGCTGGTAGCCGAGCAGTTGCTCGCGCACATCGGCATCTCGCGGCAGCGAGGCTTCGTCATCGATGCCGAGCTGGCGTGCAGCACGCAGTTTCGCCTGGCGCGGGTCCTGCATTCCGTCACGCGCCATCAGGCGGGCGGCCTCGAACGCAATGCGTTGCCTGCGTTCGAGCAACTGCAATTCACGTTGCCCACGGTCCCGCCTCATGGCTGCCGCCTAGAAGATGTCGAAGGCCTCGGCCTGCTGTTCTTCGCCCATGTCCTGCTGGTTGAAGCCGCTGGAAATGATGCGGTCGTAATCTTCCTGCTTGAAATAATCGACCAGCGCGCCGGGCGTTCCATCCGGCACCAGTCCGCCGGTGCTGCGGTTGACGCTGACGGTGACGATGCCGGTCGGCGGCGCGGCATCGGTGAGGGGAACATCCTTCAACGCGACGCGCATGTAGTTGATCCAGATCGGAAGCGCGGCCTTGCCGCCGTATTCGCGGAACCCGAGCGACTCGAAGTTGTCCTTGCCCACCCACACGGTGGTGACCAGGTCGCCGCCAAAGCCGGAGAACCACGCGTCGCGATGGTCGTTGGTCGAGCCGGTCTTGCCGCCGATGTCGGCGCGTTCCAATACCTTGGCGGCTGTTGCCGTGCCGCGCTGCACGACATCGCGCATCAGCGACGAAGCGAGGAAGGCGCTGCGCTCGTCAATCGCACGCGGCGCCAGCGTGACCTGCGACGGCCCCACCAGGTCGGCTTCCATCTTGTCCTGCGCCGGCGCGGCGGTGGCGGTCGGGCCGTTGGCGCTGAAATCGAAATCGTCCACCACCACGGCGGCACGGGCCTCCGTCGCCAGCCGTTGCGGGCACAGGCGGCAGGCGCGCGGCGCGTGCGTGGCGGCGATGACCACGCCATTGCGGTCCACTACTTTCGCAATGAAATACGGCTCCACCAGGAATCCGCCGTTGGCGAACACCGTGTAGCCGCGCGCAATCGAGATCGGCGTCAGCGAGGCCGTGCCGAGTGACATGGACAGGTTGGCCGGCAGGCTTTCGAGCTTGAAGCCGAACTGGGTGATGTACTTGCGCGCGAAATCAACGCCGATGGCATCGAGCAGGCGCACCGACACCAGGTTGCGCGACTGCACCAGTGCTTCGCGCATGCGCATGGGGCCGGAGAACTTGCCGTTGTCGTTCTGCGGCTGCCAGACGTGGCCGACGCGATCCCGGAACACGACTGGCGCGTCGAGCACGATGGTCGCGGGCGTGTAACCCCGCTCGAAGGCGGCCGAATACAGGAAGGGCTTGAAGCTCGACCCGGGCTGGCGTTGTGCCTGCACCGCGCGATTGAACTTGCTGCGCGAGAAGCTCAGGCCGCCGACCAGGGCGCGCAGCGCGCCATCCTCGGGCTGCAGCGAAACGAGTGCGGCTTCGGCCTTGGGAACCTGCGTCAATTCGAATTGGCCCGGCTCCTCGGCCGCAGAAACGCGCACGACGTCGCCACGCTTCAGCAGTGCCGCCGGCGTGCGTCCCGTCCATTTGCTGGACTTCGCATCGAGCACGACCACTTCACCCGAGCGCAGCGTGACGGTCGCCTTGCCGTCGCCGACGCTGGTCACGACGCCAGCGGGCATGCCGCTGATCGGCACGAACCGACGCAGCGCTGCACCGAGCTCGGTCGGGGTTTCCGTGCCGGTCAGGTCCAGCTTGCCTTCAACCGTGCGATAGCCATGGCGGCGGTCGTATTCCACCAGGCCGTCGCGTACCGATTTCGACGCAGCCGCCTGGTCCACGCTGCGGACCGTGGTGTACACCTTGAAGCCGCTGGTCTCGGACTCGGCGCCATAACGCTCCTGCATGGCCGCACGCACCATTTCGGCCAGGTAGGGCGCGTCCAGCTCGGTCTTGGGTTCGTGCGGGCTGGCGCGGCTGGGCTCGGCGCGGGCCGCAGCCGCCTGCGCCTCGGTGATGAAGCCGACTTCGCGCATCCGTTGCAGCACGTAGTTGCGACGTTCGATGTTGCGTTTGGGATTGATGACCGGGTTGCCGCTGGATGGGTATTTCGGCGTTGCTGCCAAGGCGGCGCTCTCGGCCAGGCTCAGCTGGTCTATCGACTTGCCGAAATAGAACTCCGCCGCCGCGGCCACGCCGTAGGCGCGGTTGCCGAAGAAGATCTTGTTGAGGTAGAGCTCGAGGATCTCGTCCTTGGTCAGCTCGCGCTCCATCTTGATGGCCAGGGCCATCTCCATCAGCTTGCGGCTGTAGCTGTATTCCGAGCTGAGGTAGAAATTCTTGGCCACCTGCTGGGTGATGGTGCTGCCGCCGGGCACGCGCTTGTTGTCGGTCGTGGCCAACAGCCATACCGCGCGGGTGATGCCCTTGAAGTCCAGGCCCTGGTGCTTGTAGAAGCGGGCATCCTCGATGGCGATGAAGGCTTGCTTGAGCTGGGTCGGGATCTTGTCGATCTTCACCGGATAGCGCCGCGTTTCGCCGAACTGCGCGATCAGCTTGGCGTCCGCGGTGTAGACGCTCAGGGGTACCTGCATGGCGACGTTGCGCAGTTCCTGCACGTCCGGCAGGCGAGGCGCGACCAGCCAGTACATGATGCCCAGTGCCAGTATCCCGAGTACCAGGCCCAAGCCTGCGAGCAGGGCCAGGCGGCGCAACCAGCGTGTCACTTGGGCCATCCTGGGCCTCTTCCTCGTTTACATCGGGCGGGACCGAGAGTATAGAACGAGGCAGGCCCCCGTCGGACCAAAGGGTGTCGGTCTCAGGCCTTTTTGCCGTTAAAGCTGTGAACTGGCATGGCATTTTGAGCCAATGGACCGAAAAGATGGCGGGGGGCATTGCCATTTCGGAAAATTTCGTTATTAATGTAACGGCGCACGAATAGCGTGTAAGCGCCCGTGGCAAGTGGCAAAAGGGGATAAACCGTGGGTCTTTTCGGAAATACCAAGACACCGCTTGTCGGCCTGGACATCAGTTCCACGGCTGTAAAGCTGCTTCAGCTCACTGAAAGCAACGGCCGTTACCGGGTCGAGCACTATGCAGTCGAGCCCTTGCCACCCAATGCCGTGGTGGAAAAGAACATCGTCGAGGTCGAGGCGGTAGCCGAGGCCATCCGGCGCGCGGTCGCCCGTTCAGGCACCAAGGCCAGGCATGCCGCCGCGGCCGTCTCCGGATCCTCGGTCATCACCAAGATCATCCCGATGCAGGGTGACTTGGACCAGGACGCCCTGGAAGACCAGGTGCAGATGGAGGCCTCCAACTACATTCCGTATCCCATCGAGGAAGTCAGCCTCGACTTCGAGGTGCTGGGCCCGATGCCCGGCAACCCGGAGATGGTCCAGGTGCTGCTGGCAGCGTCCCGAACCGAAAACGTCGATGTGCGCCAGTCGGCGCTCGAACTCGGCGGCATCACCGCCAAGGTGATCGACGTCGAAGCCTTCGCGATGGAAAACGCCTTCAAGCTGGTGGCCGACCAGTTGTCCGTGCCGCGCGACGCCATCGTCGCCCTGGTGGACATCGGCGCGACCATGACCACGCTCAACGTGTTGCGCGCGCAGCGCAGCATCTACACCCGTGAACAGGTATTCGGCGGCAAGCAGCTCACCGACGAAGTGATGCGCCGCTACGGCCTGAGCTACGACGAAGCCGGCCAGGCCAAGCGCCAGGGCGGCCTTCCGGAAAGCTACGAAGTCGAAGTGCTCGAACCATTCAAGGAGGCACTGGTGCAGCAGGTCAGCAGACTGCTCCAGTTCTTTTATGCCGGTAGCGACTTCAACCGCGTCGACCAGGTCGTGCTGGCTGGCGGCTGCGCCTCCATCGCCGGCATCGCCAGCCTGGTGGAAGAGCAGATCGGCGTACCGACCGTCATTGCCAATCCGCTCGCCAACATGGCGCTCGGCCCGCGCGTGCAGGCACACGCCCTGGCCCAGGATGCCCCGGCGCTGATGATTGCCTGCGGCCTGGCCCTGAGGAGCTTCGACTGATGGCCAAGATCAACCTATTGCCTTGGCGCGCCGAGCGGCGCAAACAGCGCCAGCAGGAATTCCTGACGATGCTGGGCGTGGCTTCGGCCGCGGCCGTGCTGATCAGCCTGCTGATCGTGATGTATTACAACGGCCAGATCGACGGCCAGAACAACCGCAACCAGTACCTGACCGACCAGATCACGTCCCTCGACAAGCAAATTGCCGAGATCGCCGAGCTGGACAAGAAGAAGGCTGGCTTGCTGAGGCGCAAGCAGGTCATCGAGGAGTTGCAGGCCAGTCGTTCGCAGATGGTGCACTTGTTCGACGAACTAGCACGCACGATTGCCGATGGCACGCAGATCACCTCGATCCAGCAGAACGGCGCCGAGATGACATTGCTGGGCCGCGCCCAGTCCAACGCCCGCGTCAGTACCTATATGCGCAATTTGGATGTGTCGGGCTGGATGGGTGACCCCGATCTGTCGATCATCGAGCTGCGTGGCACTGAACCTGGCCTGCCCAACGAGTTCTCGTTGAAGGTAAAGCTGAAAAACCCGAACGATCCCGCGCAGGCCGCTGCTGCAGCCGCTGCCGCAGCGCAGGATCCGGCGGCGCCACCGCCACCCGATCCGCTGGCGCCCGCCGCTACTGACGCGACTGCTCCGGCCGCAGCCGCGCCTGCAGCCACTGATCCGGCTGCGGCCCCGGGCGCCTCGCCCGCGACCGGCACGGCTCCGGCCACCACGGCTCCTGCCACTCCGGCTCCTGCCACCGCGACCCCCGCGCCGGCGCCCACCACGCCGCCCGCCCCGGCCGCAGGAGGCCAGCCATGAGCAAGAAAATGGACCTGCGCAACCTCGACACCAGCAATCCTGGTTCGTGGCCCTTGCCGGTGAAACTGTTTGCCTGCCTGATGGCCGGCATCGTGATCATCGGTGCCGCCTGGTACTTCTTCGTCGCTGACCGTCGCACCGAGCTGGCAGGCCTGGTCGCGAAGGAGGGCACGCTGAAGGCCGAGTTCGAAGACAAGCAAGGTCGTGCCGCGAACCTCGAGCCGCTCAAGCAGCAACTCGCCCAGATGGAGCTCATGCTGCAGCAGATGCTGCGCCAGTTGCCCAGCAAGAACGAAATGCCCGACCTGATCGTCGACGTTTCGCAGACTGCGCTGGCGACGGGCATCAGCAACGAACTGTTCCAGCCCGGTCCTGAGTCGGCCAAAGAGTTCTATGCCGAGAAGCCAATCAATCTGCGCATGGTGGGCACCTACCACCAGTTCGGCGCATTCGTCAGCGGCGTGGCCTCATTGCCTCGCGTCGTGATCATGACCATGCACAACATCTCGTTGACGCCGCGCGCCGGCAAACCCGGGCTGCTGGTCTTGCAGGGAACGATCAAGACCTATCGCTACCTAGACGATGAAGAAGTGACCGCGCAGACCGCCGGAGGTGCGAAGTGATTTCCGCCCTGCGACAGACGAGTTTCCTCAAGTCCGCCCTCCTGGGTGTTGCGATGCTGGGGCTGCTGACGGCCTGCACAAGCGATACCAAGGAAGTGGAAGCCTGGGTGGTCGAAGTGAAGGCGCGTCCCGCGCCGCCGCTGGACCCGCTGCCGGTGATGCGCCAGTTCGAGACGTTCGAGTATTCGTCCGAAGGCCTGCGCGATCCGTTCGCGGTGCCCGTGCCGGATCGGGATTCAGGCAGCGGCCTGCGCCCCGACCCGAACCGTCGCAAGGAAGCGCTCGAGGCATTCCCGCTGGACGGCCTGAACATGGTCGGCACCATCGGTGGTGGCGGAAGCCTGATTGGCCTGG
>MGYJ01000001.1 GCA_001801685.1 Gammaproteobacteria bacterium RIFCSPHIGHO2_12_FULL_63_22 | reverse complement strand
GAAGAAGGATGCGCTGGAATCCTTGCGTGGCCTGGTGTCGCGGGTGAAGAACGAAGGCCTGTCGCCGGAACAGGCGGCGGCCGCCGCCCGCAGTGCGCGCGAGAGTGAAGCGGCCGTTTTATACAAGCGCTACCAGGACCGCCTGCAAGCCTTCAACGCCGTGGACTTCGACGATCTGATCCGCCTGCCGTTGAGCTTGCTGGAAGAAGATCCCGAGCTCGCGCCGGCCTGGCGCGAACGCATCCGTTACCTGCTGGTGGACGAGTGCCAGGACACCAATGGCGCCCAATACCGCTTGCTGAAACAACTGGCCGGCCCGCGCGGCCACCTGACCTGCGTCGGCGACGACGACCAGAGCATCTATGCCTGGCGCGGCGCCAATCCGGAAAACCTCGATCAGTTGGCGCTGGATTATCCGCAACTGAAAGTCGTGAAGCTCGAGCAGAATTATCGATGCTCGGGCCGCATCCTGCGTTGCGCGAACACACTGATCGCGAAAAACCCGCACGTGCACCTCAAGCAACTCTGGAGCCAGCACGGCGACGGCGAAAGCGTGCGCATCTGGGCCTGCAAGAACAACGAGCACGAGGCCGAGCGCGTTGCCGCGGAGATTTCCTACCTCAAGCAGGCCAAGGAAATCCCGTGGAGCGAGTTCGCCATCCTGTTCCGCGGCAACCACCAGTCGCGTCCGCTGGAAAAGGCGCTGCAGCTGCTGCGCATTCCGTATCACCTGAGCGGCGGCACGGCCTTCCTGGACCGCGGCGAAGTAAAGGACGCCCTGTCGTGGCTGCGTGTGCTGGCCAACCCGGACGATGACGCCGCCTTCCTGCGCGCGATCGGATCGCCCAAGCGCGAAGTCGGCGGCACCACGTTGGCCAAGCTGGCGCAGATGGCGCAGCAGGCCGGGTATTCGCTGTCGCGCGCCGCTGAAGAAATTGCCTTACTGAAACAACTCACGCCGCGCGCGGCCGCGGGCCTTGATGAATTCACCCGGATCATCCATCGCCTGCGCGACTTGTCGGAACGCGCCACGCCGGCCGAACTCACGCGGCAGCTGGTCGAGCAATCGGGCTTGCTGGCGGCGATACGCGCGCATTGCAAGGACGAGGCGACCTTCGCCAAGCGTCGCGAAAACCTGGATGAACTCGCGCTGTGGTTCGAAGCAGCCAAGGGCGGCGGTCCCGGCGAACTCGCCGCGCAGCTGGCCCTGCTGACGCACGCCGACCGCGGCGAAGCCGGCAACGAAGTCCGGCTGATGAGTTTGCACGGCGCCAAGGGCCTGGAATTCCGAGCGGTCTTCATCATCGGTTGCGAAGACGGCAACTTGCCGCACGAGCACAGCATCGACGAGGGCAGCCTGGAAGAAGAACGCCGACTGTTCTACGTCGGCATCACCCGCGCCAAGGAACGCCTGACCATTTCCCATTGCGCGGAAGCAAAAAGATGGGGCGAGGCGCAGCACCTGTTGCCGAGCCGCTTCATCGACGAACTTCCCGCAGGTGATCTACAGCGCGACGGCGCCGACCCGGAGCTGGAGTCCGTGCAGAAGAAAGAACGCGGCCGAGCCGCATTGAAGGATCTCGCGGCATTCTTCGATGCCTGATCCCGGCCCTCGCGCACCCGGTCAGAAGCTCGTGCCCAAGCCTTTCCGAAACAGTTCGCCCTTGCTGTGCCCGCTGCCGCTGGTGCAGGCCAGCAAGTAGGGCCGGATCGCGCCCACGTTCTGGCCGTTGCTCTCGACCTCGAGATGGTAAGTGGTGTTGGCGCCCGAGCCGTGCCGCGCCTTGTCACCCAGGTAGAGGTTGGCGAACTGGACGACGTCGTTGCCGCCGGCCAGCACGCGCCAGCCATCGTCATCGTGCACGCGCAGGCGCATTTCCAATCCGTAGCTTTGGTTGATCTCGCTGAGGTCGTCGTCCAGCAGGCCGCAGCTGATGACGTCTGGATGGCGGAAATAGAACAGGTGGATGTTGCGCGAGGCGCCGGCCGGAATCGCCAAGGGCGCGCCGGACACCTCGTTGTCGATCGCTTCCTCGGCGTCATTGAAGGTCCAGCGCATGGCGCCTTCGTCCTGGGCTCCTGGAATCCCGCCGAATCCCAACTCCTGTTTGCCGATGCGGAAATCGGCACCAAAGCTCGTGTTGTCCTGCACGGTGCAAAAGGTCATCAGCCCCGTGCTCGGGCCGAAGGATTCGAAGTTCGCAACCGTGTCGTCCCTGTCGCCGTTCGGCACGCCCGCCGCGGCGAACACGTCAAGCAGTCGAATCAGCTCGCCAGGTTTCACCTCGACCTGGGTCTGGCCGAGCAGCATGCCACTGGCATCGTTGAGCGAGACGAACACCTGGGTGGCGACCGGGGTACCCGTCGGCGAGAGCTCGGCCAGGTTGCCGATGAAGCAATTGCTCTGGAAGGCCGGCGAGCCAGACTGTGCGGCGAGCCGGCGCAGGCCAGTCACGGCGCTGACGGCAGCGGTGAAGGTGTTGGCTGGAAACGACTCGACCGAAAAGCCGTTGCCAGCTGGATTGCTGACTCGCGAGAAGCCGGCAAACGACTGGCCCGATTCCGTGCGCACGACCAGCGTGCCGAAGGCGGTTCCCGGCACGAGGTCGGGACACAGTTCGCGCAAGCTGGAGAAGCGACGTTCGCCCAGGTCCAACAGGGTGAAACTGGGACAAGTCAGCGGCAGCGGCTGCGCGGTTCCTTGCGCCGGATAGAACTTGACCAGGACCTCGGTCGGGTCCCAGGTATAGGTGGCCCGGAAGTGGAAGCGCTGCGCGAAGCTGGCGCTGTCAACCACGATCGGGAACACCTGGATGGCATGGTAGCCATCCGTTGACTGCGCTTGTGCCACCTGCATCGACCCTGCCAACAAAAGCGCCATCGCGCCGAACCGCCAGCTGTGTGCGCCCACGCCCTACTCCCGGACGCCGGATGCGCCTGTCCCCTCAATACACGCCGGTCAAGTGGAATTGCGGCCACGGCGCTGGCTGCGCCGCCGCCGGCGCCCGTCGATCCGTTCAGTAAGCTGACCCGCCCGCTTGCGTCGAACTGAGCACGCCCGCCGTCACCGACACGCTGTAGCCAGCGCCACCCGAGCGCTGCCATGTCGGCACCTCGAAACTGTTGCCCGCGCTGATGCGTCCGACCGCGATGTTTAGATAGGTGAGTGGCTTCTTCGCCGAGCACTGCTGCGGCATGCCCGGCGCCTGCAGGAAATACACGTGGCCCGAACCGACGACAGTGGCGTGGCCGTTGACGTCCACCAGCAGCGCCGTCATTTCATCCACCGCGATGCCGCGCGGCGCGGCGCTCCAACCATTCGCGGCAACGCGGCACAGGAAGGCGATGTCGCGGCCCATGCGGTCGCGCGCGGCAAAGTGCGGATCACCAATAATCCCCTGCATCACGGGCAACGCGGCGAAATCGCGATCGAAGGTCATGTAGCGATTGAAGGGGTCGGCCACCGCCTGGCTCGATGTCGCGCCCTGGCTGCCCTGCGCGGTGTACACGAACTGCGTGAGCACGTTCAGTCCCGCGCTGGTGCCGCCGACCGGCACACCCGCCGCGATGCGCGCGTTCAAGGTCGATTGAACCGGCGTGCCTTTCCAGAAATTGATGTAGTTGGACTGGTCGCCGCCCGCAAGCCACACCATCTCCGCCTTGGCGATGATCGCCGCAACTTCGGGTGCATTCGCTGCCGCCAGGCTGGGGATGATCAGCGTCGCGACCGAATTCGCACTCGGGCACAGGTCGAGGATGTAGGGGTTGTAGGCATCGGTGCCGGTGGCGCGGATGATCAGGAAATCGCCATTGCCACCCAGGCCGCACATCCACTGGAACGCCGCATCGACATCGGTGCTGCCACCCATCAGGACCACGCCGGGCGTGGTGGCGCGAACGACATCGGCAGCGCTGCCTGCGCGCGCGTAGGTATACGCCGGCTTCTTTCCCGCCATCGCCGGGGATGCGAGGGCGAACAGGCAGGGGGCGAGCAGGCACAGCGTGGGCAGCAGGCGACGCAGCATCGGGGCACCCTCTTCATGAAAGAACGTGACCGGAGTCTCACCCGGCACTGCAATGACTACAAGCCTGACGCTGTCCTTTCATCGAAGTTTGCGACAATGCCGGTCCGCACCCGATCCGGACGCACCGATGGCCCTGCTTCGATTCCTGCCTGCCGCCCTGCTGATTGCCCTGCTGTCGTCCTGCGACACCTTGCCTACGCGCGCGCACGCCACGGCCGAGCCCGGCGCCGGTTCGACTGTCGCCGGCAAGGCGGCGGCATCTCACAATGACAACCTCAATGCCGTGGCCTGGATGCAGACGTCGGTGGAATTCCGCCTGATCGCCGGGCAGACCTGGCGTGGCGCGCTGGTGCAGCTCGATCGCGCGATCAAGACCCCGGGCTGGGATGCGCTGACCAAGGAGGACCGCGCCAACAGCGCCAAGGGCCTGCCGCCCGCGATCATCGTGGACGTGGACGAAACCATGCTCGACAACTCGCCTTACCAGGCGCGCCTGATCCGCGACGGCCTGTCCTACAACGAAGCCACCTGGGCCGAGTGGGTGAAGGAGGAAGCCGCCAAGCCCGTGCCTGGCGCACTGGAATTCGCCCGCGCCGCCAGCGCCCGCGGGGTCAAGATCTTCTACTTGTCCAACCGGGCCGAGGATCTCGGCGACGCCACCCTGGGCAACTTGCGCAAGGCTGGCTTCCCGGTGAAGGACGCCAGTCAGTTCATGGGCCTGGGCATGGTGGTCGATGGTTGCGAGAGCGAAGGCTCCGAAAAGGGCTGTCGCCGCCAGCTGGTCGGGCGCAAATATCGCGTGCTGATGCAGTTCGGCGACCAGATCGGCGACATGGTGACGGTAGTGGCCAACACGCCGGCCGGCCGCGAGCAGGCGGTGCGGCCTTACCTGGGCTGGGTCGGCGAGCGCTGGTTCGTGTTGCCCAACCCCAGCTACGGCAGCTGGGAGCCGGCCCTGTTCAACAACAGCTGGTCGCAGCCCGAGGCCGAACGCCGCCAGCAGAAGCTCGACGCGCTGCGCTACTAGGTTGCCGGCGCCCTGCGACCGGTCTGGCCCAGGCCGCTCAGGCGGCAGGGGAAGGCAATCTGCTAAATTCGCCTACCGTCCTCCCGCCCGGCCCTGATGTCGCGACTGTTTTCCCGCTGGCTACCGCTGACCCTGCTGGCCTTGCTCGCCCTGGCGGGCTGTCGCCGCGAAGTCGTGGCGCCCGGCGATCCGGTGGCTGCGGTGAAGGGCCTGGCCCAGGCGGTCAGGGACGATGACCTGGTCCGCTATTCCCGACTGTCGATGCCGCCCGCCCTGCACAAGCGGATGGAGGCGCGCTGGAAGGCCAACCTCGCATCGGCGCCCGCGCCGACCCCGGCCCAGCAAAAGGATTATGCGAAGTGGATGGGCCGTCTGACGGCGCCCAACGCAGAAGCCCAACTTTATGACTCATTTGACAGAAAATTGAAGAAGATCGAAGAAGAACTCAATTCCCAGTGGCCGCTGATGCAGGCCACCGGTGGCATCTTCCTGAACGGGGTGATCACCGCCAACCCGAAGCTGACCGCCGCCGAGAAAGCCCACGCCAAGGCCATGGGCTCGACCCTGATCAACTGGCTGCGGCCCGAGCTGGTGACCGATCGCGACCGCGCGCGTCGTGCCATCGGCGTGCTGACCGAGACCGCACGTGACATCAACCTGCCCACCCTGGTCGACAGCCGCCGCCTGGAAATGATCCCGACCCTGGAAAAAGCCGGTCGCGGCCTGAAGGGCCTCAAGCAGATCGGCCGCATCTATGGCCTGGACGCCGATGCCTCGCTGGCGCAGGTGCAGGCGCGGGTGAAGGCCGTGGACGGGCCCGTGGCAACCATGGAGGTCAGCTATCCCTTGCTGGGCAAGACCGTGCGCTTCGAAATGCAGCTGCTGCGTCGTGACGGCCGCTGGTACAGCGCCGACGCGGTGCGCAATGCCGAACAGGCGCTGGTCAGTCCCGCCGGCCCGACCCAGCCGGCCACCGCGCCATGACCGAACAGCCCGAGTTGCCGCTCGACCCGCCGACGCCCGCGCCCCCGGCGCGTCCGGCACCGACTGCGTCGCCCCCACCAGGCCCGCCGCCACGCGGCGTGGCAGCGACGCTCGCCCGGCCGCCCTGGTGGGTCCGTCTGATGGAGCGCCTGCTGGCACCCTGGATCGAGATCAAGCGCGAACCGACCGTGCCGCCCTTCGTGCTGGACCGGCCGGTCTGCTACGTGATGGAAAACTACGGCCTGTCCAACGCGCTGATCCTGGACCGCGCCTGTCGCGAAGCAGGATTGCCATCGCCGTTCGCGCCGCTGCCCAGCGATCCGCTCGGCCGCAAGCGCGCCTACATCGCGCTCTCGCGCCGAGGCGGTGGCGCCGCACAAGGCACGAAGAAAAAAAGTTACTCGCAGGGCCTGTCGCGATTGCTGATGTCGCATCGCATCTCGCCGGACATGGACGTGCAACTGGTGCCGGTGTCGATCTTTGTCGGCCGCGCGCCGGCCAGGCAGTCGGGCTGGTTCTCGGTCTTGTTCTCGGAACACTGGGCGCTGGTCGGCCGCTTCCGTCGCCTGCTCGCCATCCTGTTGAACGGCCGCGACACGGTCGTGCAGTTCTCGCCGAGCTTTCCGGTGCGCGACATCCTGGCCGAGCAGTTGCCGCACGAACGCACCGTGCGCAAGACCTCGCGCGTATTGCGCGCGCACTTCCACAAGATTCGCGCGGCGGTCATCGGGCCCGATCTTTCCACGCGCCGCCTGCTGGTGGACCGCGTGCTTGATGCCGAGCCGGTGCGCAAGGCAATTACCGATCAAGCCCGCCGCGATGGCAGCGAGTATCTGGAGGCCTGGAAGAAAGCCCATCGTTTCGCCTGGGAAATCGCCGCCGACTATTCCAATCCGGTGGTCAAGTCGCTGTCGTTTGCGCTGACCGGTTTCTGGAACCGCATTTACGACGGCGTCACCATCCACCACCTCGACAAGCTCAAGCAGGTCGCGCCCGGCCACGAAATCGTCTACGTGCCCTGCCATCGCAGCCACATGGACTACCTGCTGCTGAGCTACCTGCTGTACCAGCACGGCATCGTGCCGCCGCACATCGCCGCCGGCGACAACCTCAACCTGCCGGTGATCGGCTCGGTGCTGCGCCGCGGCGGCGCCTTCTTCCTGCGTCGCAGCATCCGCGGCAACGCGCTGTATGCCGCGGTGTTTTCCGAATACGTGGCGCAACTCGTCGGCGAAGGTTTTTCGCTGGAGTACTTCATCGAGGGTGGCCGCTCGCGCACCGGCCGTTTGCTGGCGCCCAAGGGCGGCATGATCGCGATGACCGTGCGCGCCTTCCTGCGCGCGCCGCGCCGGCCGGTGGTGTTCCAGCCGGTGTACATCGGCTACGAAAAACTGATCGAGGGCAAGAGCTACCTGGACGAGCTCACCGGCCAGCCCAAGGCGAAGGAAACCATCTGGGCCCTGCTGCGCGGCGTGCTGGAAGTGCTGCGCTCGCACTACGGCAAGGTGACGGTGAACTTCGGCGAGCCGGTGCGCATGGACGAGGTGCTGGCCGCGACCGACCCCGAGTGGCGCACCCAGATGAAGGAAGAAAAGCCGACCTGGTTCAGCGACGTGGTGGACGAACTGGCGCAGCGCATCCAGGTCAACATCAACCGCGCCGCCGACGTGAACCCGATCAATCTGCTGGCGATTGCCTTGCTGTCCACGCCCAAGCACGCGATGGCCGAAAGCGATCTGCTGGCGCAGCTTGCGCTGTCGAAGAAGCTGCTGGCCGCGCTGCCCTATTCCGACCGTGTCACCGTCACGCCGATGGAGCCCGCGGAAATCATCGCCTATGGCGAGAAGATCGACGTGCTGACCCGGCGCAAGCATCCGCTGGGCGACGTGCTCGGCCTGGAAGGCGAGACCGCGGTGTTGCAGAGCTATTTCCGCAACAACGTCCTGCACCTGTTCAGCGCCGCGGCCTGGATCGCGCTGTGCTTCCAGAACAACCGCCGATTGTCGCGCGCGGGCATGCTGCGCCTGGGCACCACCATCTATCCCTTCATCCAGGAAGAGTTGTTCCTGCCCTGGACCGAGGATGAATTCACCGAGCGCCTGAATGCCACGATGGATCTTTTCATCGCCGAAGGCCTGCTGCACGTGGTCAACGACGAAGACGGCGGCATCCTGTCGCGCGGCCCCGGCCAGACCGACGAAGTGTTCCGCCTGCGCGCCATCGCGCACAGCCTGCAACAGGCTTTCGAGCGCTACTTCATCGCCATCACCACGCTGGTGAAGAACGGCCCGCGCACCCTGTCGGCCGGCGAACTCGAAACCCTGTGCCACCTCGCCGCGCAACGCCTGTCGCTGTTGTATGCCCCGGCGGCGCCGGAGTTCTTCGACAAGTCGCTGTTCCGCGGCTTCATCGGAAAATTGCGCGACCTGAAGCTCGTGTGGATCTGCCCGAATGGCAAACTCGATTTCGACGAGCGCCTGAACAACTGGGAAAAAGACGCCAAGCTCGTGCTCAGTCGCGAGCTTCGGCACACCATCACCAAGATCTCGCCCGAGGCCGTCAGCAAAGTCGCTTCTCCGGCTCCTTAGTTCTTCTGGAAGCGGTTTAGCGTACGAGCGGATTTGCGTTACGGCGAGGCAGGGGTCGGTATTCACTTCGAGTCGCTGCACTCGCGCCTGTCGGCGCTCGCGCGACTTGGTCGAAGCAAACACCGCCCCCCGCTCCCAGACGTAATCCGTAGTTCTATCCTGCTGTCCTCACGACCAGGCACCGATACAAGGCTTCCGCTTCGTCTCGGCGAATGGCAGGGTCAGAAAGAATGCGCGATGGGTTCGTCGTGGCCGTTCTTATTCTGTCGAAGCGCGGCTTGTCACGTGGTGAAGCCACGTGTGCACTTCCCTTGATTTGGCGTGGGGGAGAAGGGGATTTCGCGCTTCGGCTTTTTCCCGTCGGGAGGAGAGAGCTCGAGCGCCTTTGCTCTCAGCCTGAAACGTGCGGCCGTGATTGGGTCGACGTCGGGGCAGGGCATGTTCGTCCGAGTGGTGCAGGACGCAAAGAACGGCGGCTTGTAAAAAACAGGACGTTTTTTCCAAGACGCGGACGAACATGCCCTGACCCGGCGCCGCGCGCTATCTCGTAAACCGCTCTTGATAGGACGAATCAAGCATCGAGGTCCGGGATGAGTTGGTTCTCGAGGTACGCCACCATGTCCTTGATGCGCAGCTTGCGTTTCTTCAAGCGCTTGACCGCCAGCTCGTCTGCGGCCATGTCGGTCGTGAGCTTGGCGATGGCCGCGTCCAGGTCGCGGTGCTCGAGGCGCAGCTCGACCAACTGTGCGGTGATCTTGGCGGTGTCCGGCGGCTGGGCCATTCATCGAGCTTAACCCTGCGGGCGCGGCGGCGACAGAGGGTAAACTAGGGGATTGGATTTATCGTGGATTTTGAATGTTCTTTCGCAACCTGACGCTGTTCCGTTTCAATCCGTCCCTCAAGAAGTCCTTTGACAGCATCGACGACGCGCTGGCCGAGTGGGCCCTGAAGCCGGTCGGCCCGCTGGAGCAGATGTCGCGCGGCTTCGTGTCGCCGTTCGGTCGCGACCAGCCGGCCCTGTCGCACCGGGTCGGGAACGCGCTGTGGCTGACCCTGGGTGGCGAAGACCGGCTGTTGCCGTCGTCCGTCGTCAACGACGAGGTGCAGCGCAAGCTGGCCCAGGCCGAGCAGCGCGAGGGCCGCAAGCTGGGCGGTCGTGCCCGCAAGCGCCTGAAGGAAGACGTGGTGCACGAACTGCTGCCGCGCGCCTTCGTCCGCCCCAGCCGCCTGAATGCCTCGATCGACCTGGCCCAGGGCGTGGTCGCCGTGGATACCTCGTCGCGCAAGGCGGCCGAAGGCTTCATCACCGAATTGCGCCACGCGCTGGGTAGTTTTCCGGCGCTGCCGCTCAATGCCGAGTTGTCGCCACGCGCGCTGCTGACCGGCTGGATCGCCGGCGAGCCATTGCCCGCGGGTTTTGCGCTCGGCGACGAGTGCGAGTTGAAGGATCCGGTGGATGGCGGGGCGATCGTGAAATGCCAGCGCCAGGAATTGCTGGGCGATGAGATCCGCAAGCATCTGGAGTCGGGCAAGCAGGTTTCGAAGCTGGCGCTGGTGTTCGACGACCACGTCAGCTTCGTGCTGGGCGAGGATCTGGTCGTGCGCAAGCTCAAGTTCCTGGACGGCGCGGTGGACCAGCTGGAAAACACCGAACGCGACTCGCTGAACGCCGAGCTGGATGCGCGTTATGCGCTGATGTCGGCGGAGCTGGCGCGCGTGTTCACGGCGCTGGAAAAAGCCCTGAAACTGAGCCGCCCCGAGGACTGAAACTGGCGTTAGAATCAGGCCTGATGGATTCCCCCCAAGCCGACGCCAACGCCCGCGCCAACAGCGACCTGATCGAGCGTTTCTACCGCGCCTTCGCGCAGCTCGATGCAGCGACGATGGCTGCGTGTTACGCGCCCGACGCGGTGTTCAAGGATGAAGTTTTCGAACTGACGGGCCGCGATGAAATCGCCGCCATGTGGAACATGTTGTGCGTGGCCACGCGCACCAAGGGCATGGACGCCTGGTCGCTCACCCACACCGCAGTCACGGCCGATGAAACGACCGGCCACGCGCATTGGGAAGCCCATTATCGCTTCAGCGCCACCGGCCGCCTGGTGCACAACCGCATCGATGCGCAATTCGCGTTTCGTGATGGTTTGATATCAAGCCATCGCGACCGTTTCGATTTCTGGGCCTGGTCGCGGCAGGCGCTGGGTGCGCCGGGCTGGCTGCTCGGCTGGTCGCCCCTGCTCCGGCGCAAGGTCGCTGCCCGCGCCGCCAGCAACCTGACGGCGTTCCGCTCATCGGCATCGTGATGAACTGGTTTGGCTTCCCCGAGCCCCCGCGCACCGAAGAAGCGGCGCGCGAACTGGTGCTGCGCAGTGGCGAGGCGGTGCCGGTGCGCTGGGTGCGCGATGCGCGCGCCCGCACGCTGCGGCTGATCGTGAATGAACG
The DNA here is from genome assembly GCA_001801685.1 of Gammaproteobacteria bacterium RIFCSPHIGHO2_12_FULL_63_22. Classification (GTDB taxonomy): domain Bacteria; phylum Pseudomonadota; class Gammaproteobacteria; order Xanthomonadales; family Xanthomonadaceae; genus Arenimonas. The sequence goes on along the minus strand of MGYJ01000001.1, from coordinate 44,147 downwards.
CGGGATCCGCCTCACCGTGCCACGCAGCGCGTCGGTGCGCTCGGCCGAAACCTTCCTGTTCGAACATCGCGACTGGCTGCAGTCCCAATTGGCGAAACGACCGACGGTCGAGGCACAACCGTTCACGCGCGAGCGCGATACCCATCTGCAATTGCGCGATGAAAGAATTCCGCTGGAGTGGCGCGAAGGCCGCTACACGCGCGCCGAGCTCGGCGAACACGCGGTGGTCATCACGCAGACCGCCAAGGCCGGCGAGAAACAGATGCGTTCGGCGCTGAAGGATTTCTACCTGCAGCAGGCGCGCGCCGACCTGGGTGCCTGGCTGCCGAAATACCTGCCCAGCCTGCCGCGCGCGCCGATCGCCTTCCGCCTGCGGCCGCTGTCGTCGCTATGGGGATCGCTCAGCCCCACCGATGCCTTGTCGCTGGACCTGGCACTGGTGGTGGGCCGTTCGCGGGCCTTCGAATACGTGCTGGTGCACGAGCTATGCCACCTGATCCATCGCAATCATTCGCGGCGCTTCTGGCGCGAGGTGGAAGCGCGTTGCCCGGACTGGCACGCCGACCGCGACTACTTGCATGGCGACGGCCTGGCCATCAAGGCCGAGCTGCGTCGCACGATCAGCGGGTAAGCAGGAACTCGCGCAACAACGAACCGATGCGCGGCGCCTGCTCCATGTGCAGGTGGTGGCCGCCGGAAACCACTTCGCAACGGCCGTCCTGCAATTGCGCGACCCGGGCATCTCGCGCCTCGGGCGTGAAGTACACCGGCGCCGGATCGGCCGCGATGACCAGCGTCGGCGCCTCGATGGCGCGGATCCAGCCGTGGATGAAGGCCTCGTCGGTACGCACATGCCCGGGCAGCGTCAGGCGCGGATCCGATCGCCAGGCATATCCGCCCGCGACGCTGCGCAGGTTGCGCTCGACGATCAAGGTCGCTGCCTCGGTACTCATCTGCGATACCGCCAGGCGTGCCGCAACCGCAGCGTCCAGCGCGGGAATCACTCGCGGCGTCTTGCCACCGTCCAGCGCGCGCCGCGCCTTCACTGCCGTGCGCAATCGGCTGCCTGCCTCTTCAGCCTTGCCCGAGATCGGGCCGAGTGCTTCGATCAGGGCGAGTCGCTCGATCCGCTCGGGCGCGCCGGCCGCGACCATCGTTGCAATGGCACCGCCCATCGAGTGCCCGAGCAGGTTTGCGGTTTTCCAGCCGAGTGCATCCAGCACGTCCAGCACGTCGTGGATCCAGTCCACGAACACATAGTCGTAGCCGGGCATGCGGTGCGCGCTGCCGCCGTGGCCGGGAAGATCCAGCGCGACCAGGTCGAAGTCCTTCAGCTCCGGCTGCAGCGGGATGAAGCTGGCGGCGTTGTCGAGCCAGCCATGCAAGGCCAGCAGCCGCGGTCCGTCGGGATTGCCACTGCGCAGCGCGGTCAGCGTGCCGCGCGCGGTGGCCAGCGAAATTTCCGTGCTCATCCCGGCCTGCTCAAGCCAGCGCGCTCAATGCGGCCAGCCCTGCACATGGCGGCGAGCAAGCGCGGCCAGCGCCGCGACATGCCCAGGCGACGAATTCAGTGCCGGGATGTAGCAGAGCGTTTCGCCGCCGGCTTCGCGGAAGATCGCGGCGTTCTCGACCGAATTTTCCTCGAGTGTTTCCAGGCAATCCACGGCAAATCCGGGGCAGACCATGTCCACGTTGCGCACGCCGCGCGCGGCCATCGCCTTCAACGTCTCGTCGGTATAAGGCTGCAGCCACGGTTCGCGCCCGAATCGCGACTGGAAGGTCAGCTGCCACTGGGAATCGTCCAGTTGCAGGCGCTGCGCCAGTGCTCGTGCGCCCAGCTCGCATTGGCGCGCATACGGATCGCCCGCCGCGATGAATCGTTGCGGCACGCCATGGAAGGACATCAGCAGGATTTCGCCGCGGCCATGCAGGTCCCAGTGGTTCTGCACGCTGGCTGCCAATGCGTCCAACCAGCCTTCATCCACGTGGTAGTCGTTGATCAGGCGCAGCTCGGGCATCACCCGCCACTGGCGCAGTTCGGCGAACACGGCGTCGTGCACGGCGGCCACCGTGGACGCGGAATATTGCGGATACAGGGGCAGCACCAGCAGCCGCTGCAGGCCGCGCGCCCGCATGGCCTGCAGTTCGGCGCGGATGGAAGGTTGGCCGTAGCGCATGGCCAGGCGCACCTCGAATTCGGGCATCTGCGCCTGCATCGCCTCGGCCAGGTCGCGGCTGAGCGCCAACAGTGGCGAGCCCTTGTCGGTCCAGATGCTGGCGTATTTGTGCGCCACCTTGCGCGAACGCAGCGGCAGGATGATGCCGTGCAGGATCGGGCACCACAGCCAGCGGGTCAGTTCGACCACGCGATAATCGTGCAGGAATTCGCCCAGGTAGCGGCGCACCGCGCCGGCGGTCGGCGCGTCAGGCGTGCCCAGGTTGACCAGCAACAGTCCCGTACGGGTGGCGGGTACAGGCGCGACACCGTCGCGGAAGCGCGGACTCATGGGAACTGTTCCAATGGCAAGCAGTCAAATTATCATCCCATACATGAAGAACGGTTCACGCTGTGTTCTTCGCCCCGGGGCCCCGCCCCTGACATCGGAGCATTCCATGCCGTCCACCCAGATTCCCTTCGCCACGCTGCGCCGCTTCGGTCTTGCCCTGTTCGCCTTGCTGGTGGTGCTGGCGGCCTTGCCGGCCTTTGCGGGCGAAGTGGAAGACCAGCGCGCCAACGACGCCAGTCGCGTGCTCGGCGAAATCCTGCGCATCCCCGACGACTCCATTCCCTCCAACCTGCTTCAGGATGCCCAGGCCATCGCCGTCATCCCGAACGTGGTGAAGGCCAGCTTCGTGGTCGGCGGCCGCCGTGGTCGCGGCCTGATCGCCATCCGCGGCGCCGACGGCACCTGGTCGCACCCCAGCTTCATCACCCTCACCGGCGGCAGTTTTGGCTTCCAGGCAGGCGTGCAGTCGGCGGATGTGATCCTGGTGTTCCGCTCCAAGCGCGGCGTGGACTCCATCGTCAATGGCAAGTTCACCCTCGGCGCCGACGCCAGCGTGGCCGCCGGCCCGGTTGGCCGTAGCGCGCAGGCCAGCACCGATGAACAACTCAAAGCCGAGATCTACAGCTACTCGCGCGCCCGCGGCCTGTTCGCCGGCGTATCGCTGGACGGCACCCGCCTGGGCATCGACAACAAGTCCAACCAGGCGACCTACGGAAAGGGCAACACCGCCCGCGCCATCTTCGAGGGCCGCGCCGGCAGCGGCACCGATGCCGTGGTGGGCTTCCGCGACAAGCTCGAGGAAAGCACGGTACGCCAGGGTCCCGACCCGGCCCCGGCCGCATCGAACTGAGTCCAGGGCGGCTGCGCTGCGCTATCCTTAGCACCTGCATTTTTCAAGGACACGACCATGGGCCTGGGCTGGAAGGAACTACTGATCGTCCTGGTGATCGTGTTGCTGATCTTCGGGACCAAGCGCCTCAAGAATCTCGGCGGCGACCTCGGTGATGCCGTGCGTGGTTTCAAGAAGGGCATGAGTGGCGATGAGACGCCGCCGGCTGACGCCAACAAGACCGATGCCCCCAAGGCCGACCTGCGCGACGAATCGCGCAAGGATTGACCGGCGGTCCAGGCGGAGCCCAAATCGATGTTCGACGTCGGCTTCAGTGAACTGCTGATCGTTGCAGTCGTGGCCTTGCTGGTGCTCGGCCCCGAGCGCCTGCCCAAGGCGGCGCGTTTCGCCGGCTTGTGGATACGGCGCGCACGCGCGCAGTGGTATTCGGTGAAGTCCGAACTCGAGCGCGAATTGGCAGCCGAGGAATTCAAGCGCCAGTTCACCGAGCCGATGGCAGAACTCAAGCCGCAGATGCAGGCGCTGGAACAGGACCTGCGTGATGGTTTCGCCGACCTCGACCCGGGCTTGCCGACACGCGTGGATTTGGGCGCGGACGCAACGCAGGAAGCATCGCAAGACGCGGACGGCTGGCTGCCGGAAACCGAACCGGTCGCGATGCGCGACGAAGCCGCCGATGAATCCGTCGAGGAGCCCGCTGCGCAAGTCGCCGACGATGCATCGCCATTCGACGACGCGCCCGTGCAGGGCGACCTGCTGGCGCCCCTCGGCCGGCGCGACGCATGACGTCACCGAAGCCGCCCGAAGAAAGCTTGATCGCGCACCTGCTGGAGTTGCGCAATCGCCTGCTGCGCGCGGTGCTGGCGGTGGTGGTGGCGTTCCTGGCGATCCTGCCGTTTTCCGATCGCCTGTACACGCTTATCTCCGAACCCTTGCTGCGTAGCCTGCCCAAGGGCGGCCAGCTGATCGCGATCGAAGTCACCTCCACCTTTTTCGTGCCGGTGAAGCTGGCCTTCTTCGCCGCGCTGATGGTGGCGATGCCGGTGGTGCTGTACCAGTTGTGGTCCTTCGTCGCGCCCGGTTTGTACGACAAGGAAAAGCGGCTGGCGCGGCCGATCCTGGTGGCGGCAACGCTGTTGTTCTACGCCGGCTGCGCGTTCACTTATTTCCTGTTGTTGCCGGTGATGTTCGCCTACCTCAGCAGCACCGCGCCGGTTGGCGTGGCGATGATGACCGACATCAGCCACTACCTCGATTTCGTGTTGGTGATGTTCCTGGCCGGTGGCGTCAGCTTCGAAGTGCCGGTCGCCGTCGTCATCGCCGTCATCCTGGGCTGGGTGACGCCGAAGCAACTGGCGGATTGGCGCGGCTATGTCATCGTCGCCATCTTCATCATCGCCGCCATCATCACGCCGCCCGACGGCTTGTCACAGATATTGCTGGCCGTACCGATGTGCCTGCTCTACGAAGCCGGCCTGCTGATGGCGCGCATCATGCGCCGACGCGCCACCGAGCCCGGTCCGGTCGCGCCGTGACGCCCGGGCCGGCAGCGCAGGCGCCGGTCGTGCTTGCCGCCAACGACGACGCGGCCAGGCGGCCCGCCGGATTCTGGCGCCGTTACCTGGCCTGGAGCCTGGATATCGGGCTGCTGTCGCCGCTCTTGGTCTTGCTGGTCGCGCCAGCGGTTCGCGAATCCGTCGCCGCCGCCAACCGCCTGCTGGCCACGCTGCAGTCGTGGATGATGGATCGCGTGTTTTCCGCCGACGGCGCCATCACCGATCCGCTCGCCTTGGCAAGGCAGTTGATGGCCGACCCGCAGCAGCGCGCACTGGTGTCCGAACAGATCAACCGCACGGGCTCGGCCGTATTGCAGGCCTGTCTGCTCATCGCCGGCATCGCGGCGCTCTATTTCATCGGCTTCGAAGCAAGCCGTTGGCAGGCCACGCCGGGCAAGCGCCTGCTAGGCGTGCAGGTGCAATCGGAACACGGCGGACGACTGGGACTGGCGCGCACGGCGCTGCGCTTCTTCGCCGGCTCGCTGAGCTGGCTGAGCTTGAACCTCGGCCATGCCCTCGCCGGCTGGCGCCAGGACGGCCGCGCCTTGCACGATTTGTTGGCCGGCGCGCGTGTGTCCGCGCTGGGTCCGATGCCGACGTGGGCACGCGCACTGTTATGGGCGCAGGTGGCGTTGCTGTTGCTGCTGTCGACCGGGATGTTGCTGCGGCTCTTCTGGCTGTTGGGACAAATCGCGACGCTGTAGCTTCAGACCTCGATCTGGTGCGCCGCTTCCGGCGCGGGCCCGGTGTCCAACTGGCCTTCGGCCAGCGTGTCACGCCAGGCGCTGTAGAAAAACGCAAATACCAGCGCGTAGTACGCCAGCCCGACCACCACGGCCACCGGCACGATCAACAGGTAGGTCAGCATCGGGCTGATCAGGCTGAGCACCGCGCCGATCAACACCGCCACCAGCGCAAACGCCAGGAAGCCCAGGAAGGCCAGCGCGGCTACGGGCAGGTAGAACAGCAGGAAGGTGCCGGCGTGGCGTAGCGCCACCTTGAAGCCATCCGTCGTCGCGACCAGCGGTGAGCGATCGCCCAGGCTGGCCTGGGCCATGGCCAGTTCTTTAGCGGTGTTGATCACCAGCGTAACCAGTGCCGCGCCGACCAATAGCGGCGCCAGGCCCGAGGGCATCGTCGGCAACTGCGTGGTGCCGGGTTTCAATGCGGCCAGCGCGGCCATGAAGGCGGTGAGTTCCTTGCCGCCCAACGCCACCACCGGCACGACCACGAACGCGAGCAGCAGGAAGAAGAAGATCAGGTTGGTGCCGACCAGGCGCCGCGCCGCGGGCCCGTCGGACAGGATGGGGAAAAGGTCCCACATCGTCACCGGCTTGCCCAGCCGCGCCGCGTGCGTCAGCCGGTAGAAGCCGCCGACGATCGGCGGCAACAGCAACATCGAGAACAACACGTACACCAGCGCCTGCAGGACCAATGTCTGCGGCAGGATGGACGCGGCGATCCGCTGCAGGATGGTCGGCAACAAACCCACCACCAGCAGCACCGACGAGGCGCCCATGAACGCGGCCGGATGCTGGCGGCACATGGCCAGCGCTTCGCCCAGCCAACGGTAGGGTGTGGACAACGTGATTGGTGGCTTTTCCATCGACAGATCCTTGTCGGGTTCCGGGGCACGAAAACCAAGCCCCGCGCGCATGCCAGCTATACTAACCGCCTTTGATTGCGCGCACCTTCGCACGGCGGTTTCCACGATGACGGCACCCACTTTCCAGGAACTCATCCTTCGCCTGAACCAGTATTGGGGCGAGCAAGGCTGCGTGCTGATCCAGCCGCTCGACCTCGAGGTCGGCGCCGGCACCTTCCATCCCGCGACCTTCCTGCGCGCGCTCGGCCCCGAGCCATGGAACGCCGCGTATGTGCAGCCCTGCCGCCGTCCGACCGACGGCCGCTATGGCGAGAATCCCAATCGCCTGCAGCGCTACTACCAGTACCAGGTGGTGATGAAGCCCAACCCCGACGACCTGGTCGAGCGCTATCTCGGATCGCTGAAGGCACTGGGCGTGGACCCGCTGGTGCACGACCTGCGCTTCGTCGAGGACAACTGGGAGTCGCCGACGCTGGGCGCCTGGGGCCTGGGCTGGGAAGTGTGGCTGAACGGCATGGAGATCACCCAGTTCACCTATTTCCAGCAGGCCGGCGGCCTGGAGTGTCGCCCGGTCACGGGCGAGATCACCTACGGCCTCGAGCGCCTGTGCATGTACCTGCAGAATGTCGACAACGTGTTCGACCTGGTCTGGACGGTCGGCCCGCAGGGCACCGTCACCTACCGCGACGTGTACCACCAGAACGAAGTGGAACAGAGCACCTACAACTTCGAAGTGGCCGATGTCGCCGAGTTGTTCCATCGCTTCGATGCCTGCGAAGCCGAAGCGCACAAGCTGGTGGAACACGGCCTGCCGCTGCCCGCCTACGAACAGGTCTGCAAGGCATCGCATTGCTTCAACCTGCTCGATGCGCGGCGCGCCATCTCGGTGACGGAACGGCAGCGCTACATCCTTCGCGTGCGCACGCTGTCACGCAATGTCGCGCAGGCCTATCACGCGCAACGCGAAAAGCTTGGCTTCCCCGGCCTGGCAAGGAATGCAGCCGACGCAACGGCCAAGGACGTGGCCCATGGCTGACATGAAATCGCTGCTGGTCGAAATCGGCACGGAAGAGTTGCCGCCCAAGGCGCTGCCGGAATTGGCGCGCGCTTTTTTCGATGGCGTTTGCGCCGGTCTGGAAAAACGTGGCGTGGAGTTTGATCGCACCGGCGCGGCGCCCTTGTATTCACCACGTCGGCTGGCCGTACTGCTGCCCGCCGTCGCGCTGCAACAGCCCACGCAGAAGAGTGATTCGCTCGGCCCGTACAAGAACATCGGTCTCGACGCCCAGGGCCAGCCGACCCAGGCACTGGTTGGATTCGCCGCCAAGAACGGTGTCGAGATTTCGCAGCTGCAGACCGTTACGGACGGCAAGGGCGAACGCTTCGTCGCGCGCACTGAAAAACCGGGCGCGGCCACGGCCGACCTGCTGCCCGAGATCATCAACGAGGCGGTGAAGGCGTTGCCGATTCCCAAGCCGATGCGTTGGGGCAATCGCGATATCGCCTTCGTCCGGCCGGCGCACTGGTTGCTGGTGCTGCTCGGCGAAAATGTCGTGGACGCCGAAGTATTGGGCCTGCGCTCGGACCGCATGAGCCGCGGCCATCGCTTCCACCATGGCAAGCCGGTGTGGATTTCGGTGCCGGAAGATTACGTGGACGCAATGCGCCAGGCCTACGTGCTGGTGGATCCGGTCGAACGGTTGGCCCGGGTGCGCGAGGAAATCGAAAGCGCCGCGGCGCGCGCCGATGGCGTGGCGCGCGTTGCGCAAGCCTTGCTGCAGGAAGTGAGCTGCCTGGTCGAGTGGCCGCGCGCCATCCTGTGCAGTTTCGAGCCGCAGTTCCTGCGCGTGCCGCACGAAGCGTTGATCTCGACCATGGAGTCGAACCAGAAATTCTTCCCGGTGCTCAATCGCGAACATCGCCTGACCGAACACTTTGTTGGCATCGCGAACATTGAATCGTCCGATCCGTCCGAAGTGCGCAAGGGCTACGAGCGGGTGATCCGCCCGCGTTTCGCCGACGCGCAGTTCTTCTTCGACGAAGACCTCAAGCAGGGCATCGAATCGATGCGCGAGGGCCTGGCCTCGGTGACCTACCAGCAGAAGCTGGGCAGTTACGCTGACAAGACAGACCGCGTGGCGACGCTGGCGTCGGCCATTGCCCACCAGGTCGGCGTGGATGCGGAAATGGCGCGCCGCGCCGCGCAACTTTCCAAGGCCGACCTGCAGTCGCGCATGGTCGGTGAGTTTCCGGAACTGCAGGGCATCATGGGTCGTTATTACGCGACCGCGATTGGTGAAACCGGCGACGTGGCCGATGCCATCGACCATGCCTACCTGCCGCGTTTTGGCGGCGACGCCATCGCGCCGTCGCGGTTGTCGCAGGTGCTGGCCGTGGCCGAGCGGCTCGATACCCTTGCAGGTGGTTTCGCCGCCGGACTCAAGCCGAGCGGCAACAAGGATCCGTTCGCGCTGCGTCGCAATGCGCTGGGCCTGGCGCGCACGCTGGTGGAAGGGCAGATCGATTGCGCCCTGCGTCCGCTGCTGACGCTGGCCAACGCCGGTGTTGGCCAAGCCGATCCGGCCGCCACCGAAGAACTCGCCGGTTTCATCATCGAACGCCTGCGCAGTTACTACGGCGACCAGGGCCTGGGCAACGCGCAGTTCGATGCCGTGTCGACCTTGGGTGATGCCGTCGAATCACTCGCTGATTTTGACCAGCGCCTGAAGGCGATCGCTGAATTCGCCAAGCTCCCCGAAGCACCGGCGCTGGCGGCTGCCAACAAGCGCATCCGCAATATCCTGCGCAAGAACGAAGGCGTGGTGCCCGACAGCATCAATGCCGCCTTGTTGGTCGAGCCCGCAGAGAAAGCATTGGACGCCGCCCTGGCCGAAGCCATCAACGACACCACGCCCCTGCTGGCCGCGCGCGATTACCTCGGCGTGTTGCGTCGGCTGGCGCAGTTGCGCGAACCGGTGGATGCCTTCTTCGATGGCGTGATGGTGATGGCCGACGATGCCGCCGTGCGCGGCAACCGCCTCGCCTTGCTGCGTCGCCTGGCGGATCGTTTCGCCGCGGTCGCCGCGGTGGAGCAATTGTCCAACGCATGAATCGCCCCGACCCGGCGCGGCAACTGTGGGAATCGGGCCAGCAGCATATCCGTGCTGGCCGCCTTCCCGCCGCGCAGGCGTCGTTCGAAAAACTGGTCGAGCTGTCCCCCTGGCATATCCCGGCACGGCTGTTGCTGGCCAGCGTCCTGCTCGCGCAGGGCGGTGTTCGCGGCGCGGCGGAGCAAGCCAAGTTCGCGGCGTTTGCCTTGCCCGACGATGCCGACATGATCTGCCGCGTGGCGCAATGCCTGGTGAAGGTCGGCGAGATCAATGCCGCACGCGCCTGCATGGCGCATCCGGAAGTGGCGCGCACCCGCAATGCCCCGGCGCTGGCCGGCCTGGCGCATATCTACCAGGGGCTGGGCCTGCACGAAGAGTCGCTCGCCCTGATGGATCGCGCGCGTGCGCTGGGCTTCGACAATCCCGACTTCCGCTATTTCCGGGCGATCCAGTTGCAGTTCAATGGCCGCGTCGGCGAGGCTGAAAGCGAACTCGAGGCCTGCCTGCGCATGGGCCCGACGTTCGGCCGCGCCTCGCTCACGCTGGCGCGGTTGCGCAAGTGGACCGCGCAGGACAACCACCTGGATTTCATTCGCCAGCGCCTGGCCGAAGTGCCCGCCGGCACCGAAGACCACGCCGGTTTCGAATTCGCCCAGTACAAGGAACTCGAAGACCTGGGCCGCAATGACGAAGCCTGGGCCGCGCTGCAGCGCGCGAACGCCGTGATGCACGAGCGCCTGAAGCACCAGCCGCAGCTCGAGCAAAGCCTGTTCGATGCGGTGATCGAACGCTGCACGCCGCAATTCCTGCAGGCGCGCGAGCACCGCTTCGAAGGCCCGATGCCGATCTTCATCGTCGGCATGCCGCGTTCAGGCACGACCTTGCTCGAACGCATCCTCGGCAATCATTCGCAAGTGACGCCGGCCGGCGAGCTTGCCGATTTTTCCCGGCAGTGGCGCTGGACGGCGGACCTGCACGGACATCGCGTGCTGGACGAAGCACTGGTCGCCAGCGCCGCGCGGATCGACTTCGCCGAACTTGGCCGACGCTATCTCGAGCAAACCCAATGGCGCGCCAACGGCAAGCGCTGGTACGTGGACAAGCTGCCGCCCAATTACATGCTGGCGGGCTTCATCCGCCTGGCCTTGCCGCAGGCGCGCATCGTGCACATGTCGCGCGATCCGATGGACCTGTGTTTCTCGAACTATCGCGCCTTGTTCGGCGATGCGTTTGCGTACAGCTATGACCTCGATGCGCTGGCCGCGCACCATGCGCAGTACCGCCGGCTGATGGACCACTGGCACCAGGCGATGCCGGGCGCCATCCACGACGTGGCCTATGCCGGCCTGGTACAGGACACCGATGCGACTGCGCGCGCCCTGTTCGATTATTGCGGCCTGGACTTCGAGCCTGGCTGCGTGGACACGACGCGCAATGCCGCGCCGGTCGCGACGCTGAGCAGCGCGCAGGTCCGCGAGCCCATCCACACCCGGTCGCTGCAGGAATGGCGGCGCTACGAGGCGCAGCTGGAACCGCTGCAACGCGCGTTGCAACAGGGCTAGTCGTCACAAAAAAAGAGCCGGCAATCGCCGGCTCCTTTCCAATCGCTATCCCGAGGGACCTTGCCCGTCGACCTTACTTGGGCGCGAAGTCGATCGAGTACTGCAGCCAGTACGCGCGACCATATCCGTTGTAATTGAAGATGTTGTAGTACGGATAGGCCGTCCAACTGAGGTCCTGCGGCGGCTTGCGGTTGCCGAGGTTGTTGACGGTCAGCTCGAGCCTGCTGTTGTCGGTGACTTCATAGCCCAGGTTGAGGTTGAACAACATGTACGGGGCGATGTCACCGGCCGGCGTGCCATTGATGGCCGGCAGCCCGAGCTGCGCGGCGTAGTTTGGCGTCGATCCGTAGCGCGTGCCATGCACGTTGGCGTTGAAGCGGCCGATTTCCCAGCTGAAGTCGCCGCTGGCCACCGTCTTGAACTCGCTCGAGAAGGTCGGAGAACCCAGCACGTCGATCACCGGGTCGCCGGGGAAGCGCGTGTACTCGTGCTTGAGCGTGTTGTTGTAGCTGAAGCCCAGCTCGAAGTTGCCGTTGCGACCGCCGCCCCAACGGAACGTCGTCGCGGCGATGATGCCCGAGACGCGTTCGGACGCGATGTTGACCGGGTTGGTGCGGATCAACTGGATCGCGTTGGGCTGGAAGCCGGTCGGCGGGTTGCGGTCAACGCGCGAGATGAAGTCCTGGCAGGACGGCGAATTGATGTCCTGCCGACCCTGGCGGCATTCGTTTTCGTTGAACAGGATCAGGCTGGCCGGAAGGTCGGCCACTTCATTGTCGATCGACACGTTGTAGTAATCAGCCCGCAGGTCGAAGCGACGGCTGGGCGACCAGACGAAGCCGTAACCGAACGATTCGGCGGTGATCGACTTCAGCTCCGGGTTGCCGATGCGGCGACCCTGGAAGTTGGCCGGGTTCCATGTGCAAGTCTCGAGATTCTGGCCGGCTTCTTCGCAACGGAAATAGTCAGTCGCGCTGCTGAAGAAGCCACTGTCGCCCGCGTAGATGTAGGACATGTCAGGCGCGCGGAAGGCGGTGGCGTAGTTGCCGCGCACCAGCAAGGTCTCGGTGGGACGGTATTCCAGGCCCAGCTTGTAGGTGGCCCGGGCATCGTCGCCAGCATCGATGTTCTTGTACTTGTCGTATCGTGCCGACAGGTTGGCGGTCAGCGTGCTGAAGATCGGCACGCGGAATTCGACGGCCACCGCGGCGGTGTCGCGCTTGCCGGCGCCCTGCGTACCGGTGATGCCCCAGAAATCCCCGGCCAGCACGCGCGGGTCGGTCGGGTTGTTCCAGACCTGGTGGCCGGCCTGTACCAGCGCCGCCATGCCGACGAAACCGGCCGGCAGTTCGAACAGTTCCGAGTTGGTCACCTGGAAGTTCACGTTGTGCGTCCAGGTGGTGGACTTGGTGCGGATCTCGTCCAGGAAGCTGGCGTACTCATCCGGGGTCAGCGACTGGTAGTAGGCGTCCTGGTCAGGGTGATAGACCGGATAGCCGTAATAGGTGCCGAGCTGCGGGCCGAGGAACTGGTCGCGGAAGAAATCCTCGATGTCGTTGGTCAGCGGCCACATCTGCGAATCGGTGATGTTGAACTGCGAACGGCTGTAGTAGGCGTCGTAGTCCCAGGTCGATTCGCCGAAGGTGCCACGCACGCCGGCCGCGAAGTTGAAGGACTTCGACTTCAGGATCTGTTCCTGCGGGCCACCGGTTTCTTCGGGCGAGAAGATGTGCTGGTAGAGGTTCAGCGAGAAATCGCGATCATCCCAGATGTAACCAAAGCTGCCATTGACGTCCGGCACCCAGAAGCGCGAGCTGCTGCTGGCAGTGGTTTCATGCACGTTGTAGAGCAGGCTGGCGTAAGCCTCGGCGTTGCTGTTGATCGTCCAGTTGGCGTTGATGTAACCGCTGATGCTGTCTTCCTTGTTGAGGAAGCTGGTGTTGCCGACTTCAAATCGGCTGCCGCAGAAGGTGCCGGAGCCGGGGCGGAAATCGAGCTGCGTGGTGCCGTAGAAATTCTCGGACAGGCGTCCGCATTGTTCGGCGGTGGGCGTGATGTACTGGCCGGTGAAGCCGTCGAGGATGATGAAAGTGCGCGAACCGAAGCGTGCGTTCGGGTTGGGATTGTCGTTGGTCGAGTCGTACCACGGGTTCTGGTAGCCGAACATCGCATCCTGGGTCGAGTACTGCATGCCGTACGTCAGGTCGAGCGAATCCCAGGTCTTGCCGCCGGTCAGCTGGAAGCGCAGGTTGTCGCCGCCGCCCGCATCGTAACCACCGAGGCGCAGGCTCATCTGCGTGCCTTCGAGGCGCTTCTTCAGGATGATGTTGACGACGCCGGCGATCGCTGCGGAACCGTAGATGGCGGACTGGTTGCCCGGCAGGATGTCGATGCGCTCGACCATCGCCGTCGGAATCGTGGACAGGTCGGTGATGTTGCTCTGGCCGTTGTAGAGCAGCGGATAGTCGGCGAGCGGACGACCGTCGAGCAGGATCAGGGTGAAGCCGGGATCCAGGCCGAGCAGGCTGATGGTGGTGGCGCCGGGGGTGAAGCCGTTGGTGAACTGGTTGTCCTGCACCGAGCCCGTGGCCAGCGGCTGCGCGCGCAAGGCGTCGGAGACGTTGCGATAGCCCTGCTTCTGGATGTCCTCGGCGGTAATGGTGGTCACCGGCGATGCGGTTTCCTGCTGCGCCTGCGGGATCAGCGAACCGGTGACGACGACTTTCTCGAGCTGGGCCGCTTTCTTGGCCTCTTCCTCAGTCGTGGCGGCGGTGTCCTGCGCCATCGCGGTTGCGGAAAGTGCCCAGAACGCGAGTGCGCTGCTGATCGTGGTGACAATGAGTTTCTTCTTCATCGGATGCTTCCCCTTGAATTAAGTTGCTTCTTTGGAATAGTTTCTGTCGCGACGGTAAAACGGCCTGGCGCCTGGCACCGGCAGAAGAGGCGGCTACCCCTCTCCGGGCGCGCATAATCAATTTTTAACATACGCCCATAATCGCCGCTGTTCAACCCCGCTCGTCCCGCTCAGGGCGTTTTGACAGCCTGTCGGCCAGGGCTGACCGCCCTTCATAGCGACCAGGTGGTGAAGGCCGCATAAAAAACGCCACCCGAAGGTGGCGTTTTTCATTCCAGGCCGCGCTGCGGCCCGAGCCCGATCAGTTGCGGAAGGGCTTCGACTCCATGACCGGCTCCGGCTCTGCGGCCGGCACCGGGCAACCATCCGCGCCGACCGCTTCGCCTGCCGGCGAGGTCGGGCACTTGTCGTTGCAGTTGTTGACGCCATCGCTGTCGTCGTCAAGGTCCGCGCAGGTGGTCTGCACGACCTCCTCGACCACCGGCTCCGGCGCTGGGGCTGCGGCCGCGCCGAACTCCTTGCGGAAGCCGAGGTTGAAGGCCTTCAGGTCCTGGGTATCGTCGCTCAGGCGGGCGCGGTAGCTAAGCGACACATTGGTGCTGTCGCTGACGGCGTACTCCATGCCCAGCTCGGCTTCGATCCAGTCTTCCGCACCCGGGAAACCGTCCAGGGTGAAGTGGCCGTTCATCGTGTTGCTGCCTGCCTGCACGCGGGTCACGCGGTCCTGGGTGTCACGCGCCCAGGCCACGCGGCCGAAGGGCTGGAAGCCGCCGGCGTCGCCCTGGGCCTGGTAACCGATGCGTGCCACGGTGGACTTGCGATTGAAGTCGCTGAAGTACATCGCGGTCGAGCGCAGGCCGTCTTCGGCATAACCCTGCACATCGACCTTCTGCCAGGTAGCGCTGACGAACGGGCCGTGGCGGAAGCTGTCGTCACCGAAGCTGAAGCCGGCGCCGAGTTCTGCACCGGTGTGGGTGGCGCTGGTGTTGCCGACTTCATCACGCACGGTCGGGCCGAGCGCGATGTGGCGGACGATGTCGAGGTTGGCGCTGCCGCCGGTGATCGAGCCGCTGACATAACCCTTGCCGAAATGACCGACGGCATAGCCGGTCAACAACACTTGCTTGTTTTCGATGCTGCTGCCGCCAACGTCGCCGTCGGAGCTGCCGAAGGTAGCCGCGGCGCCGAAGCTGAAGGTTTCGCTGGAACGGAAATCGGCGCCAAAGGTCAGCGAGAACAGGTCGTTGTCCATCGAGCTGGTGTTGGCCGAGGCTTCGAATTCCTGGCGAGCGATGTTGACGGCGCCGTACACGTTGGTCGTGCCGACGTCGCGGCCACCGGCGCCGAAGATCTGGCGATTGATGGTGCGGCTCTGGTCGTCGTAAACCTGCAGCGGAATTTCGCCGGCCATCGACACTTCACCCGGGGCCGACAAGGTCGACAACACGACGCTGGCCAGCATCGCGTGCGCGGCGCCGGACGGATGCACGCCGTCGGCGAACAGGTAGCTTGCGTTGTTGCCGTTGGCGTAATGGTAGAAGTAGTTCGGGTCGCCGGTTGGGCCGCAGGCCAATGAGCCCGACAGCGTGCCGCAGGCCGTGCCGGTGACATTGGTGAAGCCATACAGGGACGGCGACGCCACGACTTCGTTGATCAACAGGTAGGTGTTGATCGGCACGATGCCGTCGGCCAGGGTTGCCAGGCCGGCGTTGAAGGTGCTGTTGTAAACGAAGGCAAGGCCGGTGGCGCCAGCCTGGCCGGGCGTGCCGACGTTGAGTGGGGTCAGGCCCAGGTCAGGGAGATTGAATACGACAATCGTGCGCGCGCCGGCGTTTTGCAGCGCGCCGATCAGGCCGACCATGGTCTGTGCGGCGATGCCGGTGTTGAGCTGCGCGGTGGCCGGGTTGCCCGCGGCGGTGAAGATGTCGTTGGCGCCGCCCCACATCATGTACAGCGCGTTCGGGTCGGCGGCGCCGCCATTGGCGGCGAGGTAGCCGCCCAACTGCGTGGTCAGCGAGAAGCTGCCCGGCGAGTTGACGCAAGTGAAGGTCGCGCCGTTGGCGCGGGCGCAGGCGCCGCCGTATGCGTAGTTGCTACCACCCGACAGCGAATTGGTGCCGGTGAAGCCGAACGCCTGCGCGACGATTTCCGCATAGACCGAATCGGGATTGGTGGTGAAGCTCGAGCCCGGCGGCGTGAATGGATTGCCGTCGACCAGCGCGACGTTGCCGGCATCCGACAGGCTGTCGCCGAAAGTGATGACGCCAGAGAAGCTCTGCGCCTGGGCAACGGACACGCCGCCCAGGGCGAGCGCAAGTGCGCTGACAAGAAGTTTGGTGCGGGGCATGGTGGAACTCCTGAGGACGGATTGAACTACCGACCACGCCGCCCGGTGACTAATGCCTGGTTCGTTTTGCACGAACCGGGCACCCCCTCCCCGCAGCCAAGCATGGTGCTTCGACGGAAACCCCGCCGAATGTAAAGAACACATTAAACCAAGTCGCGAATCCATACCATAGGGAATGGAGCGGCGGTATCCCTACGGGCCAACGGACCGGGCTGCGGGCAGCTCAGGCGACCTGGCGACGCCGGGCCAGCTGGATGCGCAGCAGCGACAGGGCGGCCGGGGTCATGCCGGGAATCCGCTGGGCCTGGCCCAGGGTTTCGGGCCGCACCGAGTCGAGCTTGCCCTGCAGTTCCGCCGACAGGCCGGGGATGCCCCGGAAACTGAAGTCCTCGGGGAAGCGGGTGTCTTCGTGGCGCCGCTGGCGAGCGATGTCGTCTCGTTGGCGATCCACGTAGCCTGCGTATTTGACGCTGATCTCTACCTGTTCGGCGACTTTCGGGTCATCCGTGCCGGGGCCGAGGCTGGCCAGGGACATCAGTTCGGCGTAACCAAGCCCGGGCCGCTTCATCAGGTCCAGGGCGGTCGCTTCGCGGGTCAGGCAGACGCCGGTGCTGGCCTCCAGTTCGCTGGCGAGGGCGCCGTTCGGGGCGGCCCAGATCGCGGCCAGGCGCCCCGTCTCGGCAGCGACCGCATCGGCCTTGCGGGAAAATGCGGCCCAGCGCGCTTCGTCCACCAGGCCCATGTCGTGGCCGACCGGGGTCAGGCGCGCATCGGCGTTGTCTTCGCGCAGCTGCAGGCGGTACTCGGCGCGCGAGGTGAACATGCGATAGGGCTCGGTGGTGCCGTGCGTGACCAGGTCGTCCACCAGCACGCCCAGGTAAGCTTCGTCGCGACGCGGGCTCCAGGCGGGCAGCTGCTGCACGTGGCGCGCGGCATTGAGTCCGGCCAGCAATCCTTGCGCCGCCGCTTCTTCGTAACCCGTGGTGCCGTTGATCTGTCCGGCGAAGAACAGGCCCTGCACCGCCTTGGTTTCCAGCGAGGACTTCAGGCCGCGCGGATCGAAATAGTCGTACTCGATGGCATACCCGGGCCGCGTCACGTGCGCGTTTTCCAGGCCCCTGATCGAATGCACCAGGGCCAGCTGCACGTCGAACGGCAGGGACGTGGAGATGCCGTTCGGATACACCTCGTAGGTGTCGAGCCCTTCGGGTTCGATGAAGATCTGGTGCGAGTCCTTGTCGGCGAAGCGCACCACCTTGTCCTCGATGGACGGGCAGTAACGCGGGCCGATGCCTTCGATGGTGCCGGAATACATCGGCGACCGGTCGAGCCCGCCGCGGATGATGTCGTGGGTACGCTCGCTGGTATGGGTGATCCAGCACGAGACCTGGCGCGGATGGCGGTCCGGCGTGGCCAGGAAACTGAAACCGGGAATCGGCTGGTCGCCGGCTTGTTCGGCCAGTTGCGAATAGTCGATGCTGCGGCCGTCGATCCGCGGCGGCGTACCTGTCTTGAGCCGCGCCACCGAGAACGGGCCTTCGCGCAGTCGATGCGCCAGCGTCGTCGCCGGCGGATCGCCGGCCCGACCGCCGTCGTGCTGGCTCAGCCCGACATGGATGCGGCCGGCCAGGAACGTGCCCGCGGTCAGCACCACGGCGGTGGCGTCGAAACGCAGGCCCGATTGCGTAAGCACGCCACGCACCTCGCCCGCGTCGATGACGATGTCATCCACCGCTTGCTGGAACAGGGACAGGTTGGGCTGTGCTTCGACGATGCGGCGGATCGCCGCCTTGTACAGGGCGCGGTCGGCCTGTGCGCGGGTCGCCCGCACGGCCGGACCCTTCGAAGCATTCAAGGTCCGCCACTGGATACCGGCGACGTCCGCGGCATGCGCCATCGCGCCGCCCAGGGCATCGATCTCCTTCACCAGATGGCCCTTGCCGATGCCGCCGATGGCCGGGTTGCAGCTCATCTGGCCGACGGTTTCGATGCTGTGCGTGAGCAAGAGCGTGCGCGCACCCGCCCGGGCGGAGGCAAGCGCCGCCTCGGTGCCGGCGTGGCCGCCACCAATCACGATGACATCGAATTTGTGCGAGGGCAGGGTCATGGGGGCGCCATTGTCGCGCAGCTTGGGTTGTCGGGCCAGCAACAGGGAAAGTTGGCACGATCCCTGCTTAAGGTTCCATGCACCCAACGCGGCCAAACGCCGGGGGGCGTCGACGGATCGCAAGATCCTTCAAGGCTCGCGTGGGAATGCTGGCTGGGAGTTCCGGGGGGAACTCCCAGCTTTTTTTTGCCTGGATTTTGCCGCCGGACGGGTTGCCGGCGCGTCCGCTTGGGTCAAAAACCGACGCTAAAGGTCAGTTGCCGTCATCGTCGCGGTCGCTGCTGCGACTGCGCCGGCGCGGCGAGGCATCGCCATCGCTGCTGCCCTCGCTACGCGGCGGGCTGCTGCGCCGGGGTTCGGCACTGGGCGGACGAGCCGGACTGGGCGTCGCGCTCGCCGGCCGGGGCGCCGGTCCACGCCAACGGCGGACAGGTGCGTCGGCTGCGTCATCCCCTACCGCCGGGTCGATGACCTCCCGGTCGGCGTCCGGGACGAAAGCACCGTCATCGGCCATCGGGTCGCGGCGCGGCCGCTCGCGGCGCGGCCGTTCGTCCACCGGGCGCGGAATCCAGGGCTGGTCCGGTGCTTCTGCCCGGGGAGCGCCGGCGTCGGGCGCAGGCGTCGTGGCCGGATTGCCGGGCCGGCGACGCGGCGGCGCGCGATGGCGGTAGTCATAGCCGTGGCCATAGCCGTAGTCGTACGGGTAGTACCAGCGGTTGCCGAAAGAGATCTGCAGGCCGAAGCGCGGGAACGGGTCGAAGAACGGATCGTAATAACCGAACGGCGGGCAATAGCGATAGCGCACCGAGCAGTAGCCGCCATAGGAATAGATCGGCGAGCCATACCAGCCACCGCCGAACGAACCGAAGCCGTAATAGGACGAGTCGAAGAAGAAGCGGTCGAACTCGTCGTAGTAGTAGCGGTTGTAGCTGGGCTCGGGCGCGTAGTAGTAATCGCCGCGGCCGGCATCGCCCGGCGAGTAGTAGCTGCCGTCCTCGTAACGCACGCCGTCGTCGTAATAGGTGGCGCACGCGCCGAGCCCCAGCGACAGCGCAAGGATGATTACCGCTCGCCCGAAAATCATGATGCACCCCTTGTTCTATTTCGGAGTCTCGGTGTTGCGCGGTGAATTGGCGCTTAATCCGGACCCCTCGAATGCTAATGTGCTTGGCCTTCGCAGACAGGATCGCACATGGGCATGCACCAGGCCTCGGGCCGCTGGAAACTCGGCTTGTTGCTGGCGCTGGTGACGGCGGCGTGTTGGTCCACCTTGCCGGTCGCGCTGAAGATCACCCTGGAGTCGCTCGACCCGTACACGCTCACCTGGTTCAGATTCGTCATCGCGGGCGGCGTGATGCTCGCCTGGCTGGGCATGCGCGGCGGGCTGGGGCAGTTTGTCGGCCTGGGCCGATCACGCTGGCATCTTCTGTTGCTGGCCGGCGTGTTGTTGATCGGCAACTACGTCTTCTATCTGCTCGGCGTCCAGCACACCACGCCCGGCAACGCCCAGTTGCTGATCCAGCTCGCGCCCTTGCTGATGGCCCTGGGCGGCATCGTGATCTTTCGCGAACGTTATGCCTGGGGCCAGGCTGGGCCTGGCCATCATCGTGTCGGGCTTGCTGGTGTTCTTCCGCGACCAGTCGTCGCACGCACTGACCAGCGCCCGCGAATATGCCCTGGGTTCAAGCCTGGTGGTGCTGGCGGCGATCGTCTGGGCCGCGTACGCCCTGATCCAGAAACAGCTGCTGATGCGCCTCACGTCGCCGGCGATCATGCTCTTCATCTATTTGCTGGCCAGCGTGCTGCTGTTGCCACTGGCGAATCCGGCGGCGCTGTTGAAACTGGACGCGAAGGCCTGGTGGCTGCTGGCCTACTGCGCATTGAATACACTGGTGGCGTACGGCGCATTCGCGGAAGCGCTGGCGCACTGGCAGGCGTCGCGGGTGTCCACCATCCTGGCCACGACGCCGCTGCTGAGCCTGGGCGTGATTGCGATCGTGCACGGCCTGTGGCCGAGCGCGGTTGCCGCCGAACACGTCGGTGCGCTGGGTTACGTGGGTGCGGCACTGGTCGTGCTGGGATCGGCGTTGAGCAGCCTGCTGGGCAATCGCGAGGAGCGAAAGAGTGACTGATGCAAGAACTTTATCCCAAGCCGATGTACTGGCCGCGGCCGCGCGCATCGCGGGCCACGCGCAGGTAACGCCGGTGCTGCGGTCGCACTCGCTTGATGCGCTGGCCGGCGCCGAGCTGCATTTCAAGTGCGAAAACTTCCAGCGCGTGGGCGCGTTCAAGTTTCGTGGCGCCTGCAACGCGGTGTGGTCGCTGTCGGACGATGAAGCCGCGCGAGGCGTCGTCACGCATTCGTCGGGCAACCACGGCGCCGCGCTGGCCCTGGCCGCACACACCCGCGGCATCGCCGCGCACGTGGTGGTGCCGGCTGGCGCGGTGCGATCCAAGGTCGCGGCGATCCGTACCTTTGGCGCGACCGTGCACGAGTGCGCGCCGACCCAGGCTGCGCGCGACGCGATGGCGGCCGACATCGGCCAGCGCACCGGCGCCCGGCTCGTGCATCCCTTCACCGACCCCGCGGTGATCGCCGGCCAAGGCACGGCGGCGCTCGAGCTGATTCGTGAAGTGGGCGCACTGGACATGATCGTGACGCCGGTGGGCGGCGGTGGACTGGTATCCGGCACCGCGCTGGCCGTCGCTGGCTGCGGCCAAAGCATCCGCGTGATTGGCGCCGAACCTTCCGGCGCGGCCGATGCCTACGAGTCGCTGCGCCGGGGCTCGCGTGTGCTCGATGTCGTGCCCGACACGATCTGCGACGGCCTGCGCGCCACCATCGGCCCGCTGAATTTCGAACTGATGCGCAAGCACGGCGTGCAGGTCCTGCTGGTGGACGACGCCGAAACGATGGCCGCGATGCGGCTGGTGTGGGAGCGCCTCAAGATAATGATCGAGCCGTCCTGCGCGACCGTGCTGGCCGCCGTGCTTCGCCATCGCGACATCTTTGCCGGCCAGCGGGTCGGGCTGGTGCTGTCGGGTGGCAACGTGGACCTGGACGAGATTCGCTTCAGCGCCATCGCGGCGCAGTAGGCTCAGGTCGTTGTCAGCTTGCCGGGCGCATGCTTGACTAGGCGCTGACGCCGGGGGAGCAGGACATGACTGAAGAAAGCATCGTGTGGACGGGGCATCCGTCGCAGTGGCAGAACATCGGCTGGTTCATTGCCTGCCTGCTGCTGATTCCGATTCCAGTTGCATTATGGAAATGGCTCGAGACCCGCAACACGATCTACAGCCTGTCCGACCAGCGCCTCAAGTTCACCCGCGGCGTGCTGACCAAGACCACCGAGGACCTGGAGCTGTACCGCGTGCGAGACACCAAGTTCGAGCAGGGATTTTTCGAGCGCATGGTCGGCCTGGGCCACGTCCAGTTGTTCACCACGGACGAAAGTTCGCCCGGCATCGTGCTGCCCTACATCCAGGGTGCCGAGGCGGTGCGCGAGAAGATCCGCGGACTGGTGGAGGCACGTCGCGACGCAAAGCGCGTGCGTTTCCTCGAAACCGAATGAGCTGAATCGCCTTCAGCTTCAAGTGTGACGCGGTTTGCAAACCTGCCGAGTGGGTGAACGCGCATTGAATTCTCGCTGAACATGCGAGCGCCAATTGGCGCGCCTGCACCGTTGAGGATTGACGCGTTGCTTGCGGCTGCGACAGAGTCTAGGCCCACCGCCGGCGCCCCCGACCGCGCGGAGGTTTCCGGAGAAACTCGTGAACAAATCCCCCCTGCTCCCCCTGCTTTGCGCCAGCTTGTTCGCTGCCGCGTTTGTCGCGCCGTCCCAGGCGCAAACCACAACCACGGACACTGAAGTCGAAGCCGCAGCGTCGGTGCCGTCGGATCGCCTGGTCGGCACCTACACCGACCTGGCCGGGTCCGAGGCCAATGCCCAGGCGCTGGTTGATGGACTGCGCAACGGCACCGAGATCACGCTCAACAACGACGTGACCACCACCACGACCGTCACCAATCCCGACGGCACCACCAGCACCACCACCAGCACGACCACGGTCGCGACCACGATCGTGCCGACCACCGGCAAGATGGGCTGGGGCGAGGTCAACATCACCTTGTCGTTGGCCCAGGCCCTGGCCGGCACCGATGCAACTGCCGAACAGCTGCAGGCCGCATTGATGGGCAGTACCGTCACCAATGCCGACGGCACCACGACCACCAGCACCGGCATCTTGCAGATGCGCACCGATGGCATGGGCTGGGGACAAATCGCAAAACAACTTGGCTTCAACCTGGGCGCCCTGGTGAGCGCATCGCATACCGGCAAGTCCGCGGCGGGCGACGCGACGGCATCGGCCAAGGGCAAGTCCGACACGGCGCGTGCCGAGAAGCCGGCCCGTGCCGAGAAACCGACGCGCGCCGAGCGTCCGGAACGGGCGGAGCGTCCGGAGCGGGCCGAGCGCCCTGAGCGGCCGAGCCGCCCCGAACGCCGAAGCTGAGTCGATACCGCGTCTATTACGCGCCGGGCATCGCCCGGCGCCTTCTTTCGCCCCCGAGGAATGGAATTATGCAAAAACAATGGCTCGCAACCGTTGCGCTCGTCGCGCTCGCCGCATCTGCTGGCGCCAGCGCGGACGGCAGCAGCGTCGGCGTCGGATTTGATTACAGCTCCGGCAAGTACGGCGCCACTACCACCACGGACATCTGGTCGGTGCCCTTCATCTTTGGCTATGACACCGGACCGTGGTCGCTGAAGCTTACGGTTCCCTACATCAATGTTTCCGGTTCGGGCAATGTGATTCCCGGTCTCGGCGGCACCGAAAATCGCAATCCGAATGGCCGCGGCCGCAATGGCCAGAGCGTGCCGACGACCGACACCGAGGGATCGGCCTCCGGGCTGGGTGATGTGGTGGCAGCGGCGAGCTACGCGCTGGTCAGCAACCCGAAAACCGGTTTCGGCCTGGACCTGACGGGCAAGGTGAAATTCGGCACCGCCGACGCCGACCAGGGCCTGGGTTCGGGTCAGAACGATTACACGCTCGGTGTCGACGCCTACCAGGCTCGCGGCGACTGGACCGTGTTTGGCGGTGCGTCCTACGCGATGCTCGGCGATTCGGAATTCCTGCAACTCGATGACGTGTTTGGAGCCAACCTCGGCGCCAGTTACAAACTCAACGACGCCTCGAGCTGGGGCGCGGTCTTCGACTATCGGCAGCGGGCCTCCGACAAAAGCCAGGAACGCAACGAGCTGACGGCGTTCTACAACCACAAGGTGGGCGATTCCACCAAGTGGCAGGCTTATGTCCTCAGCGGTTTCTCCGACGGCAGCCCGGACTGGGGCGGCGGATTGTCGGTGAAGCACGGCTTCTGATCGGCCGATGCAGGGGGGAATCTAGCGCGAACGGCGTGGAATCCGGTCGGCTGGAAAACTGGCGATGTCCACCGCGCCCTCGCGGCGCGGTGTGCCCGCGCCCGGCGCCCGGGCCGAGGCGCTGATCACTTCCCAGGTGCTGGGCAGGCGCTCGCCTTCGCGCAGCGCCTCGTAGGCTTCGATCATTTTTTTCTGGCGCGACTTGCCGCCCAGGCCGCGCGGACGTTGCACGCGTGCATCGCCTGCGCCAATCGCGCGCAGCTCGCGCAACAGGCCCATCACCTGCGGATATTCGAGATTGAACAGGTCGCGCTCCAGCACCGGATTGCGAAAACCGGCGGCGATCATCGCATCGCCCACTTGCTGGATGGCGGCGAAGGGCGACAGCGGCGGCGTTCGTTCGCCCGCCTGCAGATAAGCTTCGCGCAATTCGACCAGGGTGTCGGGGCCGAAGGTTGAAAACAGCAACAAGCCGTCTTCGCGCAGCACGCGGCGGAACTCGGCCAGGGCCGCGGGCAGGTCCGGCACCCACTGCAGGCACAGGTTGGAAAAGATGACGTCGATGCTGCCGTCCGCGAAGGGCAGTTGCGACGCCTCGCCGCAGACCTGGCGCACCGGACGCCAGAAGCGCGTGTTGCGCGGCACCTGTCGCAACATCGGCAATGCAATATCGAGCGCGATCACTTGCGACTTCGGCCAGCGCCCCTTCATCACGCCGCTGGCGCGGCCCGGGCCGCTGCCGACGTCCAGGATGCGCAAGGGTTGCTTGTCACCCAGCGCATCGAGTTGTTCCAGCAGGCGCGATTCGACTTCGCGTTGCAGTACGGCGACTTCGGCATAGCCGGCCGCGGCGCGACCAAAGCTGTGGCGCAGGCGGCGGCGGTCGAACACGGACGGACGGGAAGCATTCATGCGCGCAGTGTCGCCGAAAATTCGAGCAGCGCGGACGCCACGTCAGCCGCATGGCTCAGGAAAGGCGCGTGGCCGCCGTGGTCGAACTGGACGAAATGCGAGCCCGGCGCCAGCGCGGCGGCGGCGCGCATCGCCGCCGGCGACACCAGGCGGTCGCGACGGCCGGCGAGCCACAGGCTTGGCATCGACAAGGTAGGCAATCCCCCGCACAGGTCGCTTTCCTGCAGCAGTGCCAATCCTTCCACCAATCGCGCCGGATCCGGCGATGCGATCGCGAAGACCTGTTCGCGCAACAACCGGATGTCATCGCGCACGTGGTCGGACCCCTGCGCCTCGAGCATCAGGAAGCGGTCGATGGTGGCGCGGTAATCGCGCGCAAGGTCGTTGGCGAATCCAGTGAACACGCTGGCGTCCATGCCCTGCAGCCAACTTTCGCTGCGCACGAAGCGCGGGCTGGCGCATAACATCGCCAGGCCCCGCACCGACGCTGGAATCGCCTGTGCGGCGTGCAGCGCGACCAGTCCGCCCAGCGACCAGCCCAGCCAGATGGCGGGTGGCGTGCGTGCGGCGACGTCGCGCGCCACGGCATCGAGCGTGAGCGGAACGCCGCTGTGCGCGCTGGCACCATGGCCCGGCAGGTCGACCACGTGCAGGGTGAAGGATGACTCGAGCCTCGCGCTCAAGGGTTCGAAGATGCCGCCGTGCATCGCCCAGCCGTGCAGCATCACCAGCGGCGGGCCGCTGCCGCGAACCGTTATCTGCATGTCAGGCGTTGACGCTTTCGGCGGCGTGGCAGATCGGTGCGAGCGCCCGAACGAGCGAGTCAATGTCGTTTTCCGAATGCAGCACGCTCAGCGTTACGCGCAAGCGCGCCTGTCCTTCGGGAACGGTGGGCGGGCGGATCGCGCCGACCAGGAAGCCCTGCGCCTGCAAGGCCGCCGATGCCGCCACGGCGCGTGCGTTGTCGCCGATCAGGACGGGCTGGATCGGCGTATAGGATTCCAGCAGCGGTACGCCGGCGCGCAGGGCGGTGCGCCGGAATCGCATCATCAGCGAGGCGAGCTTGGCGCGGCGCCAGGGTTCGCCACGGATCAGGCGCAGCGAGGCGCGCATCGCCGCCGCCATTGCCGGCGCGGGGGCGGTGCTGAAAAGATAGGGCCGCGCGGTTTCGGCGATGTGCCCGACCAGCGCGTCGCTGCCGAGCAGCAGCGCGCCCTGTCCGCCAAAGGCCTTGCCCAGCGGCAATACCAGCAACGGCACTTCGGCCTGGGTCAGGTTGGCGACAGCCACGCTGCCGCGGCCCTCCGGCCCGATCACGCCGATGCCATGCGCGTCGTCCACGTACAGCATTGCGTCCTGGCTGCGTGACAACATGGCCAGGTCGCGCAAGGGCGCGAGGTCGCCATCCATGCTGAAGACACCGTCGGTCGCCAGCATCGCCGCGCCATCGCGGTGCGACATCAGCTGGCGCATCGCCGCTTCCGCATCGCGATGCGGATAACGGCGCAGGTCGCAACCCGCAAGTCGCGCACCGTCAATCAGGCAGGCGTGGTTGCGCTTGTCCTGCACGCAGACATCGCCATCCCCGAGCAGCGACTGCATCACCGCCAGGTTGGCCAGGTAGCCGCTGCCCATCAGCAGCGCGCGTGAATAACCCATCCACTCGGCGGCTTCGCGCTCGAATGCCGCGTGTTCGCCGTAATGCCCGCAGACCAGCGCCGAGGCGCCGCTGCCGACGCCGTGGAATGCGCTTGCTTCCTGGAACGCGCTGACCACGTCCAGGTGCTGGGACAAGCCGAGGTAATCGTTGCTGCAGAAATTGACCAGGTCGCGGCCGCCGACATGCACGCGCACGCCATCGCGCGATTCAAGCACCCGGCGCGGGCGCGACAGGGCGGCGGCGCTGCGTTCGGCACGCGCGCCCAGTACCCGGTCGGTAAGGCGAACCCGCGGCATCCGGGATCAGGCGGCGCAGGAACGCACGTCGTTGGCGGCGACTTCGGTCGTGGCCTGCAGGACATCGGCATGCACGGTGCCCGACTCCTGCACGACCTGCATCGGCACCAATCCCAGTCGTTCGAACAAGGCCTGGTCGGCCTCGACATCGGGATTGCCGGTGGTCAGCAGTTTCTCGCCGTAGAAGATCGAGTTGGCGCCCGCCAGGAAACACAGTGCCTGCAATTCCTCGTTCATTTCGGCGCGGCCGGCCGACAGGCGCACTACCGATTTCGGCATCATCAGGCGCGCGACCGCAATCGTGCGCACGAACTCGAACGGATCGAGCAAGGCCGTGCCATGCAGCGGCGTGCCTTCGACCTGCACCAGGCGATTGATGGGCACGGAACCGGGGTGTTCCGGAAGATTGGCCAGGCTCTGCAACAGGCCCGCGCGCTGGTCGCGCGTCTCGCCCATGCCGACGATGCCGCCGCAGCAGGTTTTCAGTCCGGCATTGCGCACGTGTTCCAGGGTATCGAGGCGATCCTGGTATTCGCGCGTCTTGATCACGTCGCCATAAAAATCCGGCGCGCTGTCGAGGTTGTGGTTGTAGTAGTCGAGCCCGGCGCGCTTCAGGGTGCCGGCCTGGTCGGGGCTGAGCATGCCCAGCGTCGCGCAGGCTTCCAGGCCCAGGGCCTTCACCGCGCTTACCATCTCGGCCACTTGCGCCACGTCCTTGTCCTTGGGCGAACGCCACGCGGCGCCCATGCAGAAGCGCGATGCGCCGGCTGCCTTGGCCTGGCTGGCCTTCTCGATCACTTCGTCGAGCGAAAGCAATTTGTGCGCCTTGACGCCGGTGTTGTAGCGCGCGCTTTGCGGACAGTAGGCGCAATCCTCGGGGCAGCCGCCGGTCTTGATCGACAGCAGGGTCGAAACCTGAACCTGCGAGGGGTCGAAATTTTCGCGATGCACCGTGCCGGCGCGGTGCATCAGCTCCGGAAATGGCAGGGCGAACAGCGCCAGCACTTGGTCGCGCGACCAGTCATGACGGAGGACAGAAGGCATGGGAAAAATCCTATCGCGCCGGGGGCGGCAGAGGGGCAGTCTGGTAAGGCCCCGCCCCCGTGTCAATGAATCAAAGGCACCACCGTGATGGACTCGACAACACGGGCGGCGCTCTCCGGCCGCCCGTACCGCGAACCCCGGTTGTCCGCGCTTACTTCCCTGCGGGCGGGTTCCAACCCTTGCCGTGGGCAATGGTCGCCGCCACCGATGCCGAGGTCTCCGTCACCATGTCGTCCATGCCCTTGCTGGCGCCCAGGATGCCGCCCCAGGCCCAGAGCTTGTCGAAGGGCGCACTCAGCAAGGCTGTGCCGGTGGCGGCATCTTTAACCACGACATTGCCTTCCAGGCTCGCTGCGCCCAGGCCGATCAGGATCGCGCGCGCCACCCGGCTTCCGGGCTTGTACTTGGTGATGCTGCCCGTCACCAGGCATTCCTTGTCCAGGCCGCGCGCGGCGGTGCCGTATTCCACGGTCTGGAAGATGGGGCCAAAGTCGTTCTCCAGGCGTGCTTCGATACCCTGGGCGAAGGTCACGCCGATGGACGCATCCTTCTGGCGCTTGGCCGGCATCGGGAATGGCATCACCGTGATGTGTTCGCAATCCGACAGCCCCGAGGCCTGCGTCGAACTGTTCTTCAATGACTTGGCCTTGGTTGAGCTGGTGGACGTGCAGCCGGACAGCGCAATCGCGGCGCAAAGCAGGCTGCAGGCGAGCAAGCGCCCGCCGTTGGAAATGGTCATCGGTAATGCCCCTGTTGGTGATGATGAAAGTTTGGCTGCGCCTTCCCGCGGAGCCGGCAGCGAGTATGCCCGATGCTGATCGCCGCCGTCCTGCACCGGTTCAGCCGCATCCTGCTGGCGCCGCGTTGCCTGGCCTGCGGCGAGCCCGGCCACGGCGGTCTCGACCTGTGCGAGGCGTGTCGCGTGCAACTGCCGTGGAACCAGCATGCTTGCCGGCAGTGCGGGATCGGCCTCGCGACGGTCGGCCAATCACATTGCGGCGCCTGCCGGCTCGATCCTCCGCCGTTCACCCAGTCGTTCTGTCCACTGCACTACCGCTTTCCCATCGATCGCCTGCTGCCCCGGTTCAAGTTCCATGGCGACCTCGCCGCAGGCGAGTTGCTGGCGACCCTGATGCAATGGCCGATGGATCCAGGTGACTTGCCGCAGGCCCTGGTGCCAGTGCCCTTGCACCAAAGCCGCTTGCGCACGCGCGGCTACGACCAGGCGCTCGAGCTGGCTCGCGCCTTGGCGCGCGGTACTCGCGTTCCCCTGCTCGCGAACGCGTTGGTCCGGCGGCGGGCGACGCATCCACAAACCGAACTGGGCGCCACCGAACGCAAGCGCAACATGCGCGATGCCTTCGCCTTGCGTCCCCGCGCAAGCTTGCCGCCGCACATTGCCTTGGTGGACGACGTGATGACCACCGGCGCCACCCTGGCCGAATGCGCACGAGTGCTTTTGTCAGGCGGCGTGCAGCGCGTGGATGCCTGGACCATCGCGCGCGCCTAGGCAATCCAGGAGGCGAACAACTCAGGCGGCGGGTTTCATTGCCAGCTCCAGCGCAATGCCGGCGAATACGGCCAGGCCGACCCACTGGTTGGCGAGGAAGGCGCGGAAGCAGTTCGCCGGCTGCCGGTCGCGTCCTATCGCGAACAGCCAGCCGGTGAATCCCGCCGCCACCATCAGTCCCACCCAGTAGTTCACGCCCAACGCCGCGCGTTGGCCGAGCAGGAACATCGCAATGAAGAAGCCGCCGTACAAAATCGCCAGCGCGATCAGGTCCGCGTCGCCAAACAGGATCGCCGTGGACTTCGAGCCCGCGCGCAAATCGTCTTCGCGGTCGACCATCGCGTACCAGGTGTCGTAGCCGGTGGTCCACAGCAGGTTGGCCAGGAACAACAGCCAGGCCAGCACCGGCACTTGGCCTTGCACCGCAGCGAAGGCCATCGGGATGCCCCAACCGAACGCCAGGCCGAGCCACGCCTGCGGCAGGTAGGTGTAGCGCTTGAGGAAGGGATAGGTCGCCGCCAGCGCCAGGGCCGCCACGCTCAGTGCGATGGTCAGGGGATTGGTCAGCAGCACCAGGCCGAACGCGGCCAGCATCATCGCCACGAAAACCCACAGCGCCTCGCGCGGGCTGACTGCGCCCGTGGCGAGTGGCCGCGTGCGCGTGCGCGCTACTTGCGGATCCAGCCAGCGGTCGGCGTAGTCGTTGATCACGCAGCCGGCCGAACGCGTCAGCCAGACGCCGGCGCCGAACACCAGCAGCAGCTTCAGGGGCGGAATGCCGCCTGCAGCCAGCCAAAGCGCCCAGGCCGTCGGCCACAGCAACAGCAGGGTGCCGACGGGACGGTCGCCACGGATCAGTTGCCAGTAATGCGGAAGCCGCTCGCGCCAGTCGAAGCCGGCGCGCCGCGAGCCGGGGGGGTGGATGATCATGGCGCTAGCCTAACAAACTTGAACTGCGGGCCACTTGGCCGCATCTTCCCTCCAGGCCACCAGGGAAACAGGCAACCGCCATGAGCAACGGACAAGGTTCCACCGGCAACGTCATCGCCGCGCTGTGCAGCTTCTTCGTGCCCGGTCTCGGCCAGTTGCTGCAGGGTCGAATCCTGTGGGCGATTAACTGGTTCGTGCTCGCCTGCGCGGCGTTCGGCATCACCTGGTTGCTGACGTTGAGCCTGCTGCCTTTCGGCTGGTTCGTGGTCAGCGTGATGTCCACCATCCACGCTGCGGTGTACCGCCCGAGTTGATTCGCCGCTTTCTGATTCGCCGCTGCCTGGCTCGCAGCTAGTCGGCGGCAGCGACTCGCGCACGAATCCAGGTGGCCATGTCGGCCGGCAAGAGCGGACGGGTCATGTGGTAACCCTGCGCTTCATCGCAACCCTGGTTGCGCAGCGCGCGCAGCGAGATTTCGGTTTCCACGCCCTCGGCGATCACGGTCAGGCCCATGGCATGGCCCAGGTTGATGATGGCCTGCGTCAACACGCCCACTTGAAGGTCTTCCAGCATCTGGCTGACGAAGCTGCGATCGATCTTCAGCTGCTGGATCGGGAAGCGATGCAGGTACAGCAAGTTTGAGAAGCCGGTACCGAAGTCATCGACCGACAGGTTGATGCCGTTCTCTTCGAACACGGCAAAGGTCCGGCGAAGCACGTCGGTGTCTCGCATCAGGGCCGATTCGGTCAGCTCCAGCACGAGGCGGGTCGGCGGCCAGCCGGTTCGCGCGCAGATCATCAGCACGCGCCCGGCGAACTCGGGGTCGCGCAGCTGCACCGCAGATACGTTCACCGCGATCGACGAGAAACGCACGCCGGTCGCGTCCCACTCACAGGCCTGGCGGCAAGCCTCTTCCAGCACCCACAGGCCGATCGGCACGATCTCGCCGGTGTCCTCGGCGATCGGGATGAACTCGATCGGCGATCGCAGCTCGCCATCCGCGCGCTGCCAGCGCAACAAGGCCTCGATGCCCACCACTTCGCCCTGCCCGGACAGTGACACCGTCGGCTGATAGACCAGGAACAACTCCTTGCGCGCGACCGCCTGGCGCAACTCCTGTTCCAGCAAGCCACGACGATGCACGCGTTCGTAAAAACTGTCGTTGTAGAACTGGAAGGTATTGCGACCGGCTTCCTTGGCCGCGTACATCGCGGTATCGGAGGCACGCATCAGCGATTCCATGTCCGGATTGTTGTCGCTGAGCAAGGCGATGCCGATGCTGCAACCGACCTGTACCTCCACATCGCCCAACGTGATCGGCACGCCAACCGCGGCGATGATCTTTTCGGCGACGATCGCCGCGTCTTCCGGCTTGCGCATCTCGCACAGCATCACCATGAACTCGTCGCCGCCCTGGCGGCCGATCAGGTCGCTGCCGCGCAGGCAGGCCTTCAGCCGGCCCGACACTTCCTGCAGCAACAGGTCGCCCACGGCGTGGCCGAGCGTGTCATTCACGTACTTGAAGCGGTCCAGGTCGACGAACAGCAGGCCGAGCGTCAACTGCGCGCGTTGCGCGACGCGAATCGCCTCGACGGCGCGCTGCCGGAACAGGAAGCGGTTGGGCAATCCGGTCAGCGTGTCGAAATGCGCGAGTTGTTCGATGCGTTCGCCGGCTTCGCGTTCTTCGGTGATGTCCTGGGTGAGCCCGGTGATGCGTCGTCGCGAACCGGGTTCGTCCTCGATGTTGGCGGTGATGCGCAGCACCAGCCGTCGGCCATCGACGGTGACGTACTGCGCTTCGACCGATTCCTCGCGACTACTGCCGGTCTGCAGGCGCGCGAGCGCTTCCAGCAGTCGCCGCCGCGAGCTGTCGTCGTAGCGCTCCAGCAATTCCTCCAACACCACGGGCGTCGCGGGATCAACGCCATGAATCCGGTAATTTTCATCGGTCCATTGCACGGCGCCGGTGTCCACGTCCATGTCGAAGCCGCCAATCCTTCCCACCGATGCAATGCGATCGAGTAATTTATTGCGCCAGCGCGCGGCGGCCGTGGCCAGGCGCTCATCGGTGACGTCATGCACTGCGCCTACCAGCCGTTCAATGCTTCCCAGGTCGTCGCGGATGACTTCGGCCACCACTTCCAGCGCCCGTCGGTCGCCATCGGGTCGTTGCAGTTCCACGTCCATCGCATAGCCCACGCCGTCGCGCAGGGCGCGAGCCACGGCGTCGCTCAGCCGTGCATAGGATTCAGGCAGGTACAGTGCGCGCTGCTGTTCCCAACTGGGCACGGATTGGCCTTCCGGCCAACCGGCAATGTGGAACATCTCGGGTGACCACCAGACTTCGTTGGTCGCGGTATCGAGCGCCCAACTGCCGATGTGGCCGACGCGCTGCGCTTCGGCCAGCAGCCGTTCGCGCTCGCGCAGGCGCTGCTCGAGTTCCTTGTAACCGGAGATGTCGGTATGGGTGCCGATCACCCGCACCGGGCGGCCGTCCGCCGACCAGTGGATGACCTTGCCGCGATCGAGGATCCAGCGCCAGTTGCCGGTGGCGTCGCGCAGGCGGTACTCGACCTTGTAATTGCCGCTGCCGCCACGCAGGTGGTCGGCGATGGCCTGTTGTTGGCGGGCCTGGTCGTCGGGATGCAACAGTGCGCGCCACGCTTCGAGGGTGTCGCCGACCTCGTCCACGCCGTAGCCGAGCATGGTGTGGCAGCGTGGCGACCGGTACACCCGGTCGGTGACCGCGCTCCAGTCCCACAGGCCGTCCTCGGCATTTTCCAGCGCGTAGCGCCAGCGCTCGTCTTCGCGCCGGGTCGCCTCGTCGATGTCGTCTCCGGGTGGAACGGCAGTCATGCCAGCCTGGTGTCATGCGGAGCGGATAGCCGCCTCCCGACTTTGCTACATGCGGGGCTCGCCGTACGTGGCTTGGCTCACCCTATGGCAATCGCAAGGGCCCGCATTCAGGCTGGAACCGGCCAAAGTAGTGTCTCCGCGGCCCCCATGCGAGAATACGACCACGCGCCCGTAGCTCAGCTGGATAGAGTATTGCCCTCCGAAGGCAAGGGTCACAGGTTCGAATCCTGTCGGGCGCGCCACTCGCACCGCGCCCCGGGGAACGGGGCTGCCCATCCTCGAACACGCCTAGCGGGATTTTCCCGCGGCTTGGGCGCGCTCCACCAGACGCAGCACGTTGCCTCCCCAGATCTTCGCGATGTCGCTTTCGTCATAGCCGGCCAGGATCAGCCGTCGCGTGATTTCGGGATAGTCGGAAACGTCTTCCAGGCCCGCAACGCCACCGCCGCCGTCGAAATCGCTGCCGATGCCGACGTGGTCCGGGCCGACGCGCCGCAATGCATACAGCAGCTGCGCCACGAAGTCGTCGATGCCCGCGCGCGGCTTGCCGAAGCGTTGGTCGAGGGCGCGCACGCCCGCAACCAGCGCGCGCTTCTGCCCGGGCGTGGCCTCGCCGAGCGAGGTAATTCCCAGCTTCTTCAACAGCGAATCTTCCGCATCCGCGCGTTCGGGGGGATCGCGCGGCGTCGCGACCAGGTAAGGCGAATAGGCTTCGATCTGGATTACGCCTCCGCTGGCCGCGAGTCGCTCGAGGCGCGCGTCGTCGAGATTCCGCGGGTGGTCCAACAGGGCACGCACGCCCGAGTGGGACAGGATTACGGGCGTGCGGGAGGTTGCGATCAGGTCGTCGAGCGCCTCGTCAGAGGCATGCGAGCCGTCCACCACCATGCCCAGATCGTTGGCGCGCCGGACCAGTTCACGCCCCGCGTCGCTGAGGCCGTGCCACTTCGGCCCCGCATCGTCGGTCGCGGAGTCCGCGAAATCGTTGTTCTGCTCATGGACGAGGCCGATCATGCGCACGCCCAGCGCGTGGAACGCCGGCAGGAGCGACAGATCGCGTCCCACGGGGTAGGCGTTTTCCATGCTCATGAAGATCGCGTGCCGGCCCGAGGCGACAATCCGGTGTGCGTCCTCGACGGTGAGCGCGAGGTCGAGTTCATCGCCGTGCTTCAGCACCGCCTCCCGGATGGCGACGGCCTTCATGATGCCGCGCTGATGCGCGCGTTCGTAGCCCTCGGGCGTCAGCGGGCCCTGGTCGAGATAGACCGCGAAGAACGCCGCATCCAGGCCGCCGTCTTCCATCCGCGGGATATCGAGCTGGGAGAAATCGTCTTGCGGACGATGCCGCTCGCCGATGTCCCACCCTTTGCGAAGCACGAAGGTGGGCGTGTCCACGTGGCTGTCGATCGTGAGTACGCGACGGTGCATGGCGGCAGCGGCGTCGCCGCCGCCGGGCGCGGCGCTCACGGATGTCGCGAATGCCAACATCGCCACCGCCATGAGCCGAAGATTCGCTGTCGTCATCAGGGGCATCGCAGCACCTCTCGGGCGTCATCCACCTTGAACGCCGGCGATTCGGCGGCATAGCGGTCGAGCAGCGGCTTGTGGCCCGCGCCGTAAATGGCGACGATCCTGTCCTCCGGTTTCGGCGCGATGCGCACCAGGTTGGCGAAGACGCGCAGATTGCGCGCATACCAATTGCCCGTGTACACCGCGCCCGGGTTGACCTTGGCATCGCCGAACAGCGCGATGTCGAAATAGACCTGCGCACTGCGCGCCAGGGCCTCGGGCTTGTTCAACGCGCACAGGTACCCGCCGATGGTCGAACGCGCCAGCAGCGCTTCCGCTTCCTTGGCGGCGGCGCGGCTCGAGCTGGACACGCGCTCCAGGCGCGCCTGCTCGTTGTGCTGGTTGGCCCAGACGATGTAGTCGAAGTCCGCTTCGGTGCCTGGCGGGAACTCGTTCCAATCGGCGGCATCGACGCGCGGCAGGCCGAGCCGGGCGGCCAGCCTGAGGCCGATCTGATCGACCTCGTTGCGCGTCAACGTGTACTTCCCGGCCAGGTAATCGCGGTAGCGCGCGTCGAGCTCGTCCTGCCGGTCGGCGGGAAATTCCACGGCCACGTGCGTCGGCTTGTACGCCGCCAGCGCATCGACCAGCGCTTCGATCTCGCCTTGCCGCGCCGGCGCCAGCACGTCATCGAACTTCACGTTCACCCGGTCGGCTCCCGGATTCGCGAAGTGGGAAACGCCCAGAACCAGCAGCGCCGGGCGCTGCGCCGGATTGCGCTCACGCAGGACCGGGATCTCGGCGTGTACCGCGGCCGTGCCGAACAGGATTCCGGAAAAACACAGGGCAAATAGCTTCTTATTCACTGGAGGACTCGGAACAAAAGGGATCTATAGTGTCCTACTGTCCCAACACACAGCATCAGTGCGGAAAGTCATGAGTCCACCGAGCGGCGGCCGCTGCGGCGTTCCGGCGCAGCCAACCAGGCGGGGTCGATGGAATGGGTGTTCGACTGGACAGTCGCGGTCCTCCTGCCTCCATGGGCCGTCCCAGTCTCTGGCATCATCCAAGCCAGGCAGGCCGCGCCCCGATGCGCGGCACAGGGGCTGCTGCATGTCGTTGGTCGCCGAACTCAAGCGTCGCAAGGTATTCCGGGTTGCCGCCGCCTATGCCGTGGTCGGCTGGCTCGTGATCCAGGTGGCGGCGACGGTCGCACCGCAACTGAACCTGCCGGAATGGGTGCCGCGGCTGACCACCTTCCTGGTCCTGCTTGGCTTCCCGATCGCCGTCGTCATGGCCTGGGTGTTCGACATCACGCCCGAAGGCATCAAGGTGGATGCCGCCAGCACCGGCAGCAAGCGAGTGTTTGCGATTGCGACCGTGTTGGCAGCGTTGGCGCTGGGCTGGTACTTCCGCGAATTGCCGGGCAAGCAAGCGCCCACCGCCACGGTGGCAACCGCCGTCGCGCCCACCACGCCCCCGGTCAGCGCCCGGTCCATTGCCGTGTTGCCGTTCGTGGACATGAGCCAGGACAAGGACCAGGAATATTTCTCCGACGGATTGAGTGAGCAGTTGCTCAATGCGCTGGCGCAACTGCCGGGTTTGCATGTCGCCGGCCGCACCTCGTCCTTCCATTTCAAGGGCAGGAACGAAGACCTGCGGGTCATCGGCGAAAAGCTCAACGTCGCCACCGTGCTCGAAGGCAGCGTCGCCAAGAGCGGCAACACCCTGCGCGTCACCGCGCAGCTGATCAACACGGCGGATGGCTTCCACCTTTGGTCGCAAACCTACGATCGCGAGTTCAAGGATGTGTTCGCCCTGCAGGACGAGATCGCCAACAACGTCGTGGCGGCGCTCAAGCTCAAACTCCTGCCGGGCCAGGCGCCGGCGGTGCAACGCAGTGCCGATACCCAGGCTTACGACAGCTACCTGCTGGGGCGAAAGCTGATGGGTCAGGACTCCATGACCGGCTGGCACGGGGCGATGGCGGCGTTTGCCGAAGCGGTAAAACGCGACCCGGACTATGCCGCTGCCTACGCCGAGCTCGCCGAGTCGAGCTACGAAGTTTCCTACGACTACACCGATGCCCGACAGGTCGTGGCCGCGCAGGCCAAAGCGCTGGAGTATGCGCAGACCGCCATCCGGCTCGACCCCGCCCTGGCGGCAGGCTATCGCGCCCGCGCCCGGATCCGGGTGGAGACCGCGTTCGACTTTCCCGGTGCGCTGGCCGACATCCAGCGGGCGCTGGAACTGACTCCGGGCGACAGCGCCGTGCAGGAGCAGGCCGGCAACATCTTCAGCGCCTTGGGCCGGTTCGATGACGCCCAAGGGGCCCTCGATCGGGCCGTGGACCTGGATCCCTTGTCGCCGCGCGCCATCAGCAGCCTGGCCCAATTCTTCCGCGTGCGTGGCCAACTGGCCCAGTCGCAAGACCTGTACGTGCGCGCCGAGCAACTGGCTCCGGGCACGTCCGTCGGCCTCTCCGGCCTGACGCAGAGTCTTCTGCTCGACGGCAAGCTCGACAAGGCGTTGGCAACGGCGCAGCGGCTGCCCGATCCTCCCCGGCGCTTGTTTTGCGAGGCGCTGGTCCTGCACAGCCTGGGCCGCGCGCCCGAATCGGACAGGGCCCTGGCCGAACTGATCCGCGGCCATGCCGCGGGCTGGGCATACCAAGTCGGCGTGGCCTATGCCTGGCGCGGACAGCGCGACCTGGCCTTCCAGTGGCTGGACCGCGCCCACGCCCAGCAAGACGGCGGCCTGCTGCTGGTCAAGACCGATCCGCTGCTGGCCAACCTGCATGGCGATCCGCGCTTCACGGCGTTGCTGAAGAAAATTGGATTGCCGCCTTGAGCCCTGTCGCCACCACCTGCGCTGTCAGCCAGTGAGCATGTCCCGATGATCCTTCGCCGACTTGTCGCGAACCTGAAAGACCAGAACTGGACGGCCATCGTCATCGAGTTCGTCCTGCTGGTGGGCGGCGTGTTCCTGGGTATCGAGGTAAGCAACTGGAACCAGGAGCGCGAGCAGCGGAACAAGGCGGCCGCATTCACTACCCGCTTGCACGCGGACATTCTCTACGAACTTTGGGGCGAACAATCGTTGATCGAGTACTACACAGATGCCCGCATCCATGCCGGGCTGGCGCTGGACGCGCTGTCCGGACGGCGCCCGATGACTGACGAGCAGTTCCTGGTCAGTACCTACCGCGCCACCCAGATCCAGACCAACACCCGTGCCCGCGCCACCTACGACGAATTGGTATCCACGGGCACCATCGGCCTGATTGCCGATTCGGGATTGCGCAATGCGGCCATTTCATTCTTCTCGACCGACGTGTATGAAACGACGGCGACGAAAGCCCAGGAGTCCGAATATCGTCGCCTGTTCCGCGAGTCGGTTCCCTACGAGTTGCAAGATGCCTTGTTGGCAAGATGCGGGGACCGCAGGGGCAAGGCCCTGGACTATGCCTCGCTGGCACACCAGCTGGATTACCCATGCGAGCTGGGAATGCCGGCTGAAAGCATCGCCAAGGCGGCAGCGGAATTGAAAGCGCAGCCGCGGTTGTTGCCGGCATTGCAGCTGCGCCATGCCGATCTTGCAACCGCGATCGCCAACCTTGCCGCGGACCGAAGCAACAAGGTACGGTCACTGTGATCGTGCGCCGCATCGTCGAGCACCTGAAGAACCAGCACTGGACGTCCGTGTTGATCGAGCTGGCCATCGTCGTGCTTGGCGTATTCATCGGCCTGCAAGTCGACAATTGGAACCAGGCGCGCGGCGAGCGGGCGGCCGAGACCGGGTACCTAAGCGGCCTGCGCGAGGACGTGGATTATTCGACCGACAAGTTGCAGACGCTGATCGCCAACATGGAGCGCCAACAGGTCGCCCGCGAAAAGCTCCATGCCTTCGCAACCGATCCCGGGATGGAGCTCGATCCCGCCGTGCGCGATCAGCTGGTTCTGCATGCCCTGTTCCTGCTACCGCAGATCGATATCAGCGAGGTCACGCTCGAGACCCTGAAGAGCTCGGGCCGGCTGCCCCTGATCCGAAGCCCGAAGCTTGTTTCCGAGCTGCAGTCGCTCAGTGCCGCGGTCGCCAGCGCCACGCGGCTGCAGGCCGATGAACTGCAGGTCACCTATCTGTTCTCCGATCCATTGCTGGTCGGCGATCTCGACATGGGCAACGTGTTCCGACAGCCGAACCTGACCGGCAAGGCGAACATCGCCTGGCTTGAGCCAGCGCCCGACGCGACGCCGACGCCGGAGATCATGAAAACCAGGAAGTTCGCCAATGTCCTCCTGTACCGGTCCTTTTTCACCGAGGCCAGGCTGGTAAGCGTGCGACGCATGCTGGAACAGCACAAGCGCATCGCGGCGTTGATCCGGGCGCGTCAGGTTGAGCTGGGCGTGGCGCCAGTTATTTCCGCGCGCCAGGTGGAGATTGGCCCATCCGGTACTCATGCAGGTCAGCCAGCATCGCCGGCAGGCTCGCAGTAATTTCCAGCCGCTCGCGATAAGTCAGCGGTGTCGCTGGTTCGCTCTCATCCTCGCCCAGCACTTCGCCCGTGGCGAGGCGTTCGAGCAGACCGAAGATCTCGTCGATCCAGTCCTCCTTCTCGAGCCACGCGTCCCACGCCTCGGCGCGCAGATCGACGCCGCGATAAAAACCCAGCGCCCAGTCCCGACCGACATCGAGGGTATCGGGATGTTCGGCCATCGGGTCTTCGGGCAACCACAACAATGGCGCGAGATGCTCCGGCGGATCCTCGCCCTGGCGAACGCGCGCGCTGCAGCCGTTCCAGTGGCCGCGCAGCAGTTCGTCGGCTTCAGCCGCCTGCGCGGTGGAATCCCAACGCGGCGCTTCGCCCCAAACCGCGGCTTGCCACTCATCGAAGGGAATCTCCGGGCCGGGGGATACCACCAGCGCGGACAGGTAACCGTCCAGGGCCTCCAGGTTGAATCCCTGCGCGGGCACGGCGCGGCGTTCGAGCAATTCGGACAGGCGTTCAACCTGGTCGTCGGACAGATAGGCGGGCGTGGTCATGCCCGCAATCTTAGCGGCGATCGGGGAACGGTGCCGGCGGACGCGGAAATTCGCTGTCCACGTAGTACCAGCGACCGTCTTCGCGCACGAAGCGGCTGATCTCGTGGCGCATCTGCACCGGCCCGCCGCTTTCGCGATAGCGCGCGATGAATTCCACGCGCGCGCGCAGGCCGCTGGCGCCCAGTTGCTTCGAACGGATATCCAGGCCCAGCCAGCGCAACTGATCGGTGTCCGCGAGCTCCAGTGTTTCCGGCCGCGTGTCGGGATGCCAGCTGGTGAGCAGGTAGTCGGGCAGGCGCAAGACGAACGCGCTGTAGCGCGAGCGCATCAGTTGTTGCGGCGTGTCGGCGTTTTCACCCGAATGGAAGCGGCCGCAGCAGTCGGCGTAGGGGCGCAAGTTGCCGCAAGGGCAGTGCGAACTGGTGGCGGGGCTGGCGGACACGGGGGATCAGGCTTGCCTTTCGACCTTGGGGGGAATGTCGACGCAGGAACCCATCATGAGCGCTGAAATCGATCTGTCCAGCCTTGCCAGGCGGTGGCTGGGCAAAACTGCAGACCAGTTCACTGAAAGCGAGCGCGGGGCCGGCCGCGTGGCTAGCTTTGGCGGTTCGATCAGTGGTTTTTGCGGGCGCCGGCGATGATCCTGGCGATGCTGGCGTCGCCTTGTTCAATCAGCTCCATCGGCGTGTACTGAAAACCTGACAACACCATCGCCTCGCCAACGCACCACTCGCGTTGCGCCTGGGTGAACTGCCGGCCGCCAGCCGCGATCAGTGACATCAGCTCTTCGCTGGGGATGCGCGTTTCTTCTTCGGCCACCGTGCCTACGGTGACCACCGGCGCGGCCTTCGCCGACTGCGCCTTCAGGCAATCGATGCGGGCCAGGGCAACGCCGATGCGGTCGCCGCCATCCTTCAACTGCGGCACGGCGGCGGCGAGCGCACCGAGCAAGGTATCGCGTTCTGCCTCGGTGGCTTTTTGCTGCGCTTCAAGTTCCGACTGGTGCTGGCGCAAGCCGGCGACGTTGGCTTCGGCCTGGCGCAATTCATCGACCTGGTCGATGAGCGTCTTTGTTTCGAGGCGCGCCATCACTTTCTTGCTCATCGCCTCATACAAGGGCGGATGCGTGAATTTCAAATCGCGCGCGACCAACTGCCAGGCCAGGGCGACCTGGTTGGATGTTTCGCGAACCTGGCGCTGCCCGGGCGCAGCCGGATCGGGTGGCGGCGCATCTTCCGCCGGCGCATTGGCCAAGGCCTGCGTCGCGGCGTCGAGGCGCTCGCACAACGGCGTCTTGTGGAAGTCGCGCACCAGCCGCCGCAGTTCGATGCGGCAGTCGATCAGCAGGGCGCGGAGATCCTTCATGGATCCATTCTATTGCGCAGCAGGCCGGTCGGGGAGTCCATCGCGCGATCTGCGACCGCGGTCTCACCTGGCCATCAGGAAGTACAGCAGGTTGTTCTGGAAATACAGGTTGTGGGTCAGCCTGCCATGCGATTCGCACAGGAAGAAGGTCTGCGAGACCGGCAGCGGATGGAAGCGCGCCACCGCCTCCGGGCTTGCTTCGGCCGCCGACAGGCGTCCGACCTGGGACGAACGCGGGATCAGGCCGTCGCCGGGCTCGAACATCAGCTTCTCGAAGTCCACGCCGTTGTTCCTGATGCTCGGCTGGCCGGGCAGGGTCTTGCCTGCGACCTGTCCGGGACGGAAAACCAGGCGTGTGCCGTCTGCTTCCTCAAGCTGCACCGCGTGCGCCGGCGTCGGTTCGCAGTCGCCGCCGAAAACCGAAACGTCCACGCGGGTTTGTGGCACCGGCGCCGACAGCGCCCATTGCATCTTTCGTCCGCGTTCGAGGTTTTTCGCGAAGGTCTGCTGCACGTCGGCCAGCGCCAGTTCGCCTTGGGTCGGCGTGGCCACGGAACTGCGCACACGCGCCATCACCTCGGGTGAAAACACGCCCCACTTGCGGTCCTTCCAGACCGACAGGTCATAGATGTCGAGGTCGAGCGGCTTGCCGCTGGTGTCCAGCACCGACTTCACCAGGGGATGCGGCAAGGCCTGGAAGGGCGTGGAGAAAGTGACCATCACTTCCACCGGCACCGTGCGCACGGCCATGCGCGTGCCATAGAGCAGGCGCTCCAGGCTGGTGACGGCGCCCAGCACCGGCGTGCCCAGCATGGCCAGGCGGCGGATGCGCTTGTCGCCTTCGTTCCATGGCGCGGGCGTGGTTTCGTCGAGCACGTCGCGCGGACCGTAGCGCAGGTAATAGTTGGCGATCACGCCGCCATTGCTGTGCGCGATGATGTCCACGCGCAGGGTGGGATCGTTGTAGTCGCTGCGGATCTGCTCGATCAGGGCATGCAGCTTGCGCACGGCCAGCAGGTTGTCCTTGCGCCAGTCGTACAACAGCACGTAATAGCGGCGGCGCTCATCCCCGACGGCCTGCCCGGGCACGCCGCGCTTGAAGCGACCCACGGTTTCCAGGCTGTGCAGCATCTCGCCATAGAAATCGACGCCGGCCACGCTGGCGAACAACTCGCCCGGCACCAGGCCTTCGCCTTCGCGATACTCGCTGCTCATCTGCGCGAGTTCGGTGTAATTGCTGAAGGTCAACGTGCTCAGCGAGCCCGGCCAGAATTGTTTGCCAGTCTTGGCGTCCACCAGGGTGGATCCCGCCAGGCCATGGATCACGATCACCGGGGGCTGGTTCGGGTCATCGCTCACGCCTTCGTACAGGCGCATCAAGTCGGGCTGCGTTGCGCAGCCCGCCAGGAACATCATTGCCAGCGCCAGCCAGCCGGCGCGATTGAAAGTCCACTTGCCCATGAAATTACAGCCTCGACACCCAGCCACGTTTGGGCCGCCACTCTAGCGCGGAATCCTTGAATTCCTGCTCCAGCGCGGCGGCCCGTGAACGGGGCGTTCAGGCAGCCTCGATCGACTCGGCGTCATAGGCCGGATAGTCGCTGTAGCCATCGACCCCCGGCGTGTACAGGGTCGCTGCGTCGAAACTCGCCAGCGGCAGGTCCAGGCGCATGCGCTTGGGCAGGTCGGGGTTGGCGATGAAGCCGCGCGCGAAGGCGATGACATCGGCGCTGCCATCGGCCAGGGCGGCCTCGGCACGATCGCGGTCGAAATTTCCGGCCAGCATCAGCACGCCCGGGAACGCGGCGCGCACGCCCTGCACGGTGCTGTCGGGTACGGCGCCCGGCGTCGCGATCAGGTGCAGGTAGCCGAGCTTGCGTGCGGCCAGCTCGCGCACCAGCGCCAGGGTGTCGGCTTCCTCGCCGGGATAGCCACTGGCCAGGTCGTTGAAGGTGTTGAACGGCGAGATGCGGATGCCGACGCGATCGGCGCCGATGGCGGCCGACACGGCATCCACGACCTCCAGAACAAAACGTCGGCGGTTTTCAGCGCTGCCGCCGTAGCGGTCGTCGCGCACATTGCTCTTGGGATTGAGGAACTGGGCAAGCAGGTAACCGTTGGCGGCGTGCAGTTCCACGCCGTCCGCGCCGGCGGCCACGGCCAGGCGCGCGGCTTGCGCGTATTCGTCGCGCACACGGGTCAGGTCGGCGTCATCCATGGCTTTCGGTGCCGGATGCGGCTGCATGCCCGCGGTGTCGGTCCAGATCTGGCCGACGGCGGCGACCGCCGACGGTCCGATCATCGTCGCGCCCGCAGGCAGGTTTTCCGGGTGGCCGATGCGTCCGGTGTGCATCAGCTGGATCACCAGCTTCCCGCCTCCCTCGTGCACGGCCTGGGCAATCTCGCCCCAGCCCGCGGCCTGCTCGGCGTTGAACAAGCCGGGGATGCGGGCGTAGCCGAGGCCTTCCGGGGACGATGCAGTGCCTT
Source organism: Gammaproteobacteria bacterium RIFCSPHIGHO2_12_FULL_63_22 (assembly GCA_001801685.1). Classification (GTDB taxonomy): domain Bacteria; phylum Pseudomonadota; class Gammaproteobacteria; order Xanthomonadales; family Xanthomonadaceae; genus Arenimonas. The sequence continues at coordinate 652 of MGYJ01000001.1, read as the reverse complement.
CGGTGATCACCATCCCGGCGCCGTTGCGCTGGCGGTAGTACTCGCGCATCACGGCATTGGGCACGTTGCCCGGCGCGCGCGAGCGGGTCATTGGCGCCATGGCGATGCGGTTGCCGAGCGAAAGCGGGCCGGCGGACAGGGGCTGGAACAGGGACTGCGTGGTGGTCATGGCATTCTCCGGAAGGAACCCGATTCATGGCCCCGGCCACCCCATACCCAAGCGCGATGGAAAGGATGCAGCGTTGCAGACGCGAAACGAACACTGGGCATGTGAGAATCCGGTATCTGCCCCATCCCGCCCCGGAACCATGAATCGAACCTGCCGTGTCCTCGCCCTCGCCTCCGCCCTGACCTTTGCCCTCGCCCTGCCGCAGGCTTCATCTGCGCAGGCCGCGACCGATGCCGGCATTGCCAGCACGCCCTACGACGGCATCCTTTCATTGAACGTGGACGCGACCGACCTGGCCCGTCGTATCTTCCGCGTGCGTGAAGAGATTCCGGTCAAGCCCGGCACCGTGCACCTGTACTACCCGCAGTGGCTGCCCGGCAACCACGGCCCGCGCGGGCCGATCGACGAGTTGGGCGGCCTGCGCTTCAGCGTGGATGGCAAGCCGCTGCCCTGGCGCCGTGATCCGCTCGACATGTATCGCTT